>JAXHOJ010000042.1:0-136296 GCA_034519525.1 Gemmobacter sp. | reverse complement strand
GCTGGCCTATCTGGCGGCCTATGGTCTGATGTCGATGGAATATTTCGGCTTTCACAGCTTCCCGCCTGCGCAGCGGGACCAGATCTTGCAAGATATCGGCTGGCTGATGACGGCCAGCCCCTCTGACACCACTCCTCCGACCTCCTGACGACGGGCCCTTTATGAAACAGCTTCTTCTTTCCAGCGTGATCGCCGTGTCTTTTGGCCTTGTTGCACCGGCTGTGCTGGCGCAGCAGGGCGAGATGCCGCCTGCGGCCGTCAGCTTTGTTGAAATGACACCGATGCCGCTGCCGGTCATCAATGAGCTGCCGGGCCGGGTCTCCGCGACGCGGCAGGCCGAAGTGCGGCCGCGCATCAGCGGTATCGTGCTGGAGCGGGTGTTCACCAGGCGGGCATCGTGAAGGCGGAGGCGAGTAGGCGCTATACCGCGTCGAGCCCGGCGCAATACCGCGTGCGGGTGGCCAGTGCCGAAGGCGCGCTGGCCAAGGCGCGGGCGGCGCAGATGAATGCGCGCGATCAGGAACGCCGGGCACAGCAGCTGCGGGATTCCGCACATCACCTGCCATGTCGATCTGGGAAAACAGGCCACCACCTGATGCCGAGCGCAAGTATGGATGTGACGATTGCCGAAGCCGCCCTGGCCGAAGCGAAGCTGAACCTGGATTATACCGAGGTGACGGCGCCGATTTCAGGGGTGATCGGCCGCGCGCTGGTGACAGAAGGGGCGCTGGTCTCGGCGCAGACCGAAGTTCTGGCCACGATCCAGCAGCTGGACCCGGTTTATGTGGATTTCACGCAATCGTCTTCGGCGCTGCTGAAGCTGCGGCGGGCGCTGGCGGCGGGTGAACTGGTGGCAACCGCCCCGAACGAGGCGCAGATGCGGCTGCTGGGCGCTGATGACGGTTTGGAATATATCAATGAAGTGGCTGGCCCGACTGTTTTCCGAGGGCGACGGTGGATGCGCTGACCGGGCGGGGTGACGCTCGCGGGGCGAGTTTCCGAACAGTGCGGGCGATCTGCTGCCGGGGCTGTATGTGCGCGTTGCCGTTGAACAGGCGATCCGCAGGGATGCGCTTTCCGTGCCGCAGATGGCGGTGCAGCGTGATGCGCAGGGCAATGCCATGGTTTATGTGATCGGCGCGGAAAACAAGGTTCAGGCCCGCCCCGTGGTGCTGGGCACCTCTGTCGGTGCGACCTGGATCGTGGAAAGCGGGCTGGAGCCCGGCGACAAGGTGGTGGTGGAAGGGGCGCAGAAGATGATCCCCGATGCGGTGGTGGTGCCGGAGCCCTGGCAGGCGCCGCAGGCCGCGGCCAACTGAGGAACGCAAGCTGATGGCACAATTCTTTATTCTGCGCCCGGTTCTGGCCTGGGTCATTTCGATCTTCATCATCATCGCGGGGCTGGTGGCCCTGCCACAGCTGCCGGTTGCGCAATATCCCAACGTGGCGCCGCCGCAGATTTCGGTCAGCACGATCTATACTGGCGCCACGCCGGAAGAGATTTTTCGCAGCGTCGCCCAGCCCATCGAGGAAGAGCTGAACGGCGTTGACGGAATGCTGTATTTCGAATCCTCGGCCAGCGCCTCGGGCGCGGTGTCGATCACCGCAACCTTCGCCCCGGGCACCGATACGGCGGCGGCACAGGTGGATGTGCAGAATGCCGTCCGCCGGGTGGAACCGTTGCTGCCGCAGGCGGTGGTGGATCAGGGCATCCAGGTGGAAGAGGCGGGCGCAGGCTTTCTGATGGTGGTCTCGCTGACCTCCGAGGATGGCAGGCTGGATGCGTCGGAGCTGGGCGATTACATCAACCGCAACGTCGTGGGTGAAATCCGGCGGATCGACGGTGTGGGTTCGGCGCAGGTGTTTTCGGCCGAACGGGCGCTGCGGATCTGGATTGATCCGGCCAAGATGACCGGGCTTAACCTGACGACGGCAGATGTGCTGGCCGCGATCCGGGCGCAGAATGCGCAGGTGGCGGCGGGTGCCATCGGGGCGGACCCCAATCCGCTGACCACGCAGCTGACGGCCAGTGTGCTGATCAAGGGCCAGCTGAGCAGCATCGAGGAATTCGAACGCATCGTTCTGCGCGCCAATCCCGACGGGTCGCTGGTGCGGCTGTCGGATGTGGCGCGGGTGGAGATCGGTTCGGAAAACTATGCCTTTGCCACGCAGCTGAACAATCAGCCGACGGCGGCCATCGGGGTGCAGCTGTCCTCCACCGGCAATGCCATGGCGACATCGGGGGCCATCGAGGCGAAGATGGACGAGCTGTCGCGCTTCTTCCCCGGCGGTCTGCGCTACGACATTCCCTATGACACCTCGCCCTTTGTGGAGGCGTCGATTGAAAAGGTGGTGCATACGCTGATCGAGGCCATGGTTCTGGTTTTCGTGGTGATGTTCCTGTTCCTGCAGAATTTCCGCTATACGGTGATCCCCACGATCGTGGTGCCGATCGCCCTGCTGGGCACCATTTCGGTGATGCTGGTGGCGGGCTTTTCGATCAACGTGCTGACCATGTTCGCGATGGTTCTGGCCATCGGGATTCTGGTCGATGACGCCATCGTGGTGATCGAGAACGTCGAACGGATCATGGCGCAGGAAGGGCTGGGGCCGAAAGAGGCGACGCAGAAGGCCATGGGCCAGATCACCGGGGCCATCATCGGCATCACGCTGGTTCTGGCGGCGGTGTTCATTCCCATGGCGTTCTTTCCGGGGGCCACGGGCATCATCTATCGCCAGTTCGCGCTGACCATGGTGGTGTCTATCCTGTTCTCGGCCTTCCTGGCGCTGACGCTGACGCCTGCGCTGTGCGCAACCTTCCTGAAGCCGATCAAGGGGCATCATGAAAAGCGCGGCTTCTTCGGCTGGTTCAACCGGGCCTTCGACCGGCTGACCGAACGCTACAGCCGGGGGGTGGCGCTGGTGTCGCGCCGGGCCGTGCTGATGATGGTGGTCTATCTGGTGATCGTGGCGGCAACCGCCATGGGCTTTCTGCGGTTGCCCACCAGTTTCCTGCCGAACGAGGATCAGGGCTATATCATCGCCGATATCCAGACCCCGGCCACCTCGGCGGCGAACCGGACGGATGCGGCACTGGCGCAGATTTCCGATGTGTTCATGGCCAATGAGGCGGTGGAAAATGTGGTGTCGATCCGGGGCTTCAGCTTTTCGGGGCAGGGCACCAATGCGGGGCTGATGTTCGTCACGCTGAAAGACTGGGCCGAACGGGCGCAATCGGCCGAAGATATCGCGATGGCCGCCAATATGCAGCTTTTCGGGCTGAAGGATGCGCGGGCTTTTGCGCTGTCGCCGCCTGCCATTCCGGGCTTTGGGGCCACGGGTGGTTTTTCGTTCCGGTTGCAGGATCGGGCGGGGCTGGGCCAGCAGGCGCTGCAGGCGGCCATGGGCCAGATCATGGGGGCGGCGGCCGAGGGCGGCATCATCGTGGGGCTGCGCCCCGAAGGGATGCCCGCCGCCGCACAGGTGCAGGTGGTGATCGACCGCGAAAAGGCCAATACCTTTGGCGTGACCTTTGCCGATATCAACGGCACGGTGTCGCAATATCTGGGGTCGGCCTATGTGAACGATTTCCCGAACAATGGCAAATTGCAGCGTGTCGTGCTGCAGGCCGATGACAGCGCGCGGATGCAGGCCGAAGATATTCTGGAGCTGTCGGTGCGCAATGCCAATGGCGGCATGGTGCCCTTCTCGTCCTTCGCCACGGTGGAATGGCAGATGGGGCCTTCACAGGTGGTGGGCTATAATGGCTATTCCGCCGTGCGGCTTTCGGGGCAGGCGGCGCCGGGCTACAGTTCCGGCGATGCCATGGCCGAGATGGAACGGCTGGCGGGGCAGCTGCCGCCCGGTTTCGGCTTTGAATGGACGGGGCAATCGCTGGAAGAGATCCAGTCGGGGGCGCAATCGACCATCCTGTTTGCGATGTCGATCCTGTTTGTGTTCCTGCTGCTGTCGGGGCTTTATGAAAGCTGGTCGATCCCGCTTTCGGTGATGCTGGTGGTGCCGCTGGGGATTCTGGGTTGCGTGGTGGCCGTGATGCTGCGCGACATGCCGAATGACGTGTATTTCAAGGTGGGTCTGATTGCGATCATCGGTCTTTCAGCGAAGAACGCCATTCTGATCGTGGAATTCGCGAAAGAGCTGCAGGCGGGTGGCCGCAGCCTGATCGACGCGGCGGTAGAGGCCGCAAAGCTGCGGTTCCGGCCGATCCTGATGACCTCGCTGGCCTTCACCATGGGCGTTGTGCCGCTGGCGATTGCCACCGGGCCTTCGGCGGCCAGCCAGAATGCCATCGGCACCGGGGTGATCGGTGGCATGGTGGCGGCCACGGTACTGGCGATCTTCTTTGTGCCGGTGTTCTTCGTGTTCGTGCTGGGGCTGTTCAGCCGGTTGCGCGGCAAGGACCAGGTGGCGGTCTGAACCGCCCCCCCATCGCAGATCCAGCCCGGAGCGTTTACCGCGTTCCGGGCTGTTTCATTTCGGGCGGGCGGTGCTGCTGCGGATCACCAGTTCAACAGGCAGGATGGTATCATCCGGGCTGATCTGGCCTGCCAGCACAGCCAGCAGCCGTTCGGCGGCCACCCGGCCCAGGGCGGTGCGCGGCTGGCGGATCGTGGTCAGCGGCGGCGAGATATGGGCGATCAGTTCGATATCATCGAAGCCCACCACCGATACATCGCGCGGCACCACCAGCCCATGGCGCTGCACCTCGCCGATAAAGCCGCAGGCCATGGCATCCGAGGCCAGGAACAGCGCCGTGGGCCGGGTATCGGCCGACTGCGCCAGCCAGAGCATGGCGGCATCGCGGCCCGATTCCAGCGAAAAGTCACCGGGATAAAGCGCCGATGCGGGAAAGGGCAGGCCACGGTCGCGCAGGGTATCCTGCGTGCCGCCCAGCCGGGCCTCTGTCAGAACGTTGCCGCGCGGGCCTGCCACATGGCCAATGCGCTGGTGGCCCAGATCTGCCAGATGGTTGATCGCCATCCCGGCGGCGGCGCGGTTGTCGATCTTCACGCGGGGCGCGGGCAGGCCGGGCACCCATTCGCAGGCCTCCACCACCGGGACGCGGCCTTGCAGCGCATCGGCGGGCAGCGTGCCATCCAGGATGATGAGACCGTCGGCGCGTGACGGTTCGGCATAATCCAGCAGGGTTTCGGCGCCCGCCACGCGGGTATCGGCGATCAGCAGGTTATAGCCCGCCGGGCCAAGAACCGAGGCGATGCCGGAAAGGATCTGTGAAAAGAACGGGTTGGCGAGGTTTGGCACCAAAGCCACAATTCCCCCCGTCCGCCGGTGGCGCAGATTGCGGGCCGCCAGATTGGGACGGTATCCCGTGGCCTCGACCGCGGCCTGAACGGCGGCGCGGGTGTCTTCGCTGACCAGCCCGGGATTGGACAGGGTTCGGCTGACCGTGGCGGTGGAGACCCCCGCCATCCGGGCAACATCGCTGATTTTCGGCCTGTCGTGTTTCATGCCCCCTCTTACGCTGCAGGGCAGCGTCGCTCAATCGGGTAAAGGGTCGCAGATTTATCTTGCAACCGATTACATTGCAGTTCTATCTTCAATGCAACCGATTACATTCGCCAGACTTTGGGAGGAGTTGATGCGAACGATCAAAGGCCCTGGCCTTTTTCTTGCGCAATTCGCAGGGGAGGGGGCGCCGTTCAATTCCTTTGCCGCCATCACGAAATGGGCTGCCGGTTGCGGCTATCGCGGGGTGCAGCTGCCCAGCTGGGATGCGCGTCTGTTCGATCTGGAGAAGGCCGCCGCCTCGCAGGATTACTGCGATGAGCTGCGCGGTGTGGCTGCCGAAAACGGGGTGGAGATCACCGAGCTTTCCACCCATCTGCAGGGCCAGCTGGTGGCGGTGCATCCGGCTTATGATGTGGCGTTTGATGGCTTTGCGGCGCCCGCCGTGCGCGGCAACCCGAAGGCGCGGCAGGAATGGGCGGTGGATCAGGTGACCAAGGCGCTGACCGCGTCGCGCCGCCTGGGGCTTTCGGCCATGGCGTCATTTTCCGGGGCGCTGGCCTGGCCTTACATCTATCCTTGGCCACAGCGCCCGGCCGGGCTGGTGGAAGAGGCGTTCGACGAGCTTGCCCGCCGCTGGCGCCCGATTCTGGATCATGCCGAAGATCAGGGCGTGGATATCTGTTATGAAATCCACCCCGGCGAAGACCTGCATGATGGCATCAGCTATGAGATGTTTCTGGAACGCACCGGCAACCATGCCCGGGCCAATATGCTGTACGACCCATCACATTACGTTCTGCAGCACCTGGACTATCTGCAGAACATCGACATCTACCACGACCGTATCCGCATGTTCCACGTCAAGGATGCTGAGCTGAACCCGACGGGGCGGCAGGGGGTTTATGGCGGGTTCCAGTCTTGGGTGAACCGCGCCGGGCGGTTCCGGTCGCTTGGTGACGGGCAGGTGGATTTCGGCGGCGTGTTTTCCAAGCTGACGCAATACGGCTTTGACGGCTGGGCCGTGGTGGAATGGGAATGCTGCCTGAAACATCCCGAGGACGGGGCGCGAGAAGGGGCGGAATTCGTGCAGGCGCATATCATCCGCGTCACCGAAAAGGCGTTTGACGATTTCGCGGGGGCGGGCACCGATCGTGCCGCCAACCGCCGGATGCTGGGGCTGGAGGCATGATGGAACCGATCCGTCTGGGCATGGTGGGTGGCGGCCAGGGCGCCTTTATCGGCGCGGTGCATCGCATCGCCGCGCGGCTGGACGGGGCGTTCAGCCTGGTGGCGGGGGCGCTGTCTTCCGATCCGGTCCGGGCGCAGGCTTCGGCGGCAGAGCTGGGGATCGCGCGCAGCTATGCCGATTTCCGCCAGATGGCACAGCGTGAGGCGCGGCGGGCGGACGGGATCGAGGCGGTGGCGATTGTCACCCCCAACCATATGCACGCAGGCCCGGCCATCGAGTTTCTGAAGCGCGGCGTCCATGTGATCTGCGACAAGCCGCTGACCGCCACCATGGCCGAGGCAAAGAAGCTGGCGAAAGCCGCCGAAAGCGCCAATGCGCTGTTCATCCTGACGCATAATTACACGGGCTATCCGCTGATCCGGCAGGCCCGCGCGATGGTGGCGCGCGGGGATCTGGGGGCGATCCGGCTGGTGCAGGTGGAATATGTGCAGGACTGGCTGACGCAGGAGGTGCATAACAAGCAGGCGGAATGGCGCACCGATCCGGCACGGTCCGGCCTGGGCGGTGCGCTGGGGGATATCGGCACCCATGCCTATAATCTGGCGGCCTTCGTTTCGGGGATGGAGCCGGAACAGCTTGCCGCCGATACGTCATCCTTCGTGCCGGGGCGGGCGCTGGATGACAATGCCCATGTGATGCTGCGCTATGCGGGCGGGGCTAAGGGGATGCTGTGGGCCAGCCAGGTGGCACCGGGCCATGAAAACGGGCTGCGGCTGCGGATCTATGGCGACAAGGGCGGGCTGGACTGGGGGCAGGAAAACCCCAACCAGCTGTGGTTCACCCCCTTTGGCGAACCCAAGCGGCTGCTGACGCGCAATGGCGCCGGGGTGGGCCCCGAGGCGCAGCGGGTCAGCCGTATTCCGGGGGGGCATCCCGAAGGCTATCTGGAGGCTTTCGCCACGATCTATACCGAAGCGGCACGGGCGATCCGGGCGCATCAGGCGGGCCTGCCTGCGCCAGAGGGGGTGATCTATCCCACGCTGGCCGACGGGTTGAAGGGGATGCGCTTTGTCGAGGCCTGCGTGCAATCGGCGCGGCGCAATTCCGGCTGGGTCAGGCTATGACCGCCGTTCTGGAACTGCGGGATGTGCGCAAGAGCTTTGGCCCGATCGAAATCCTGCATGGCATCGACTTTGCGCTGCACGCGGGCGAGGTTCACGCGCTGATCGGGGAAAACGGCGCCGGAAAATCCACCGTGATGAAGATCCTGGGTGGCTATCTGGAGCCGACATCGGGCGGCGTGCTGCTGGATGGCAAGCCCGCGCAATATCACAGTGGCGCGGCCGCCGAGGCGCAGGGCGTTGTGGTGATCCATCAGGAATTCAATCTGGCGCCCGATCTGACCGTGGCCGACAATATCTGGCTGGGCCGCGAGATGGGCGGGCTGTTTCTGGATCACAAGGCGATGCGGGCGGGGGCGCAGGCGCTGCTGGATCAGCTGGATTGCCCGGTCAGCCCCGATGCGCGCATCCGCGATCTGGCGGTATCGGATCGCCAGATGGTGGAAATTGCCAAGGCGCTTGGCCGCAAGGCGCGGGTGCTGATCATGGATGAACCTTCTGCGGTGCTGACGCATCGCGAGGTTGAGGTGCTGTTCCGCATGATCGACAAGCTGCGGGCTGCGGGGGTGGCGCTGCTCTATACCTCGCACCGGCTGGAAGAGATCAGCCATCTGGCCGACCGGATCACCGTTTTGCGCGATGGCGCCGTGGTGCGGCGGGCGCTGCGGGGCGAGCTGACCGAAGATGGCATGGCAACGGCCATGGTGGGGCGTGACCTGAACGATATCTTTCCGCCGCGCCGCGCCGATTTCGGCCCCGTGGTGCTGGAGGTGGAAGATTTCGCCGTGCCGCCGCTGGTGCAGGGTATCAGCCTGAGCCTGCGGCGGGGCGAGGTTCTGGGGATTTCGGGGCTGGTGGGGGCGGGGCGTACCGAACTGGCCGAAGGGCTTGTGGGGCTGCGGCCGCATGACGGGCAGATCCGCCGCAATGGCGTGCCGGTCAGCATCCGCAACCTTTCGGATGCGGCGCATCACCGGATTGCCTATCTGACCGAAGACCGCAAGGAACGCGGCCTGCTGCTGGCCAAGACCCTGCGCGAAAACCTGACGCTGTCGACGCTGGCCCGGTTTGGCGGCGCGCTGATCTCGCGCCCCGCCGAAGAGGCCGCGCTGACCCAGGCGATCAGCGATTTCGACATCCGCGCGCCCAGCCGGGATATGGCGGTGGGCAATCTGTCGGGCGGCAATCAGCAAAAGCTGCTGCTGGCGAAAACCATGCTGCCAGAGCCCGAAATCGTCATCATTGATGAACCGACGCGCGGCATCGACATCGGCACAAAGAGCCAGATCTACCATTTCATAGACCGGCTGGCCCGCGAGGGGCTGAGCGTTATCGTCATATCCTCTGACATGCCCGAAATTCTTGGCCTGTCCGACCGGGTGCTGGTCATGCGGCAGGGCCGTGTGGCGGGCGTGCTGGACGGCGCTGCGATCAGTGAAACCGCCGTGGTGCGGCTGGTCATGGGCACAACAGAAACTGTCGCAGATGAAAAGGCCCCTGCTGATGCCTAAGCTTTCGCTGTCCACCACCGGGCCGCTGGCGGCCCTTGTGCTGCTGATCGTTCTGGGGGCGTTTCTGAACGACAACTTCCTGTCGGCGGGCAATATCACCAATGTTCTGGCCCGATCCGCCTTTATCGGCATGATCGCCGTGGGCATGACTTTCGTCATCACCTCGGGCGGGCTGGATCTTTCGGTGGGGTCGATGGCCGCCTTCATCGCCGGGATGATGATCATGGCGATGAACGCCATGCTGCCCACGCTGGGCATCGGTATTCCGCTGGTGCTGGCGGGCATGGCGGTGGCCTTGCTGGTGGGTTTGCTGGCGGGTCTTGGCAATGGCCTGCTGATTACGCGCGCGGGGATCGAGCCTTTCATCGTGACGCTGGGCACCATGGGCATTTTCCGCAGCCTGGTGACCTGGATTGCCGATGGGGGCACGCTCAGCCTCGATTTCGAGGCGCGGCAGTTCTATCGCCCGGTCTATTACGGCGGCATCTTCGGCATCGCCTGGCCGATCATCGTCTTTGCGGTGGTCGCTGTGGCGGGCGAAATCGCCATGCGCCACACCCGGTTCGGGCGGTATTGCGAGGCGATCGGGTCGAATGACAAGGTGGCGCGCTATTCGGCCGTCAAGGTCGAGCGGATGCAGCTGTGGACCTATGTTGCGCTTGGTCTGCTGGTGGGGCTGGCCACCATCCTTTATGTGCCGCGCCTTGGCTCGGCCTCGGGGTCCACCGGCCTGCTGTGGGAGCTGGAGGCGATTGCCGCCGTCATCATCGGGGGCACCGCGCTGAAGGGCGGCTATGGCCGGGTCTGGGGCACGGTGGTGGGCGTGCTGATCCTCAGCCTGATCGACAATATCCTGAACCTTGCCGACCTCGTATCGCCCTATCTGAACGGCGCGATCCAGGGCGTCATCATCGTGCTCGCCGTTGTGCTGCAACGCGGGAAGTCATCCGCCGAAGGGCGGTAACCATCCGCCGCCGGGGAGGGCGGCGCAAAGGGAGGAAGACCATGAAACGCAGAGATTTCTTTGGCGCAACCGCCGCACTGGCCCTTGGGGTCAGCCTGGCCACCGGGGCCGTGGCGCAGGACAAGACATTCGTGATCGGCGTGTCGATCCCCTCGGCCACGCATGGCTTCATGGGTGGGCTGAACTGGCACGCCCAGCAGACCATCGAGCGGCTTGAGGCCACCTATCCGCAGCTGGATTTCGTGCTGGCCACGGCGGGCGAGCCGGGCAAGCAGGTGGATGATCTGGAGGATATGCTGGCCACGCGCAACATCGACGGTCTGGTGGTGCTGCCCTTCGAATCCGAACCGCTCACCGGGCCGGTGAAGGCGGTGAAGGATGCGGGCAAATGGGTGACGGTGGTGGATCGCGGCCTGTCGCAGCCGGGGATCGAGGATCTGTATGTGGCGGGTGACAATACCGCTTTCGGGCAGGTGGCTGGTGAATATTTCAAGGCCAATCTGCCGTCGGGCGCCAAGATCGTTGTGCTGCGCGGCATCCCCACCACGCTGGATAACGAACGGGTCGACTCGTTCCAGAAAGCCATCGAGGGGTCGGGGATCGAGATCGTCGACATGCAGCATGGCAACTGGAACCGCGATGATGCCTTTACCGTGATGCAGGATTTCCTGTCGAAACACCCCAAGATCGACGCGGTCTGGGCGGCAGATGACGATATGGCGCTGGGGGTGATGGAAGCCATTGCCCAGGCCGGCCGCGAGGATGAGATGTGGATCGTCGGCGGTGCCGGCATGAAGGAAATCATCAAGCGGATCATGGATGGCGACAAGCAGATCCCGGTGAACGTGACCTATCCGCCTGCCCAGATTTCGGCCGCGATCGAGATGACGGCGCTGCGCTTTGTGTCGGATACGCCGGTTTATGGCCGGTTCATCATCGGCTCTACCCTTGTGACACAAGAAAATGCGGAACGGTTCTATTTCCCCGATAGCCCGTTCTGATCCGCTGCCGCCCGTTTCGGGCGCAGCCACCTTGTGCCGGGCAAGCCTGTCTTGCCCGGTATTTTGGTTGAGATGGGGTTGATTGCCGGGCGGGCGATCATCTGTGGGGCAAGAGGTTTACGCAGGACAACCCGATCCCGCCCGTTGCTGCATTTTGTCGCGATCTGATCTGGATCAGGTCGCGCCGCGTGAAAGCGGTTATATCCGGCATCTGGAATACAGCTTTGGGGCAGGGTATGGCGGTGAAGCAGGCAGAGGCCGCAGCATTGGACCGGCTGTTGCAGCCGGTGAAACAGGCTGCGGCGTGCCGCGTGGATTTCGGCGCTGGCCGCGCTGATCCGGCCTGCGCAGGCGGCGGTGATCGCCCATGCCTTGGGGGGGCTGGTGGAGGGGCGGGCCGTTGTGGCCTGGCAATCGGCAGGGATGTTTGCGGCTTTGGGTCTGATCCGGGCCGGGCTGGGACTTCTGGCTGACCGGCAGGCGCAGCTTGCAGCAGAGGCGATACTGGCAGAAAACCGTCGCCAGATCATCCTGCGGGAAAGCCGCCGGGCCGAAGATACCGCCTTTGGCGGGGCAGGGGCGGTGGCGGCACTTGCGGTGGAAAAGCTGGATCTGCTGCAGCCCTATGTCACCCGCTATGCCCCGGCGCGGGCGCGGGTGGCGATGGTGCCGCTTGTCATTCTTGCGCTGGCGTTCTGGTATTCCTGGGCGGTGGGGCTGGTGCTTCTGGTCTCGGGGCCGCTGATCCCGGTTTTCATGGCGCTGGTGGGCATGGCGGCAAAGGATGCCAGTGCCCGGCAGATGGCCGAGATCGGCAGCCTGAACGATCTGCTGATCGAACGGCTGGCGGCGCTGGCGGATATTCGGCTGTTGGGCGCGGCGGAACCTGTGATGGAGGGGTTTGCGGCGCAGGCGCGGGATCTGCGGCAGCGCACCATGGCGGTGCTGCGCATCGCGTTCCTGTCTTCCACCGTGCTGGAGCTGTTTGCGGCCATCGGTGTGGCCATGGTTGCGGTTTATGTGGGCTTTTCCTTGCTGGATGCGGTGCAGTTCGGGGCATGGGGCGTGCCGTTATCGGCGACGGCGGGAATGTTTCTGCTGTTGCTGGCGCCCGAGTTCTATCAGCCCCTGCGCGATCTGGCGGCGGCCTGGCATGACCGGGCGGCGGCCCTGGCTGTGGCGGCCGATCTGGCGCAGTGGCAGGCGGCGGAAACCCCGGATCTGCCGGGGCAGGGCGCGTGGTCAGAACCCCTGGCCGGGCCTGCGACGATCCGCCTTTCGGGGGTGACGATGCCTGATGGCCGGGTGTTGCCGCTGATCGACATTGCCGCGGGCGAGTCTGTTGCGCTGGTGGGGCCTTCGGGGGCGGGCAAGACCACGGTGCTGCGGCTGATGGCCGGGCTTCTGCCGGTGTCGGCATCGCAGGTTCTGGTGGCGGGCCTGCCGCTGGATGATGCAACGGCCGATGGCTGGCGTGCGCGGATCGGGTGGATGCCGCAGGCGCCGCATTTCCTCAATGCAAGCCTGCGCAGCAATCTGGCCATGGGGCGGGCGGGTGATCTGGCGCCTGCCCTGCGTGCGGCGGCGGTTCAGGATGTGGTGCAGGCGCTGCCCGATGGATTGAACACCCGGCTGGGTGAAACCGGGGGTGGCCTGTCGGGGGGCGAGGCACGGCGGCTGACGTTGGCGCGGGCCATTCATGGTGCGCCGGATGTGATACTGGCGGATGAGCCGACCGCCGATCTGGATGCCGCCACCGCCGAAATTGTGACCGAGGGCCTGCTGGCGCAGGCTGCGCGGGGGGCGACGCTGGTTGTGGCAACGCATGACATGGCGCTGGCGGCGCGTATGGGCCGGATCATCCGGCTGGAGGCTGCGGCATGAGGGCGCTTTGGAGCATCTTCGGGTTGGTGCTGCGCGATCAGCGGCGGGCGCTGCTGCGCGGGGCCTTGCTGGGGCTGGCGGTGCTGCTGATGGGGGTGGGTTTGCTGGGCCTTTCGGGCTGGTTCATCACGGCTGCCGCCGCCGCGGGATTGGCCGGGATGGGGGCGGTGTTCGATGTGTTCCGGCCTTCGGCCATGGTGCGGCTGCTGGCGCTGAGCCGGGCCGCCGCCCGCTATGGCGAGCGGTTGCTGACCCATGATGCCACCCTGCTTGCGCTGGAAACCCTGCGCCTGCGGCTGCTGGCGGCGCAGTTGGTGGCCCCCTATGGCCGGATGGTGCGCTTGCGCGGGGCACAGGCGCTGAACCGGCTGACCGCCGATGTAGATGCGCTGGATGGTGTGTCGCTGCGGCTGATCCTGCCGCTGCTGTCGGGGATGCTGGCGCAGGGCATTGTTTTTGCGGGGCTTTGGGTGTTTGTGGGGCTGAAGATCGCCCTTTGGGTTCTGTTGGCCTGTCTGGCAGGGGCGGCGGTGATCCTGGCACTGGCGGCGCGCCGGGCGGTGCCGCTGTCGCGCCGGGCCGAACAGGCGGCACAGGCCTGCCGCAGCCGACTGGTGGATCTGATCCGCGCCCGGCGCGATCTGGCGACCCATGGCCGGTTGGCGGCGCAGGCCGCGCTGGTACAGGAGGCCGAGCGGCGCCGGGTGGCAGACCGGCACAGGCTGGACCGGATCGAGCGGCGGGCAGGGGCGGCGGTTTCGGCCCTGATGGTGCTTGTGGTGGCGGAGTTGCCCTGCATCTGGGCGCTGCTGACGAGTTCAGGCGGGCGATCTGGCGCCCGCATTTGCGGCGCTTGCGGTGTTTGCGGCGCTCGCACTGGGGGAAACGCTGCATCCGCTGCGGCGGGCGGTGGCCGATCTGGGGCGCATGGCCGAAGCTGCGCGGCGGGTGCAGCGCGATCTTCAGGGGGGTGCGCCATTGGCCATGCCCACGCCTGTTGTGGTCGTGGAGTTCCGGGACACGCAGCTGCGGGATCTGACACTGCTGCGCCCGGGCACCCATCGGCCGGGTTCTGCGCGGGTTTGATCAGCAGGTTTGGCGCCCCGGCTGACAACCGTGGCTCCCCCCGAAGCCGGCGCCCGAGCGGATCAGGCAAATCGACGCTGTTGCTGGCGATTGCCGGATTGCATCCGGTGGCGGCGGGGCAGATCCTCGTTCTGGGCCGCCCGGTGCAGGACTGGCCGGAAACCGCGCTGCGCCAGTCTGTTACCCTGGTGTCGCAGCGCCATGCCCTGATGGCGGGCAGCGTGGCCGAGGCGCTGCGGCTGGCCAAGCCTGACGCGACAGAGGCGGAGATGATGGCGGTGCTGGAGGCTGTCTGTCTGGCGCCGGTGATCGCGGGGCGGGGTGGGCTGGCGCTGCAGATCGGGCCGCGCGGCGAGGGGCTTTCCGGTGGCGAAGGGCGGCGGCTGGCGCTGGCCCGCGCGCTGCTGCGCAGGCCGCAGCTGCTGTTGCTGGACGAGCCGACCGAAGGGCTGGATGAGGCGACGGCGGCGCTTGTGTTGCAGGGCATCCGCCGCATGCTGCCCGATGCGGCGATTCTGATGGCCTCGCATCGGGCGGCGGAGGCGGGGTTTGCGGATCGCGTCGTGCCGCTGCAGGGTTAGCAGGCGGTCATTCCGGCTGAAAGCCCCCGATCAGCTGGCGCAGCCCGATCCAGGCGCCCAGCCCGATGGCCACCAGCGTCACCGGGCCGGACCAGGCGAGCGCGGCAAAGCCCGTCACACCCTGGCCCACTGAATCCCCATGGCGACCACGCCGCCAATGCCCATGAGAACGGCGCCACCGACCTGGCGCCCCAGCTCGCGCGGGTCTTCGCAGGCCTCCCAGCGGAACAGGCCCCGGATCATCGACCCGATCAGCGCACCGGCCATCACCCCCACGACCGAACCGACGGAAAAGGTGATGCCGCCGGCCGTGGCCGTCATCAGAAAGATCAGCGTGCGGCCGACCGGGGCGGTGAACGAAGGCCCCTCGACAGCAACGGCGCCCAGGCTTGCATCGGACAGCCAGGAGGTGCCCGCAAAACACCAGACCACCGACAGCCCCGCCGCGACAGCCCACCCCATCATGCGGGGATTGCGCCGCAGGGGCGCATGGGACAGGCCCCAGATCAGGCAGGCCAGCCCGATGGCGGTGATGGTGACGGTTGCGGGAATCCCGATCAGCCCAAGATCATGCACGATGCCCTGTGGCCCGGTGGCATCGGGCTGTGGAAACAGCGCCACCCGCAGCGGCGCCAGCGGGCCGGACAGGGCGACGAAGCCCGCAATCCCCATGACCACGACAATGACCATCGCGCGCAGATCGCCGCCGCCAAAGCGCACCAAGGCGCCAAAGCCGCAGTTCCCCGCCAGTGCCATGCCATAGCCGAACACCAGCCCGCCAAAGACCGAGGCCAGAGGATTCCAGGCGATGCTGTGATAGGCGCTGCCCCCCAGATCAATCAGCCCGGCCAGGGCGCCGAACTGGGTGCCCAGAACCGCCACCGCCAGCACGATGCCCCAGATCCGCAGCCGGGTCTGATCCTTGCCATAGATTGCGGTTTCCAGCGCGCCGAGGGTGCAGAACTCGCCCAGACGGGCCGCAAGCCCCAGCACGATGCCGCCTGCCAGACCCACGAAGGCGGCAAGGGCGCCAAATGGCAGCGTTTCCATCCTCTTTCCTCCCGTTTGTCGCCCTGGCGCCCGGATGCGGGCGTGGCGAAGACGCAGAACCGGCGCCGGTCTCAGGCCGGTTTGCCGAACAGTCTGGCCAGCAGCGTGATCGTTGCTTCGACCTTGGGATCGAGAAGCGAGTAATAGATCGCCTGTCCTTCGCGTCGCGCGCTGACAAGCCCCTCCAGTCGCAGGCGGGCAAGTTGCTGGCTGACCACAGCCTGACGCGATGACAGAAGATTTTCAAGCTCGGTCACGCTTTTGGGGCCGGACTGCAGATGACACAGGATGGTCAGCCGTCCGTCATGGCCAAGCGCCTTGAGGAAATTCGCCGCCTCATTCGCCTGACCAACCAGCCCGACCAGATCAAGGGCGGCCCTGTCATCAGCTTTTTCGGGCAATGTCCATTTCGCCCAATGCAAAAGACCCTGTCTGCAGTGGGCCCTTCTTGTCGCACCACTGGCCCTGCCGCAACCAAAACCGCGCAAAACCGCAAGATTTCGGGCCGATTGCGGTTCCGGCGCGTCAGTTCGGCGCCGGTTCGGCGCGGGCCAGCATCTGGCCCAGAAGCGGCCAGAAGAAATCTTCGCCGGGATAGCCTTCGATCCGCGCAAGTTCTGCCCCGCCCTCGGTCAGGACAAAGGTCGGGGTGAAGACCGGCGGCGACACGAGGGTGACATCAGCGGGCAGCGGATCGCGCAGCTGCAGCCGCCGCAGCGGGGCGGCCTGGCCTTCGGCGGTCTTGGGGTATTCGGGTGCGATTTCCGCGTTCCAGCGCGCGCAATAGATGCAGCCCGGCTGTTCGAACATCAGCAGTTGCAGATCTGCGGCCATGGCGGGGCCTGTGATGGCCGAAGCCAGAAACAGCAGGATGGGGGCGAGGATGCGGGCCATGGTGACAATCTGATATGGGCTGATCTGGGATTGACTGATATAAGGATTAACATATGCTAATGTAACTTTGCCAAATCGGCAAGGCAGCGCTTCGGGGAGGAGGCGATGCTGGAGATCACATTCGGCGGCGCGGTGCTGGCCGGGCTGCTGTCATTCCTGTCGCCCTGCATCCTGCCAATGGTGCCGTTTTATCTGTCCTATATGGCCGGGCTGTCGGTGCGCGGAACTGCGCGGTGGGGACAGTGCCTGCCCCCGGTGCGCAGCGGCGCCTGGTGCTGCGCGCCGTGGCCTTTGCGCTTGGTGTCACCACAATCTTCATCCTGCTAGGGCTGGGGGCCACGGCGCTTGGCCGCACCTTTCTTGTGTGGAAGGAAACACTGTCCTGGGTGGCGGCGGCGATCCTGATCCTGTTCGGGCTGCATTTTCTGGGCGTGCTGAAGATCGGCCTGTTCTACCGCGAGGCGCGGGTGCAATCGGATACCCGGCCCACCACGCTGGCGGGGGCCTATGTCATGGGCCTGGCCTTCGGCTTTGGCTGGACGCCCTGCGTCGGCCCGGCGCTGGCGGCGATTTTGATGGTGGCCAGCGGCATGGGCGACATCTGGCGTGGAGGGGACTGCTGCTGCTGGTCTATGGTCTGGCCATGACGCTGCCCTTTGTGGTGGCCGCGCTGTTTGCCGGGCCGTTCCTGGGCTGGGTGGCACGGCACCGGGCCCTGATGGGCCATGTGGAAAAGGTGATGGGGGTGATGCTGATCGTCTTTGGCCTGCTGATTGCCACCAATTCGGTCAATCTGATTGCGGATTGGATGATCCGCAATTTCGACTGGACTGCCACCCTCGACATGAAACGCGAGACCTGCCAATGACCCGCTGCTGCGTCTGACAGCCCTGACCGCCGCCCTGTTCTCTGATCCGCTCGCCCGCGCCTTGCGCGTCGGAACTGGGGGATGACGGGCTGCACAAGCCAGATTGGCTGCGCGAAACCTTCAAGGATCTGCGCGAGGATCTGGCCGAAGCCAATGCCGAGGGCAAGCGCCTGTTGATCACGGTGGAACAGCGCGGCTGCATCTATTGCACCAAAATGCACGAAGAGGTCTTCCCCGATCCCGGTATCGACGCGCTGATCCGGGATCATTACTTCGTCGTGCAGATCAACCTGTTCGGCGATGTCGAGGTGACGGATTTCGACGGCACCGTGCTGCCGGAAAAGGATATGGCGGTGCGCTGGGGTGTGATGTTCACCCCCACGCTGATCTTTCTGCCCGAAGAGGTGGCCGCAGACCGCACAGCGGCAGAATCGGCGGTGGCGATGATGCCCGGCGCCTTCGGCAAGGGGACCACGGCGGCGCTGCTGACCTGGGTGCGCGATCACGGATATCAGAACGGCGAGCATTTCCAGAAGTTCCTCGCAAGCCGGATGAGCGCGGCAACTGACGGCACGTCGGCTTGAATGCCATTAGCAAATATATGAATATTCAAGGATCACATATATTTCTGTTGCAAGCACGGTGCCACGGCGCGGTCTATCGTTTAGCCATGGGAGAGATCAGGGAGGATCGCCATGAATCGCCAGCTCTGGCTGGCGTCGGCGGTGGCTTTGGCCGCTGCAACGCCAGCCGTCTGTGAAACCGCGCCGAAAGACGTGACCTATGCCGAGGGTGCGGTCGCGGTTTCGCTGTCCGGTGCTCCGGGCGATGCCGAAAATGGGGCAAAGGTCATGACCACCGCTGCGCTTGGCAATTGCGTGGCCTGTCACCAGATCGCCGCGCTGCCGGATGTGCAGTTTCCGGGGGATATTGCCCCGCCGCTGGACGGGGTGGCGGATCGCTATTCCGAACCGCAGCTGCGCGGCATCGTCGCCAATGCCAAGATGACCTTCGAGGGCAGCTTCATGCCCGCCTTCTACAAGACCGAAGGCTTCATCCGTCCGGGCAATGGCTACACCGGCAAGGCACCGGAAGGCGATCTGGCCGCCGATCCTGACCGCGCAGCAAATCGAAGATGTCGTGGCCTATCTGCTCACCCTCAAAGAGTGACAGGCGCCAGAGTTCAAGGAGATGAAGATGAAACTGACGAGACGTGATGCCCTTTGGGCCGGTTTTGGCGGGATCGCTGCCGCGGCGCTGCCGGGCTGGGCTTTGGCTGCCACAACGGAAGAGCTGACCAGCAGCTTTACCGGGGGCGCGGCGCCGGGCACCGGCGGGATTACCCTGACCGCGCCGGAAATCGCGGAAAACGGCAATACCGTTCCGGTCGAAGTGGATGCCCCCGGCGCGGTGGCGATCATGCTGCTGGCGGTTGGCAACCCCGAACCGGCCGTGGCCACCTTTACCTTCGGCCCGGCGGCGGCCAGCCAGCGGGCTGCAACCCGTATCCGCCTGGCCAAGACGCAGGATGTGGTTGCACTGGCCAAGATGGCGGACGGTTCGGTGGTGCAGGCACAGACCACCGTAAAGGTGACCATCGGCGGCTGCGGCGGCTGATTTCAGGAACAGGAGGAACGACTATGGCAGATGATGCAAAACCCCGCGTGAAGGTTCCGAAATCGGCAAAGGCGGGCGAGGCCGTCACCATCAAGGCCCTGATTTCCCACAAGATGGAATCGGGCCAGCGCAAGGATGCGGAAGGCAAGCTGATCCCGCGGTCGATCATCAACCGCTTCACCTGTGACCTGAACGGGGTCAATGTGGTGGATGTGGCGATCGACCCTGCGGTGTCGACCAACCCCTATTTCGAATTTGACGCCAAGGTGGATGCGGCGGGCGAATTCAAGTTCACCTGGTATGATGACGATGGCTCCGTCTACGAAGACGTGAAGCCGATCGAAGTCGCCTGAGCGTTGCTGGTCAAGGGAGGAGACGCCATGCAGCGCTATACCAAGACGGGATTTGCACCCCATGCCGCCGGGGCGGTACGCGGAATGGCCGCTGCGGCGGTTCTGGGCCTTGCCCTTGCGGGCGCGGCTTTTGCCGATCCGGTGGAAGATACGCTGACCATCGAAACCGATGATGGCCCGCTGACCCTGACCACCAGCGCCCCCGCGCCAGAGCATCTGAAGGATGTGATGGATACGATCTGGTCGGGCTGGCACTACCGCGAGGATGAAACCCGCGATCTGGAACGCGATGATTTCGACAATCCGGGCATGGTGTTCATGGATCGCGGGATGGACAGCTGGAACAAGGCCCAGGGTGCCAAGGGTGAAAGCTGCGCGGGCTGCCATCAGGGGCCGGAAACCATGGCGGGCCTGCGGGCCACGCTGCCACGGGTGGATGCGACCTCGGGCAAGCTGATGCTGATGGAAGATTACATCAACGGCTGCGTCACCGAACGCATGGGGCTGGAGGCCTGGGGCTGGACCGGGGACAAGATGAAGGACATGCTGGCGCTGATTTCCGTGCAGTCGCGCGGGATGGCGGTCAATGTCGCCATTGACGGCCCGGCGGCAGCCTTCTGGGAAAAAGGCAAGGAAATCTATTACACCCGCTTCGGGCAGCTGGAAATGTCTTGCGCCAATTGCCACGAGGATAATCAGGGCAGGATGATCCGCGCCGACCATCTGAGCCAGGGCCAGATCAACGGTTTTCCGGCCTATCGCCTGAAGGATGCGGGCATCCTTTCGGCACAGCAGCGGTTTGTCGGCTGTGTGCGCGATACCCGGGCCGAAACCTTCAAGGCCGGATCGGACGAGTTCAAGGCGCTGGAGCTTTACGTTGCCTCGCGCGGCAACGGGCTGAGCGTCGAGGGCGTATCTGTCCGGCACTGAGCCCATCGGCCGCCGGGTGACTGGCGGCCGCATCTTCCCCCATCACATTGGCAGCCGGACCGGCGCGCGTTGTCGCGCGGCAGGTCCGGCCATGCCCCAAGACCAGACGCAGACGAGGAGACCGGGATGATTACCCGCCGCGAGTTCATGCAGGCCGCCATGGCCACATCGGCCATCATCGGGGCATCCGGTTTCGGCAATTGGGCAAAGCTGGCAGCCCAGCAGACGCTGACACAGGATCAGTTGCTGCAGTTCGATGATTTTGGCAATGTCACCCTGATCCATATCACCGATCTTCATGCCCAGCTGAAACCCGTCTGGTTCCGCGAGCCGGAGATCAATCTGGGCGTGGGCGATGCCAAGGGCCATGCGCCCCATGTGACCGGCGCCGATTTCCAGAAGATGTTCGGCATCGCGCCGAAATCGCCCGAAGCCTATGCGCTGTCTTACCCGGATTTTGAATCCCTGGGTCGCGCCTATGGCCGGATGGGCGGGATGGATCGGGTGGCCACCGTGGTCAAGGCGATCCGCGCGGCGCGCCCTGATGCGATCCTGCTGGACGGCGGCGATACCTGGCATGGCTCCATGACCTCGTTCCTAACCAAGGGGCAGGACATGGTGAATGTCATGAACCAGCTGGGGGTGGAGGCGATGACCAGCCATTGGGAATGGACCTATGGCCAGGACCGGGTGAAAGAGATCGTGGAAACGCTGCCTTTCCCTTTCCTCGGCGCCAATATCTTTGACGTGGAATGGGATGAACCGGCGTTCGAGCCTTACAAGATCTTCGAAAAGCGGCGGGTTGCGGATCGCGGTGATCGGGCAGGCCTTCCCCTATATGCCCATCGCCAACCCCGGCTGGATGTTCCCCGATTACAGCTTCGGCATCCGTGAGGAGCGGATGCAGGAAATGGTGGATGAGGTGCGCGCCGAAGGCGTGGATCTGGTGGTCTGCCTGTCGCACAACGGTTTTGACGTCGACAAGCAAGATGGTCAGCCGGGTGAAAGGGCATCGACGTGATCCTGACCGGCCATACCCATGATGCCGTGCCCGAACCCGTGCTGGTGGGTGAGACGATCCTGATTGCCAGCGGATCGAACGGCAAGTTCGTGTCCCGCGTCGATCTGGATGTGCGCGATGGCCGGATGATGGGCTTCCGCCACAAGCTGATCCCGGTCTTTTCCGATGTGATCGCGCCGGATGCCGAAATGGCCGCGCTGATCGACAGCGAGCGCGCGCCTTACAAGGCGCAGCTGGAAGAACAGATCGGCACCACCGAAAGCCTGCTGTATCGCCGCGGCAATTTCAACGGCACCTGGGATGACCTGATCTGCAACGCCATCCGCAGCGAACGCGATGCGCAGATCGCCATGTCGCCCGGCGTGCGCTGGGGCACCTCGCTGCTGCCCGGCGATGCGATCACCCGCGAAGACATCCACAACGTCACCTCGATGACCTATGGCGCCTGCTACCGCACCGAAATGACGGGCGAGACGCTGAAGACCATTCTGGAAGACGTGGCCGACAACCTGTTCAACACCGATCCCTATTACCAGCAGGGCGGCGACATGGTGCGCGTGGGCGGGCTGGCCTATGCCATCGACGTGTCGAAACCGATTGGCGAACGGATTTCCGCGCTGGCGCTGGCCGATACCGGCGAAGCGGTGGATGCCGCGAAATCCTACACCGTGGCGGGCTGGGCCAGCGTGAACGAAGGCACCGAAGGCCCGCAGATCTGGGACGTGCTGGAGGCACATATCCGCAAGATCGGCACCGTGCGGCTTGAACCCAATACCTCGGTCACCGTGACCGGCATCTGAAACCAAGGAAGGAGCGTTCGCCATGTCTGATGACCGGATGACCGACGAACCCGTAACCGGCCCCTCGCGCCGCGGCTTCCTCCGCAATTCGGCGCTGGCCGGTGCGGGGCTGGTGGCCGGGGCCACCACCGCAAAGGCGGCGGGGCCTGACCCGCTGATTACCGAAGTGCAGGATTGGGCCTCGGCCTTTGGCGATCCGGTGGATGCCGCGCCCTATGGCATGCCGATCCGCTTTGAAAGCCATGTGACCCGGCGCAATGTCGAATGGCTGACGGAAAGCCCGGTCAGCTCGATCAACTTCACGCCGATCCATGCGCTGGAAGGCACGATCACCCCGCAGGGCTGCGCGTTCGAGCGGCACCATTCCGGCGCCATCGAGCTGTCGAAACAGGATTACCGGCTGATGATCAACGGGCTGGTGGAAAAGCCGCTGGTCTTCAGCTTTGAAGACCTGCTGCGCTTCCCGCGCGCATGCTGACGGTGGCCTTCTGCGAATGCGCGGCCAATGGCGGCATGGAATGGGGCGGGGCCCAGCTGGAGGGCTGCCAGTATACCCAGGGCATGATCCATAACATGGAATATACCGGCATCCCGCTGCGCTATCTGCTGGAAGAGGCGGGGGTGAAGCCCGAGGGCAAATGGGTTTACGCCGAAGGCGCCGATGCCAGTTCCAACGGGCGGTCGATCCCGCTGGAAAAGGCGATGGATGATGTGCTGGTGGCCTTCTTCGCCAATGGCGAGGCTTTGCGCAAGGAACATGGTTATCCCGTGCGGCTGGTGGTGCCGGGCTGGGAGGGCAATATGTGGATCAAATGGCTGCGCCGGATCGGCATCTACGATCAGGCGGTGGAAAGCCGCGAGGAAACCTCGAAATACACCGACATGATGCCCGATGGCCGGGCGCGCAAATGGACCTGGGTGATGGATGCCAAATCCGTCATCACCTCGCCCAGCCCGCAGGTGCCGATCCGCCATGGCCAGGGGCCGCTGGTCATCACCGGGCTGGCCTGGTCGGGCAATGGGCGGATCACCCGGGTTGATGTCTCGCTGGATGGGGGCCGCAACTGGCAGGAGGCGCGGATTTCCGGCGATGCGAAAGCCAAGGCGCTGACCCGCTTCCATCTGGATATCAACTGGGACGGGCAGGAGATGTTCCTGCAATCCCGCGCGATCGACGACACCGGCTATGTGCAGCCGACAAAGGCCGCCCTGCGCGACATTCGCGGGTTGAACAATGTCTATCATAACAACGGCATCCAGACCTGGTGGGTCAAGGCGGATGGGGAGGTCGAGAATGTCGAGATCGCGTAACCTTCTTCTTGGTTCGGCCTTCGCGGTTTCGGCCTTCGCGGCACCGGTGATGGCCGAAAAGCTGGGTCTGGGCCGCGACGCCCTGCCCGAAGAGATCGCGGCCTGGGATGTGGCGGTGCTGCCCGATGGCACCGGCCTGCCCGAAGGGTCGGGCGATGTGGCGACGGGCGAAGAGGTCTTCGCCGAAAAATGCGCCAGCTGCCACGGCGAATTTGCCGAAGGGCTGGACAGCTGGCCGGTGCTGGCGGGGGGCGAAGGGTCGCTGACCGATCCGCGCCCGGTCAAGACTGTGGGCAGCTACTGGCCCTATCTTTCCACCGTGTTCGATTACGTCCACCGCTCCATGCCCTTTGGCGCGGCACAGACGGTGACGGCGGACGAAACCTATGCGATCACGGCTTTTCTTCTGTATTCCAATGGGTTGGTGGAAGATGATTTTGTGCTGTCGAAAGACAATTTCACCGAAATCACGATGCCCAATGCCGATGGATTTTATCCTGATGACCGGCCGGAAACTGAATATGTGATGTTCAAGGGCGAACCCTGCATGGCGGATTGCGTGCCGGGCACGCCTGAAATCACCAAACGTGCGGTGGATCTGAATGTGACACCGGAAGACCCGGATGGCCGCCCGGCGGGCAGCCTGCCCGATCTGCGCGTGGCGGTCGAAACCGCGCCGCCGGTTGTGGCCGAAGTGGCGGCCGAAGCCCCCGCCGAAGTTGAACCAGTCGAACCCGCCCCCACCGAACCCGCTGCTGCCGAAGCCCCCGCAGAACCCGCCGCCGCCGACCCGGCGCTGGTTGCCGCAGGCGAGAAGGTGTTCAAGAAATGCGCCGCCTGTCACAAGCTGGGCGAGGGTGCAAAGAACGGCACCGGGCCGGTGCTGAACGGCATTGTCGGCCATGCGGCGGGTGCGGTGGAGGGGTTCAAATATTCCAAGCCGCTGGCCGATATGGCGGCGGGCGGGCTGATCTGGGATGAAGCCGCTTTGCAGGCGTTCCTTGAAAATCCGAAAGGCTTCATGAAGGGCACCAAGATGTCTTTCGCGGGCCTGAAGAAGCCCGAGGATCGCGCGGCGGTGATCGCCTATCTGTCGACCTTCGGGATGTAGATGATGGCCCGGCGCGCTGTCTTTCTTGCTGCGCTGGTCTTCGCCGTCACCGGGGGCATCCCGGTTGTGGCGGAAGATATCGGGGATGCCGCGCGGGGCGAGACGGTGTTCAAGCGGCAATGTTCGGCCTGCCACCAGATTGGCGACGGAGGCTGCGAACCGCGTCGGCCCGCGGCTGAACGGCATCTTCGGCCGCCGCGCCGGGGCGCTTGCGGATTTCAGCTATTCCAAGGGCATGGCGCGCATGGGCAGCGATGGCCTGACCTGGACGCTGGAAACGCTGGATGCCTATGTCGCCAATCCGAAGGCGCTGGTTTCAGGCACAAGGATGAACTATCGCGGCCTGGCCGATCCGCAGGCGCGCGCCGCGCTGCTGGCATATCTGCGCGAATGGTCTGACCGGCCGCGCGACATTCCCGAAGCCGAACCCACCGCCCGCAAGACCGATCATGACCTTGATCCGGCGATCCTGGGGATCAAGGGCGATCCGGCCTATGGCGAATATCTGTCGTCGGAATGTATCACCTGTCATCAGCGCGACGGATCGGATCAGGGCATCCCCTCTATCGCCGCATGGCCTGCCGAGGATTTCGTGGTGGCGATGCACGCCTACAAACAGAAGCTGCGCCCGCATCCGGTGATGCAGATGATGGCGGGCCGCCTGTCGGATGAGGAAATCGCGGCGCTGGCCGCCTATTTCTCCACGCTTGAATAAGCCAGAGACGCGGAGCCAACCGCGCCCGGCATCACCGCGCATCTGGGAGGAAACGCGCATGATATTGACCAGACGGACCATTCTGAGAACGGGCCTTGCTGCAACCGGGGCTGCGACCGGCCTGCTTTACGCGCCCATGGTGCTGGGACAGGCGAAACCGAAGGTTGTGGTGATCGGCGGTGGGGCAGGCGGGGCGACGGCGGCACGCTATCTGGCCAAGGACAGCGCAGGCGCGCTGGATATCACGCTGATCGAGGCGAACCCGGTTTACACCACCTGCTTCTTTTCGAACCTCTATCTGGGCGGCTTCTGCGATTTTGAAAGCCTGGCAACACGGCTATGACAAGGTTGCCGCCGGGGGTGTGACCGTCATCAATGACATGGCGACGGCGGTAGACCGCGCGGCGAAAACCGTGACGCTGGCGGGCGGGCAGGTGCTGCCCTATGACCGGCTGATCCTGTCGCCCGGCATTGATTTCAAGGATGGCTCGGTGCCGGGCTGGAGCCTGGATGTGGCGGAGGTGATGCCCCATGCCTACAAGGCCGGGCCGCAGACCCAGCTGTTGAAGAAGATGGTCGAGGAAATGCCGCAGGGCGGCACCTTTGCCATGGTCGCCCCGCCCAACCCCTATCGCTGCCCGCCCGGGCCCTATGAGCGGATCAGCATGGTGGCCCATGTGCTGAAGCAGAAGAACCCGACCGCCAAGATCCTGGTGCTGGACCCCAAGGAGAACTATTCGAAACAGGCTCTGTTCGAGGAAGGCTGGGCGCGGCACTACGACGGGATGGTCGAATGGGTCGGCCCCGATTTCGGCGGCGCTGCGGTGGAAGTGCGCGCCGATACCATGGAGGTGGTGGTCGATGGCGAGGCGCAGAAGGTGGATGTCTGCAACGTCATCCCCGGGCAGGTGGCGGGCAAGATCGCCGCACTTGCAGGGGTGACGGATGACAGTGGCTGGGCGCCGGTGCATCCAGATACGATGAAATCGAAGATGGATGAAAACACCTGGGTTCTGGGTGACAGCTCGGCGCAGGGCGACATGCCGAAATCCGGCTTTTCGGCCAATAGCCAGGCCAAGGTGGCGGCGATGGCGATCCGCGGCGAATTGACCGCAGTCCAAGGTCTTTCCCGCGCGCTATTCCAACACCTGCTGGTCGCTGATCGCGCCGGATGACGGGGTGAAGGTGGGGGCCTCCTACGAACCCACGCCGGAAAAGATCGCCTCGGTGGAAAGTTTCATCAGCCAGACGGGCGAGGATGCCGCGCTGCGCAAGGCCACCTATGAGGAAAGCCTTGGCTGGTATGCGGGCATCACCGCCGACATCTTTGGCTAAAACCATCCGTCCCTGACTGCGGGCGCCTTGCGGGGCGCCCGCCCTTCATTGCAACAGGTGCTCACCATGCTCGACCCGCCGCCATTTCCTTGACTACTGGCTGCCGCCGCGCTGGCTCATGCCACTGGCGCCGCGCCGTGCTCTGGGCGGCAAGCACGCCTTGAGCTGGGCGCGATGCGGATCGACACGCTGTCGGATGGCCATCTGGTGCTGCCCGGAGATTTCATCCTGGGTGGGATGCCGCAGGCGGAGATGCAGGCGATCATCCGCAAATACGGCCTGCCCACCGATCAGCTGACACCGCCCTGCAACGTCACGCTGCTGCGCGATGGCACCCATACCGTGCTGTTCGACGTGGGGGCTGGCCCGGATTTCCAGCCCACGGCCGGCAAGCTGGCCGAGGCGCTGTCCGCGCTGGATCTGGCGCCCGAGGATGTGACGCATGTGCTGTTCACCCATGGCCACCCCGATCACCTGTGGGGCCTGCTGGATGAATTCGACGAGCCGGTTTTCGCCAATGCCGAGCTATATGATCGGGCAGGCCGAATTTGATTACTGGATGAACCCCGAAACGCCGAACACGATTGGCGATGCCCGCACCACCTTTGCCATTGGCGCCGCGCGGCGGCTGGCGCGTGGCTGCAGATCGATCCGCAAGTGTTGACCGATGGCGCAAGAGCCAGCTGCCCGGCATCGCCGCCCGGCTGACCCCGGGCCATACGCCGGGCCACATGGCCTATGAGGTGGGGAACGGATCGAATACCGCCATGGTGCTGGGCGATTGCATCGGCAATCATCATGTTGCCTTTGAACGGCCGGATTGGGCCTCGGGTTCGGATCAGGACGGGGCTTTGGCGGCGGCCACCCGCAGTGCGCTGTTGCAGCGGCTGGCGGCGGAACAGATCGCGCTGATCGGCTATCATCTGCCCGGCGGCGGCATCGGCCGGGCCGAGGCGGCGGATGGCGGCTATCGTTTTGTGGAGGAGGCGTGATGCTGCGCCTGACGCTTCTGGCCTGCCTGATGGCGGGCGCGGCCTTCGCATCCGAAGACATCCCGGATCAGTATCCGCAATCGGTGCTTTACGCCAAACCCTATGAGGTGATCCCGGGCGTGTTTTCCGCCATCGGGGCCACCGCCCCGCCGACCTATGAAAACGCGGGCCATAACAACAACCTGTCCTTTATCGTAACGGGCGATGGCGTGATCGTGGTCAATTCCGGCGCCAGCTGGAAACTGGCCGAGGCGCTGCATGGAGAAATCCGCACCGTCACCGATCAGCCGGTGAAACTGGTGATCGTGGAAAACGGGCAGGGCCATGCCATGCTGGGCAACAGCTATTGGGCGGCGCAGGGCGTGCCAATCCTGGCGCATGTCGATGCCGCGGCGGAATTTGCAGACAGCGCGCCGCAGGCTTTGATGGCGCTGCAGGCCTATGCCAAGGAAAATGCCGAAGGCACGGTGATCGCGCCGCCGACCGAAACCTTCACCGACCGCCGGGTGATTGAGATGGGCGGCGTGAGGGTCGAGGTGTTGCATCTTGGCCCGGCGCATAGCCCCGGCGATACGCAGGTCTGGTTGCCGGATTGGGGCCTGATGATTGCGGGCGACATTGCCTTTCACGAACGCATGCCGCCGATCTTTGAGGGCACCTGCACCGCCTGCTGGATCGAGACCTGGGACAAGGCGCTGATGCCACTGGCGCCAACCTATATCATTCCCGGCCATGGCCACCCCACCAATCTGGCGCAGGTCACCCGCTATACCCGCGATTACCTGCTGGACCTGCGCGAAAAGATCGGCGCGCATATCGCAGCGGGGGGTGATCTGGCCGGGGCCTATTATGTCGATCAGGCGCGCTGGCAGCGGCTGGACACGTTCGAGGAACTGGCCACGAAAAATGCGGGCGTGGTGTTTTCGGAAATGGAGTTCGAATAGAGGGTCAGGCAGGGCGCGCTGCCTTAGGGCCGATGCCTTGCGCACCACCCAATCCACCCACCCCCACCACACCACCCCCCACCTCTCAGATGACGATATCGAGGCCCCACCCTCGCGGGCACCCCCCCGGACCACCGGCGATCTGCCACCCAACCCCCCACACCGGATGATATACACCTTTAATTCCACACCCACCGCGACATCCCCACCCCCCCATAGTTAATATATTCCATTCTTTCCCTTCCCCCCTTTAGCCAGGGTGAATTAGACATTTTTATACATGCGAGGAAATTTCCCTTCCCAGCCAAACGGCCTGATCCACCAGCGCATCGGTGATCGCGGCGCCGATCCACATGCAAAGCAGCGCCAGCCAGGCGGTCGCGACAAAGATCGACCCGCCGGTGACGCCCGCGCCGATGGCGCAGCCCCCGGCCAGCATGGCGCCAAAGCCCATCAGCACCGCCCCGGCCATCGACCGCCGCATCTGGCTTTCACCATCAAAGCCCTGAAACGCCAGCTCGCCCTTCAGCGCAGCCGAGATCAGCGCCCCCAGAAACACCCCCGGCACCAGCCCGATGTCGAAATCCAGCACCGGGTTTTCCGTCAGGACAAACATCAGCATATTCGCCGAAGGGCCGGAAAACGTGGCCGAAGTCACACTGACCGGATCGAAGGCGCCGCTGCGACAGGGTGAAGGTCAGCACCCAGCCAAGCGCCACGGCAAAGCCCACGCCCGAGGCAAAGACCAGCCGCGCCGCGCCGATGCGGTTCTGCCGCGCCAGCCCCAGTGCCAGGGCGGCGCAGCCGAGGCCAATCGCCAGCCCGGTTCCCTGCGGCAGTGAAAGTGCCGCCAGCAGATCGACATTCCGCCCCCCCGGCGTCACCCACAGCCCGGCCAGCCATTGCCGCGCGGGCGCCAGCCAGCCATGCAGCGCCATCTGCGCCACCACCGCAAAGATCAACCCCGAAACCACCGACCGCAGATTGCCTGTCGCCGCCAGCACCAAGAGCCGCCCTGAACAGCCGCGCGCCAGCACCATGCCCACGCCAAACATCAGCCCGCCGATCACCGCCCCCGACCATGAGCCCGCCACCGCCATCATCCGCGCGTCTTCGGCACGGAACAGGCCCAGCAGCTGCGCGCCCTGCACCCAGATCAGCGCGGTGGAAAAGGTCAGCAGCCAGACGGCGACCTTGGGGCCCAGCCTGCCCCGCGCGAATTCCACCGTGGCGGCGCGCAGGCAGAAGGCCGACCGCTGCGCCGAAAACCCGAAGACCGCGCCGGTCAACAGGCCCAGCAGCGCGGCAAGATGCGGTTCCGGCAGATGATCCAGTAGAAATTCGAACATGGCCTCCTCCTCCCCCTCGCGGCGGAATAGCGGGGCAGGGGGCCGCTGTCGTTGATCTGCGTCAGACGGGCTTTTGCGCGGCCAGGTGTGTGGGGCAATGTTCGCCGGTATCCAGAACCGGGATCATCCGCTGCCAGATGGCGATGTTCTGCGCCACGAAATCTGCCCCCACGATCTTGGCCGCCGCTTGGCCGGTTTCGCCCTGCAGCCGCGCCAGCTCGGCCCGGGCCTGATCGCGATACCACAGGTTGCGCGAGGTGGTGGCGATTTCGGCAAACCCCGCCGCCTGCATCGCGGCGCGATAGCGGGCGGGTGTCGCCATGCCGAAATCAAGGCCCTCGGCCGCGATGTAATCGGCCATCTGCGGCGATACGGTTTCGCTGCCGATCAGCCAGTCAGAGGCCAGAAACCAGCCGCCGGGTTTCAGCACCCGGAACACCTCGGCCATCAGGGCGGTCTTGTCGGGGATGTGGATGATGGAATCCTTGGAAAACACCACGTCGAAGGTGGCAGGCGGAAAGGGCAGCGGGCCGGGCGCCACCTTCACCAGCCCGATACGATGGCCCAGCCCGGCAGCATCCACCAGCGCGCGGGCACGGGTCAGCACCGGGTCTTCCACGTCGATGCCGGTGACGAAGCCCGCGCCATGCGCCTGCACCAGCGCGAGGTCAATGCCGCCCGCGCCGCAGCCGATATCCAGCACCGATTTCCCCGCCAGATCGTGGCCGTGCAGGATGCGCCCCACCTCGTCACGCCCGCCGGGCGACAGGAAGCCCGCGCCCCAGATCGCCTCCAGCATGGCGATCAGCCGGGGCGGATAATGCGGCTCGTCGGTCATGGCCTTTCCTCCGGGGTGCAGCGGTGATGCACGCAGGCGAGCTTGTGCCCGTCGGGATCGCGCAGATAGGCGGCATAGAATGTGGGTTCATACTGCGGGCGGATGCCCGGGGCGCCTTCGTCCTGCCCGCCATGGGCCAGCCCCGCCGCGTGAAAGGCGCGCACCTGCGCCGCACTTGTGGCGGCAAAGGCCAGCATCGTGCCATTGCCCGCCGTGGCCGCCCTGCCATCGAAGGGCGGGCAGAGCCAGAGGCCAAGGCCATGATCGTAATCCTGCCCCCAGCCCGCCCAGCCCTCGGCCCAGCCGGGCAGGCGCGGCTGGCCCAGTGTGGCCATGACCGCATCATAAAAGGCGATGGCGCGGGGCAGATCGCGGGTGCCGAGCGTGGCGTAAAGCAGCATGGAACCTCCGGGTTCAGCGCGGGTTCAGGGCAGGGCCAGCGCGCCCGAATGATGCACGATGCGACCCCGGAACAGTGTCAGGTCAACCCGCGTATCGCTGATGCGTTGGGGCGGGCAGGTGAAGATATCCTGATCCAGCAGGATCAGATCGGCAGAAAAGCCGGGCGCCAGCTGCCCGGTGAACCCTTCGCGCCAGCAGGCCCGGGCGGCATGAACGGTATAACCCGCCACACATTCCGCCACCGTCAGCGCCTGATCGGGCAGGAAGGGGGGCTTCGGCCCCTCGCACTGCCGCGCCTGCCGGGTGACGGCGGTTTCGATGATCTCGAACGGGTTCAGGGTGGAAACCGGCCAGTCCGACGACAGGCACAAGCCTGCGCCCGCATCCAGCATCCTGCGGAAGGCATAGGTCTGGCTTTCGCGCGCCGGGCCGATCATGTCGAGCGCGGGATCGGGGATAGAGCGGCTCGAACCGCGCCCAGAGCGGCTGGATATTCGCCATGGCGCCGGTGGCGACAAGGCGGCGCAAGTCGGCGGGATCCACCAGCTGCAGATGCGCCAGCTGATGCGCGGCGGGCCAGGTGCCGTTGGCCGCGCGGGCAGCGGCCAGCCCGTCCAGTGCCCTGGCGCAAGCGGCATCGCCGATCACATGGACATGGATGGCAAAGCGCGCGGCATCCAGCGCGGTGAACAGCGCCCGGGTCTGCTCGGCGCCGAACATGCAGGGCGCATTGCCGCCGGGCGCGTCGGCATAGGGGGCCAGCAGGCGGCGGTGCGGTTTTCAAACACCCCGTCCATGAAGAACTTGGCCGAATGCACGTGGAAATCCGGCCCCGGATGCGCCGCGCGCAGGGCGGACAGCCGGGCCACAGCGCGGTTTCCGGCGTATCGGCCTCTGTCACCAGCGCGGCCCCGGCCACCCAGAGCGTCAGCGCGCCTTCGGCCTGTGCGCGGCCATAGATCCGCGCCTCCAGTTCCGTGATGCGCGGATCCAGGATGCCGGTGATGCCATGGGCAAGGGCATGGCCCTGCCCGGCGCGCAGGCCCGCCATGCGGTCATCCTCCGTCAGGTCGGGCAGGCGGGCCAGCGCCCAGGGGATCGCCTCTTCATGCAGCATCCCCGTCGGCCGGCCATCCACCTTCACGATGTGGCCGTTCGGCGGATCGGGCGTATCGGGGCCGATCCCTGCCAGTTCCAGCGCAGTGGTGTTCAGGCAGGCATTGTGGAACGAACTGTCATAGGCGATCACCGGGCGGCTGGCGCAGGCGGTATCCAGCAGCGCCGCCGTCAGGTTGTGATCGCCAAAATGGCCGGGCTGCCAGCCGGTGCCGATGACCAGCGGCAGGCCCGGATGCCGCGCCGCATGATCGGCCAGCGCCTGCACCAGCGCCGCCGGTTCTGTCAGATCGAACAGCTGCGCGGCGGTGGCCAGATCGGTGCCGCCGGACAGCAGGTGGATATGCGCATCCTGAAACCCCGGCAGGCACCACCCGCCCGCCGGCGTCGATCCGGTCGGCGCCGGGGGCAAGGGCGCGCAGCGCCGCCACCTCTCCGACTGCCGCAATCCGGCCATCGCGGATCAGCAGCGCCTGCGCCTCGGGCTGGCCCGGGTTCATTGTCTGGATGCGGGCATTGTGCAGCAGCAAGGGTCAGCCAAGACGTCAGCGCCTCCAGCGCGGGCCAGTCATCGGCGGGGATCACGCGGGCGGGGCTGTTCACCTCGCGCGTCCAGGCAAACAGGCACAGAAAGGGCAGGGCGCCCACCTTGGTCAGATGCGGGCGCTGCGGCGGGTTCCACACCGGCTGATGCGCGGGTTTCAGCACCAGCGGCCGCCCGGGGCCGAAACGCCAGCCATGCGGGCCGGTGAGCGGGGCGTAAAGTTCCGGCGCGGCATGGGCATGATCGCGATAGAGGACATGCGGCGCGATCAGGAACAGGCCCAGATCGAAATCCTGCGCCGGGATCGGCGCGGCCTCTCCCAGCAGCGAGGCGAAGGCATGGCCATCGGCGAAAGCCGGCGCCGATCGGCTCGCGCGGATAGCCGTCATAGGCGACCCAGTCGCAGATGCGGCGAGGCGGCGGCGATGGCCGCGGCCAGCGCCGGATGGGTCTGGCGGCAACGGCCGCCAGTGCCGCGGGCAGATGCCGCGTCAGCCCACCGCGATGATCGGGGCCGGCGCGCCGGGGTGGCAGCGCCGGGCGCGGCGCCGAGGCGTGGCCAGCCCGGCGCGCACCTCGGCCACACCCGGGCCGGGCAGGCGTGGCCAGATAGGCGTCACGCCTCGGTCCAGCAGGCGCTGCAGCGGCGTGGCCCGCATCAGGGCCGTCGGCCAGCTGTGGTAGCGGCAACCCCCGTTCGGCAAGGACCGCCGCCGGGTCCTGCGCGTCGAGCGAGGCGCAGATGCGGTAGCACGCTCCAGCTGCCGGCGCGATCAGCGCCCGCGCGGATACAGTGCCATCGCCGCGCCATAGCGCACCCGGCCCGATCCCGGCACGCCGAGCGGTCGTGAATCCCAGCAGCCGGGTCACTCATTGGCGCCACGATAGGCGAGCCTTGCATCCAGGTTCCTCCGCTTTTCGGCGCGGTTCATCACCACCCCGGCAATCGCCACGCCGATGCCCACCACCAGCACCGTCAGCGTCGCCAGCGCGTTGATATCCGGCGTCACCCCCAGCTTGACCTTGGACCAGATCAGCAGCGGCAGCGTGGTATTGCCCGGGCCGGTGGTGAAAGACGGTGATGACCACATCATCCAGCGAGATGGTGAAGGCCAAAAGCCAGCCCGACAGGATCGCGGGCGAAATCACCGGCAGCGTCACATCCACCAGCACCTGCCAGGGCCGCGCGCCCAGATCCATCGCCGCTTCCTCGATCGCGCGGTCGGCCTGCAGCAGGCGCGATTGCACGATGGTGGTGACAAAGACCATGGAAAAGGTGATATGCGCCAGCGTGACAGTGGTGAAGCCGCGCGCCCCCGGCCAGCCCACCCATTGCGCCATCAGGATGAACAGCATCAGCATGGATATGCCGGTGATGACCTCGGGCATGACAAGCGGCGCGGTGACCATGCCGGAAAACAGCGTGCGGCCCCGGAACCGGGTGAACCGCGCCAGCGCCAGCCCGGCCATGGTGCCGAGGATGGTGGCCATGGTTGCCGAAATCACCGCGATCTTCAGCGACAGGATGGCCGCCGCGATCACCTGCTTGTTCGACAGAAGCGAGACATACCACTTCGTCGAAAACCCGCCCCAGACCGTCGCCAGCCGTGAGCCGTTGAAGGAATAGACCATCATCGACAGGATCGGGATGTAAAGGAAGGCAAAGCCGAAGCAGAGCACGGTTATCAGGAAGATCGGGCGCCGGGTCATTGCTGCCTCCGCCGTTCGGCCTTGGCCTGATAGTGGGAATAGAGCATCATCGGCCCCACCATCAGCACCAGCAGCGCCACCGCCACCGACGAGGCCATCGGCCAGTCGCGGGCCGAGGTGAACTCGTCCGAGATCACCCGCCCGATCATCGGGCTTGCCGCATCGCCCACCAGCGCCGGGATCACCAGTTCGCCCGCCGCTGGGATGAAGACCAGCAGGCCCCCCGCGATGATGCCCGGAACCGATTGCGGCAGGGTCACATCCAGAAACACGCCGAAAGGCCGGGTGCCCAGATCCATCGCCGCCTCGTCCAGCGTGGGGTCAAGCCGCTCCAGATTGGCGTAAAGCGGCAGGATCATGAAGGGCAGGTAGGTATAGACCATCACCAGAACCACGGCGAAATTGCTGTGCATCATCGGGATGACCGTGACCGCCCAGTCGTTCGGCACTCAGCACGTTCCACAGATCGGTCAGCAGGCGGTTGAACCAGCTGCTTTTGCCCATCAGCCCCATCCAAGCGTAGACCCGCAGCAGGAACGAGGTCCAGAACGGCAGGATCACCAGCATCATCAATATGTTGCGCCAGCCCTTCGACACCCGCGTCAGCCCCAGCGCCATCGGATAGCCGATCAGCAGGCACAGCACCGTGGCAAGGGCCGCATTGGACAGCGAGGTGAGGAAGGCGCGGATATACAGGTCATCGGTGAACAGCCGGGCATAGCCTGCGGTGTTGAGCCACGGGTTTTCCCCGCCATAGCCGAAGGGCGGCGCGGTGGGGGTGCGGGTGGCAAAGCTCATCGCCAGCACGATCAGAAAGGGCAGCAGAAAGAACACCGCAAGCCACAGATAGGGCACGCCGATGATCAGATCGGCCCAGCCGCGGCGGTGGAACCAGCGCGCAAGCGCGCTGGCCGCATCGCGCTCTAATCCGCCAGCACGATGGCGGCGGCGGGATCAAAGCTGATCCAGACCTTGTCATACCAGTCGGGCCGCGCTCGCCGCCGCCGCGCTGGGTGTTCACGGCATGAACCCCCACGATCTGCCCGCCGGGCAGAACCACGCGATACAGGCTGTCCTTGCCGAAATAGGCCAGATCCTCGACCGTCGCCGGCCACGCACATTGCGGCCCCCGGTGGCGGTTCGCGATGGATGGCGAGCTTTTCCGGCCGGATCGCCAGCGTCACCTTGTCGCCCTCGGCGCGCAGCCCGCGGCGCTCGCGCGGCCAGCACGCGGCCGGCCAAGGGCCGGCACCCGCAGCCGCCAGGCTGCTCGCTCGGCCCCGGCCACCGTGGCCTCGAACAGGGAGACCGAACCGATGAAACTCCGCCACGAACCGCGAGTTGCGGGAAGTTCGTAGACCTCGGCCGGCGGGCCGACCTGCTTCACCTCGCCCCTGTCCATCACCGCGATGCGGTCGGCCAGCGTCATCGCCTCGTCCTGGTCATGGGTGACGACGATGAAGGTAACGCCGGTGCGTTCCTGAATGCTCATCAGTTCGAACTGGGTCTGTTCGCGCAGCTTCTTGTCCAGCGCGGCAAGCGGTTCGTCCAGCAGCAGCACCTTGGGCTGCCGGGCCAGCGCCCGGGCCAGCGCCACCCGCTGCCGCTGGCCGCCCGAAATCTGATGCGGCTTGCGGGTGGCGAACGGCGTCAGCTGCACCAGATCTAGCATGGCGCGCACGCGGTCGGCCCGTTCCGCCGCGGTCATCTTCTCGTGCTTCAGGCCGTAACCCACGTTCTTTTCCACGCTCATATGCGGAAACAGCGCATAGCTTTGGAACATCATATGCACCGGGCGCTCCCATGGCGGAACGCCCGTCATATCCTGCCCGTCGATGGTGATACGGCCTGCTGTCGGTTCCTCGAACCCCGCCAGCATCCGCAGCAGCGTGGTCTTGCCGCAGCCCGACCCGCCCAGCAGGGCGAAGACCTCGCCCCTTTCGATGGTCAGCGAGACATTGCGCACGGCCTGAAAGCTGCCGAAGATTTTCGACACATTGTCGATGCGGATGAAGGGCGCGTTTCCTTCGCCGGCCTGTCGTTCGCCTGTCACGTCAACCCGCCTTGATCTCGGCCCAGATGCGGGTGATTTCGCGATCCTGCTCTTCGGTCTGCGGCGCCGGGGTGAACAGCCGTTTCAGGGTTTCGGCATCGGGATAGATCGCCGGATCGGCGGCGATGGCTGGATCGAGCAGCGGCGTGGCCGCCTTGTTGGCATTGGCATAGCCGGTGAAATTGGTGCAGGCCGCGATCACCTCGGGGCGCAGCAGATAGTTGATGAAGGTCAGCCCGTTTTCCCGGTTCGGCGCGTCAACCGGCATACAAAGCATGTCAAACCAGGCGGGCGATCCGGTTTCCGGCACGAAATAGGCCAGATTCATCTCTATCCCTGCTTCGGCTGCGCGCGATTTGGCGACGCCATAATCCCCCGACCAGTTATTGATGGCGCAAAGCTCGCCATTCGGGATGGCCGTCAGGTAATTTGAATTGTCGAAAGTGGTGATATACTCGCGGATCGGGGCGAAAGCCTCTGCCATCCTCGGCGATAATCCGGCGAGGCCGGCGCGTGTTCGGCGTCGATCCCCAGCCAGGCCATGACCATGAAGCCGATATCGGTGGGGCTATCGAGGATGGAAATCCCGCAATCCGCCAGCTTTGCCGCATTTTCAGGTTTGAACAGCGTGTCGAGGCTTTGCAGATTGGCGTCGGGCAGGCGTTCCTTCACCATGTCCAGATTATAGGTGATACCGACCGATCCCCCACATGTAGGGCACGCCATAGTGGTTGCCCGGATCAAAGCCTCTCGATCGATCCGCCAGGATCGCGGGATCAAGGTTGCCCCAGTTCGGCAGCTTGGCGCGGTCCAGCTTCTGGTAGATCCCCGCCTGTCACGAACCGCGGCAGGCTCAGCCCGGCCATCAGCACCACGTCATAGCCGGTGCTGCCCGCCAGCATCTTGGCCTGCATTTCTTCGGAACTGGCATACAGATCATAGACCACGCCGATGCCGGTTTCGGCCTCGAAATCCGCGAGCGTTGTTTCCCCGATATAATCGGCCCAGTTATAGACATTCACCGTTCCTGCCTGCGCCCAGGACGGACGGACATAAGGCAGGGCGAGCGATCCGCCCAGAGCGGCAAGGGCCGTGCGGCGCGACAGTTTCATGGCGGTCTCCCTGTTGGTGCGGTCATGTGGTGGTGCCGGGGTTTTATGGGGAAAGGTTATCCGGGCGATTTTGGCTGGCAAATCAATTTGTCATTCAGCGCGCGGATTTCCTGCTCTGCCGGGGCATCTGGCCGCATCATGACCGGCATCAGGGCACGCAGCCCATCATGATGGCGGCGCAGGCCCCATTCCAGATCCGACAGATGGAACCCATCGAAAGCCGAGGATTTCATCGACTCGTTCGACCAGATCGACAGCTGCTGATCCTCTGCCGAAGTATCGCGGTCGATCCTGAGCGCCAGATAGCGCGCCGCGCGCTGCTGGCGGCTTTCGTCGGGCTGCCGGTAGGTGCGGCCGGTCAGCCGCGTCAGGCCGGGCGAGATCGGGATATCGTGATAGAACTGCACGCCTTCCGGCGTCATCGAGAAGACGATGTTCGGGAAGAGACCGTAGTAAGTCCAGGCCCGCGCGCAGATGCGCGGGCAGGTCCGGGCGGTCCGGCGACAGCTTCACATAGTTCCGCACCGACCAGCCCCGCCCCGGCGCATCGCCATACTGCCCGTTCGAGATCGAGAGGCCCCCCTCCAGATGCAGGTCGCGGTAATCGCGGCCGTAAAGATCCTGCAGCGCCGGATGGGCCAGCGGCACATGATAGCCTTCGTTGTCCACGTCGCGCACCGATTTCCAGTTCACCGGCAGGGTCGGTCCACCAGTCGGGCATTGGCCGACGGCAGCATGTCCACGGCCCGATAGGCGCGCGAAATCCGGCACCGATAGGGCGCCAGCAGCGTCGGCCAGCGGCGGGCTGCGGGCCGGGGGCGAAGCGCAGGAAGATGAAGCCGTGAAACAGCTCCATCTCGATGGGCTTCAGGCCAAAGTTGCTTTCGCGGTCCAGGTCGCCGAAAGCTCGTCGGCTGCGCCGCGCCGCGCAAGGCTGCCGTCCAGATTGTAGACCCAGCCGTGAAACGGGCAGACGATGGCGCCCCTTGCAATGGCCCTGTTCGCCGTCCACCACCCGCGCCCCGCGATGGCGGCACAGGTTGTGAAACGCCCGCACCTCGCCATCCTGCCCGCGCATGATGACGGCGCGTTCGCCCAGCAGATCAAAGCTGATCCAGTCGCCGGGCGCGGGCAGGTCATTGGCATGGCCTGCCACCTGCCAATGCGTCAGGAACAGCGTTCCCGTTCCAGATCGAACATGGCCTGCGAATGATAGGTCCAGGCCGGAAGGCCGCGGCGGTCCCAGTCGTTCGGGATGGGCAGCAGAGGTCAGCGGGAAGGTCATGGCCGGTCCTCCAGTTCTGTCAGCAGCCAGCGGTGAAAGCGGTGAATCTCGTATTCCTCGGGCATCAGCCGGGCGCGGGTGAAGGCGGGGGATCGCAGGCCGCGCTGGTTCATCTCGGCCGCCGCACCATCCTGCGCCAGCACGATCTGGGCAAAGGCCGCCACTTCGGCGGCATCGAACCCCGGCTGCGCCAGGGTTTCGGGGGCGAAATGCCATTCGGCAATCAGCCGCGTGCGTTCCGGCGCCAAAGGCTCGATCCGCACCGAGCGCACATAATCCACATGCGCCACCACGAAGGCCGTGGGCCAGAAGGTGACGAAGCTATAGCCCCGTGCCCTTTCTTCCGCCGTCAGCCCGGGAAAGACCGGGCCGCAGGGCGCGCCGTCCGCCGTCCAGCTTGCCGCGCCGGGTTTCAACGCGGGCGGCGCGGGGCTTTCGGGTGTCCAGCCCCGGGCTTCGTTCGCGGCCATGATACCCTGCCGGTAGACCGGCACCATCTCGCACAGCTCGGGGTGGATGCCGGGGCAGTGCAGACATTCGGAATAGTTTTCCCAGAACACTTTCCAGTTGCAGGCCAGCTCTTTCTCCCAGCGGTGGCCGGTGACGAGGCTTTCCATCGGCCAGTGATCCAGTGTCGAAAGCGGCACATCCACCCGCAGATCGGTGCCGTTCAGATCGCCGGGCCGCTGGCCCAGAAAGACAAACCCGTTCCACAGCTGCACTGCCACCGGGATCAGCCCGTGATCCTCGCGCCGAAAATCTGCAGTCGGATGGGCGAAGGCGGTGGAGACCAGCCGCCCGTCGGCGGCGGCATAGGCCCAGGCGTGATAGGGGCAGGTAATCAGCCGCCCCAGCGGCGCGGTTTCTGCCGCGCAAAGCTCGGCCCCGCGGTGGCGGCAGCTGTTGTGAAAGGCGGAAAGCCCGCCATCCGCCGCGCGGCACAGCAGCACATCGGCCAGCCCCAGCCGCACCCGCCGCAGGCTGCCCGGCGCCAGATCCGCCAGCCGCCCGGCGCAGATCCAGTTGCGGGCAAAGACCGTTTCCATCTCGCGGGCGAACCAGCCTGCATCCAGAAAGGCGGCGCGCGGCAGGCCTTCGGGGCAATGATCCAGCAGCGGCTGATCGGGGTGGCGGGTCATCATACCCTCCCCGGCGGGGTGGCGCGGCGGCGCGCCGGGGCGAAGAACGGGCGTTCCGTTACCGTGACCGGCAGCATCAGCTTCGCATATTGCAACTCGCGCAGGGCATAGATTTCCACCCAGAGGTCGCGCTGCAGAAACCGCCGCTCCACATGCGCCAGCGCGATATTGCGCTTGGTGGTGGGCGACCAGGCAGCGGCAGTGATGAACCCCGCCTCGGCAGTCTTGCCCGCATAAAGCAGTGATCCTTCGGCAGGGATATTGCCCGGAACATCCAGCCCGACAAAGGCCCAGCGAGAGGTTTCGCCGTCGTGTTCGGCCCGCAATGCGCGGCGGCCGGTGAAATGGCCCTTGTCCCAGTCGATCATCCAGCCCAGCCCCATTTCCAGCGGAGATCGGCTGCGATCCTCACGCACCGCCTGATGGGCCGGGATGAAGTCCATGTTGGTGATGATGAACCCCGCCTCCAGCCGCGCGAGGTTCAGCGCCGTCGATCCGATGGGGCGCAGGCCCAGCGGGCCGCCTGCCGCGAACAGCTGATCCCACAAGGGCAGGGCGCGGGGGGTATCTGTCCACAGCTCGTATCCCAGATCGCCGGTGAATCCGGTGCGCGAAACGGTCAGGTTGCCGCCCGTCGAAGGCAAACTGTGCCATGCGAAAGGGTTTCAGCGCCGATACATCGAAGCCCGCCGCTGCCAGAACGCTGGCCGCACAGGGGCCCTGCAGTGACAGCGCGGCGATATCTTCGGTTTCTTCCCGCAGCGCCACGTCAAAGCCCACCGCACTGTCCAGCAGCCAGGGCAGGTGGCGTTCCTGACAGCACAGGCGGAAATCATCCGGCCCCAGCCGGAACAAGGTGCCATCATCCAAGAGCTGCCCCTGATCGTCGCACCAGGCGGTGTAATGCACCGATCCGACCGGCAGTTTCGCGGCATTGCGCAGCGTCAGCCGGTTCAGATAGCCCGCCGCATCCGGCCCGGTGATGCGGTATTTCACCATCGGGCACAGATCATAGACCGAGGCCGCGTTGCGGATGGCGGTATATTCCATCACCGTATCATCGAAGGACAGCGCCGTGGTATAGCCGCCCCAGGGCCCCCAGTCATTCATCCGGTTCAGCGCGGCGGTGCGCGGGTGAAACGGTGTAGGTTTCAGCGGGGTTTCGTAATGCAGGCGGGGATCGGCGGCAGTCATGCCCGGCCTCCTTTCAGGATCTCGGCAGCGGCGTTCCAGCCAGCGGCGCCGGAAATGCCCCCGCCCGGATGGCTGCCGCCCGATGCCAGCCACAGCCCCGGCAGCGGCCCGCGATATTGCGCCAGAAAGGGCAGGGGGCGCAGGAACAGCATCTGCTCCACGCTCAACTCGCCATGATGCCAGTTGCCGCCCACCATGCCGAAGCGCGTGGCGATATCCTGCGGCATCAGCAGTTCGGCATGGATGACGAGTGCGCGCAGGCCGGGGGCATGGGTTTCCAGCACTGCAAGCGCGTTTTCCAGCAGCTGCGCCCGCGCGGCCTCAAGGCCCGCCTTCGGATCATACGGGGCGAATTGCAGGATGGCCGACAGCACATGATGCCCTTCCGGCGCAAGGCCTGGGGTGAACAGCGAGGGGATCACGATTTCCATCACCGGCTGGTCCGGCACCTCGCCGTATTTCACCGGGTTGAAGGCGGTTTCCACCGCATCGGCCGAAGGCGCGATCAACAGCCTTGCACGCAGATCGGCACCGCGAAAATCCGGCAGCCCACGCAGCGCCAGATGCAGCCGCGCCGCGCCGCCGCGCGATTTCTGCTGTGCCATGCGGGTGGCCATCCCGGCATCCAGATGCCTTGTGCCCAGCAGCTGCAGCAGCGTGGTTTTCGGGCTGAGGGCGGAAACCACATGATCTGCCCGCAATTCCTCGCCCGAGGCGAGGCGGGCGCCGACCACGCGATCCTCTTCGACAATCAGCGCAGCCACCGGGCTGCCGTTGCGCAGCACCACGCCCGCCGCAGTGCAGGCGGCAGCCATCGCCTTTGCCACGGCTTCCATCCCGCCACCGGGCAGCGACAGCGCCGCAGCCTGCCCGCCTGCCTCGCCCGCCAGCCGGTTCAACAGGCCCAGCAGCGAATTGGGCGAACGCGGCCCCATCCAGGCGCCCAAAGTGGCATCAAAGGCCATAGCCCCCTTCAGCCGGGGGTCCGACAGTTCATCTTCCAGCACATCCCAGACATTGATGAGGAACATGCGCAGCAGTTCGCGAAACTCGCCGGTGCCCAGCAGCCGCGCCTTCAGCCCCAGTTTCGCCAGCGCCACCAGATCGTTGCCCGCGCCTTTGGCCAGCCGGGGCGGGGTCATCGCCTTCATCGGCGCCAGCACGGCGGCAAAGCGCAGCAGCCGGGCGCGCAGATCGGCCCAGGCGCGGCGGTCGGCATCCGGCAGATCGCCCTCGATGCTCTCCGCGCAGGCACCGCGCAGGGTCAGATGCCGCCCGTCGGCCCCCAGTGCCACGCTGGGCAAGGCGGCGGTCAGCTGCAGCCCGTGGCGCGGCAGATCCATCCCCGCGCTGACCCGGGGATCCAGCAGATGCAGCACATGGGCCAGACCGGGGGCGCGATAGCCCGGCGCGAAATCCCAGCCGCGCGCCCCGCCGCCAAGGCTGGCCTCGGCCTCCAGCAGCGTCACGCGATGCCCGGCCTGCGCCAGCCGTGCCGCGCAGGCCATGCCATTGGTGCCGCCGCCGATGACCAGCGTTTCACAGGATGGCATAGGCATCGCTCATATCCTTGGAAGGGGTCTTCATGTCGCGCAGGATTTCGGCCGCCGCATTGCGCCCCGGCGCCCCCATCACCCCGCCGCCGGGATGGGTGGATGATCCGCACATCCACAGATCGCGGATCGGGCTGCGATACTGCGCCCAGCCGGGAACGGGCCGGTTGAACAGCAGCTGATCGAAGGTCAGCTCGCCCTGAAAGATATTGCCATCGGTCAGGCCGACCTCGGCCTCCAGCTCGCGCGGGGTGCGCACTTCCACATGCAGGACCGAGGATTTGAAGCCCGGCGCATGCGCCTCGATCTGGTCGAGGCAGGTCTGGCCAAAGGCATCGCGGTCGGCATCCGTCCAGTCGCGCCCCTCGATCTTCGGCGGGGCATATTGCACGAAGCACGACATGAAATGCTGGCCGGGCGGCGCCATCGTCGGGTCGATCATCGTGGGGATCATCACATCCTGGAACGGATCGCGGCTGAAACGGCCTGCCTTCCAGTCGTCATAGGCGCGTTCCATCTTTTCGATGGAATCGGTGAAATGCAGATCGCCCTTCAGGTTCGGCGCGCCTTCCGGCAGCGCGGTGAAGCGCGGCGCCCGGTCCAGCGCGATGTTCAGCTTGCCCGATGACCCCCGGCTTTTGAAGGCGCGGATGCGTTTCACGAAATCGGCGGGCAGATCGCGTTCTGCCACATGGCGCAGGAAGGTGCGCTTGGCATCCATGTTCGACACCACGCGCCGCGCCTGCAGCTCATCGCCGTTGTCCAGCACCACGCCCGTCGTGCGCCCGCCCGCAACACGGATTTCCGCCACGCCGCTGCCGGTGCGGATCTCGCCCCCCGCGGCCTGCAGACTGTCGGCCAGCGCGCGGGTGATCGCCCCCATGCCGCCCCGCGCATAGCCCCAGGCGCCCACCGTGCCATCCACATCGCCCATGGCGTGATGCAGCAGAACATAGGCCGTGCCCGGCGACATCGGCCCCAGCGCCGTGCCGATGATCGAGGCGACGGCCTGATAGGCCTTGATGACCGGGTTTTCGAAATATTCATCCAGAAAATCCGCAATCGACATGGTCCAGAACCGGATCATCTCATACATCGCGCGTTCCGACAGGCCGAACATCTGCTTGCCCAGCCAGGCCAGTTCGGCCAGATCGCGCGGGCGGAAGCTGGAGGGATCGGGCGGCGTGCGCAGCAGCATCGGCCGGATGAAGCGGCAATGGCGCAGCACATCGCGGGCGTAGCGATCATAGGCTTCGGCATCGCGCGGTGAATGGCGGGCGAATTCGCGCCGGTTGGCATCGTGATCGCGGTGCATCCCCAGATAATCGCCATTGCCCATCAGCACCGCGCCGCCCTCATAGGGCAGGATCTGCAGGCCAAAGCGCGGCAGTTCCAGATCGCGCATGATTTCCGGCCGGAACAGCGAGGCGACGTAAGAGCAGTTGGAATAGGTAAACCCCGGCGTCAGTTCGCGCGACACCGCCGCGCCCCCGATCCAGTCGTTCTTTTCCACCACGCAGACCTTCAGCCCCGCGCGGGCCAGATAACAGGCCGTCACCAGCCCGTTATGCCCCGCCCCCACGATCACCGCATCCCAGATCATGCCCCGGCCCCCTGTGGCTGGGCGGCGAAATGTTCCAGCGTCAGGTCAACGGCGGTTTCCACCGCCCTGAGCGTGTCTGTCAGGCAGCTGTCATCCAGCCCATGCGCCTCGCACATGAACCAGGGTTCGCGCGAATCCGGTTCGACGATCACCCCCAGATCATGCAGGAAATGGGCCATCTGATCGTAGAAGGAATAATCCGAGGTCTTCCAGTCACGGTAATTGTCCGGTGGGGTTTCGGCGAAGAACAGGCCGAACATCGACGGATGCCCGGTATAGGAATGGACGATGCCGCGCGCGTTCAGGATCTGCGAAATCCCCGCTTTCAGCCGGTCGCCATGGCCTGCCAGCGTTTCCAGCGCCGGGGTTTCATCCAGAATGCGCAGACATTCCTCGGCGGCGGCCAGGCTGACGGAATGGGCGGTATAGGTGCCGCCATGGCTGGCACCGCCATAGCGGAAGCTGCGCATCACCTCTTCGCGCCCGGCCACCACGGCAATGGGATAGCCATTGGCCACCGCCTTGGCAAAGGTGGTGATGTCGGGCGTGACGCCCAGCAGGCCCTGCACGCCGCCCCGGCCCACGCGGAAGCCGGTCTTCACCTCGTCGATGATGAGCATGACGCCGTAGCGGGTGCACAGATCGCGCGCCAGCTGCACATATTCGGCGCGGGCGCTGATGGCGCAGCAATTGCCCTGAATCGGTTCGATCAGCATGGCGGCCAGCGTATCGCCATGGCGTTTGAACGTGTCTTCCAGTCGCTGCAGATCGTTCATCGGCACCAGATGCGCCAGCTGTTTCAGCGTCATCGGGATGCCCTGGCCATAGCTGACCACCTCGGGGTCGCGGTTCGATCGGTGATCCCAGTCTTCCAGATTGGCCATCCACATGGCGGCATCGAACAGCCCATGATAGCCGCCCTCCACCAGCAGATAGCTGTCGCGGCGGGTATGCGCGCGGGCCAGCCGCAGCGCCGCCATCACCGCTTCGGTGCCGGAATTGGAAAAGCGCACCAGTTCGGCGGCGGGCACCATTTTGGCGATGCGGTCGGCGACGATCAGCTCGCGCTCGGTCGACAGGGCGAAGACGCCGCCGACCTCCATGCCCCGGCGGGCGGCGGCATCCACCCGATCATCGGCATAGCCCAGGATCGCCGGGCCATAGCCCAGCCGGTAATCGACGTAAGAATTGCCGTCGATATCCCAGGTCCGCCCGCCCTTGCCGTGGTCAACATAGATCGTGCGGTCATCGCCCCAGTAGCGGAAGGTTGAGGCCACACCCAGCGGCAGGCGTTTCACGGCGCGCTGGAACTGGGCGTTGGAACGGGAAAGATTGCGGTGGGGCAGGGTCATCGCGCTGTCCTTTGCTTCTCTGTCAGATCGTCGCAAAATTCTGATTGAATTGTCAATCAAAATGAAATGCCGTCAGATTTCCCTTTTTCCGGCCCCGGATTGGGCTAGAACGACGCAAGATAACGGAGGCGGAATGGATCAGAACCAGTCAGAACCCGCAGACGACCGGGGCGAGGTGCGCCGCAAGCTGAGCCGGGATGAACGCCGCCTGCAGTTGATCGAGGCGACAATCGCCACGCTGGCCACCCATGGTTATGCCCGCACCACCACAAGCGAGGTGGCCCGCACGGCGGGCCTGTCGCATGGTCTGGTGAATTTTCATTTCGATTCAAAGGACAAGCTGCTGGCCGCCACGCTGGATTATCTGGCCGAGGAATACCGGCAGAACTGGCAATCCGCGCTGGATGCGGCGGGGCCCACGGCGGCGGAACGCATTGCCGCGATGCTGCGCGCCGATTTCAACCCGGCGATCTGCACGCCGCACCGGCTTTCGGCCTGGTGTTCCTTCTGGGGCGAGGCGCAAAGCCGCCCGTTGTATCAGGAACATTGCGGATCGAACGACAGCGCCTATATCGCCACGCTGGAATCGCTCTGCACCCGGATGAATACCGAAGCGGGGTATGACCTGCATCCCGCGCGCAGCGCGCGGGTGCTGCGCGTGACGGTAGAGGGGGTCTGGCTGGATCTGATGACGATGACCGGCGCCTATGGGCTGGACGAGGCGATGGCCACGGTATGGGCCTGCGCCGCCGCCTTCTACCCCCGCCATTTCGGCGCCGGGGGGCTGCGCCGCTGATCTTGCGGCGGGCCAGATGCCGGGGCGTTCACCGCCCCGGCAAGTGCCGTCACCTGTTGCCGTCGATCCATTTCGACATCAGGCCCCGGTCCTGAAAACATTCGTCCGGCACGGCCCGCCGCTTGATCCGCGCAAGACGTTCGGCAAAGGCCACCTGTTTCGAACTGGGCCGCTGATCGGTGGCACTGGCAGGGGCCAGTTTTGCCTGAGCGTCGATCCAGGCGCTGAGCGTGCGGCGATCCTGCTGCACGTTCCACGGCAGCAGCGTCTGGTTGCGCAGGGCAAGTGACCGCGCATAGGCAATCTGCCGGGGCGTGGCAGGCAGGGCAAAGGTCGTTTCATCCATGATCGGACTCCCTTGCTGGATGGAAGTCAAATATAGAACGAAACAGGAACAAATTCAAGTCAGCTGAACAGCGCCTGACGATATCGCCAGGATCAGCCCAAGATATGCCTGCGCCGCACGGTGGCGGGCCGCCCTGGCAGGGCCATCTGCGCATCGTTGCGGGCGCGCTCTGCGATCACCTTGCCCCGCGATATGACGCAAAGCCGGTCTGGCCGCAGCCGCAGTGCCTCCACCGGATTGCCCGCATCCAGTACCACCAGCGACGCGCGGCAGCCGGGGGCCAGCCCGTAATCAGCAAGGTTCATGATCTGCGCATTATGTTCGGTCACCATGGCAAAGCAGCGCGCCATTTCCGCCGGATGCGTCATCTGCGCGACATGCAGCCCCATGAAGGCCACATCCAGCATGTCGCCGGTGCCGAGGCTGTACCACGGGTCCAGCACGCAATCCTGCCCCCAGCCCACGGTGATGCCCTGTGCCTGCATCTCCTTCACCCGCGTCAGCCCGCGGCGCTTGGGAAATGTGTCGTGCCGCCCCTGCAGCGTGATGTTGATGAGGGGGTTGGGGATCGCCGTCATGCCGCTTTCCGCGATCAGCGGCAGCAGTTTCGACACATAGTAATTGTCCATCGAATGCATCGAGGTCAGATGGCTGCCCGCCGCCCTTGCGCCCAGCCCATGCCGCGTGACCTCGGCCGCCAGGGTTTCCACATGGCGGCTGAGCGGATCATCGGTTTCATCGCAATGGATATCCAGCAGCAACCCGCGTTCCGCTGCGATCCGCGCCAGATCGTGCAGGCTTTCGGCGCCTGCCGCCATCGTGCGTTCGAAATGCGGGATGCCGCCCACCACATCGCATCCCATATCCAGCGCGCGGATCAGGTTTTCCCGCCCCTTCGCCGCGCGGTAAAGGCCATCCTGCGGAAAGGCCACCAGCTGCAGATCCATATAGGGGGCGACGCGGCGCTTCACCTCCAGCATCGCCTCGACCCCGCGCAGGTGATCGGGCGTGGTATCAACATGGGTGCGGATCGCCAGCAGGCCAAGGCTCGCCGCCCAGTCGCAATAGGTCAGCGCGCGGTTCACCATGTCCTCGACCGTGGCAATCTCGCGCAGCTCCCCCCAGAGGCTGATCCCCTCCAGCAGCGTGCCCGAGGCATTGACGCGCGGCAGGCCATAGGAAAGCGTGGCATCCATGTGGAAATGCGGGTCGACAAAGGGCGGCGCCACCAGATCGCCGGTGGCGTCGATCACCCGGCCCGCCTCGGCCTCCAGTCGCCCCACGGCGGCGATGGTGTCGCCCCTGATGCCGATATCGGCCACGGTTCCATCGGGCAGCGTGCCACCCTTCACGATCAGATCGAACATTTTACCGCTCTCCCTTGTTATATGGCACCATCAGCGCCGCAGGCACCTCGGCCCGGCGCGACATCAGGATCAGCGCCAGGATCGACAGCAGATAGGGCGCCATCAGAAACAGCTGATAGGGCAGATGCGCCCCCAGCGGCGTCTGCTGCAACCGGATCTGCAGCGCGTCAAAGGCGGCAAACAGCAGCGCGCCCAGCACCGCCTTGCCCGGTTTCCACGCGCCAAACACCACCAGCGCAATGCAGATCCAGCCGCGGCCATTGATCATTTCGAAAAAGAACGACGAAAAGGCGGAAAGCGTCAGAAACGCCCCACCCACCGCCATCAGCCCCGATCCCACCATCACCGCGCCGATGCGCAACGCCGTGACAGAAAGCCCCTGTGCCTCCACCGCCGCCGGGTTTTCGCCCGCCGCGCGCAAGGCAAGGCCCAGCGGTGTGCGAAACAGCACCAGCGCCACCAGGGCCGCCACGGCAAAGGCCAGATAGGTCATGGCCGTCTGCGCAAACAGCGCAGGCCCGATCAGCGGCAGGTCAGACAACCAGGGGATCGGCAGGGGTTGAAACGGCTCGATCTTCGGCGGGCTGGTGACCTCGGGCAGGGCCAGCCGATAGGCGAAAGAGCTGCCGGATGTGGCCAGCATGGTGATCCCCAGCCCCACCACATGCTGCGACAGGCCGAAGGGCACCACCAGCACCGCATGCAGCAGGCCAAACCCCATGCCGGACAGCAGCGCCGCCAGCACGCCCAGCCACAGGGGCGCCCCCAGATAGACGCTCAGCCAGCCGGAAAAGGCGCCGAAGACCATGATACCTTCGATACCCAGGTTCAGCACGCCCGCGCGTTCGCAGATCAGCTCGCCCATGGTGGCAAGGATCAGGGGCGAGGCGATGCGGATCGTCGCCGCCCAGAAGCTGACGGAAATCAGGATGTCCCACAGCTCGGTCATTTCCACACCACCCGGTAGCGTGTCAGCGCCAGCGCCAGCACCATGAACAGCAGCGCCGTGGCCAGCAGCATGTCGGCAATATAGGTGGGCACGCCGGCCGCCCGGCTCATGCTGTCAGACCCCACGAAGATCGCGGCAACGAACAGCGCCGAAACCACCACCCCCAGCGGATGCAGCAGCGCCAGCATGGCGACGATGATGCCGGTATAGCCAAAACCGGGCGACAGGTCGGATGACAGATGGCCTTTCAGCCCCGCCACCTCGGACCAGCCGGCCAATGCCGCAAGGCCACCCGACAGCAGCGCGGTTTTCAGCAGCACGCCATTCACAGGCATCCCGGCAAAGCGGGCCGCAGCCGGGTTCGCACCCACCGCCCGCATCTCGAACCCCAGTGTCGTGCGTGCCTGGATCAGCCAGACCCCAAGCGCCGCGATCAGCGCCAGCGCAAAGCCCCAGTGCAGCCGCAGCCCGGTGGCGATGCGGGGCAGGCGGGCCTCTTTCACCAGCGCGGGCGATTTCGGCCAGCCCATGCCCATCGGGTCTTTCAGCGGGCCCTCCAGCAGATAGCTCACGAACAGCAGCATGACGAAGTTCAGCAGCAGCGTCGTCACCACCTCGTCCACACCCAGCCGGGTTTTCAGCATCACCGGCCCCAGCAGCACCAGCGCGCCCGCCAGCATCGCCGCCAGCGCGGAAACCGGCAGCACCCAGGGCGCGGCCAGCGCGCCGGTGCCCAGCAGCACCGCAACAATGGCACCGGCGTAAAGCTGCGCCTCGGCGCCGATGTTCCACAGCTTGGCGCGAAAGGCTACGGCCACCGCCAGCCCGGTAAAGATCAGCGGCGTGGCGCGGTTCAGCGTTTCCAGCGCCGCGAATTTCGATCCGAACGCGCCGGTGACAATCAGCCCCAGCGTGGCAAACGGGTCAGCCCCAGCCATCCGCGCCAAAACCGATGCCACCACAACCGTAGCCGCCAGCGCCAGCACCGGCAGGCCGATCCGGCGCGACAGCGCGGGGGCCGGGATTGCCTCAAGCCGCATCGGCAAATCCTTCACCGGCCATCCACAGCCCCAGTTCTGCCGCCGTCCTGGTGCCACGGGCAAAGCCGGGCGACAGTCGGCCTTCAGACATTACATGCACCACATCCGCCAATCCCATGATTTCATCCAGATCTTCCGAAATCAGCAACACGGCCGCGCCACCATCCCGCGCCGCGATCAGCTGCGATTGCACATAGGCGATGGCGCCGACATCCAGCCCCCGCACCGGCTGATTGGCCAGAATGATCTGCGGGCCCGGTTCCAGCACCCGGCCCAGGATAAGCTTCTGCATATTGCCGCCCGACAGCAGCCGGATGCGCGCCCCCGGCCCGGAGCAGCGCACGTCGTAGCGCGCGATGATGCCCTCGGCAAACCGCTGGGCCGCCCGCCAGTCGATCAGCCCCCGGCGGCTAAACCCGGGGCGCCAATAGCCCTCCAGCACCGCGTTTTCAGTCAGGGTGAAATCGGCGATGGTGCCGGTCTTGTGCCGGTCCTCGGGGATGCGGGCGATCCCTGCGGCGATGGCGTCGCGCGGGGTCCAGCGCGCAGGCGCGGCGCCCGCCAGTTCCAGCGCGCCCGCCGCCGGGCTTGCCAGCCCGCAGATCAGATCGGCCAGCGCTGCCTGCCCGTTGCCCGAAACCCCGGCCAGCCCGGTGATCTGCCCGGCGCGCAGGTCCAGCGAAACCGCCTTCAGCCCCGGCGCCGCGCCCTGATCGGGGGTGGATACCCCGGCCAGCCGCAGCAGCACCGGCCCCACTGTCGCAGGCCGCGCCTCCGGCAGCGCGATGTCGCCGCCCACCATCAGCGCCGCCAGTTCGGCCCCGCTGGTGTCGCGCGTGGCGACCTCGCCCACCACGCGGCCATGGCGCAGCACCACACAGCGGTCGGCAATCGCCATCACCTCATGCAGCTTGTGGCTGATGAACAGCACCGAAAGCCCGCGCGCAATCGCCAGCCGCAGGGTGGCAAACAGCGCCTCGGCCTCTTGCGGGGTCAGAACGGCGGTGGGTTCATCCAGGATCAGGATGCGCGCCTCACGATACAGCGCCTTCAGAATCTCCACCCGCTGACGTTCGCCAACCGTCAGGCTGCCCACCCGCGCATCCGCATCGACCGCCAGCCCGAAATCGCGCGCCAGCTGTTCCACCTTCGCGCGTCCGGTTGCGCGCGCCGTGCCCCGCGACCACAGGCTTTCGGTGCCCAGCCGGATATTGTCCAGCACGGTCAGATTGTCGGCCAGGGTGAAATGCTGATGCACCATGCCCACCCCGGCGGCCAGCGCGGCGCGTGGATTGCCGGGGGGCAGGGCCGCGCCCATCACCTCCACCCCGCCTTCATCGGCCACATAATGCCCGAACAGGATGTTCATCAGCGTGGTCTTGCCCGCGCCATTTTCGCCCAGCAGCGCCACAACCTCGCCCCGGTGCAGGGCAAGGCTGATGCCGTCATTCGCGGTCAGCGCGCCGAAGCGTTTGGTGATGCGGTCAAGGCGCAGAACAACGTCCTGCGCCTGCATTGTGCCGGGGGTCACGACGATTTCGGCTCGCCGTCGTTGATCTCCACGGTGAAGCTGCCTGCCTTGATCGCGGCTTCCTTCTCGGCCACCAGCGCCAGCGCCGCTTCGGGCACCTTGCCTGCAAACGTGCCCAGCGGCGCCAGCGAACAGCCGCCCGCCTTCATGAAGCTGTAGGTGCCGTAATTATCGGCCACAAAGCTGCCCGCCCGGATCGCCTCCAGCGCCGCAGTCAGCGTCGGCTCAAAGTGCCACAGGGCCGAGGCCACCACGGTTTCCGGGTAATCGGCCTGCGTGTCGATCACATTGCCGATCGCCAGCACACCCTTTTCCTTCGCCGCATCCGACACACCAAAGCGTTCGGCATACAGCAGATCCACCCCGCCCTCGATCATGGCAAAGGCGGTTTCCTTGGCTTTCGGCGGATCGAACCACGATCCGATGAAGCTGACCTGGAAGGTGGCATCGGGCCGGGTTTCCTTCACGCCCGCCATGAAGGCATTCATCAGCCGGTTCACCTCGGGGATCGGGAAGCCGCCCACCATGCCGATGCTGCCGGTCTTCGTCATCGCCCCCGCGATGATCCCCGACAGGTAAGAGGCATCCTGGATATAATTGTCGAACACCGCCAGATTGGGATTGGCCGCTGCATCGGGCAGGAAGCTGGACCCCATCAGGAATTTCACATCCGGATATTCCGCCGCCACCTCGCGCGCTTCGGCCTCTGCCCCGAAGATCTCGCCCACGATCAGCGTCACGCCGCTTTCGCAATATTCCCGCATCACCCGCGGGTAATCGGTATTCGCCACGTTTTCGGTATAGGTATATTCCACCCCGCCTGCCGCCTTCGCCGCTTCGGCGGCGATATGGATGCGGCTGACCCATTGCTGTTCCACCGGCACGGTATAGATGCCCGCGATCTTGATGGTTTCCTGCGCCATCACGCGGCGCGGCAGCGCCAGCCCAAGGGCCGCGGCAGCAGAACCGAGCAAAAGGCCCCGGCGTGTGGGGGATAGAATGGCCTTGGTCATGTGGAACTCCCTGGGTTTCTTTTGACCAAACGGTAAATCAGCAGAACGATTCCCGCAAAGGATCTCTGCACAAGACTTGGTCGCCGTGCTGCGGAATATTGTATCAGATGGGGCGAAGGCCGGGTTTAGTGCCTGTAATTTGTGCGATATCCGGCTTCCTCCGGCGCATTGCGCGGTGTTCCGCCCGCATCCCGGCCATGGTGCCGCTATCACCGGCCCAGATATCGGGAGGGCTTGTGGAAATGCTTGCAAGCGGCCCCGGAATTGACGAAACGAAAGCGAATGACTGCCGCAGATCAACCGGATGGCCCCCGGTCTGCATGAGAGAGGCGTGAATGCTCCAACTGCCCAGCGACGGTGCTTTGACCGGGATTTCCCTGCGTGACCATCTTTCTGCGGCAGGTTCTGTGGGTGGGATTGTTGCTGCGCTGGCGGGGGCTGTGCCTGCGTTGGGGGCGCGGCTGGCGGCGGGGGTGTTGCCGGGGGATCCGGCGGCGATTGTGGGCGTCAATGACAGCGGCGACCGGCAGAAGGCGCTGGATGTGGGGGCGCATCATCACATGATCGCGGCCCTGCGGGGCTGTGGCGTGCGGATGGTGCTGTCGGAAGAGGCCGAAGAGGTGGTGCTGCTGGACCCGGACGGCGCCTTTGACGTGGCGATCGACCCGATCGACGGATCGGGCTCCATCGGGATCGGCGCGCCGCTGGGGATGCTGTTTTCCATCCTGCCCGCCGCGCCCGAAGGCTTTCTGCGCCCCGGCCGTGCCATCGTGGCGGCGGGCTATGCCTCTTTCGGCCATTCGCTGGATTTCGGCTTTTCGCTGGGCGATGGCGTGCATGTCGCCACCTTTGACGCCGTATCTGGCGATTTCCGGCTGGTGCATCGCGGGCTGACCCTGGCGCCCACCGCCAAGACCATCGCCTATAACGCCTCGAACGAACGGCACTGGCCCGAAGGTCTGCAGGCCTGGGCGCGCGATCTGCGGGCGGGCAAGGACGGCCCGCGCGGGCGCGATTTCAACATGCGCTGGCTGGCCGCGGCCGTGGGCGAATTGCACCGTATCCTGTTGCAGGGCGGCGCTTTTCTCTACCCCGCCGACCGCCGCCGCGGCTATGAGAACGGCCGCCTGCGGCTGATCTACGAGGCAGGCCCCATCGCCTTTCTGATCGAACAGGCCGGGGGCCGGGCCACCGACGGGGTCACCCCGATCCTCGATCTGCTGCCCGCCGGGCACCATGCCCATACCGCGCTGATCTTCGGCGCTTCTGACGAGGTCGAGATCATCGGCCGCTCCCTTTCCGCCGCTTGAACATAAGGATGATTCCATGGCCCGGATCACGCTTCGCCAATTGCTCGACCATGCCGCAGAGAATGGCTATGCCGTTCCTGCCTTCAACATTTCCAATATGGAACAAGGGCTTGCCATCATGGCAGCCGCCCAGGCCTGTGATGCGCCGGTGATCATCCAGGCCAGCCGCGGCGCGCGGTCCTATGCGGGCGACCGGGTTCTGGCCCGGCTGATCGACGGGCTGTGCGAAACCTGGCCAGAGATCCCGGTCTGCATGCATCTCGATCACGGCAACAATCTGGCGACCTGCGCGACGGCGATCCAGAACGGCTTCACCTCGGTGATGATGGATGGCTCGCTGCGCGAAGATGGCCAGACGCCCGCCGATTATGCCTATAATGCCGGGATCACCCGCGCCGTCGTCGATATGGCCCATGCCTGCGGCGTGTCGGTCGAGGGCGAGCTGGGCGTGCTGGGTTCGCTGGAAACCGGGATGGGCGATCAGGAAGACGGCCATGGCGCGACGGAAAAGCTGAGCCATGACCAGCTGTTGACCGATCCCGCCGAGGCCGAGCGTTTCGTGCAGGAAACCGGCGTCGATGCGCTGGCCATCGCCATGGGCACCTCGCACGGGGCCTACAAGTTCACCCGCAAGCCCGATGGCGCCATTCTGGCGATGAGCGTGATCGAGGAAATCCACCGCCGCCTGCCGAACACCCATCTGGTGATGCACGGCTCGTCCTCGGTGCCCGAGGATCTGCAGGCGATCATCAATGCCTATGGCGGCGACATCAAACCCACCTGGGGCGTGCCGGTCGAGGAAATCCAGCGCGGCATCAAATCCGGCGTGCGCAAGGTGAACATCGACACCGACAACCGCCTGGCCGCCACCGCCGCCATCCGCCGCGCCTTTGCCCAGGACCCGGCCGAATTCGACCCCCGCAAATACCTCAAACCCGCCATGGCCATGATGACCGAGGTCTGCAAACAACGCTTCGAGGCCTTCGGAACCGCTGGAAACGCCAGCAAGATCAAACCCATCCCCCTGGAAAAAATGGCGAAGCGGTATTGATCCGCAACCCGTGATCGCAGGCTGTGATCACAGACCCCCGGGCCATGCGCCCGGGGGTTTTTTCTTGCGCACCCTGGCCGTGATTTGACCATCTGGTTAACCTGACGTCATCGACACGGAACTGACACGCTACCCTTGCCGCATCGTTACATGCACGCGCTAGCAAACGCCCTATCCACGCAAGCAGGGGCACAACCATGCAGAAGACCATCTTTACCGCCGGCGCGCTGATCCTCGCCGCCAATGCCGCATTCGCGGATGCGACCAACATCACCTGGTGGCACGGCATGGGTGGCCGCAACGAAGAGGTGATCAACGAGGTCGCCCAGAAGTTCAACGCAGCCCAGGCCGCCTGCATGATCACGCCGGTGTCGAAGGGCACCTATGAGGAAGCGCTGGCCGCAGGTATCGCGGCCTTCCGTTCGGGCGAACAGCCGAACATCCTGCAGGTCTTCGATGCTGGCGCCGCCACCATCATCAATGCCCCCGGCGCGACCATCGCCGCCGAAGACCTGCTGACCCAGGCAGGCCACAGCTTCGACCGCGAGGCCTTCATTCCCGGCGTGCGGCATTTCTTCGCCGATGCCAGCGGCAAGTTCATCGGGATGCCGTTCAACTCTTCGGCGCCGATCATGTATATCAATACCGAAGCCTTCGAAAAGGCAGGCGTGCAGCCGCCGAAGACCTGGGAAGAATTCGAGGCCGCCGCGCCGAAGCTGAAAGAGGCCGGTTTCATCCCGATGACCGCCAGCCAGCTGACCTGGCAGTTCACCGAGAATTTCTTCTCGCGCAACAACATCCAGTTCGCCAGCAATGCCAATGGTTATGACGGCTTCGAGGGTACCACGCTGAACGTGACCGACCCGAACCTGCTGATGATGTTCCAGAAGCTGAAAGACTGGTCGGATGCAGGCCTTTACGCCTATTACGGCGCAGGCTGGGCGGATAACCAGAAGCCGTTCGAAGAGGGCAAGGTGGCCATGTGGATCGGGTCTTCCGGTTCCTTCGGCGGTCTGGCCAAAACTGCCGTCATGCCGTTCTCGGCCGATTTCCTGCCCTATTGGGGCAGCATCGAAGGGGCCGGCACCTCGTCCTTCATCGGTGGGGCGGCGCTGTTCGCCATGTCGCGGCAAGCCCGAGGCCGAAAACAAGTGTTCGGCCGATTTCTTCAGCTTCCTGACCACGACCGGAAGTGCAGATGTGTTCTATCACAAAGCCACGGGCTATGTGGCGATCACCACCGCCGCATACGAGGCTCGCCAAAGCCGATAGGCTGGTATGACAAGAACCCGGTGCCCAGTGGGCATCCAGCAGCTGCAGCTGCCCGCCGGCGAATGGTCGAAAGGCTATCGTCTGGGCTTCTACCCGCAGATCCGCTCGATCATGGAACGCGAATACAACCGCATCTTCGCCGGTGAAACCACGGTCGAAGACGCGTTCAAGGCCATCGAGGCCGAGGGCAACGAGCTCTTGGTCCGCTTCGCCAAGACCTCGGGCTGATCGCGCCTGCATCCTACGGGGCCGGGCCTGACCTGTTCAGGCCCGGCCCCCTCGCTTTCGTGATTCTGACCGGAGCCTTTCGCGTGACCGAAATCCCCCATTCCCCGGCACGGCCCTGGCGGGCCTGGCTGCGCGGCATGACCGCCGCCGAACCGGCCAAGCGCGTGCAGTTCGGCGCGCCGCTGCTGCCCTGGCTGTTCCTGCTGCCGCAGCTGGCGGTGGTGGCGGTGTTCTTCTACTGGCCCTCGGTGCAGGCGGTGACCTCTTCGTTCTATCTGGAGGATCCCTTCGGCTTCGGCGCCACCTTCGTCGGGATGGAGAATTACACCGATGCGCTGGGGAACGCGCAATATCGGTCCATCGCCGGGTTTACCGTGGTCTTCACGGCGCTTGTCACCGCCTTTTCGCTGGGGCTGGGCCTGCTGCTGGCGGTCAAGGCCGATGCGGTGATCCGGGGCAATGCCGGCTACAAGACGCTGCTGATCGCCGTCTATGCCATCGCGCCCCCCGTGGCCGGGCTGATCGGCATGATGTTCTTCGATCAGCATATCGGGCCTTTCGTCACCCTGGCGGGCTGGTTCGGCTGGGATATGAAGGTGGGGCTGAACTATACCGACACCGCTTTTGCCATGATCCTGGTTTCTGTCTGGAAACAGGTGCCCTACAATTTCATCTTTTTCCTGTCGGGCCTGCAGGCCGTTCCGGTTTCGGTGCGCGAGGCGGCGGTGATTGATTGCCGCAACGGCTGGCGCCGGTTCCGCACCGTAACGCTGCCGCTCTTGGCGCCGACCGCCTTTTTCCTGCTCATCATCAATATCACCTATGCGCTGTTCGACACTTTCGGGATCATCGACGTGATGGTGAAGGACAAGCCCGCCAACAACCCGATGACACTGGTTTACAAGGTCTATCTCGACGGGTTCCGCGGCAATGACGTGGGCGGATCTTCGGCGCAATCGGTGATCCTGATGATCGTGGTCTTCGCGCTGACCATCGCGCAGTTCCGCTTCCTTGAACGCCGCATCCATTACAGCTGATCCCATGCACCGCACAAAACCCCTCGATCACCTGATCCTGATCCTTGGCTGCCTGTTCATGGGCCTGCCCGTGGTCGTGGCCTTCATGACCTCCACCCATACCGCGGCCGATATCCACATGAACGGGCTATCGCTGGCCCCCGGCGGCCATGGCGTGGAAACCTATACCGAGGTGCTGACCCGGCAGGGCGGCTTTACCGGGCAGGTGACCGGCGCACGCATGGCGATGAACTCGCTGATCCTCGGCCTTGGCTTTGCGGTGGGCAAGATCGCGCTGTCGATGCTGGCGGCCTATGCGCTGGTCTATTTCCGCTTCCGCTTTGCCACCGCGATGTTCTGGGTGATCTTCACCACCCTTCTGCTGCCGCTGGAGGTGCGGATCATGCCCTCCTATCAGGTCATGTCCTCTCTTGGCCTGCTCAACAGCTATACCGGGCTGATCGTGCCGCTGCTGGCTTCGGCCACCGGCACCTTCTATTTCCGGCAGTTCTTCAAATCCGTGCCCGATGAACTGCTGGAGGCCGCGCGGATCGACGGCGCCGGGCCGTTCAAATTCTTCATCGACATCCTGCTGCCGCTGTCGCGCACCATGATGGCCGCGATCTTCATCATCATGTTCGTCTATGGCTGGAACCAGTATCTCTGGCCGATGCTGATGACGACCGAAGAGCGGTTCTTCACCCTGATGCGCGGGATCAAGCAGATCCTGCAGGTGTGGATCGGCAGCCAGATCCCCGATTACAACGAGGCCTTCGCCCTGGCCGTGCTGGCCATGCTGCCCCCGGTTCTGGTGGTGGTGGTATTCCAGCGCTGGTTCATCAAGGGCCTGACGGAAAGCGACAAGTGAGGCGAACATGGCCGAAATCCTGATCGACACTGTATCCAAGATCTACACCGGCGGCACCCGCGCTGTCAGCGATGTCAGCCTTGCCATTGCCGATGGCGAATTCATCGTGCTGGTTGGTCCTTCGGGCTGCGGCAAATCCACCCTGCTGCGCATGGTGGCCGGGCTGGAAGACATCAGCGCGGGCGAGGTGCGCATCGGCGCCCGCCGGGTGAACGAGGTCGATCCTGCCAACCGCGATATCGCCATGGTGTTCCAGAACTACGCGCTTTACCCGCATATGTCGGTGCGCGAAAACATGGCCTATGGCCTGAAGAACCGCCGCACCCCCGCAGCGGAAATCGAGGCCCGCGTGGCCGAGGCCGCGCGGATGCTGGAACTTGGCCCCTATCTGGATCGCAAGCCCCGCGCGCTGTCGGGCGGGCAACGCCAGCGCGTGGCCATGGGCCGCGCCGTGGTGCGCCAGCCTGCCGCCTTTCTGTTCGACGAACCCTTGTCGAACCTTGATGCCAAACTGCGCGTCACCATGCGGGGCGAAATCCGCCGGTTGCAGAAACGGCTGGGCACCACCTCGCTTTATGTCACCCATGATCAGCTGGAGGCGATGACGCTGGCTGATCGCCTTGTGGTGCTGAACGGCGGCCGTATCGAACAGGTCGGCGCCCCGCTGGAGGTCTATCACCGCCCGGCTTCCACCTTCGTGGCCAGCTTCATCGGCGCGCCCGCCATGAACCTGCTGGATGCCGAAATCCACGGCGGGCAGATGCGGATCGGTGGCGCGCAGGTCGATCTGCCTGCACCGCCCGCCGCACAGGGCCTGGTGACGCTGGGCCTGCGCGCCGAAGATCTGCGCATCGCCACGGTGCCGGGGCCGATGACGCTGCCCTTCCAGCTTGATTTCATCGAGGAACTGGGCGCGCAGCGGCTGGTGCATGGCCATGTGGATGGCCAGCCTTTGACGCTGGCGCTGCCCCCCGCGCTGGCACTGGCAACGCAGATGAATGTGACGCTGGCGGCGGATCGCCTGCATTTCTTCGATACGGCCACGGGGCGGCGCCTGCCCGATCTGGCGCCGATGTCGCAGGCCCAGCCGGTCAGGGCAGGCGCATGATCCGCCAGTGCCTTTCCCCTTTGCCCGCGCCCCCGCTGGCAGAGCGCCGCGCCCTGCTGTCGCTGAACCGCGATCTGGCCACCCATGACCGGCAGCTGGCGGCGCTTCCCTGCATGACCGCAATCGAGACCGGCGGGGCAGGGGGCACCGCGCTGTCCTTTCCGCTGACTGTTGCCGCCTGGAACGTCGAACGCTGCCTGTTCCCCGAAGCCTCGGCCAGCCTGCTGCGCGATACCGGCGCCGCCCTTGTCCTGCTGTCAGAGATGGACAGCGGCATGTCGCGCACCGCGCAACGCCATACCACCGCCGAAATGGCCGGGCATCTGGGCATGAGCTGGGCCTATGGCGTCGAGTTTCTGGAACTCTCGCTCGGGTCGGAAAGCGAACGCGCCTTCTGTTCCGATGCTGAAAACCTGCGCGGCTTTCATGGCAATGCCCTGATGTCGCAGGGTAATCTGTCCGATCCTTTCCTGATCCGCCTGCCGGGCCTGCGCCACTGGTTCCTGCAGGCCACCGATCAGCCGCGCCTGGGCGAGCGTATGGCAATCGGCGCGCGGATCGACACCGCGCAGGGGCCCTTCATCGCCGTCTCCACCCATCTGGAAAGCGTGGCCGATGCCGCGCAGCGCAGCGCCCAGATGCAGCACATCATGGATGAGATCGAGGCCGGATTTCCCGGCCTGCCGGTCCTGATCGGCGGTGATCTGAACACCGGCAACCACATCGGCGGCGACTGGCGCGCCGAAACCCTGTTCGATCAGGCCCGCGCCCGGGGCTTTGCCGTGCATGGCGGGCCGGAAAACCTGATGACCACGCGCCCCAGCCTCATCACCCGCTGGCCGGACCGGGCGATGAAGCTGGACTGGTTTCTGACGCGCGGCCTGCGGGTTTCCGCCAGCGCCATTCTTCCGGCGCTGGACAGCGACGCGCAGCCGCTGTCGGATCACGATCCCATTCTCTGCCGGATCGAGGGGTTCGAGGCCAGCTAAGCAACCGGCGCCGCACAGCGCAGCGTCAGGGTGGCGCGCAGGCCTGGCTGCGCATTTTCAAAGGCAAGCGCGCCGCCCGCGGCCTCGGCAATCTCCTGCGCGATGGACAGGCCGATACCCTGCCCCTCGCCGCTTTCATCCAGCCGCACCCCGCGCCGGATCATGCGGTGCAGCTGATCTTCGGGCACACCCGGCCCATCGTCCTGAATGGCAATATGCAGCAGGCGGCCTGCAACCTGCAGGCTGATCGTCACGCGGCTGTGGCTGTGCCGCAGGGCGTTTTCCAGCAGCGCCCCCAGCGCCTCGGTCAGATCGCCCGCGTCGATGGCCGCCCGCGTGTCCTCCCCCGGTACAATGTCCCACCGGATATCGCCGCCCTTCGGCGTGCGTTGCAACACCCGCAACACCCGCGCCAGCACCTGCCCCGGATCACAGGCCGCCTGCAGATGCCCGGTCTGAATCCGGGCGCGGGCCAGTTCGCGGTCCACATGGCGGCGCATGGCGCTGGCGGTTGCCTGGATGCTTTCGGCAATCTCGGTGGCGCCCCTGTCGCGCAGGCGGCTGGCATCGCCATGCAGGGCCTGCAAGGGGGTCTTGAACCCATGCGCCAGATCGGCGGCGCGATGGCGGGCCTTTTCCACCTCGGCCGCGCGGGCATCCAGCAGGCTGTCGATTTCGGCGGCCAGCGGCGCGATTTCCAGCGGCACACCCTCTCCGATGCGCCGCCGCCGGCCGGCCGCCAGATCCCCCACCCGCTGGCCGATGTAGGACAGCGGCGCCAGCCCCAGTGTCACCTGCGCGGCAGAGGCTGCCAGCAGCAGAAGGCCCAGCACGCCCAGATAGGGCAGCAGATCTGCCATGAACGCCCGCCGCGCGGTCTCGATCCCGGCCCGGTCCCGCGCAAGGGTGATCCGCAGGGGGACGGCCCCCGGCCCGGCCCCGATCAGCAGCCCCCGGTCCAGGGCCAGCAGGGCCTCGCCCCTTGGCCCTGTCAGTGTCAGAACCTGCTCGGCGCCGGCGGGCGGCGCGGCGGGCAGGTCCAGCTGATGATCCCATAGCGAGCGCGAGCGGTGAATGGTCTCGCCCAGGCTGATCTGCCAGTAATGTCCCGAAAACGGCTGCTGATACTGCGGATCGCCGCGATCCTCGCGCAGGTCAGCCGGGTTGCGCGGATCGACCCGCGCCGCAATGGCCAGCGCCCGCCCTTCCAGATCGGCCACTGCCACCCGTTCCACATGGCGGTCAAACAGCAGGGCCAGCCCGGTGCCTGCGGCGCCAATCGCCAGCAGGATGGCCGCCGCCCCGATGACCAGCAGCCGCCAGCGCAGCGAGCGCAGCTTCACCCTTTCGCCTCCGGCTGCCGGGCCTCAAGGTGCCTGGCCTCAAGATGATAGCCAAAGCCGCGCCGCGTGGCGATGATCCCCGGCCCCAGCTTGCGGCGCAACCGGGTAATCACCGCCTCCAGGGCATTGGCCTCCCGCGCATCGTCATCGCCATAAAGATGTTCCAGAAGCTCCGGGGGCGGCACCACGCGATCCGCCTGCAGTGCCAGATAGGCGATCAGGCGAAATTCCAGCGGTGTCAGGCTCATGGCGATGCCATCCACGGTCGCGCTCATGCGGTTCAGGTCGATCACCAGCCGCCCGAAGGTCTGGACAGGCGCGGCCCGGCCACCGGCCCGGCGCAGCAGGGCGCGGGCGCGGGCCACCAGTTCCTCCATGCGAAACGGCTTGGGCAGATAATCATCCGCGCCCGCATCTATGCCCTCCACCCGCTCGGTCCAGGATCCCCGCGCCGACAGGATCAGAACCGGGCTTTCGCAGCCTTCGCTGCGCCAGCGTTTCAGCACGCTCAGCCCATCCAGTTTGGGCAGGCCCAGATCCAGCACGATCAGGTCGTAATCCTCGGTCCCGCCGCGAAACCAGGCCGTCTCGCCATCAGCGGTGCAATCCACCCGGAAGCCGGCGCCGGTCAGGGCGCGGTCCAGATCGGCCGCGATCCGCGCATCGTCTTCGACAATCAGGGCGCGCATCACTCATCCTCTGCTTCGACCTCGATGATGCTGCCACGCATCGCATCGACATAGATCTCGATCAAGGCGCCCTGCGGGGTAATCAGCTCGATTTCATAGATGCGCTGGCCGTCTTCATATTCCAGCTCCACCTCGATCACCTGGCCCGGATGAACCGCCTCCACCCGCGCCAGCACCTCGGCCAGCGGCAGGATTTCACCCCGCGCCATGGCCTCGCGCGCCTGTTCGAAATCAGGCAGCCCGTCGTCCTGCAGCCGGTCCTTGCCGAAAACCGCGCCGGGCAGGCACAGCAGGCAAAGGGAAAGTGGAATGATGCGCTTCATCGGTACGTCCTGCGGCTGTCGGTACAGAATACGCCCGCAAAGCTGACAGATACCTGACCAAGGCTGTCAGGCTGATGTCAGCCGGGCTGTGCGAAACAGGGCATACAGACGGCGGGTTATTCCGCAACATCATGATTGAAGTCAGAAAGAACAGGACCGCAGAATGGCACGCAAAAAAGGCACTTCGGCCGCAGATTCCCTGAACGGCACCGCATTTGAAGATTGGCTGGCCGGGCTGGCCGGCAATGACACGCTGCGCGGCTATGCCGGCGATGACGAGCTGGAAGGCGGCGCAGGCAATGACCTGCTGCTGGGCCATAATGGCAATGACGAACTGGAAGGCGATGATGGCAATGACGAATTGCGCGGCGGCGCCGGCCGCGACGAGCTCGATGGCGACGCGGGCGATGATCTGCTTTTCGGTGGCACCGGCAATGACGAGCTGGATGGTGGCCGCGGCCGGGATCGGCTGAAGGGCGGCGCAGGCAATGACACGCTGGAAGGCGACGAAGGCAATGATCTGCTGACCGGCGGTTCGGGTGCTGATCGTTTCGTGTTTGAACGCTGGGATGGCAATGATCGCATCACCGATTTCCGCAATGGTGTGGATGTGCTGGAGCTAGATGATTTCAGCCGCGCCCAGATTGAGGCCGTGATCAACAGCGCCCGTGTGGTGGGCGAAGATGATCTGCTGCTGACGCTGTCGGCTAACACCACGATCCGGCTGGAAAATTTCGCGCTGTCAGATCTGGATCGCAGCGATTTCATCTGATCGCAATATCCCGGCCACCCTGTCTGGTGGCCGGGGCATCCCGCCCGCGCCACCTCAGCAGATGCGCGGCAGTTGTTCCCCCACCAGCATATCCACGATGCGGCTGCCACCAAAGGCCGTGCGCAGCGTCACCCGGCCGGGCGTCGCGTGGCCCACAGTGCCGATGATGCAGGAACCGGCGCCCTCTGGCCGGGCGCGCATCGCAGCCAGCGCCGCTTCGGCCTGATCGGCGGGGCAGAACAGCACCAGCCGCCCCTCATTGGCCAGATACAGCGGATCAAGCCCCAGAATCTCGCAGGTGCCCACCACTTCGGCGCGCAGCGGCAGCAGGCTTTCTTCAATCTCCACCGAAACGCCCGCCTCCGCCGCCATTTCGTTCAGCGCGCTGGCCAGCCCGCCGCGCGTGCAGTCGCGTGCCGCGCGCAGGCCGGGCGCGGCGGCCAGCGCCGCCAGCATCAGATGGCCCAGCCCCGCGCAATCCGACTGGATGTCGGATGACAGCGCCAGATCGCCGCGCGCCGCAAGAATGGTGGCGCCATGATCGCCCAGCACCCCGTTCACAATCACCCGGTCGCCGGGCCGGATATGCGCCGCCCCCAGATCAAGTCCCGGCGCGATCACCCCGATGCCTGCCGTGGTGATGAACAACCCGTCGCCCTTGCCGCGCTCCACCACCTTGGTATCGCCCGTCACGATCCGCACCCCGGCTGCCGCCGCCTCGGCTGCCATGCTGGCCACGATCCGGCGCAGCAGGGCGATTTCGGTGCCCTCTTCGATGATGAAGGCCGCCGAAAGCCACAGCGGCCGCGCGCCCCCCACCGCCAGATCGTTCACCGTGCCGCAGACCGCCAGTTTGCCGATATCGCCGCCCGGAAATTCCAGCGGCGTCACCACGAAACTGTCGGTGGTGAAGGCCAGCCGCGCGCCGGGTTCCTGCAGCGCATCGGCCATCAGGCGTGCCTGATCCTCGCTGCCCGGCGGCTGAAAGACGCAGGTGAACACCTCGTCGATCAGATCGCGCATCGCCCGGCCGCCGCCACCATGGGCCATGGTGACCCGATCTCCGCGCAGCGCCATCGCCGCCTCCTTTATCTTGGTCCAAATATCCCGGGGGAGTCGCCCCCGGCAGCGGGCCGCAGGGCAGCGCCCTGCTCCGCCGCCGCCCGCGCGCCGCCATATTGCCAATAGGCGGCACAGGCACCTTCGGATGAGACCATCAGCGCCCCCAGTGGCATTTCCGGCGTGCAGCCGGTGCCGAATTGCGGGCAGGCGGTGGGTTTCATCTTGCCGGTCATCACCGATCCGCAGGCACAGCCCGCGATTTCGGGCACATTTCGCGCTGGCGGCACCATAACCGATGCCGAATTTCGCCTCCGGCATCATGGGCGCGGTATGTTTCGCGGATGCGCAGGCCCGAGGATTCAATCTCGCCCAGCCCCCGCCATTCGAAACTGGGGCGGCGTTCATAGACATCCGCAATCGCGGCCAGGCTGACCGGGTTGCCATGGTCCGGCACCACGCGGGCATACTGGTTTTCCACCGCGGCCCGGCCTTCCGCGATCTGGGTCAGCACCATCAGCACCGATTGCAGCAGGTCGGTCGGTTCGAACCCCGCCACCACGATGGGTTTGCCGTAATCCTGCGCGATGAAATCATAGGGGTGGATGCCGATCACCATCGACACATGGCCGGGGCCGATGAAGCCATCCAGCACCATGTCGGGGTCATCCAGCAGGGCGCGGATCGGTTCGGGCACGGTGATATGGTTGCAGAACAGGCTGAAATTGCCCAGACCTTCGCGCGCGGCCTGCTGGATGGAAAGCGCGGTCGAAGGTGTCGTGGTTTCGAACCCCAGGCCAAAGAACACCACCTCGCGCCCCGGGTTGCGGCGGGCCAGTTCCAGCGCATCCAGCGGGCTGTAGACCATGCGGATATCGGCGCCTTCGGCCTTGGCCTGCATCAGGCTTTTGCGGTGCCCGGGCACCCGCATGGCATCGCCGAAGGTGGTGAAGATCACGCCCGGCTGTTCTGCGATCTCCACACATTCATCGACCCGCGCCATCGGCAGCACGCAGACCGGGCAGCCGGGGCCGTGGATGAATTCGATCCCGTCATGGATCAGGCGGTCCAGCCCATAGCGGAAAATCGAATGGGTATGGCCGCCGCAGATTTCCATGATGTGGATGGGTTTTGCCCGCGAGGCCCCCAACGCCTCGGCCCGGGTTGCGATGGCTGCCAGCAGCGCGCGGGCGGCGCCCGGGTCACGAAATTCACTGGCGTATTTCATGATGTCCCCTCCAGCGCGGCATCGCCCGCTGCCATCTGTTGCAGCGTTTCCTGCGCCTCGCCCAGATCGCGCAGGGCCTCCAGCGTCTTTGCGGCCTCGTCCTCGTCGATCAGGCTCATGGCGAAGCCGACATGGATCAGCACCCATTGCCCCACCAGCCCGGCCAGATCGGCGCCTGCCACGCAGGCCACGTTCACTTCACGCCGCACGCCCGAAACCTCGGCCATGGCCATCAGCCGGGCCGGATCGGTGATCGCGGTGATCCGGCCGGGAATACCCAGACACATGTTATTCCTCCTCTTCTTCTGTCAGGCGGCCTGCCGGATCGGCAATGCCGTAACGATCCAGCTTGGCGCGCAGGCCGACGCGTGACAGCCCCAGTTCGGCGGCGGCGCGGCTTTTGTTCCAGCGGTGCCGGGTCAGGGTTTCGCGCAGGATGCGCATCTCGATCAGCTCCACCCGGTCTTTCAGCGGGCCTTGCGCCGTCAGCGCCGGTTCGGCGCGTCGGTCGGCACCGCTGTCGCCGGGCGGGGCCTGCAGGATGGCGCGGCTGATGAGTTCTGCGCCCATCACCGGCGATTGCGCAAAGATCAGGATCCGCGTCACCTCGTTGCGCAATTCGCTCAGATTGCCGGGCCAGTCGTAGTTTTCCAGGAATTCCAGCGCGGCGGGGGCAAAACCATGGGCCGTCTTGCCGTGCTGGCGGGCCAGTTCATCCAGAAAATGCTGGGCCAGGATCGCCACATCGCCGCGCCGGGCGCGTAGCGGTGGCACCGGCAGTTCCGTCACGCCTAGCGCGTAATAGAGATCGGTGCGAAAGTCGCCATCGGCCACCTGCCGCGCGATATCTGCGCCTGCGCCCGCGATGATGCGCAGATTGGCCGTCAGCACCTCTTGCCCGCCGGCCGGGGTAAAGCTGCCCTCGCTCACCAGCCGCCACAGGGCAAGCTGCATCCCCGGCGAGGCTGCATCGACGCCTTCGATGAACAGGGTGCCGCGATCGGCCTTCTGCGCCAGACCGATGCGGTTCACCCCGCCGGGCAGCACACCCCGCTTGGCGCCGAACAGTTCCACCGCCGCCAGGTCTTCGGGCAGGCCTGCGAGGTTGATGGCATGGAAGGGCTTGTCCGACCGCAATGAGCCATAGTGCAAGGCCCGCGCCAGCCGCCCCTTGCCAGTGCCGGGTTCGCCGGTCAGCAGCACCGGCACGTCGAAAGTGGCCACCTGTCGCGCGGTTTCCACCAGCGCGTTCATCGTGCTGAAGGGCGAGCGCAGCAGGGAATCGAAGCCCATCCCCTCGCGCAGTGCGGCGCGGCGCTTGTCCAGCTTGGTCTGCGTGGTGGAGGTGAGAAACCGCATCTCCAGCGCCATGCGTTCATTTTCGCGCGCCAGCTGGAACAGCCGGGCGCCGTTGCGCGCGGCCATCAGCAGCTGGTCGGGATGCCAGGGCTTGGTCAGGAACTGGTGGATGCCTGCATCATTCACTGCCTGCGCCATGGCGCCGGGGTCGGTATAACCCGTTATGATGATGCGCACCGCATCGGGCCAGCTTTCGCGGATCTCTGTCAGAAATTCCACCCCGGTGCGATCGGGCATGCGCTGGTCGCAGATCACCACCTGCACCCATTCCTCGGCCATGATTTCGGCGGCGCGGGTGGCATCGGGGGCGGTCAGGCAATCGAATTCATCTTCCAGCGCCATGCGCATGGCGGCCAGCGAATGTGGCTCGTCATCCACCAGCAGAACGGCGGGGCGCGGGCTGGTCATGCCTTTTCCGCCAGCCGGGCGCGCAGCCAGTTCAGCCATTCTGCCATGCCTTCGCCGGTGCGGGCCGACAAAGCGATGATCTCGATTTCCGGGTTCACGCGGCGCAGATTGGCGGCATAGGCGCCCAGATCGGCATCGCAATGCGGCGCCAGATCCAGCTTGTTGAGGATGGCCAGCCGGGCGGCGGTGAACATGTCGGGGTATTTCAGCGGCTTGTCTTCGCCTTCGGTCACCGAAAGGATGGCGACCTTGGCATCCTCGCCCAGATCGAAGCCTGCGGGGCAGACCAGGTTGCCGACATTTTCGATGAACAGCAGCGAATGGGGCGCGGGCTGCAGATCATCCATCGCATGGCCCACCATCTGTGCGTCCAGGTGGCAGCCCTTGCCGGTGTTGATCTGGATCGCCCGCGCCCCGGTGGCGCGGATGCGGTCGGCATCGGCCGAGGTCTGCTGATCGCCCTCGATCACCGCCAGCGGCAGATCGCCCAGGGCGGCGATGGTCTTGCACAGAAGCGTGGTCTTGCCCGATCCGGGCGAGGAGACAAGGTTCAGCGCCAGCACGCCAAGTGCTGTCAGCCGGGTGCGATTTCCGGCGGCAAGCGCATCGTTCTTGGCCAGAATCCCGGTTTCCACCTCGATCAGCCGGGCCTGTGTCAGCCCCGGCACCGAAACCCCGGCAGGGCCCTGGCCATAGTGATGCAGCCCGGCCAGCGGGGCAGGGGTGGCGGGCGCGTGGTGGTGGTGGTGGTGCGGCAGGCCGAGGCGGTGCGCCTCGTCATGCGTCATGAACTTGCCATCCACCAGTACCGCATCGGAACAACCGCAAACCGTGCACATCACAGCACCTCCATATCCCTGATCCGCATTTCACTGCCCCCCTCTGGCATCAGACGCCCACCGCCGCACAGGGGGCAGGGGGCCAGCCTGTCGTCGATCTGCACGGCCTGCAGGCAGTCGTAGCACAGGGCCTGACCCGGCAGGTCGATCATCTCCAGCGTGGCACCTTCGGCGGGTGATCCGCGCATCACCACATCAAAGGCAAATTCCAGCGCCGGTTTTTCCACCCCGGCGAAGCGGCCGATTTCCAGCCGCAGCCGGGTGACGCGGGCAAAGCCGTGCTGGCGCGCCTGTTCCTGAACGATGGTTCGGATACCTTCGGCAAGGCTCATCTCATGCACGGGCGGTCTCCGTCTGCGGCAGGTGCAGCTGCACCGCGATACATGGATCGTGCAGCGCCAGAACGACGGGGGCAAGACCCGCCTTGGCGGCAGGCAGGCAGGCGAGGGCCTGCAGCAGCGCGCTGCCGGGCGTCAGAATGTGATCGGTGGGGGTGCGGCGGGTGAGGCCGGTGACGATGCCGCCTGCGTGATCCAGCCGCAGCGCATAGATCCCCCGCGATGCCGGCACTGTGGCGGTGCCATCGGCGCTGCGCGATGCGGGCGGCAGTTTGCCCGAAGCCAGCGCCGCCAGATCGGCCAGCAGCCCCAGCAGCCGCCACAGCGGGCCGCGACCAAAGGCCTTTTCCAATTCCTGCAGCAGGGGATGCGCGGCTTGCCGCCCGGCGGGGGAGTTTTCGCAAGGGTCAGGCAGCAGGGCGGCCGCGCCATCCCCCACCGGGGGCAATGCGGTGGTTGCCGCCTCGCCGGGGGCGAAACGGATGTGCAGCGCCTGCGCCAGCAGCGGTGCCATGCCGGGGCCGCGCATCCAGTGCGGCAGGCCGGGCAGATCGTCGGGCAACAGCGCCCCCAGTGCCGCAAGGCTGGGGGGCACAGGCGCAAGCCCAAGGGCACGCGGCAGGAACTGGCAGAGCCGCGCCAGATGATCGCGCAGGATTTCCGCCCGCGCCTCTGCTTCGCCCGTGGTGTCGGGCAGGCCCAGCGAAAGCCGGGCGGCGCGTGACTGGGCATGGCGGCACAGGTTGAACAGGCGGGGCAGCAGATCGGCCGCCTCGGCCACCGGGCGGCCGATCAGCAGCCGGTCCAGCGGCAGCGGCACAGCCGACTGAAGCACCGGGCGCAACTGCGCGCCTTCCACCTTCAGCGTGATCTGCGCCGCGCCGGTCATCCCGCGATGCCCCCTGACAGGAAGGCCCGGCGCGAGGGTTCGGCGGCGGCTTCGGCGGGGGGCGCCAGTTCGGCCTCGCGCGCGGCGCGGATATCGGCAGCGCGATCTGTCTCTGCCCGGTGATCGGGCTTGAACAGTTCGGCCATCACCGCGCGGGCCACATCCACCGCCTGCAACTGGCTGGAAAAATCGCCCATGGGCGAGAACAGCGAACAGGCGAGGTAGGGCCCGCACATTTCGCGGCTGTTGTGGATGAATTCGTATTCGCCCGATCCGAAGCCGATCACCTCTTTCTCGCCGGGTTTCAGGGTGGGGCGGCTTTCGGGCGGCAGGATCACCAGATTCATGAACCAGGGCGCCACCAGCACGCCCAGAAAGCCACCCTCCCAGGAGTGGAATCCCACGGCCTGCACCTGAAGCGCGTGGTTCACCATCGGCAGGTCGCGCATCTTGGCGTGGAACACCTCGCGGAAATCGGCCTCCAGCGCCTGCACCCGCCGGTCCATTTCGGCGCGGATCAGGCTGCTTTCGGCGCCGGGGTCTTCGCGCACCAGAAACTGTGCCTTGGGGGCCGTGCAGCCCGGGCAGCTCCAGTCTTCGGGCAGATCCAGGAAGGCGGTGCCGGGCAGCACCTGCCTTGTGTCGTCGCCCTCGGCCGGATCATAGGGGGTCCAGCAGATCTTGCATTCCATGATGGCCTGCGGGCTGATCTTGTCGGAAGCCCCCAGATAGCTGCCTTCAAAGCCGCTCATCGGATGGCCTCGATCACTTCGCGGATGCGGTTTGCGCTATCGGCCAGATCTTCGGGCGCGGCCAGAGCCACTTCGGGAATTTCAGAGACCTCGAATGTATCCAGGATCAGCTGATCGGTGGAATTGTAGAACTGCACCCGCCAGACATGCGGCTGGGCGCAGTCGCGGTGATGCGGCAATTGCCATAGCCGCGCGACAGGATGGTGGTTGCACCCTCGCCCAAGGCCTCGGCCAGCCAGTCCAGATCTTCGGGCGTATGGGGCAGGAGTGACAGGTTGACCACATGGGCCGGGGTGCCGGGCTGCCAGGCCAGCGATTTGTCGATCAGTTCGGCCAGCAGGGCGGGGGCGTTCACCACGCCGTCGCGACGGCGGGCCAGTGGGCCGATGGCCGGGCTGTGTGGCAGATGGGCGCGGCTGATCGACAGGCGCGGCACGGCGCCGACCTCGGCCCGATCCACGCCCACGCCCTGCAGCAGCCAGACCCCGGCAAAGACACTTTCCTGCACCTTTACCGCCGGTGCGCCGCGCAGCCGCATGGAGACCTCGCCCTGTCCCAGCGCATCGGCCAGCGCGTGGCGGGTGGCCTTGTCCAGCCCCGGCCAGGTCAAAACTCGGGCCTCATCCGCCCTGTCGCCGCACAGACCTGCAGCCGCCGGCGCAATATCGGCCATCGTTTTCAACGCAGGCGTCGCCGCGGACGGCATCATCAATCTCCGGCAAATGCGGCTCATAGGTCCGCATACCCGAGGGCAGCTGCATATATTCCGCCGCATCCCCTCGGCTCGGGCTGCGATCCGGGGCCAAATCCGGTGGGCGGCAGGGTGAAGGGCGATACCATGGGCGGCCTCAGACGGGGTTGAGTTGCAGGATATGGCTGATGCGCGCCAGATAATCCGACCAGTCGCGCATCTTTTCGATGGCGCCCAGAAAGTGCGCCTCGCGGAAGAACAGCAGGCCCGGTGTTTTCAGCGCCCGGTGGGTTTCGCGCAGATGCGCCTCGATCGCGTCATCGACCAGCGCACAGTCGAAGGCGTTCTGAAAGGCCAGCCGCAGTTCCGGCAGGATCACGGCTGCATCGGCGGTTTCCAGATTGCGGCGCGGATCTCCGGGGATGAACAGGCAATGCGTGCCGGGCCGCGCCAGAAATTCGGCCACATCCGAGGCGGATTGCAGCCGGGGCCAGTGAAATTCGGTCTCCAGCCGCAGGATCAGCGGGTGGGGGGCTGCGGCTTGCGGGCAGCGGATCGTGGGGGGCGTGGTCGTGCATCTTGTCATCCCGTGGTAAGGCCAGCCGCCTGGGCGGCCTGCAGATGGGGGGGCAGCGCGGGTTCCCGCGCCTCCAGATCGGCAAAGGCGGCACCGAGCCCGCCGCCTGCCATCAGCGCGGCCAGACCTTCCAGCGCGGCGGTGATCTTTCGGGCCTGATCCGGGGTCAGGATTTCGCGGCCTGTGCCCAGAAACCCCAGAACCCAGTCGCCCACCCGCGCATCGGGCAGCAGGTGACAGATCGACAAGCCCTGGCCCATCCGGGCCTTCGGCCACGCTCTGCAATCCCGTTGATCCGAATCAGTTGCAGCGGAATTCCCAGGCACATCTTAGGCCTGCCCCGGAAAGAAGCGGTCGTCACCGATGCGGCAGGCCTCGGTCTCGGCCGGGCGGCCCTGTTCATAGGCGGCGCGGCGGATGGACGGATCGGCCAGCAGATCGCTTTCGGTGCGGCCCGGCTGCAGGTCGATCCCCCAGCCGCGCAGGATATCTGCGGCCATATCCAGTGCCACCGGGATACGGGCCGCCACTTCGGGGCGCAGGCCACCGCCGTAATCCTCCAGCTCGACCGGCTGGCAGCCGATCAGCGCCAGCTGCGCGGGGCAGCGGCCGATGAAGCGGGCGGTGGCGATCACATCCTGAAAGCCGGTCTGGTGCAGGCTCATCTTCTTGGCGCCCATGAAGGCGGGCACTTCATCATCCAGCACCAGCTTCATGGTGCCGGGCGGCAGGCCGTAATCAATGGCATCGAAGACCAGCAGGCGGTCGGCCTCTTCCAGAAAGGGTAGCAGATAAAGCCCCTGCGTGCCGCCATCCAGCAGGCGCACCGAGGGCGGCAGGGCATAGGTTTCGGCCATGGCCTCGATACAGCGGACGCCGAATCCCTCGTCTGCCCAAAGTACATTGCCGATTCCCAGGATCAGGATCTTTTCCGACACTGGCTCCTCCCGTAGCTGGTCGTAAAGTTTTCAAACTGTGCCCCAAGTGAGAGCACGGCTTTCACCCTGCGGAAAACGTGAAAGCGGCAGGTGGAGGAACAATGTTTCAAGCATATGATAAATATAATAAAATTTGCGATCTTTTCTGCCATGCCGAGCCGAAAACTGGAAAGTTTCCATCCATATTTCAGGCTCTGGTGGATATTTTCCTTTCAGTCAGGGGCGACAGGCCTGCCGTCATGCCGGATTTCGGCGTGAGAAAGTTAGTGCTTTCCAATCCCGGGCGCAGTTCGATACCCTTGCCGCAGAGGTGACGCGCGTGACACGACCGGCGGGCATAGAGGGGGGGCATCCCCCGCAGAATTTCTCGGATGACGCCTGGATCGAGGTGCTTTCGGCGGTGGATCGCACCTATGCCGATCTGGTGGATTATCAGGAACGGCTGGAACAGCAGAATGCCCAGCTGCAGGAGATGCGCACCTTTCTGACCTCGATCCTCGCTTCGGTGTCGGATGTTCTGATCGTGGTGGATCGGGTGGGGCAGATTGAACAGGTCAGCCATTCCATGGCGCGGCTGACGGGGCAGGACGAAGCGGCGCTGGCGGGGCAGGGGGTGGCTGGGCTGTTCGACGCGCCCAGCCATCGCCGCATCGCAGAAGTGCTGCACCGCATCCGCGACCGCAAGCAATCCGAGGTGCTGGAGGCCGGGCTGCTGACGGCGGCAGAGGTGGAACCGCTGGATCTGTCTGTCGCGCCCCGGCTGGATGACCGCGGGCGGGTGGATGGTTTCGTGCTGACCGGCCGCCCGATGGGGGCGCTGCGCCGCGCCTATGCCGATCTCAGCGACAGCCATGCCGCGCTGAAAACCACGCAGGGCCAGCTGGTGCGCAATGAAAAGCTGGCCTCGCTGGGGCGTCTGCTGGCCGGGGTGGCGCATGAGCTGAACAACCCGATCAGCTTTGTCTATGCCAATGCCCATGCGCTGGAACGCTATGTCGGCAAGTTTGAAACCTATTTCGCGCGGGTGCAGGACGGCGCCAGCCGCGAAGAGCTGGTGGGCCTGCGCCAGAGCCTGCGGCTGGACCGCGAGATTGCCAACCTGCGCGAGGCGATCAACGGCGCCCGCGATGGCGCCGAACGGGTGCGCGACATCGTCGAGGATCTGCGGCGCCTGTCTTCGGATGGCTCGGGCGAGAAGGTGGTGTTCGATCTGGCCGATACCGTGCGGATTGCGGCGCATTGGGTGCTGCGCGGCATGAAACAGCCGGTCACGCTGGAGGATGGTGGGTTGCAGGTGGCGCGGGTCTTCGGGCGGCCGGGACATATTCAGCAGGTAGTGATGAATCTGGTGCAGAATTCGGTCGATGCGTTGCAGGGCCGGGCGGGAGCGCGCATCATGCTGGGGATTGCCTGTGATGACGGCCGGGCGCGGCTGATGGTGCAGGACAACGGGCCGGGCATCCCGGCGGATCTGCGCACGGCGATCTTTGATCCGTTTTTCACCACCAAACCGGTGGGGCGTGGCACCGGGCTTGGCCTTGCCATCAGCCACAAGATCGCCGAGGAGCATGGCGGCACCCTTGCCCTGTGCGAAACGACGGCGGAAGGCGCGGCCTTCTGTCTGGATCTGCCACTGGCGGAGGGTGCGGCATGACGACGGTATTGTGGTTGCAGGCGGCAGGATGTGGGGGCTGCACCATGTCGCTGCTGTGCGCCGAAAGCCCGGATGTGCTGACCCTGCTGCAGGATGCGGGCATAAGCCTGTTGTGGCACCCGGCGCTGTCGCAGGCGACCGGGGCCGAGGTGCTGGCGCTGCTGACGGCGATTGCCGAGGGGCGGCAGGGTCTGGATGTGCTGTGCGTGGAAGGGGCGATTGCCCGCGGTCCGGCGGGCATCGGGCGGTTTCAGATGCTGGCGGGCACCGGACGGTCGATGATGGACTGGGTGGCGCAGCTGGCGCCGCTGGCCAGGCATGTGGTGGCGGTGGGCACCTGCGCGGCCTATGGCGGCGTGACGGCGGCGGGGGGCAACCCGTCGGATGCGGTGGGCCTGCAATATGATGGCGCCCATCCCGGCGGGCTGCTGCCAGCGGGCTGGCGCAGCCGGGCGGGTGCGCCGGTCATCAATGTTGCGGGCTGCCCCACACATCCGGATTGGGTGACAGAAACCCTGATGCTGCTGGCCGCCGAAGACCGTCTGGCGCTGGATGGCCTGGGCCGCCCGCGCTTTTACGCCGATCATCTGGTGCATCACGGCTGCCCCAAGAATGAATTCTACGAATACAAGGCCAGCGCGCGTGATCTGTCGGATATCGGCTGCATGATGGAAAACCTGGGCTGCATCGGCACGCAGGCGGTGGGCGATTGCAATATCCGGCCCTGGAACGGCGAAGGTTCCTGCACCAAGGGCGGGTATCCCTGCATCAACTGCACCGCGCCGCAGTTCGAAGACCCGCGCCACGCCTTTGCCGAAACACCGAAGATCGCGGGCATCCCGGTTGGCCTGCCGACCGATATGCCCAAGGCCTGGTTCATGGCGCTGGCCTCGCTGTCGAAGGCGGCGACGCCGGACCGGCTGGCGCGCAATGCAGTGGCCGACCGGGTGGTGGTGCCACCAACGCTGCGGAAACCGAAATGACCGATCGCGGTGTGACGCAGCCGCAAAGGCTGGTGCTTGGCCCGTTCAACCGGGTGGAGGGCGATCTTGAGGTGGCGCTGACGGTGCAGGATGGCCGGGTGCAGGCGGCGCATGTGTCCTCGCCGCTGTATCGCGGGTTTGAACGGATGCTGGCGGGGCGCGATCCGCGCGATGCGCTGGTCATCACCCCGCGGATCTGCGGCATCTGTTCCATCAGCCAGTCGGCGGCGGCGGCGCGCGCCCTGGGCGATGCCATGGGGCTGCAGCCGACGCCGCAGGGCGCGCGGGTGGCGGCGCTGATCCATGCGGCAGAAAACGTGGCCGATCACCTGACGCATTTCCACCTGTTCTTCATGCCCGATTTCGCCCGCCCCGACTATGCCGGGCGCAGCTGGTATCCGCGCACGGTGGATCGGTTCACCGCCGCCGAGGGGTCCGCGCTGCGGGCGGCAGTGGCGGCGCGGGCCGAGCTTTTGCATGTGATGGGGCTGCTGGCCGGCAAATGGCCGCATACGCTGGCCATCCAGCCCGGTGGGGTGACGCGGGCGCCGGGGCCGCGCGAAAAGGCCCGGCTGGCCGCCACCCTGCGCGCCTTCCGCCGCTATCTGGAAACCACAGTGTTCGGCGGGCGGCTGGAGGATTTCGTGGCGCTTGCCAGCCCTGAGGCGCTGATGCGCTGGCCGGGCGGCGATGTGGCGCTGTTTCTGGAAATTGCCGCCGATCTGGATTTGCAGGATATGGGGCGCGGATCGGGGCGTTACCTGAGCTTCGGGGCCTATCCGTTTGAAGGTGCGCATGTTTTTGCGCGGGGTATCTGGGATGCCGGCTTGCAGCCGCTGAATTGCGCGCAGATTGTCGAAGATCTTAGCCATGCCTGGATGCAGGGCGAGACCGCCCATCCCCGCATAGGGCGCACCGAGCCGGACGAAACCATGGCCGAACCGGGCTATAGCTGGTGCAAGGCGCCGCGTCTGGCCGGGCGGCCGATGGAAACCGGCGCGCTGGCGCGGCAGGTGATTGATGGCCATCCGCTGGCCCGCGAAATGGCGGGCGGCGGCGTGCTGGCGCGGGTGGCGGCGCGGCTGCTGGAAATCGCGTGCACGCAGCGGGTGATGGAGGATCTGGTGGCGGGCATCGACCCGGCGGCGCGGTTCATGGAACAGGGCCGGATGCCGCGCGATGCCCAGGGTGAAGGGCTGGTGGAGGCGGCGCGCGGTGCGCTTGGCCACTGGATCAGGATCGAGGGGGGGCGGATCGCCAGCTATCAGATCATCGCCCCCACCACCTGGAACTTCAGCCCGCGCGATGCGGGCGGCACCCCCGGCCCGCTGGAGGCGGCGCTGCAGGGCACGCCGGTTGAAGGGGCTGGTGCGGTGATGGTGCAGCATGTGGTGCGCAGTTTCGATCCCTGCATGGTCTGCACGGTGCATTGACATGCAGGGCTTGCGCATCCGGGTGCGGGGGCAGGTGCAGGGCGTGGGCTTCCGCCCCTTCATCTGGCAGCTGGCGCAGGAGTTCGGGCTGCGCGGGCGGGTGCTGAACGATCCCGAAGGTGTGCTGATCGAGGCGCAGGGGGAAAGGCTGGCGGAGTTTTTGGCGGCCATTCCGGCACGGGCGCCGAAACTGGCGCGGGTGGATGCGGTGGAAAGCGCGCCGCTGGCGGGCGATCTGGCGGTAGGGTTTGTGATCGCGGCATCCGAGGGGCGGGGGGCGGAAACGCGGGTGACACCGGATGCCGCCACCTGCCCCGATTGTCTGGCGGAAATCCGCGAGCCGGGGCGGCGGCAGGGCTATGCCTTCACCAATTGCACCCATTGCGGCCCGCGTTTCACCATTCTGCACGGCCTGCCCTATGACCGTGCACAGACCACCATGGCGCCTTTCGCGCTGTGCCCCGCCTGTCGGTCGGAATATGAAAACCCCGCCGACCGCCGCTTTCATGCGCAGCCGGTGGCCTGCCCGGCCTGTGGCCCGCGCCTGTGGTTCGAAAGGGGCGGGGCGGAACAGCCGGGCGATGCCATCGCGCAGGCGGTGGTGCTGCTGCGGGCGGGCGGGATTCTGGCGGTGAAGGGGTTGGGGGGCTTTCATCTGGCCTGCGATGCGCGCAACCCGGATGCGCTCGCGCTGCTGCGCGCCCGCAAGCGGCGCCCGGCCAAGCCCTTTGCCCTGATGCTGCGCGAGGCGGATCTGGGCGGCGTGGCCCATGCCACGGATGCCAATCTGGCGCTGCTGCGCGATGCGGCGGCGCCGGTGGTGCTGGTGCCGGGGCGGGGTGCGCTGCCCGATCTGGTGGCGCCGGGCATGGTGACGCTGGGGGTAATGCTGCCCTATACGCCGCTGCATCACCTGTTGCTGGATGGCTTTGCCGGGCCTCTGGTCATGACCTCGGGCAACCTGTCGGGCGAGCCGCAGGTGATTGGCAATGCCGAGGCGCGGGAAAAGCTCGGCGGTTTTGCCGATGCGTTTCTGCTGCATGACCGCGCGATTGCGCGGCGGCTGGATGATTCCGTCGAGCGCAGCGCCCCGGCGATGGTGCTGCGCCGGGCGCGGGGGCGGGTGCCGGGTACCCTGCCATTGCCGCCGGGGTTTGAGGGCGGGCCACAGGTGCTGGCCATGGGCGGGCAGATGAAGGCGGCCATCTGTCTGGTGAAGGGCGGGCAGGCGCTGCTGTCGCATCATCTGGGGGATCTGGACGATGCGCTGACGGTTGAGGAATATGGCAAGGCGCTGGAAGATTACCGGGCGCTGTTCGATCACACCCCCGCGCTGGTGGCCTGCGATCTGCACCCCGGCTTTCACGCCACGCGGCAGGCCGAGGGGATGGGGCTGCTGCTGCTACGGGTGCAGCATCACCATGCCCATGCCGCCGCCTGTCTGGGCGAAAACCGCTGGCCGCTGGAGGGTGGCAGGGTGGCGGCCATCGTGCTGGATGGCTTGGGGCTGGGCACCGATGGCACGATCTGGGGGGGCGAGCTGCTGCTGGCGGATTACGCTGGGTTCGACCGGGTGGCGCGTCTGCGCGCGGCACCGCTGCCCGGTGGCGATGCCGCCAGCCGCCAGCCCTGGCGCAATGCGCTGATGCGGCTGGATCAGGCGGGGCAGGGCGCGCTGGCCGACCGGCTGTTCGCCGATGCCCCGCGCGATACGCTGCGGGCGATGGCGGCAAGGGGGGTGAATGCGCCGCTGTCGTCTTCCGCCGGGCGGCTGTTCGATGCGGTGGCGGCGGTGCTGGGGCTGTGCCCCGCCGCGCAAAGCTATGAGGGCGAGGCCGCGATGCGGCTGGAGGCGCTGGCCGCCCCGCCCGATGGCAGCGCCTATGGCTTTGGCCCGGGGCTGGACCCGGCGCCGGTCTTTGCCGCACTGGCCGCCGATCTGGCGGCAGGCGTGGCGCCCGCGCGCATGGCCGCGCGGTTTCATGACGGGCTGGCGCGGGCCTTCGCCGCCGAGGCGCGGGCGCTGGTGGCATCGGGGGCCGCGCAGGCGGTGGCGCTGACCGGCGGCTGCCTGCAGAATGTGCGGCTGCATCAGGCGCTTCTGAAGGCGCTGGACGGGCTGCCGGTGCTGACCCATCGCCAGATCCCGGCCAATGACGGCGGGCTGGCCTTCGGGCAGGCGCTGGTGGCACTGGCGCAGCGGGGTTAGGGCCGCGGTTTGCCCTTCACCCTTGCCCAGGTCGCGCTGCGAAGGCCTGAGCCGTGCGCACCTGACTGTGGCATGAAGATTGCACCTGCCGACACACGGTTCAGCAGGAGGCCCGGTCTTGGATATTGCAACGCTCATCGGCATGATCGGTGCCGTCGGGATGGTCATCGGGTCGATGATCTTTGCAGGCGGTGTCAGCCCTTTCATGGACGTGCCCTCTGCCGTCATCGTCATTGGCGGCACGGCCTTCGTGGTTATGGTCACAAAGCCGCTGCCGGTTTTTGTGGGCCATTTCAAGGCGATGGCGAAGGCGTTCAAGCCCAGCCGGTTTGATACCGAGGCGCTGATCGCGCAGATGGTAGAATTCTCGCAGGTTGCCCGCAAGGACGGGATGATGGCGCTGGAAGGCAAGGCCACGGGCGAGCCGTTCCTGGAAAAGGGGCTGCAGCTGCTGGTCGATGGCGTCGACGAGGCCAAGATGGTGAAGCAGCTGAAATACGAGATCAAGGCACTGAAGGCCCGCCATGGTGCCTATCAGGGCGCGATCAAATCCTGGGTCGATATCGGGCCTGCGATGGGCATGGTGGGCACGCTGATCGGCCTGGTGCTGATGCTGGGCAACATGTCCGATCCCAAATCCATCGGCCCGGCCATGGCTGTGGCGCTGCTGACCACGCTTTATGGGGCGTTGCTGGCCAACGTGATCTTCGGCCCGATCCTCACCAAGCTGGAAGGCTATTCGGATGATGAGGTGACCTATCGCGAACTGGTGATCGAGGGCCTGCGCGGCATCGCGCGCGGCGATGCCCCCCGCGTGATCGAGGATCAGCTGGTCTGCGTGCTGGACAACCGCACGCAGCAGAAGCGCAAGGCAGCATGAGGAGCGGCAGATGAGCGCGAAAGCCAAGGTTATCCCGTTCCAGCCGCCCGTGATCGATGATGACGACGACGACTGCGATTGCCCGAAATGCCCGCCTGCCGGGGCGCCCGCCTGGCTGGCCACCTTTGCCGATATCGCCACCAACCTGATGGCGTTTTTCGTGCTGATCCTGGGGTTTGCGCAGTTCGACGAGCCTTCGTTCAAGAAATTCGCGGGCGCGATGCGGGATCAGTTCGGCGCCAGCATGATCGACGGCCGCAGCAAGGGTGACACGATCATCGAGATGGCCCCGATGATGAAGCCCGGCACCAGCGAGATGGAAGGCTCGGCCCCCGGTGAAGAGGCGCCCCCCGCCAGCCCCGAGGCCCGCGCCGTGGCCGAAGCCCTGCGCGAGGCGCTGGCCGATGGCAGCATGGAGGTCGACAGTGGCGCCGGTTCGGTGACGCTGAAGCTTCCCGGCGGCGGGGCCGAAGGTGCGGCGGCGGCGCTGGCTCTGGCGGATGCCATTGCCGAGGCTGCGGGCGGCGATGTGGCGCGCAGCGAGTCGCCGCCGCAGCCCCCGGCAGGGCAGGCCGAAACCGGCGCGGCGCAACCGGCCGACGGGGCAGGGGGCGGCGGGTCTGGCAGTGCCGGTGTGGGGGACATTCGGGCAGAGCTGGCGGGCATCGCGCTGGAAAGCACCTTTGCGGGTCAGATCGCGGATGGAAAGCTGGAGGTGGAACAGAAGGATGGCAAGGTCTTCGTGACGCTGGGCGCCGGTGGCTCGTTCCAGTCCGGTTCGGCGGATCTTTCGGCCGAGGCGGAACAGATCATGGACAAGATCGCCGTCACCGGCGCCAGCCCGGGGCGCAGCATCACCGTCACCGGCCATACCGATGACGTGCCGCTGAGCGGTGGGCCTTTTGGCGACAACTTCGGTCTTGCAGCGGCGCGGGCGTCCAGCGTGGTGCGTGCGCTGATCGACAGCGGCGAGGTGGACCCGGCGCAGATTGCCGCTGTCAGCAAGGGCGAATTCGCCCCGGTCGCTGACAATGCCACCGAAGAGGGCCGCGCCCGCAACCGGCGGATCGAGATCGAGATCGACTACGGCGAGTGATGCCCACCTCCCACGCGCTGCAGATCAGGCCCGGCTTTCCGCCGGGCCTTTTGCCATGCGCTGCTTGTCATGTGCCGCGCCATTGCGCGCCAAGTCACCTGCCCGGGCCACCTGAATTTCCCCTGACCGCCTGTCTGCCATGACGCCGGGGCCGCCGGGGCCAGGGCGGATCACGCCTGCCGGGCATGGCAAAAGGGGCGGCTTGCAGCCGCCCCCTGCACATGCGCCCTTCGGCCCTGGTTCAGGCGGCCTCAATGCCACCAAGGGCGGCGCCCGAAAGCACCATGCCCACTTCACCCCCGGCCAGAAGGGCGATGCCGGTCAGGTGCTGCAGGCGGCTGAGCACGCCGCGCAGGGGCCGCAGCAGCACAAGCTGCTGGCCGATCACCTCGTCTACCGGCAGCGCCAGCCGCTGCCCCGCGATGGAAAGGATGACATAGACCTTTTCTTCGTGCCGGGGGGCGCCCATGCGGCGCACCGGAATCACATCCTGCGACGGCAGCCGCAGCATGCGCCGCCCGGGTTCGGCATGGATGTCGAAGGCGGCGCCCTCTTCCACCTGCAGAATGGTGCTGATCGTCTCGACCGGCAGAACGTAGCGGACGCCGCCCACGCCCACCACCATGCCGTCGATCACCACCATCGACAGCGGCAGGGCAAGGTGCAGCCGTGTGCCGCCGCCCGGCACGGCCACCTGACGCAGCCGTCCCTTGGCCTGCGCCACCATCTCCAGCACCGGGGCCAGCTGATCTTCGGCGATCGGCACCGGGTGGTTGTCCTCGATCACCGCCTGCACGCTTTCATCGTCACGCCGGAAGGTCAGCCGAAAGCTGGTTGCCTCTGCGGCAGCGGCCACACGCTGCGCCGCAAGCGCGCGCAGGATGCCGCGCAACGTATCCAGCACCGTCACATCCAGCGAATGTTCCCCCCCGAGCGTCGAGACCGTGACATTGCGCCCGGCCTGGTGGGCCAGCGTGCGGATCAGCGCCGCGACCGGTTGCAGCAGGATGTCGGCAGGGCGCGAGCGCAGCGCCACGGTTTCTTCCTGCAGCAGCGACATCTGCGCCAGAAGCTGTGCCTCCAGCTGCGCTATGTCGCGCTGGCGGTCGCTTTGCGCGGCCAGACGCTGCCGGATGTCGGCGCGCAGTTCGCCCGGGACACCCGCAGCGCGCAGCCGGTCTTCGATCTGTTCCACCAGATCGTCTTCGGCCAGTTCCTGCTGCATCTGGTGGATCATGGCCTGCCCGGTGGCAATCTCGCCGATGCGTTCCAGCATCTGCGGGCTGATGCCCGGGGCGGGCATGGCGGGGGATGCCTCCAGCGCGGCGGCGGCGGTTGGGTCTGCTGCCGTAGCGGCATCGCCCCCCAGGCTGTGCAGCAGCTGCAGCTTCTGGCCCGCGGGGTCCATCTGCGCCAGCGCCTCGCGCACGGCCAGTTCGGTCAGCGGGGTGGCGATCAGGAAATCGAACAGCGTATCAGCATCGCGGAACACGGTGACATTGGTGATCGACCGCGTTCCATGCCGCCCGAGCCAGAGCACGAAGGATTCAGCCATCGCCTCGTCATCGTTGATGTCGGCGCGGATGATCTGGAAATGCAGGCCCTGTTCCAGTGCCTCGGCGGCGGCGCGCACGCTTTCGGGTGACAGCACGCGATGAAATTCGCGCGGCAGGCCCAGCTTGCGTTCGATCGCGCCTGCCGTCATCACGCCTTCAGACACGAAGGCCATGCTTGAGGCTTCGGCGAACAGCTTCTGCAGCGTTTCGCCCTGCGGCATCTCCTGCCCGTCGGCCAGGCTGTCGAACACCAGCTCGATGGTCGAGATGAAGCCCTGCGCGATATGGTCGAGGATCGGATCCGGCGGGGTTCCGCGGGTATGCTGGCGGGCAAAGAGATCCAGCAGCGACATGGAAAGCTGCGCTGCCGTGTCGATGTGATAATGCTGGCAGGCCCGGTGCACGCGGCGCATCAGCTGGCCGAAGCGGTTGTAGACCGCATCGCCCGCCTGTCCGCCGCGCAGCCGTTCCAGCAGCTGTGAAAGTTCGGCCAGCGTGTCGAAGACATGGTCGGCGCACCAGTTCAGCAACAGCGCCCGTGGGCTGACATCGCGGCTGATCTCGCTTCCCAGGGCGGTTTCCACCGCTGCAAGCTCTTCATACAGGCGCAATTCGTCTTCGCGGAACCGGTTGCGATCGGGGGCCGAAACCAGCGCCTCTGCCGCCTCGACCACGCGGACAAAACCGCGCTGGCGGGCGGGGTCGACAATCCGGGCCACCACGGGCTGACGCCGGGCGACATGATCGGCCTCGGCCGAAAAATCGAAACCCAGTGCCGCCAGATCGGACAGCGCACTGCGCACCTGCTGCAGGAAGCCTTCGGTATCGTTCATCTGGCTTTGCGTGACGCTGAAATCCTGCGCCTCGCGGTCGTCGCATTCCAGCAGCAGCGCGGCAATGCGTTCGGGGCCGGGGGCGGCCTCGGCCAGAAAGACATCGAGAGCGGCGGCCCAGCCGGGCAGCCCGATCTGGCGCGCGGCATGGGCCAGCCCTTCGACCGACCGGCGCATCGCCTTCTGCGCCTCGTCCCCGCCTGCCATCGCGCTGCGCAGCTTGTCGCGCGTTTCCTCGACCATGCCGAGAAAGATCTTGCGATAGGCCGGGTCATCGGCAAGCCGGGCAGGCAGCGCGGTTGCCGCAGCCTCGGGGGTGGGGGGCGGCGGTTCGGGGGGCAGCCCGAAATCCTCGTCTTCCGGCAGGTCCGGCAGTTCGCTGAAACTGTCGGGGGTGAAAGCGGCGGGCGCCCGGTCCGGTTCGGCCGGGGCGGGCGCAGGCGGCGGGGTTTCGGGCAGTGGTGCCATGGCCGGAGGGGCCGTGGTCTCGGCTTTCGTGGCCTGGGGTGCGCCCTTGCAGCGCGCGATCTTGTCCTCCAGGCGGTGCATCAGGGCCTGCGACCCTGTGGGGGCCACGTCTGCGCGCGTCTGCGCGGTTTCATCCAGCATACTGCGCAGCACATCGGCCGCCAGCAGCAGGATTTCCACGATCTCGGCATCCAGCGGCACGCCTTCGTCGCGCACCAGGCCGATCAGATCTTCGGCCAGATGGGCGCGGCTTTCCACCACGGCCAGCCCCAGCACGCGGGAGTTTCCCTTGAACGTATGGACCGCGCGAAACAGCGCGGCCACATGGCCCGCCGGATCGCCTTGCCCTGCACCGTCCAGCGCCAGCAGGGCGGTTTCCATCGCATCCAGCGATTGCGCCCCGTCATCGGCGTAAAGTGCCCAGATTTCGTCCATCTCGTCGGACATTCCCGCTCTCCCTCGGCTGGGTCAGGCTGCGACGAGCGCGCGCATCGTCCGGGCCAGTTCGTCTCCGGTCTTTTCTTCCAGGTCGTGCGACACCGTGCCCGAAGGCTTGGCCACCACGCCATCGGCGCCCAGTTCGCGCGCCTTGGCCGCATGGGGCGAGCCCGAGACCGCGACAGAAGACAGCATGCAGATCTTGGCGCGGGTCTTCAGCTTGGCGTGGCGCAGGAATTCCAGCCCGTCCATCACCGGCATTTCGATGTCCAGCAGGATCAGGTCGACATCGGGCGCATTGGCCAGCTTGTCCAGCGCCTCCTGCCCGTTCGCAGCCTGGGCCACGACCTTGAATTCGGGAAGAGAGCGGATGAAGCTGGCGATATAGAGCCGCATCATCGCGGCATCGTCTACGATCATCACATTGTAGGGCATGGCTTTTCCTTTCTGGTGTGGCGCCCGGCGCATCAGGGCGCCGGGGCCGGTTTGGGATCAGAACCCGGCAAAGCCGCGTTCGTCATGATCGGTCGACCGCGGGCCCGCGCCATTGCGGCGTGCAGGCATTGCCGGTTCGGCCCGGCTGCCCGCCGCATGCAGCGCCAGCATCTGCTGGAACTGGGCCAGAAGCTCGGCGGGAAGCTGGTCCAGCCCGGGCATCGCCATCGTCACGGGTTCGGGCTTGCGCAGGCGGAACCGTTCCACCTCGCGGCGCATGTTCTCGGTGGCCGATTGCATTTCGGCGGCCGAGGCGGCCAGCTCGTCGGCCTGCTGGCTGGTCGACAGTGCCGATTTCGCCACTTCTCCGATGGCCGAGTTGATCTGCGCCACCCCGCGCGACTGTTCGGCGCTGGCGGTTGCGATCTCGCTCACCAGGGCGCGGACCTTCTCGATGTCCTGCGAAATCTGGCCGAAGGACTTGCTGGTCTCGTCGGCGATCCGAACGCCATCGCGCACCCGCACCGTCGCATCCTCGATGTAATCCGAGGTTTCGCGCGCTGCCTTGGCCGAACGTCCGGCCAGGTTGCGCACTTCCTGCGCCACCACGGCAAAGCCGCGGCCATGCTGGCCTGCCCGCGCCGCCTCGACCGCGGCATTCAGCGCCAGAAGGTTGGTCTGGAAGGCGATTTCGTCGATCACCTTGATGATCTTGGCAATATCCTGCGACGAAACGCGTATGCCCTCCATGGCCGCCACCATCTGCGCGATCTTGTCGCGGCCATCGGCGGCCACCACCGAGGCAGAGCCGACCAGCTGGCTGGCCGAGCTGGCCGCGGCTGCATTGGCCTTCACCTGGGTATCGGTCTCTTCCGCCGAAGAGGAAACCTGATCCACCGAAGACGACTGGATCTGCGCATTGGTCGCAAGCGACTGGCTGGATTGCGACATCTGCGTGACGGTGATCGAAACCTGTTCCACCTGTTCCGACACCTGGCTGAACGATTTGTTCAGGCTGCGGAAGGCGTTTTCAAAACTTTCCACGATCCGCCGGTAATCGCCCTTGAACCTGTCGGTTCTGATCTCGATGTCGAGCGCGCCATCGTTGATCGCCTTCGACATGCGCTCGATTTCGGCAGAGACACCTTTCAGGCTGGTACGGGCACGCTCCACCGCCTCGTTGAGGAAGGCTTTCTCCAGCGGCAGCTGGGCGAATTCGAAATCGAAGTTGCCATTGGCAAATTCCTCGACGCAGCGCACAAGCAGGCGCTTCGTGTCGATATGGCCAAACACCATGTCATTCACGGTCTGCGCCAGCGCGGCCGATTGTGCGTTCATGTTCTCGATGCTCATCCCGACCGAGATGCGCCCTTCGATATGCGCTTTCGCCATAATGGCCAGTTCGGAAGAAAAATTATCGGCCTGGGTCTTGGTTTCCACCAGCGACGTCCGGTCCTGCCATTCGACGAAGACGTTTTTCACCTTGCCGTCGTCGCCCATGATGGGCGAGGCGCAGAAGGCAAGATGCTTGCCGCCCACGGTGAATTTGCCGTAGTGCGGGGCTGTCAGCCCCTCGAGGATGCGGCGCTGATAATGCGGGCTCTTGTGGAACACATCCACCGTCTTGCCCACCACATCCCGCGCCCGGAAATGCGGCAGATCCTTGCGGATGTCGGCCTCGATCGCCTCGAACATGTGGTAGGCGGCTTCGTTGGCAAAGCGGATCACATGGTCCGGCCCCGCGACCATGATCGGGTTGCCAAGCGTATCGAGGGCACGGGCCAGCGGCGTTTCCTGCCAGTCGGGCCCGGCAGCGGCGGTATCGGTCTTTACGTTCATTGTCGGGTTCCAGTCAGTTCGGAGTGGGGGAGAAAGATCGGGGTCGGCTGTGTCCGGCCCGGGGCCGGGGGCAACCCAGTCCAGTGGATCGGCGGTCAGGCGGGGCGGTGGGGGGGCGGCGGCGGGTCATGCGTTGCACCTTCTGCGGCCGGGTTCGGATTGCATCAGCAGCTCTGCCAGATCGGCATGATCCACCGCGCCATGGCTGACCGGCGCATGGGCAAAGACGCTGCGGCGATGGCCCGGCGCCTCGGCCAGCCGCACCGAGGTGCGGATGGCCACGGGCAGCACCATATCGGGGCCGAACCGTGCGATCAGCCGCGCCCGCACCTCGCGGTGAATGGCCAGCCGCCCGTCGTAACGGCAGACCAGGAAGCGCAGCCGGTCGCGGCCGATCCCGGCAGCGGCCAGCGTCTGCAGCAGGCGGCTGACACCGGAGAGGCCCAGGAAATCAGGCTCCAGCGGGCAGATCACCAGATCGGCCAACGTCGCGATGCGCCCCAGATCGGCGTTCCAGTGCGGCGCGGTGTCCAGGATCAGCCAGTCGGCGCCGACGGGGGGCAGGCCAACCCCCACACCATCGGTCAGTGCCGAAGGATCACCGGGGATCAGGGCCAACCCGGCCTCGCCCGGCAGGATCACCGGCTGGCCGGGTTGCCCGGCCATCCAGGCGCGCACCGTCCAGCCCCCGGGGGGGATATCGGGCGGGGCGAGCATCGTCGTCAGGTGCATCTGCCGATCAAGGTCGGCCAGCACCACACGTCCGGCGCCCAGCCGCGCCAGCGCGGCGCCCAGATTGGCGGCTGTCGTGGTCTTGCCCACGCCGCCCTTCTGGTTGTGGATCAGCAGGGTTTTCATGCCGCCACATGCTCCTGCGCGGCGGCAAGATCAGCGTCGGAGACCAGCGTTGCGGTATCCAGCAGCACCGCGACACGTTCGTCCAGCCGCCCGATACCGGCGATGACAGACGCGCCGCTGCCCCGGCCCAGCTGGTTCGGCCGGTCCACCTGCGCGGGCGCGATCTCCAGCACCTCGCGCACGGCATCGACGATCAGGCCGATGGGCGCATCGTCCACCTCCATCACGATGATGACCGTCCGGTCATCATGCGCGCGTTCCGGCATGCCGAAGCGCAGCCGCACATCCATCAGCGGGATCACCTTGCCCCGCAGGTTGATGACGCCGCGGATATAGGCGGGCATGTCGGGGATCGGCATGATGCGCTGCATTCCCACGATTTCGGAAACCCCGCCGATGCCGACCCCGTATTCCTCTCCGCCGATGGCGAAGGTCAGATACATGTCATCGACATTGTCGGTTTCCGCGAAGGTTGCGGCGATGTGGCGGGCTGCGTCCGCCGCAGGATTGGCTTTGGGTTCGGTCATGGATGCTCCTGTCGGTCAGGGCCGGGCGACGCGCGGGGCGGCCACCGGGCCAAAGCTGCGAATGATGCGGTCCGGGATGTCGTCGAGTGGCAGGATGGCCTGGGCCGCCCCCAGCTCTGCCGCTGCAAGCGGCATGCCATAAACCACCGAGCTGGATTCATCCTGCGCGAAAGTCCGGCCGCCTGCCTCGCGGATGGCCAGCAGCCCGGCGGCGCCATCGCGGCCCATGCCGGTCAGCAGCGCAGCGGCCGTGTCGCGCCCGGCTTCGGCCGCGACAGAGCGGAACATCACATCCACCGAAGGGCGCGAGAAACAGACGGCGTCGCCCTCGACCAGCGCCAGCCGCAGGCCGCGGTGGCCGTTGCGCTGCACGATCAGATGCCGTTCGCCCCCGGGGGCCACATAGGCGCAGCCGGCTTCCAGCGGGCAGCCCTCTTCGGCCTCGGTCACGCGGACGGCGCAGCTGCCATCCAGCCTGCGCGCAAAATCGCGGGTGAAACCGGCGGGCATGTGCTGCACGATCACGATGGGTGGGCAATCTTCGGGGAACATCGGCAGGATGCGGTGCAGCGCCTGTACGCCGCCGGTGGACGATCCGATGGCGATCAGCTGCCGCGGCGGTGCGGCGGCGCGGGCCGTTGCAGGCGTTGTGCCTGCGCGGCGCGGCGGGGGCACGGCGCGCGTGCCGCGGACGCGTGGCCGGGCCTGCGCCGCCTGCCTTACCCTTTCGCAGATTTCGCCCATCATGAGCGGCAGCCCGTTGCCATTGCCGATGGCGGGCTTTTCGATCACATCCACCGCCCCGGCCTCCATCGCCTGCAGTGTCAGGGGGGCCGCTTCGCGCGTCAGGGCCGAAATCACCACCGTGGGCACCGGCATCACCGGCATGAACCGCGTCAGGAAGGTGACACCATCGGTGGCGGGCATTTCCACATCCAGCGTGATCACATCGGGCTTGCTGGCCTGCATCATCGCCCAGGCTTCGGTGGCCGAGGCGGCAGTGCCCATCACCTCGATCTCGGGGTCCATCGACAGGCCCATGGCGAGGATGCGGCGCACCAGGGCGGAATCGTCGACGATCAGAACGCGGATCGCCATGATCAGTTCACCCTGCGGGCAATGCCGCTGCCGACGATCTGCCAGCGGGTGTTCAGGTCGCGCAGGTTTTCGGTGACCGAGGTGACAAGCCAGCCGCCGGCTTCGGTTACGTCGAACACCGCGTCCACCGTGGCGGACTGATCTGCTTTTTCAAAGTAATACAACACGTTGCGGCAGAAAACCGCCTGGAACGGCCGGTGGAACGGATAGGGCCGGGTCATCAGGTTCATCCGGCGGAAGGTGCAGCAGGCGCGCACCTCGGGGATCACCTGATACTGGTCGATGCCGATGGGCCGGAAATAGCGCTTCAGGATGTCGGGCGGCACATATTCCAGCTGGCGCTGGCCGTAGATGCCCTGTTCCGCCCGCTCGACCACCGGGGCGCTGATGTCGGTGCCCAGGATCTGCGTGCGCTGCAGGGCTGCCAGCCCTTCGGTTTCGGCAATGATGATCGCCATCGTATAGGCCTCGTCGCCGCTGGAACAGGCGGCCGACCAGAAGCGGTATTCGTGGCGGCCCCGGAAGGTCGGCAGGATCTGGGTGCGGAACTGATCCAGCACCCCCTGTTCGCGGAAGAAATAGGTGTGGTTGGTCGAGGCGGCGTGCATCACCGCCAGCTGCACGTCATGCCGCCCCGAAGGCCGCACTTCCTGCGCCAGCGCCTGAAACGTCGTGATCGCATAGGCGCGCTGCACCCGGCCCAGGCGCTGCACCAGCAGTTCGCGCTTGTGTTCCGGGTAATGGATGCCGCAGCGTTCGTTCAGCCAACTGCGGACGGTTTCGAACCCTGCGGTTTCGCTTGCAATCATTGGCTTTCTCCCGCCGCCAGGCGTTCACAATCCAGCACCAGCGCCACCTCGCCCGTGCCCAGCAGGGCACAGCCCCAGCTGGCCCGGACCTGCGCCAGATGGCCCAGCAGCGGTTTCATCACCACCTGCTGCCGATCCAGAATTTCATCGACGGGCACCGCCAGCGGCCCGCGCGTGGTGGAAAACACCACGAACACCTGGCTTGCCGCCGAACTGTCGCCGGGCAGTGCCCCGCGATAGAACCGCTCCAGCCGGCAGACGGGCAGATGCTGGCCGCGCAGGCGGATCACCTCCAGCCCGCCATCGGCCGAAATCCGCGGCAGGTCGGTGCCGCCGGGCCGGGCGATTTCCAGCACCACATCGACGGGCACCGCATAAAGCTGGCGCCCCAGCCGCAGGATCAGGCAATCCAGAAACGCCAGCGAGACCGGGATGTGCAGCGCAACCCGCGTGCCTTCGCCTGCCACGCTTTCCACCCCGATGCGGCCGCGCAGCGCGGTCATCGTGGTGTTCAGCACATCCATCCCGACGCCACGGCCCGACAGTTTCGAAACCTCTTCGGCGGTCGAAAAGCCGGGCTCGAAGATCACCTTCCACAGCTGCGCGGGTTCGGGCTCTTCGGTCTGGCCGAACAGGCCGCGTTCGCGGGCCTTGCGCAGGATGCGCTCGCGGCTCAGGCCACGCCCGTCATCGGCCACGATGATCCGCACCTCGCTGCCGACCTGCGCGGCCGAAAGCGTGATGCGCCCGGCCCCGGCCTTGCCGACCGCCAGCCGTTCGGCGGCAGGTTCCACGCCGTGATCGACCGAATTGCGCAGCACATGCAGCAGCGGATCATAGAGCCGGTCGGCCACCAGCTTGTCGATGGCGGTATCGGCGCCTTCGATCACCAGGTCGATCTGCTTGCCGGTTTCGCGTTCCAGTTCGCGCACCATGCGACGCAGGCGGCGGAACACCTCGTCCACCGGCACCAGCCGCAGTTCGGTCGCGGCATCCTGCACCTCGCGCACGATGGCGGCCAGGCGATGCGCGGCGGCCTCGAACCGCGAAAGCTCCAGTCCGGTCAGATCGGGGCTGTGAACGGCCTCGTCCACGCTCAGGGACAGTTCGCCCACCAGATCCATCAGGCGGCTGATCTTGTCCGAGGCGACCCGCATCAGGCCGGTATCGGTGGCGGCGTCATTCTGCAGGCTCATGGCTGGCCCTCTGCCCGGCGGGGCCGGTTTGTGCTGATCCGTGGCATTGCGCGATCTGTCCTGCTGGCCCGGCCTCAGGCCGCTTCTTCGGCGTTGCGGTCGTAGTTGAAGATGCAGACCCCGTCGAAGCCGGTCGACTTGAACAGGAAGGTCTTCTTCATGGTTTCCAGAAAGCCGCCGTGCTTCTTCTCGAAGGTCTTCAGATCCGCGATGGCGGGAAAGAACACGTTGATGGAAACATCGCCATCCTTGCTGATGAGCACGTTCAGCCCGATCAGGTTGCAGGCGGGAATGGCATTGCCCAGAGCCTCCACCACGAAAGGTGCCGCGATCTGCGCGGCATCGAGGCTGGGGAACTTGAGGTGATAGGTTTTTGAAAGCATCTCTTCTTCCCCGATATGGTTTCAGGTTGTTTACGGCCCGGCCAGAAAGTTTGTGATGGGCCAAAGGGATAGTTGCGTATAGCCATTCGGATGGGGCAGGCGGGCCGCCCCCTTGCCCAGGGGTCAGCCCAGGAAATCGAACAGCGTCTTGCCGGTGATCATCGAATAGGTCTGCATGCCCGCCTGCTGCTGGGTCATCAGCGCGGCCAGCCGGGTGGAGGCGGCGGCAAGATCCAGATCGTTCAGCCCCGCCACGGCCTGATCCACCGTCAGGCGGCGCTGCGAAAGCCGGGTGCTCTGGCTGGCCATTTCGGCCGCCACCGCGCCCACCTTGCCGCGGGTTTCAGCCAGATGGTCCAGCGCGGTGCCCAGCTGCCCGATGATCGCATCGCCCGACATGCGCGTGGCGCGCAGCCGCAGCGGTGTGCTGGTGCCTTCCAGCGGGGTGAGCGTGGCGAGCGGTGCCGCGTCATCGGCCGAGGCCAGCCCCGAAACCCCGATCTCGCCCGCCGCCGCCAGCCGCAGGCCGCCGGTTTCGCTGTCGATGGTGGCGGTGATGCCGGTCTGTGCCGTGGCGGCATTGATCGCCTCGGCCACCGGCCCGGGTGCGCCGCTTTGTGGCAGCACTGTCACTTCGGCCGATCCGGCAGGGCCGGTCAGCGTCAGGGTCAGCGGGGCGGGTTTCGTGCTGGTTTCCAGCTCCAGCCGGGCGGCATTGGCAAAGCCCGCCTCGGCTACGCTTCCGGCCAGTGTCGTCAGGCTTGCCGCCAGATCGTCGATCAGATCGAAGGCGCCGCGCGTGCCGTGATCGGTGTTGATCGCCATCAGCGCCGCATCGCCGCTGATCCCGGTGGGCAGGCGCAACGATTCCGAAACCTGCACCCGGATTTCTCCGGTATCGCCGGCATAGCGCACGCCGCCCGCCGCTTCGGCAAAGGGTGTGGCGCCGCCATAGCCGGAAAACAGCGGAAAGCCCGAGGCATCGCGGCTGTTGGCCAGCCCCAGCAACGCGCTTTTCAGTTCGCGCAGCTGGTTGGCGTGGATCGTGGTCGAATTGCTGCCGGTTGCGGTATTGCCTGCGGCCAACGCCAGATCCTTCACCTGGCGCATCACATCCGCCATGGCGCCCAGCGTTGTGTCGGTCAGCGCCAGGCGGTTGCCCGCCGCAGCCGCATTGGCCTGATAGGCGGTCAGCCGCCCCTGCTGTTCCCGCGCCGCCGAAAGCTGTGCTGCCCGCGCCGGATCGGCCGAAACGCGGGGATCGTTGCTGCCTTCGGCGATCCGGCCCTGCAGGGCAGACAGTTCGCTGTCCGTCCGGGCGAAGCGGGCGATGGAGAGGCTGGAAAACAGCGCATTGCCGATGGACATGATCAGATCGCCTTCAGAAGGGTGTCAAACAGGTCGCGCGCCACGTTCAGGGCCTTGGCATTGCCCTGATAGGCCTGCTGCAGTTCCATCAGCCGGGCGGCTTCGGTATCCAGATCCACGGCGGAAAGCTCTGCCTCGGCGCTGCGGGCGGCGGTCAGCCGTGTCTGTGCGGTATCCTGCGCGGCGGCGGCGGCGGCAGTCTGGCTGCCGATGTCGGAAACCAGCAGGTTGAAATCTTCGATCAGCCCACCGGTGCCGCTCCATCCGTCCAGCAGGCTGGCCAGATTGTCGCCATCACCTGAGCCTGCATCGGCCGCTGTCAGGATGAAACGATCGCCGGTAGCCGCCCCATCGCCCAGCGTGATCGCATGGCCGCCCAGCGTGGCGCGGCCTTCGGCATCCAGATAGCCCTGCGCGATCCGGTCGCCCGTGGTCGCATCCAGCAGCGCGATGGCGCCCGTTGCGGCATCCAGCACCTCCAGCGCCACCGGGCCCGAGGCGCTGGCGCCCGATGTGGCCCCGCCCGCAAGGTTCAGGGCGCCATCGCCGGTCATGCCGACCAGCAGATCTTCGGCGGGCAGGCTCGACAGCGACAGGCGCTGCGGTGCCAGGCTTTCTGCGGTGAAGGCAAGATCGGGCCGCGCCCCTTCGGCACCGCTGATCGCAAGGCCTGCGCCATCGACGCCGACCGCAGCGCCCAGGCTGGTGAATCCCGCATCGGGCAGCGTGCCGATGCTGATCGCGCCTGCGGATTGCGGCACCCACAGGCTGATCGCGCCATCCGCCTCGACGGTGACAGAACCGGGAAAGCCTGCGGGTGCGGTGGCGATCACGCCCGCCCCGCCCGCCGCCACGGTGACGAAATGCGAAACACCATTCACGGTGACGGGCAGCTGCAGGCCGCCCGCAGGCAGATCCGCCACCGAGACCGTGCCGCCCCGCACCAGCTGCAGTGCGCCGCTGCCCAGCCCGAAGGCCGCTGCCGCCGCCGATGCAGGCGCCGCCAGCCGGATCGCGCTGCCATCGGCAGAGCCGACCATCGACAGGCTGATGCGGTTGTCTGCCCCGATGCTGGCGGTGATGCGCCCCGGTTCCGGGCCGGTGACGACGGGCTGGCCGTCCTGCATGGTCAGCGTATAGCTCTGGCCATCGGCCAGCAGCGCGACCGAACTGCCGTCGGCAGGCAGCGCGGCCAGCGCGGTGCCCTGCAGCCCGGCATCGGGCGTGCCCGCCCGCAGCGCCCGGGCCAGCGCGGTTGTGATGTCGGCGGCACTTTGGGCGCCGGTTTCCACGGCATCCACCGTCACGCTGCGGCCACCCAGCGTCACGCCATAGCGGGTGCCGGGGGCATAGGCGGTGCTGCCGCTGCTGCTGCCGCCATCCACCGCCGGGTCGAAGCTCGGCTCCAGCCGCAGCAGTGCGCCTGCCGCAGCCGAAGTCAGGGCGAACAGCCCGCCTGTCGCCGGATCGGCGGCAGAGGATTGCGTGACCCCGGCCTGCGTCACATCGAACGCCGTCGTCGCCCGGGCGGTGACCCGGCCGATGATGCGCGCGGCAGAAGTGCCGGCATCCAGCACCGCCTGGCCACCCAGTTCGGCGCCATCCGGGCCGGCTTCGGTGATCGTCAGCCCGGCGGCGGCGGAATGGCTGTAGGCGCCGATGTCGATGCTTTCGCCGGTATCGCTGACCAGAAGCAGCCGCCCGCCTTCTGGCGCCAGTTCGGCGCGCAGGCCGGTTGCCGCGGATGTGGCGGTGATGCGCGCCGCCAGGGCCGAAAGATCGCCGTCCTGCACCTCGGCGGTGATGGTGACGGGTATGGCATTCGCCCCGCTCAGCTCGAAGCTCACATGGCCATCGGGCACGCGCAGCAGGGCCGCCGTGCTGGCACGGGCGGCCAGCCCCGGCAACGCGCCGTCGATCAGGGCGGCGGCCTGTGCCGCGCTGGCGCCTTCGGGCACCGTGATCTCGGACGACCCCACGCCGGGGATCGCCAGCCGCAGGGGCCGGGCCGCCGCCGGATCGGGGCTGCCCTCGGCCGCTGTCATCAGCCCGCCCATGGGCAGGCTGGCGGTCTGCGCGCCGGGAATGGCGATCACATCCACCTGCATGCCGCGATAGCCTGCATTCAGGCCGCCGGCATCATAGCTGGCGCCGGGCAGAAAACCGTTGGCTTCCGTCAGGAACGCTGCCGCCTCGGCTGCCGTCAGCGGGGTTCCGGCCAGATGCACGCCGTTGCGGGTGAAGACCTGCGCCACCCCGCCCGCCGCGGCGGCGGGTGTCAGGGTGGCAGCGGTCGTGTTGCCATCGGACAACAGCCGCGCGGCGGAAATCGCCGTGACTGACGCCAGCTGCAGCTGGCCCGCATCGCCTGCGGCCTGCAGCCCCAGCTGCGCCAGGCTGCGCCCGTCCGCCAGGATCTGCCCGCTGTTCAGCGCGGTGGCCAGATCGGCCGGGCTCCAGTCAGCCGGGCGGGGGCTGCCATCGGCCAGAACCGCCAGATCGAAGCGATAGCTGCCCGTGGTCGTGGTGATTTCCAGCGCCTCTGCCCCGGCAAGATCGGTATCGGCGACCGCAAAGGTCGCCCGGGCCGGGCTGCCCAGGCTCTGCAGTGCCAGATCGCCGCCTTGCGCCGTCACCTCGGCCAGAATGCCCGCAGCCAGTGGCGCGACAGAGGCCGCCGCGCTGCGCCCGGCGGCAAGAACCGTGCTGACGGCAAACAGGCCGCTTGCGCTGCTGGCAACGGCGGTGATGCTGGCGGTGGCCGTGCCCGCATTGCCGGTGGCGGGCAGCAGGGCAAGCCGCCGCGCGGCAGCAATATCGCGCCCGTCCTGCAGGGTCATCGCCATTTCGGCAGCGCCTTCGCGCCGGTCCAGAATGAAACTGTCACCTGGCTGGCCGCTGCCGTTCATCGCGATCACCAGCCCGTCCAGCACCATGGCGGTTTCGCCCCGCCCAAGCTGCGTGCCGGCCTGATCGGTCGCGGTCCAGGTGCCATCTTCGGTCATCGCAAGCCGGATCGGGCCCTCTGGCCCGCCGGTCGCAGGCCAGATCAGCCCGGGCTGCGCCGTGCCGGTATTGGTGGGGGCCGCTGCAGCCGACCAGGATTGCAGCGAAAACATGGGTCGGCCCGTCGCCCCGGACAGATCGGTGCCCGCCGCCTGCATCGCATTCGCCGCCCCCGCCAGCCGTTTGGCAAAGGCATCCAGTTCGGCCATGGCGGCATCCAGCATCCCCAGCCCGTCGGACAGGCCGCCCAGTACGCCCCCCGACAGCAGGGACACGTCCCGCAGCCCGCCATCCAGCGCGGCAAGTGACAGCTGCAGCCGGTCGGCCAGCGTGGCTTCGGCCTGCACCGCGCCTTCGGCGCCCAGAAGCCGCGCGCCCGATCCGGCCAGCGTCACCTCGGCCCGGCCACGGCTGTCCAGCGTGGTGGCAATGCCGATCTGCCCGGCCAGATCCTGCAGCAGCGCATCGCGGGTGGTGGCAAGGCCGTTCGTGGCCGTGCTGCCCGGCTCGGCCCGTGCCAGATCGTCATTCACCGAGGCAAGCCCGGCCAGCGCGGTGGTCACCCGCCCCGCCGCCAGCCCCGCCGCCGTTCCGACATCGGCGCGCAGATCGGCCAGCCCCTGCGCCGTTTCGGCAATGCGGGCCGCCAGCGCCGCACCGGCCTGCACGGCGACCTGGCGCAGCGGCAGGCTGGCGGGGGCGGCGGTCAGTGCCGAGAAAGCCTTCTGGAATTCGGCCATGACAGCATCAATCCCGCCCTGCCCGGGGGTGAAGAAGGCCTCCAGCGCGGCGGCGCTTTCGGTCCGGCGGCCCGCCGCAGCTTCGGCTGAACCGGCAAGCCGGGTCCGGTCGGCCAGCAGGCCGGAAAAGGCGCGCGTCACATCGGCCACGGCAACACCAGCGCCGGTGCCTGTGGCAGAGGTCGCCGTGGCGCCCAAGGCATGCAGCCCGGTCAGCCGCACGTCCTGCCGGGCATAGCCTGCGGTGTTCACATTCGCGATGTTTTCGGCAGTGACGGCCAGTGCCGTCTGATAGCTGCGCAGCCCGCTGCGGGCGATGTCAAAGACCGATGACATGATCCTTACCCCCTTCCATCTGGCGAAAACTGCCGCACCACCGCCTCGGCAATGCCAAGACCCGGCCGACCGGCGGCATTGCGGGCCAGCTGCGCATCCAGCATGTCGCGGGTGGAGCTGACGGCAGTGCTGCCGGTGAGGCTGTCTCCCACGCCGCTGGCGCGGCCTGCGCGCAGCATGAAGACCAGAAACATTTCTTCGAAACCGGCGGCGGTGCGGCGCAATTCGGCGCGGCTGTCGGAAACAGCGGGGGCAGCGGGTGCGCCGGTGGCGGGGATTGGCAGCGTCATGTCAGATCACCACCAGTTCGGCGCGCAGCGCCCCGGCCTCGCGCAGTGCTTCAAGAATGCCCACCAGATCGGCCGGGGTCGCCCCCACCGCGTTGATCGCATCGACCAGCGACGACAGCGAAATGCCGGGATCGAAGACAAAGGCGCGGGCGGGCTGCTGATCGGCCTCGATCGTGCTGTCGGGCGTCACCACCGGATCGCCGGGGGCCACCACAACATCGCCATTGCCCGCAACCACGGTCGCGCCCTGTGCGACATCCAGATCCTCGGTCACCCGCACGGTCAGCGAGCCATGCGTGACCGCTGCGGCACTGACGCGCACAGTGCCGCCGATGACGATGGTGCCCGTTCGGGCATTCACCACCACGCGGGCTTCGGGGGCATCGGGCGTGACCTCGATGTTTTCCAGCAATCCCATGAAGGTGACACGCTGCCCGGCATCATAGGGTGCCCGCACCTGGATGGAGCTGCCATCCAGCGGCACCGCCACATCGGGGCCGAAGGTCGCATTGATCGCCTTGGCCACTGCCGCCGAGGTGGAAAAATCCGCCCGGTCAAGATTGAGGATGATGCCATCGGCCTGATTGAACGGGCTTTCCACGACGCGTTCGACACTGGCGCCACCGGGGACACGGCCGACTGTCGGGATATTGACGGTCAGCGAGGATCCGTCCTTGCCATCGGCGCCAAAGCCGCCCACCACCAGATTGCCCTGCGCCACGGCGTAGACCTCGCCATCCGCGCCCATCAGCGGTGTCATCAGCAGCGTGCCGCCCTGAAGCGACTTGGCCTTGCCCAGCGTCGAGGCGGTCACGTCGATCTTCTGGCCCGGCTTGGCAAAGGCCGGCAGTTCCGCCGTGACCATCACGGCGGCGGCATTCTTGGCGTCCAGATCGGTGGTATCCACCTCCAGCCCCAGCCGCGAGATCATGGATTGCAGCGATTGCAGCGTGACGCCGGCATTGCCATCGCCCGAACCTGACAGGCCCACCACCACGCCGTATCCCACCAGCGGGTTCGACCGCACACCCTCGACCGAGGCAATGTCTTTCAGCCGGTCGGCGGCGGCCGGATGGCCTGCCACCAGGGCTAGCCATGCAAGGGCGGGGAGCAGCAGCCGGTTCATAGCGGGGACGCCGTGGCAAGGAAGCGGCGCAGCCAGCCGGGCCGCGCGGTATCGGCCACATCGCCCGCGCCGACATAGCGGATGTCGGCATGGGCGATGCGGTCCGATGGCACGATATTGTCGGCGCTGATGTCCTCGGGGCGCACGATGCCGGTCAGGCGCACATATTCGTTGCCGTTGTTCAGCGTCAGCTTCTTCTGGCCGATGATTTCCAGCGTGCCATTGGGGAAGACCCGCGCCACGATCACCGAGAGCCGCCCTGTCAGCGAGTTTGACTGCGCAGCCGCCCCGGTGCCCTTGAAGGACTGGCCGGTGCCATTGCTCAGCATGCCGTCATCAAAGCCGCCGGTCAGCGCATCGGGCAGATCAATGTCGTATTCCGAAGATCGCGCGCCCTGTGCGCTTTGCGATTTGGTGGCGGCAAACCGTTCGGTGAACTGTACGGTCAGAATGTCGCCCGCCCGGGCGGCCCGCCTGTCGGACGCGAAGATGCCCGGCATTCCCGCAGCATAGATGCCGCCTGTCGGCATGGCGGGGGCTACGAAGGCCTGTTCCGGCATGATGGGTTCGTAATCCTGCGAAATGCGGTCTTCGATCTGGGTGGCGCAGGCGGCCAGCAGGGCAGGAAGCAGCAGGGGCAGGCGGAAATGCAGCTGGGCCATCATCATCACAGATTGTTGGAGGCGAATTTCATCATGTCATCGGCGGCGCTGATGACCTTGGAGTTGATCTCGTAGGCGCGCTGCGTCTCGATCATGTCGACCAGTTCCTGCACGACATTGACGTTGGAGCTTTCCAGCGCGCCCTGCACCAGCTTGCCGGCCCCGGCTTCCAGCGGGGCCAGCACCGTGGCCGGGCCGCTGGCCGTGGTTTCGGCCAGAAAGTTTTCGCCCATCGGTTCCAGCCCGCGGGGATTGCCGAAGGTTGCCAGCGTCAGCTGGCCAAGCTCCTGCGGGTTCTGCTCGCCCGGGGGAATGGCGCTCACGATGCCATCGGCGGAAATGGCGATGTTGGTGGCCCCGTCGGGGATGCTGATTTCGGGCTGCAGCGCATAGCCCGATGCGGTGGTCAGCAGGCCTTCGGCATTGCGCGACAGCGCGCCGTCGCGGGTATAGCCGATGCGGCCATCGGGCAGCAGCACCTGCAGGAAGCCCTGGCCGTCGATGGCCACATCCAGCGCATTGTCGGTGGTGGCAAGCCCGCCCTGGCTGTGCAGCTTTTCGGTGCTAACCACGCGCACCCCGGTGCCCACCGCCAGCGGCGATGTCAGCGCGGTATCGGCCGAAGTCGGCGCACCGGCCGGGCGGATGGTCTGGTAAAGCAGGGTTTCGAAATTGGCCCGGTCGCGCTTGAAGCCTGTGGTGTTCACATTGGCGAGGTTGTTGGAAATGACCTGCAGCCGCGTCTGCTGCGCGTTCAGCCCGGTCTTGGCAACATACATGGCAGTGATGGACATGGGACAGGTCTTTCGCTGGGGATGCGGCCTGTGCGCCGCGTCTGGTTCGGGGGATGCAGGAAACGTGCCAGATCAGGCGTCGGGCAGGCGCAGCAGGCGGCTTGCGGCCTCGTCCATCGCCTTGGCTTCGGAAATCATCCGCATGTTCAGTTCGAACCCGCGCTGCTGGTCGATCGAGGCGATCAGCTCGCCGGTGGGGTTGACGTTGCTGCGTTCCAGCGTGCCCTGCAGGATGCGGGCCTGCTGGTTGGCCGGGGGCAGCGCGCCGCCCGCCAGCCGGATCTGGCCATCTTCGCCCTTGCGCAGATCGAGCCCGGGTTCGGGCACGGTGCTGGCCAGCGTTGCCACCGGCACCATCTCGCCCGGGGCGCCATCGCGCGGCACGACGGAAATCTGGCCGATCTCGTCGATCACCACCTCGCGGAAGGGGGGCAGGACGATGGGCTGCAGCCCGGTGTCCAGCATCGCTTCGCCCGCGCCGTTCACCAGCTGGCCCTGAAGATCCACCCGCAGGTCGCCCCGGCGGGTCAGCGCCGGGCTGCCGGTCGCGGGCTGTGCGAACAGGGAGCCCGTATCGGCGATCGCCACATCCAGCGGCTCGCCCGTGCGGTCAAGAAACCCCGGCTCCTGCGAAAAGCCGTGACCCTCTGAGGTGACCTGGAAGGCGCGGGCCTGCAGCGCGTCCATCTGGTGCAGGAACAGCGTTGTGCCTTCGGCGGGCAGATCGCGGCGGAAGCCCGGCACCGAAAGATTGGACAGGTTCTGCGCGGTGATGCGCAGCCTGTCCTGCGTCGTCGTCAGCGCATTGCCGACAGTATGGATCAGCCGGTCCATGCGATGGCCGTCAGTTTGACAGGTTCATGATCGTCTTCATCAGCGAAGACGAGGTTTCCAGCGCCTTGGCCGATGCCTGATAGTTGCGCTGCGCGGTGATGAGATCCACCAGCTCTACCGTCAGATCGACGTTCGATCCTTCCAGCCCGCCCGAGCGGATCTTGCCGAAGCCAAGGCTCTGGGCGCTGCCCACCGCAGCCTCGCCCGAATCCGGCGTGGCCAGAAAACTGGTGTCGCCAGTCTGGCGCAGGCCGCCGGGATTGGCGAAGGTGGCCAGCATCAGCGTGCCCTGCGCCACCGGATCGCCGGTGCCATAGGTGGCCCAGATCGTGCCGCTGCCATCCACCTTCAGCGCCGTCATGCTGGCCGGGCTGCTGCCATCGGCTGTGGCCGACTGCACGCGGAAGGCCGCGCCCTCCTGCGAACTGGCGCCGAGGTCGAGCGTGATGGCCCTGCCGTCCGCACCGCTGAAGGCCAGTGGTGTCGTGATGGTGGGGGCGCCTGCGGCAGTGAAGGTGATGTCGGCGGCGGTGCTGGTGAACACCTCGCCCCCGACTGTCAGCCGGGCCGACCAGGTGCTGTCGGTGCTTGTCGCATCGGGCACGGATTGCCGGATGAAATAGACCTGCGCCTCTTGTGCGGTGCCATCACCGGCGGTGACGGAAACCGGCGTGCGGAAGGCCCAGGTGGCGGCATCGGCCGGATCAAAGGCGGTGGCGGGCGGCACGGCGGCCTGTTCCCCCATCACATCGGCCTGTGCGGGCAGCGCCACATCCAGCGCGATTGCCGTTGTCTGTTCTGCCGTGCCCGCCACCATCGGCACTGTCAGCGGCCCGGCCGTGGCGGCGCTTTGCCCAAGGGCAGCACCTTCTGCGCTGGCAGGCCAGCCCAGCACTGCGCGCCCCGCGCTGTTCACCAGCAGCCCGCCCGCATCCAGCGAGAAATCGCCGGTGCGGGTATACAGTGTTGCGCCCTGCGCGCCGCTGGCCGCATCGGAAGGGGCGACAGCAAAGAAGCCCTGGCCCTCGACCGCAAGATCCAGCGGCCGGCCTGATGCGATCACGCTGCCCTGGCTGAAATCCTGATCGACGGACAGGATGCGCGTCCCCGATCCGGTGGCATGTTCGGCGACCGACGCGGCCGAGCTGCTGAACACATCGGCAAACAGCACCCGGCTGGCGCGAAAGCCTGCCGTGCCCGCATTGGCGATGTTGTTCGAAGTGGCGTTGATGTCGCTTTGGGCGGCCTGAATCCCGCTGAGGGCCGTGTTCATTGCCATGTCATCTTCCTCGTTTCAACGGATGGACTGGACTTCAAGCGCCGAGATCTGGCCGAAGCCTTCCACCTCCAGCGTCGCCTCGCCGCCGGAAAGGCCGGGCGCCCCGCCGGTGATGCGGGCATAAAGCTGCGGCGGAACCTCGGCCGTGCCTTCGGCTGTTGTCACGCTGACGGAAACCCGGATGTTCTGGCCCGCAAGGCTGCTGTCGGCCCAGTCAAATGCCAGATCGCCCGCCGGGGTGGCGCCGAAGCTTTCGGTCTGCAGCAGGCGCCCCGTCACGGCATCGGAATAGCTGACCACCACCGCAGAGGCTGGTGTCTGCAGCGACACGCGGCCGGCCACACCGCCTGCCGCATCGGCACGGGTCTGCGAGGTTTCAACCAGAACCTGCCGCCCGATCAGCCCCGATACGGCGGAAAGCCCGCTCTGGCTGCTGCCCGCCGCCATGCTTGCCAGCGTGCTGTTGATCTGCTCGATGCCGCTGACAGTGGAGAACTGCGCCATCTGGCCGATGAAATCGCTGTTCTGCAGCGGCTCCAGCGGGTTCTGGTTCTGCAGCTGTGTCGTCAGCAGTTTCAGAAAGCTGTCCTGACCGAGCTGGGGGCTGGTGGTCTTGCGGGCGGTCTGGCCCGCAGCGGTGCTGGAGGTGGTGACGGGATCAATGGCGGTCATCGGTCATTCCTTCGGGGGGCGTCACTGGCCCATCTTCAAGGTTCGTGCCATCAGGCCGCGCAGCGTGGTCAGACTTTCCAGAACATCCTGATACTGGCGGCTGGCCTCGACCATCTCGACCATCTCTTCCTGCGTGTTGACCGAAGCCATGAAGACGAAGCCCTCCTTGTCGGCCAGCGGGCTGTCAGGGCGGAAGACGCGGGTGGGCGGGCGGTCCAGGGCCACGATCTCTTCCACCACCGGCGCCGCCAGCACGCCGTCGCCCAGGGCGGCGCCCATTTCGGTGGCAAAGATCGGGCGCAGCGGGCGAAAGGCTTCGGCTTCGCTGCCTGCGATGCTGCCCGCATTGGCGATGTTGCTGGCTGTGCTGTTCAGGCGCTGCATCTGGGCCGAAAGGGCGCGGGCGCCCACGTCAAAGACATTGCGGATCTCGGTCACGGCTCATTCCCCCTTGATGGCGGCCATCAGGCCGGAGATCCGGTTGTTCAGGAACTGCAGGCTGGCCTGATAGCGCAGGGTGTTTTCGGCAAAGGCCATCTGTTCGGCGCCCATATCCACCGTGTTGCCATCCAGCGCGGCCGAGACCGGCACGCGGTACCCAAGCCCGGCTTCGGCTGCGGCGGGCGGCGTGCCCGCCGCTTCGGCGTCGCGCAGGGCGGCGGTGAAATCGAAATCGCGCGCCAGATAGCCCGGCGTCGCGGCATTGGCGATATTGACCTGCAGCACGGCATTGCGTCTTTCCCGCAGCAGCAAGGCATCGGCATGCAGGCCCAGCCCGGATGTCAGTTCGAGGCTCATGAAAAAAAATCCTCACATTTCCGGCGCGGCGGCCGTTTGTGGAAGAACCGATGCAAAGCCGGTGCCAAGATCATGGGGCGGCAGGAAAATGGCGCGAAAATCAGCAAAACCCGCGAAGACAGTCACACCGCCGCAGGCTCAGGCCCCCGCGGCAACGGATCTGCGCGGCATCTGCCGTCAGGCGGCAGAGGCATTGCCCGGCCGTCGGCACGGTGTGGCGGTGCAGCAGGTTCGCGCGCGGCTGGCCGCCGCCGGGGGCACGGCGCGGCTGGCCAATATCGCGCTGCGGATCGCGCTGATCCGGCAGTGGCAGCCCGCGGCCGCTTTGGCACCGGAGCCTGCCCCTGTCGAAGCGCCGACACCCCCCAAGGGGCGTGTCAATCTGATGGCGTTGCAGGATGCCGCAAGGATGCTGGCCTCGGTGGAGGAAGAGCCGCCCGCCGCTCCTCCGGGGTTGAAGAAACTGGCCATAGATTTTTCCATGTTCGGGGAGGACGACGCGGCCGGGCAGGCGGACGAAGAGCCAGAGCAGGATCTGGCGGATACGCCCCCCGCCGAAGCCGCCGCCGAAGCCCCCGCCGAACCCCCCGCAGAAATCCCTGAGGCCCCGCCTTCGCCCGCGCCCCGGCGCAAGGCACGCAAGGCGAAAGGCCCGGCAGAAACCGGAGGCTTGCCCTCAAATACCGGCGCAGCGCGCCGTTCTGACCCTGCAGACCCAGAAGCGGAGTAAGCCATGCCCTTTCCCAATCCCCCCGGTTCCGAAACGATGACCGACAGCTCTGCCGAGCTGATCCGCGATTTCTGCGCCATTGTCCTTGCGCTGTCCGATGCGCGGCGGCTTTCGCTGCATCTGTTCGGGCCGGGACGTGGCCCGCTGGCGGCGCGGCTGGTTGCGCTTCAGCTGGATTGCCGCCCCGAAACCGATGAAGCGCAGGTGATCCCTGCCGACCCCGGCCCCTTTGCCCTGGCGGCGCAGGATAACCTGCCGTCGGATCTGCTGTCTGTCGGCTTGCCGCTGATGGATGGCGGCGAGCTGCGCGGCCTGATCCGCCTGCAGGCGGCCCGGCCCGATACACTATCGCGCCGCATCGCCGATCCGCTGACGCGGATGGGCTCGGTGATCGCCCAGGCGCTGCGCGACGAAGGCCGCGCGGGGGGATCGGTGCTGGGGCAGATGATCGCGCTGCTGGATGGTGTTTCGGAACATGACGATGCCGCCGCCTCGCGCGTGCTGACAGGGCTTCTGCATCTGGCCAATGGCGGCGTGCCCAGCATGGTGGAAATCACCGCCCTGCGCATCGCGGGCCTGGCCGAGATGGCGGGCACCCGCGTCACGCTTTCGGCCGAAGGGTTTTCGGTGCTGGCCCGTGCGGGCATCCGGGCGGTGCATCCGGCCGGGGCCGTGGTTCCTGCGGCGCAGGCCGAGGCGAAGCGCATCGCCCAGCCGCGCCCCCGCCCGGAATGGAGCGCCTTTGCCCGCGTGGCCATCGCCGAGGTCGAATTCGACATCGGCGAGGCGACGGAATTCGACCCCATCGCCTTCCGCCCTGCCGGTTCTTCGGGCGCCTGGGTGGAACTGCAGCACAGCCTGGTGGATGGCTGGGCCGAGATCGCCGCGGAAATCCTGGCGCGCACCCATGATGTCACGCTGGAATTCGTGCGGATGCACATGATCCGCCGCAGGGACATCGCGCTGGACGAGGTGGCAGAGGTCTATGAGCTGAACAACCTGCGCTGGCTGCTGCGGCAGGCCGAATCCGGTTTCGAAACGTGCATCGCCGATGCGGGCTGGCAGACCCTGGAATTGCCGCCCTCCCTGGCGCGGGGGGCTGCGGATACGCGCGACATCGCCGCCGGGGCTGCCATTCAGCTCTGGCCCGATCTAGCTGAACGGATCGGGCATGATGTGCGGTCCTGGGCGCGGCGCATGGCGGCGGGGGCAAAGATCACGCCGGTATCGCTGCCCTCGGTCGCGGCCTGAGGCAGGGGGCCATCAGGCCCCTTCGCCCATCTGCCGGGCCATGATGTCGCGCAGGCGCCCGGTTGCGGCTTTCTTGATCTGCGACACGCGGCCTGTGGTCACGCCCATGACATCGGCAACCTCGTAGATGTTCAGCTCTTCGACATAGTAAAGCTGCAGCACCATCTGTTCGCGTTCGGGCAGCAGCCGCACCGCCTTTGCCAGCAGCTGCCGCAGTTCTCGCTGCTGGATACGGTCTTCGGCACTTTCGCCAAGATCGCGGAAGGCCATCAGGTGATCGGCATAGACCTCGTCGAGCGAGCTGTGCTGGCCTGCCGAAAGCTCGGCCCGGTGGCTGGCAATTTCCGCCACCGGCACGCCCATGGCATCGGCCAGTTCCTGTTCGCTGGGCTTGCGGTGCAGCTTCTGTTCCAGCTGCCGTGTGGTTTCTTCCAGCTTGCGCACCTGTCGCAGCGTGGTGCGGCAGATGTTCGACACGCTGCGCAGGTGATCGACGATGGCCCCCCGGATGCGGATCGCCGCATAGGCGGCAAAGCTGACACCGGGCTGCGCGACATAGCGGCGGCTCGCATCCATGAGGCCGATATAGCCCACCTGCAGCAGATCGTCGATTTCGATCCGGCGCCCGACGCGGGCATGGAAATGCCAGGCGATGCGGCGCACCAGATCCTGATGTTCGGCCACGCGGCGGTCGGCATCATCGTTGCGGGAATAGGCATGGGCAAGATAGGTCATGCAAGATACTCCTGCGCGGGCTGGGCAGGGCGCGGGCCTGCGGGCATCGGAAGTTCGGGGTCTTCTTCTTCGGGGACGGTCATGTCGGCCTCGGCGCACCAGACCGCCGCCCAGCCGGGCAGGCGATCGGCGGAAACCAGGCTCAGCGCATCCTGCAGCCCGGTATCCGTGGCGAGCAGGCGCAGCTGCAGCCCGGCCTCGGCCAGGGCGCGCAGTTCTTCGGGCTGGGGTGGATCGTCGGCGGCAAGCCCGGTCAGGCAGACGCCCGCGCCACTGCCGCGCCAGGGGGCAAGCAGCCGGTGCAGCCTGCGCGGATGCAGGCCCGCGGGCAGCACCAGCAACAGGTCGGCCGCATCGCGGATCAGCGCCTGTGGGGTGACCGCGCTGTCGGCGGGAACCACGATGATCTTGGGCTGATCGCCCGGGGCCAGTTCACCCACGGGTGCGGAAAGGGCCTGATGGGTCAGCCCCAGCAGCCGCGACCAGGGCAGCAGCCCCGGCGCCTGCACCGCGCCCCGCCGCAGGCAGGACAGCAGATCGGGCGCGCAGGCGGCATCCGACTGGCGAAAGGCGATGGCCAGCCGCACGGCCGTCTGATCCAGATCCTCGGCCACGGGGCCAGCCAGAACCATGCGGTCGGTGGGCCAGGGTGCGGCATCTTCGCCGGTTGCGGCAAAGATCGGCGCCAGCGCGGCCAGCGGGCCTGGGCCGGGCTGCCCGGCCAGCTCTGCCGCAACACGGGCCAGCCAGCTGGCATCGAAAGGCACCGTCGGCAGAGGGGCGGCAGAGGCGGCAGCCATCCGCGCGGCCAGTTCATCCGCGAAAGAGGGCAGGGCCTGCACCTGCACCGCCGTGATCGGATGTGAAGCAGCCTCGATCACCACGCCACCCGGTTCGGAGCGGGTGGACAGGATGAAGGCCTCCGGCCCCAGCCTCTCGATCACCTCGTCCATGGCAAGCGCGGTATCGGTGGCGCGCACGACAATGCGGGTCATGGATCAACCTCCGTCTTTGGCGGGCAGGCCCGACGGGCCGCCGATGGTGGCCAGCACTTCGATGCGGCGGGTTTCGGGCAGTTCGTTCAGACCGATCACGATGGCATCGGGCAGATGCGGCCGCAGGAAGGCCGCGAAAGTGCGGCGCAGCGCCTGGGCCACGATGATGACGGGCCGCTGCCCCTTGCCCTGCGCCCCGTCCAGCGCCGCCGAGATCGACCGGACCATGGTGCCCGCCAGCCCGCCGTCGATCACCAGCCCTTCGTCCGGGGCGGGGCGGCGGGCGCGCAGCAGCAGCTGTTCCAGATCGGGGTCGAGCGTGACCAGCGGCAGCGCCTGGTTCACCGGGCAGATCTGCTGCAGCAGAAGCGGCATCAGCGAGGGGCGCAGCGCCTCGGCCATGTCTTGCGGCGCCAGCGGCCGGGCCGACAGCAGGGCCATGCCTTCCAGGATGCGGCGCATGTCGGCCACCGGCACGCGGTCGGCCAGCAGGGCGCGCAGCACCGCCGTCAGCACATGCAGCGGCACGAGCTTTGGCACCACCGCCTGCACCAGCGTCGGCGCGGCGCGCGACAGGCTGTCCAGCAGGCCCTGAACCTCGTCCTGGCCCAGCAGATCGGCGGCGTTCTTCAGCAGCACCTGGCCCAGATGGGTGGCGATCACCGATTCCGGCTCCACGATCATGTGGTCATCCACCTCGGCCTCGACCTGCTGGTGCGGCTGGATCCAGACGGCATCGAGCCCGAAGCTGGGATCCTTCACCGCGATGCCCTTCAGGCGGCGGGTCGAACCGGCGCCGGGAATGGCCAGCTTGCGGTCGGGATAGACCTGGTCTTCGCCCACGATGGTCTGGCCGATGCGGATGCGATACTGGTTCGGACCCAGCGCCAGATCGTCGCGGATGCGCACGCCCGGCACCACGAAGCCCAGCGAGCGCGAGATTTCGCGTCGCATGGCGGTGATGCGCGACACCAGGACGCCGCCGCCATCGCCCGCCAGCGGGATCAGGCCATAGCCGATCTGCAGCGACAGCGGCGCATGGTCCATCACCTCTTCGGCGGTGATCGCATCGGGGGGGGCAGAGGCGCGCGCCGGGCCTGCGGCGGCGGTGCCTGCAGATTCGGCTTTTGCGTTGGGGGTGGTTTTCGTATCACGCGGGCCGGTGCGCCAGGCCATCCAACCGGCAAAGGCTGCGGCGAGCATCAGCATACCATTCGGCATCCCTGGTACCAGACCCAGAACCGCCAGAACCCCGGCCACTGGCATCCAGGCCGAACGCTGATTCACCTGCGAGGCGATCAGCCCGCCCATGTCGGCCGCTGCCGCCGAACGGGTGACAATGATGGCCGTGGCGATCGACAGCATCAGCGCCGGGATCTGCGCCACCAAGCCGTCACCGATCGACAGCAGCACATAGGTTTCGGCGGCTTCGCCCAGCGACAGCCCGTGCTGCATCGTGCCGATCAGCATGCCGCCGATGATGTTGATGGCCAGGATCAGGATACCCGCCACCGCATCGCCCTTCACGAATTTCGATGCGCCATCCATCGACCCGTAGAAATCCGCCTCGGCCGCCACTTCGGCGCGGCGGGCCTTCGCGTCTTCGGGGGTCAGCAGGCCCGCGTTCAAATCGGCGTCGATGGCCATCTGCTTGCCGGGCATCGCATCCAGGGTGAAGCGCGCCGAAACCTCGGACACCCGGCCCGCGCCCTTGGTCACCACCACCATGTTGATGATGACCAGGATGACGAAGACCAGAAACCCCACGATGAAATTGCCGGCGATCACGAAATCGCCAAAGGCCTCGATCACATGGCCCGCCGCGGCGCTGCCGGTATGGCCATCCGACAGCACGATCCGGGTAGAGGCGATGTTGAGCGACAGCCGCAGCACCGTGGCCACCAGCAGCAGGTTGGGAAAGCTGGAAAAATCCAGCGGTCTCTGGCTGTTGACCGCGACCATCAGCACCAGCAGCGACAGCAGGATGTTGCCGATGAAGAAGGTATCCAGCAGCAGCACCGGCAGCGGGATGATCATCATCGCCAGAATGGCCAGGATGCCAAGCGGCATGGCCAGTGGCCCCGGGGCAAAACGGGCGCCGCTGGCAAGGGGCGGGGCGGGCATCATCCGCGCCTCCGGCCGCGATTGCGGCAGGGCGGGGCGTCGAAGGGTCGGCTCTGGCGGGGCATGGCTTTCTCCGCTGGGGGTGGCGGATGGCCTGCAAGCGCCATGCCATCCGGCCGACATGTCGTTTGCGGGGCTTTGGCATGTGGCTTGCAGCGGTGGGGCAACAGGCTGCCCCGCGCCATTCCTGCGGGCGATGATCAAGGAAAGTGACCGATGCCCAGACCCGCCCCGATCCTGCTGGCCTGCCTGCCCCTGCTGGCGGGCTGCGTGGCCCCTGACCCCAAGGCCGTCAGTGCACTGCCGCTGGATGCCACCGGACAGACCCGCCAGTTGGCCGAACTGAAGGACGGCATGGATGCTGCCGCGCCGCCTGCCGCCGCTGCGCCGCAGCCCGAGATGGCGGTGCCGCCGCTGGTGGGCCGTGGCTATGCGCAGATCGCGGGGCAGCCCGGCACCACGCGGAACGAAAAGCGCCTGATGGCCATCCGTGCCGCGCGGATGGAGGCGATGCGCGATCTGACCGAACAGGTGCATGGCGTGCGGCTTGATGCGCAATCCACGCTGAAAGAGGCCGTGGTGGTGGATGACCGGCTGGCCGCCCATGTCAGCGGCGTGCTTTACGGGGCGCGCACCCGCAAGGTGCGCCCGCTGCAGGACGACGGCTATGAGGTGGAACTGGAGCTGGATCGCGACACGGTGGGATATATCCTGCGCATGGCGCGGAGGAACGGCTGATGGCTTTCCGACTGCCGGCCCTCATCGCGTTGCTGATGCTGGCGCTGCTGCCTGCGGGCCTGCAGGCCAAACCCCGCTGGATCGAAGCGACGGGCATCGCCTTTCCCGATGGCCCGGCTGATCGGGAAAGCGCCCGCCGCCGCGCGGTGGCGGATGCGCTGTTGCAGGCCGCGCTGGCGGGCGGTGCCGATCTGCGCGGCCATTCGGTGCAGCACATGGGCCGCATCACGTCTGATCTGCTGATCCTGCGGCCCGTGGGGCAGGTGCTGGAATTTCGCGTGCTGCAGGAAACTCGTCACCCTGACCGGATCGAGCTGCGCATTTCCGCGCTGGTGGGGCCGGAAGGAACCGGGGGCTGCGCGCCCCGGCCGCTGACGGTGACGGTGTTCACCCCTCAGGTGCATGTCGCCACTGGGGCGCCCGCCTGGGCCGGGCCGCTGGCCGATCAGGTGGCCGAGCGCCTGCGCCGCCAGATCGGCCGCACCGAAGGCGTGACGGTGGATCGCATCGTGGCGACCCGCGCGCCGCTGTCTGGCGCAGCCCCCCGCGGCCATGCCGGGCTGAACCCGGATCTGGTGCGGCTGGCACCGGGCGACTACGGGCTTGCCGCCGAAATCCGCTTTCTGCCGGTGGCCGCCGGGCTATCGGGGCGTGGCCTGCGGCTGGAGCTGACGCTGGATCTGATCGGCGGCGGCGGTGCGGCCAGCCGGGCCACGCTGCAGGCCGATGCCCGGCTGCCGGGCAGTTCGCCCCTGGGCCGTGCTGCCGTTCTGGCCCAGCCGGGGCGTGACCGGCTGGCGCAGGATCTGACCCGGGATCTGGAACCCGTGCTGCAGCAGCTTGTGCAGCGCGTGCGCTGCAAACCGCTGGCCGCCCGCCTGCAGGCCACGCCCGAAGGGCTGGCGGTGGATCTGGGGCGGCGCCATGGGCTTGGCCGGGGCGCCATCGCCTTTACCACCGATGGCGACAGCAGCACCGAACTGCTGGAGATCGTGCGGCTGGACGATTCCCGTGCGCTCTTGCGCCCGCTGGACCCGCAAAGCAGCGCCGCCGCCCTGGCCGGGCGCAGCGTGCGCTTTCTGGAGACCGGGATGTGAGGCGGCCTCTGTTTCCGGTGTTGGCCGCGCTTGTGGGGCTGACAGGCCCGGCCATGGCCGATCCCGCGCAAAAGGCGGCGGTGCTGGCCGCGCTGGCCGCAGCCGGGATGGAGGCGGCTGGCCTTGCCCTGCCTGCCCGGCCGCTTCCGCCCTGCGACGGGACGCTGACCGCTGCACCCCGGGGTGACAAGGCCGAAATCCTCTGTGCTGCCCCGCCGTGGCGGCGGACGATCCGGTTGCAGCAGGCGCCGCAAGTGCATACCGCGCCACAGGGCGCTTCGGCGCGGGAAGACGCCCCGCTTGCGGTCGTCAGCCTGCAGCCGCTGGCACGCGGCAGTGTCATCGGCCCGCAGGACATCGGGCTGGCACAGGTTTCTGACCGCAGCGGGGCCGACCGGTTCACCCGCCCCGAAGCCCTGATCGGCCGCAGGCTGCGGCAATCCCTGGGCGAGGGGCAGCCGATCCTTGCGCGCAATCTGGAAGAGAACTGGGCGGTGCGGGCCGGGCGCCCGGCGCGTCTGCGGCTGGTGGCCGGTGCGGTGACGGTGGAACTGCAGGTGGAACCGATGGAAGATGGCACCGAAGGCCAGACCATCCGCGCGCGCCATCCGGTCAGCGGCCGCATCCTGCGCGCCCGCGTGACGGGTGAAGATTTTCTGACAGCCGGGGCTAACACGGGCTGACGCCGGGCCGTTCTGCTGACCATGTGAGGGAGTCATCATGGTCCAGCCGATCAACAATCCGACGGGTCGCGTGCTGACGCAGGGCGATCCACCTGCCATCTCTGGCGAAAGGCCGGGGGCTTCGTCGGGCACTGCCCGGCCAGGCACCGGCGATACGGTCGATCTCAGCCTGCGCGCGCGCGCCATGCCTGCGGCCCTGCAGATCGGCCCGCCGAAAGACACCGCCCGCGTGGACAGCCTGCGCGCGGCCATCGCCGAAGGCAGCTATCGCCCCGATCCCGACCGGATCGCCGACAGTCTGGCCCGTAACATCCTTGAAACCGCGTTCTGACGTAGAAGGGCAATTGCATGGCATTCGAACCGATCACGATAGGCAGTGCCGCTTTAGCGGTCGTGACGCTGGTTCTGTTGATGGTGTGGCGGCGTTCGGTGCGCCATCGTGGCCAGACCCATGCCGAAACCCTGGCCGTGCTGCAGCGCATCAGCGAACAGATTGATGCCATCCATTCCACGGGCATGCGCGGGCAGGCGGAACGGGCGGGGGCGAACCTGCGGCTGGAACAGCAGCTGGCGGCCACCTGCAACGATCTGGAATGGCTGCTGGGCGATCGCATGATCGAAATGGCCAGCCAGTATGTGCGGGCCGGGGCCAGCCCCGAACAGATGGCGCGCGAGCTGGATATGCCGCTGGACATGGCGCAGACCGTCACGCTGTTCCGCAAGCACTGAACGCCGAAGCGGCGGCATCTGCCGCCGCGATACATTCCGAAGACCTGTCGCGCCGTCGCCCTCCGATCAGGAGGCGGCGGCGCAGGCGTCTGGCGGGGCAGGGTGATCGGCACACCAGTTCCGAAACCGTTCCAGCACGCGATCCTGCAGCCCGTCGCGTTCGGCGGGCGGCAGTTCGGCCAGGCTGCGGTCGCGCGCCGCATCGGCACCGGGCAGCCCGAGTGCTGCGGCCAGGCTCTGCCAGAAGATCGCCTCGTCACGGTCGGGCGGGGTGCGCAGCTCCAGCGCGATCATCGCCGCCCCCAGCGCCGCCCGCGGATCGCCGGCCGCCAGCGCCGGTTTCAGCTCCTCCATCAGCCGGTCTGCCAGCGCGGGCATCGCCTCTGCCTGCCGCTCGCGCGCCAGCTGCCGTGCCAGCGCGGCGGCCTGCGGCACACCGCCCAGCTTTGCCCGCCAGGCCCAGAACAGTGCTTCGCCATCATGGCGGGGAAGGCCATGCCCGGTGTGATACAGGACAGCCAGATTGTATTGTGCCTGCGGATCACCTGCATCGGCCAGCCTTCGGAACAGCGCGGCCGCCTCTTCGCGGTGCCCGGCGCGATGCGCCTGCAGGGCGGCCGCGAACTGTGCCTCGGCGGTGGGCGGCTCCTCTGCGGCAACCGGCCCGCCCGTCAGCGCCAGGCAAAGCGCGAGAGCCAGCCGGTGCCCGGGCCTGCGGATCAATCGTCGTTGTTCCATTGCTTCACCAGGGAATCGAGATAGCTGGACGTGCTGTGGAACTTGCTGACCGCCTGTTCCATGGCGGCAAACCGCCGGGTGTAAAGATCCTGCAGCGATTTCGCCCGCGCCTCGATCTGGTCCAGCTCGCTCTGCGTGTCGCGAGCGGCATCGGCATAGCGGCCTTCGGCGGTGGCGATCACGCCATCGCCTGCCGTCGCCGCGTCGATCAACGCCCCGATGCGGGACGACAGGCTGATGCCGCGGCTGATCTCGGCGCTTTCCACATCGGCGGAAACCGTGAAGATCAATCCGCGGGCGGGGCCTGTGGTGGCGCTATAGGCGTAACGACCATCCCTAAGATCAATGCCAGCAAGCTGCCCGCCATCGAGCGTCGCCGCCCCCGTCGCCGGGTCGCGGCGAAAGGAGTGGCTCCCGGGAAGAAAGGTTGGCGGCACGGCGCCGCTGATCGTCACATCCTTTCCCACCAGCCGGTCGGCAAACAGCGCATCGAACATGTCGGGGTCGGCGTCAAACGCCTTGGTGAAGGCGGCCTGATCCAGGTAGAGCGTGCCATCCTGCCGGGTGCGAATACCGAAATCCGCCGCGCTGGGGGCCTTGCTGCCATAGCCCGGGATCGGGGTGCGCAGCAGGCTGTCCAGCCCCTGCGCGATCTGGCGCAGCGCCGGATCGCCCGGCAGGGCGCCTGCCTCTGATCCGGTGCTGGCCCGGGCCGAAAGGCTGGCCAGCAGGCCGCGTGCGGCGTTCAGCTGGCCGACCAGCAGCTGCAGCCCCTCTTGCGCTACGGCGCTGTTGCGCCCGGCGGTCACGGTCAGCGGGCCGCCCGCTGCGGCCAGCGTCAGCGTCAGCCCGGGAATGGCATTTTCCACCAGATTGCTGTCGCGCTGGATCGTCACGCCATTCACCGTCAGCACCGCATTCGTGGCGGCCTGCACCTGGCGTTCGGCATTGCTGGCGGTGGTATCCAGCGCGGCAAGGCCCGATCCGGCAGTGGTTTCGACCACGGACAGCCGCAGCGCATTGCCTGCGCCCGGCTCGCCCACAAGGCCAAGCGAATGGGTGCCATCGCCCTTGTCGATCATCGCGGCAGACACGCCGGGAATGGCCGACAGGCGGCTTGCCAGATCGCGCAATGTCATGCCTTCGTCCACCGTGATGGTGACCGCACTGCTGCCGGGCCTGATCGCGAAAGTCTCTTCCCCCGCATCGTCGGGATACCAGACACCGAAATCGACCCTGATGCTGCCGCCGGGCAGCGTATCGTCACCCGAGCCGAAGCCGCCGAATTCCAGCACCTGCGCCGAAGCCAGCTGCCGCACATCAACCGTGGTTGCGGTATTGGCGACCGCCGCGCGGTCGCTGACGGTGGCGCGCAGCGCGGCAGAGCTGCTGGCCACCGAAAGCACATCGCTGCGGGCGATGGTGGCTGCGGTTTCCGCCAGCCCCGCCAGTTGCGCCCGCAGCGCGCCCAGAGCCGAAACCGCCACGTCGGTCTTTTCGGCCCGGGCTTCGGCGGCGGCTTTCGGTGCGGCGACGGCCGCTGCGACCAGCGATGTGGAAAGATCGGACAGGTTGATGCCTGATCCGGTCTTGTTGAGCATGGAAAGAATATCGACCGAGGCCATGGGGGCTCTCCTCTCTGCTCGGGCAGTAACGGCAGGATGCGGGAAAGGTTTACCTGCCGGCGCTGCCCCGGGCGGGGCGGGCGATTTTGGGTGGGCGGGCTAAACAAATCCGCTGGCGGCCGTTCTGTCAGTCACACGCCGGATGAAAGGCACAGCGCCACCGGCGCAACAGCCTGAGAAGGAGGCCCCGATGACGACGATCAATACCAACATCTCTGCCATCACTGCCCAAGCCAGCATGAACCAGGTGGAAGGCGATTACCAGAATGCGATGACCCGGCTGTCCACCGGGCTGCGCGTGAACTCGGCCGCCGACGATGCGGCAGGTCTTGCCATCGGCGAGAAGATGACCGCGCAGGTCATGGGCCTGGAACAGGCGGTGCGCAACGCCACCGACGGGCAGAGCCTGGTGAACACGGCCGAAGGTGCACAGAAAGAAATCACCTCGATGCTGCAGCGCATCCGCGAACTGGCGGTGCAGTCTTCGTCCGATACCAACACCGCGCTTGACCGCGCGAGCGTGGGTTCGGAAGCCAAGCAGCTGATTTCGGAAATCAACCGCATCGCCGAAACCACGACCTTCAACGGCATGAAGCTGCTGGACGGATCTTATGCCGGCAAAACCTTCCAGATCGGTGCCGACCAGGGCCAGACCCTGAACATCGACATCGACAGCGCCGCCGCGACCGACATCGGGGCCTATACCGTAAAATCGAATGTCACGGCCGCCGATGCCGCCACCAGCGATATCGCGGCGGGCACCGACATCTCGATCACCGGTTATCTGGGTTCGGCCACCGTCACCTCGACTGCGGGCCAGTCGGCCGCGAGCCTGGCCGCCGAAGTGAACGCCAACACCGCCTCGACCGGCGTGACCGCCAGCGCCGAAACCAATGTGAAACTTTCGGATTTCTCGGCCGCCAGCACGGTTACCTTCTCGCTCAACGATGTGTCGATCGGCACGGTGAACATCTCGGACGAAACCGATCTGTCCTCGCTGGCCGAAGCTGTCAACAACGTGGCGAACCAGACCGGCATCACCGCGAAACTGTCGGACGACAAGGCCTCGATCACGCTGACCGATGCCAAGGGCAACGACATCAAGATTTCCGACTATGATACCGGCGTCGATGACACCACGCTGACCGTGACCGCGCTGGAAGTTGACGGCACGGCTGCCACCACTGCCGCCATCGACCTGACCGACACGACTGCGGCCATCACCGATGCCACGATCACCGGGCAGGTGACCTTCGCTTCGGCCAAGGATTTCTCGGTCGGCGCCAGCGATACCACGGCGGGCGAGAGCTTCCTTGAAACCGCCACCCAGTCTGCCGATCTGGAATCGGTGGCCGAGGTCGATCTGTCCACCGCCGATGGTGCCGCCAAGGCCATCACGGTGATCGACACCGCGCTGCAGGCCATTTCGGCCTCGCGGTCGGAACTGGGTGCCATCTCGAACCGGCTGGAAAGCACGATTTCCAACCTGTCGAGCATCTCGACCTCGGTTTCGGCTGCCCGGTCGCAGATCATGGATGCGGATTACGCCACCGAATCGACCAACCTCGCCCGGTCGCAGATCATCAGCCAGGCGGCGCAGGCCATGTTGGCCCAGGCCAACTCCAACCAGAAGAACGTGCTGCAGCTCATCAAGGGTTGATTGGTAAAGTGTAATGATTTCAAAGGCCCCGGCAAGATTCCGGGGCCTTTGCCTTTTCGGACATCAAGGCGCGACCTGTCGGGATTCCGTCATTTTAGGGGTGTCAAATCCCGTTTTTGCCTTTTGCGGGCCGCTGCGGAATCGTGTCCCCAACGGAGGCAGATCATGCAGTTTTCATTCGCCCAATCCTTTTCGCATCGTCAATCGATGGTCGTCACGGCCCAGTTGCAGCAGGCCATAAAGCTGCTGCAGATGGGCAATGCCGAGCTGCGGGAATTCATCGAAAGCCAGGCGGATGAAAATCCCTTTGTCGAGCTGCGGCTGCCGCGCCCCGCGCTGCCCGTGACCCGGGGGGCCGCCGCCGCGCAGGATGACTGGGACAGGATCGCGGCGCTGCCCGATACCCACCGCCCCTCGCTTTACGCCCATGTCGAACAGCATGTGGAAAGGCTGGCGCTGCCGCCCCGGCAGGCCCGTATCGCGGGGGCCTTCATTGATGCGCTGGAACCCTGCGGCTGGCTGGGCCGCAGCCTGCCCGAGGTGGCTGCGGCAGCCGGGGTTGAACTGGCCGAGGCTGAAGCGGTGCTGATGCTCTTGCAGAAGATCGAACCGGCCGGGCTGTTTGCCCGCAACCTGGCGGAATGCCTGCGCCTGCAGGCCAGAGCGCAGCAGGTGCTGGACCCGGTTTTGGCCGCGGTGCTGGATCATCTGCCGCTGGTGGCCGCGGCCAATATGGCGGGTCTGGCGCGGGCCTGCGGCGTGCCACAGGACGCGCTGCGCCCGGCGCTGCGGATGCTGCGCAGCTTTGATCCCAAACCCGGCGCGCAGTTTCAGGGCGATGACCAGCCGCTGCTGCCGCCCGATCTGATCGCGCGAGAAACGCCTGAAGGCTGGGTGGTCGAGCTGAACCGGGCCACGCTGCCGGGCGTCGTGATCCGCCGCGATGGCGCGGCCGTGCCGCAGGCGGGGGCTCGCAGGGCCGAAGCCGGGCGCTATGCCGCCGAGCGGCTGTCGGTGGCGCGCTGGCTGGCGCGGGCCATTGCCCATCGCAACGAAACTGCGTTGAAGATCGGGGCCGAAATCCTGCGCCGGCAGACCGATTTTCTGGAACACGGCCCGGCGCAGCTGAAACCCATGACGCTGCGTGAAGTTGCCGATATGGTGGGGGTGCATGAAAGCACGGTCAGCCGTGTCTGCGCGGGCATGATGATGGCGACGCCGCAGGGCTGCTTTCCGCTCAAGCATTTCTTCACGGCGGCGCTGATCCGCAACGATGGCGGCACCGATTCCGCAGGCGCCGCCCGGCATCGCATCACCAGCATGATCCGCAGCGAAGACCCGCGCAAACCGCTGAGCGATGACGAGATCGCCCGCCGGATGAGCGATGACGGCATTGCCATCGCCCGCCGCACGGTCGCGAAATATCGCGAGATGCTGCATATCCCCACCTCGTCAGACCGGCGGCGCCGCGCGTCGCTTCAGGCGCAGAGCCGCTGAACCCCGTCACGGAAAGCTGAACGGCGAAGGGCTGGCCTGCACGGCGGGCTTCGGGGGGCGGGCCTTGGGCTTCACGGCGGCTGCCGCTTTCGGGGCTGCGGCAGGGGCCGTGCGCGTGGCCTTGGCGGCTGCGGCCTGCGGCAGTGCTTCCAGCCGCCGCAGCGTTTCGCCCAGCATCATGGTCAGCTCTGTCGTGTCGGTGGCGGCAGGGCGCGCCTTGAGGGCATCCAGTTCCATTTTCACTTCCGCGATGGCGGCCATCAGATCGCTGCGCAGCGGCGCCAGATCCTGCGGCGGTGCGGGCATCTGCGCCGCAAGTGCCGCCTGCAGCGCATCCGCATCTGACTTGCGCAGCAGGGTTTCGGGGGCAATCGCCAGTTCCAACCCAGACAGGCTGCCGATCTGGTCGATCAGCATGCCTGCCGCCTTGGCCTGCAGCTCTGCCGCCTCGTGCAGATCGGCGACTGCGCGCAGATAGATCATGCCCGCCGCCCCCAGCGAGAGCAGACCGCAGACCGCCGCCACCCCCCCAAGAACCAGCGCCCGCCTGGCCCCGGGTGCCGCATCCTGTGGCGGTGCGACCAGGGCAGGGGCGGGGGCAGCGGCAGCGCGGGCGGCGGCCTGCGCTTCGGCGGCGGCATCTGCGGCAGCTTCGGCGGCAGCCAGCGCACGTTCGACGGCTTCGTCGGGCGTGGGGGTGGGTGTCGGGGTCTTGGATGTTTCGGTCATCTGATCCTCGGGGCAGGGCTTTGGCCTGACAGGAGCAAGCGCCGTGCCAGATCAGGCGGCGCGATCGTGGGCGGCATCGGGTCCAACGCCGCTGGCAGGGGCCTGACGCGGCGCTTCGGAGCGGCCGAAACTGTCGAACAGCATGTCCTCGGGCAGATCCACGCCCGGCTCATCCACCCGTTCGCCGCGATCCAGCCGGAAGACATAGGCCAGCACGGCCGCTACGGCGGCGAAAAGCCGGTCGTCGATCTGCATGCCGATCTCGCCCGAGAAATACAGCGCCCGCGCCAGCGGCGGCATCTGCAGCGTATGGATGGCCGATCCCCGCGCCCGGGCCACGATCTGTGCGGCCACCGGCCCCTTGCCCATGGCGACGATCACCGGCGCGGCCTGTTCCGAGGGCACATAGCGCAGCGCCACCGCGAAATGCGTGGGGTTGGTGATGACAGCCGTGGCCTGCGGCACATCGGCGACCGAGGCGCGCTGGCGGGCGGCGCGGCGGCTGGCCGCGATCTGCTTCTGCCGGATCTTGCCCTTCAGTTCGGGCGAGCCGTTCTGTTCCTTGTGTTCGCGCTTCACCTCTTCCTTGGTCATCCGCAGCGAAGCCATGCGGCTGTACCAGGACCAGGCAATATCCACCGCCGCGATGGCGGCCAGACCCAGCGACAGGCGGCCCAGCAGATCGACGATCATCTGGCCGATCCCGGCAGTATCTTCAGCGGCACTGCCGGTGCCAAGCGCCACCAGATCGGGCAGGCGCGCGGCAAACAGCCCATAGGCCAGCACAGCCAGAACCCCCACCTTGGCCAGGGATTTCAACAGGTTCACGCCTGCCTGTGCCGAAACCATCTTCTTCATCCCGGCCAGCGGGTTCAGTTTTTCGGCCTTGAACCCCAGCGCCTTGGGCGCGAAGGCCAGCCCGCCAAGCGCTGCCTGCATGCCCAGCACGGCAACCAGCACCGGCACTGCCGCCAGCAACCCGCCCGCCAGAAGGATGATCCAGGCCTGTCTGAGCCGCGGCAGCAGCAGGTCTTCGGGCGCGGCGCCAAGCCGCAGCATGCCGCCCCAGCCCGCCGCCAGATCGGGCAGCCAGACAAGGCCTGCCGCCAGCGCCGCCGCCCCGGTGCCCAGCCCGGCAAAGACGAAGGCATCCTGCGAGGTCAGGATCTGGCCGCGTTCCCGGGCATCGTCCAGCCTGCGCTGCGTCGGTTCTTCGCTGCGTTCCAGATCACTGTCGTCACCGGCCATAAGGCACCTCCAGCAGGGTTGAAACCGCCTGCAGCGCCGCCTCGCCGATGCTGTGAAAGCCCCGGCCCATCTGCGGGGCAGAGATGAACAGCATCAGAAGCGTGGCGGCCATCGTCAGCGGGAAACCGAAGGAAAAGACGTTGAACTGCGGGGCAGAGCGCGTCAGCACCCCGACCGCGATATTGAGCAGCACCAGCAGCCCCATCACCGGCAGCGAGAGCGACAGGCCAAGCGCAAACATCTCGCCCCCGGCCGCGAGGGCCGCCAGCAAGAGTTCGGGCCGCAGCGGGCTGCCCGGCGGGTGGGTGGCATAGCTTTCCAGCAGGATGCGCAGCGCCACCAGATGCCCGTCTGTGGCGACGAAGACTGCCATCAGGCCAAAGCTGAACAGCTGCGCCACCACCGGCGTCTGGCCCCCGGCCGTAGGGTCGAACTGTGCGGCAAAGCCCAGCCCGGCGGTATTGGCGATCCGGTCGCCTGCCAGGGAGGCGGCCGAAAACAGCACGGCCATCACCGCCCCCGCCGCAAGCCCCAGCAGCATCTCGGTCACGAACAGGGGCAGGGCGGCCAGGCTGGCGATCTGCGCAGGCTCCGGCAGCGGCACGCGTCCGGCCAGCGGCAGGGTCAGCGCAAGGCCCAGAACGATCCGCACCTGCAGCGGCACATAGCGCGCGCCGAACAGCGGGGCCGCCACCAGAAAGCCGCCCACGCGCAGCAGCAGCACGAAATGCCGGAAGGCGCCATCGAGCAGGGGCACAAGATCCAGCGCGGGAAGAACGGGGGCGGCCATCAGTGCAACGTCGCGATGGACTGAAAGATGAAGGCAAAGAAATCCGACAGCCGCGACAGCATGAACCCGGCAGAAAGCGCCATCGTCACCATGACCACCACCAGTTTCGGCACAAAGCCGATGGTGGCATCGTTGATCGAGGTCGCCGCCTGCAGCACCCCCACCACGATGCCCACCGCCAGCGCCACCGCCAGCACCGGGCCGCCGGTCAGCAGCACATGCCACAGGGCCAGCTGCAGATGTTCGATGCTGTCTGCCGCCTCCATCACTGCACCCCATAGCCCTGCGCCAGCGATCCCAGCAGCAGCGACCAGCCATCGACCATCACGAACAGCAGCAGTTTCAACGGCAGTGACACCAGCACCGGGCTGAGCATCATCATCCCCAGAGCCATCAGGATCGACGCCACGACCATGTCGATCACCAGAAAGGGCAGAAAGATCAGAAAGCCGATCTGGAAGGCGGTCTTCAGTTCAGAGGTCAGGAAGGCGGGCAGCAGCACGGTCAGCGGCACATCTTCGGGGCTTGCATAGGGGCCATCGCCCGCAAGGCCGGAAAACATCAGAAGATCCGCCTGCCGGGTGTTTTCCGTCAGAAAGGCCCGCGCATGGGTTTCGCCCCGGGCCATGGCAGTTTCGGCGCTGATCTGGCCTTCCAGATAGGGCGAAACCGCCTCTTGCCAGATCGGGGTCAGCGTCGGCTGCATGACGAAGGCGGTCAGAAACAGGGCCAGCGCGATCAGCACCTGGTTCGGCGGCGTCTGCTGGGTGCCAAGCGCCTGCCGCAGGATGGACAGCACGATGATGATACGGGTGAAGGCGGTCATCCCCAGCAGCAGCGAGGGCAGCACCGTCAGCACCGACATTAGCACCAGGATCTGAAACGACAGCGAATAGGTGGTGCCATCCTGCCCCTGGCTGAGCGTCAGGGCAGGCAGGCCCTGCGCCAGCGCGACGGGGGCAGAGAGCAGCAGCGCCAGAACGGCGGCCAGCAGGCGGGCGGTCATGCCATACCCCCAGCCTTTGCCGCAGGCACAGAAGGGGGCAGCGGCAGGATCACCGGGGCCGCACCGCGCTGGCGCAGCAGCAGGAATTCCGCTCCGTCCACCTGCAGGATCGTCACCCGCTCTGCCGGGGAAAGCGCAAGCTCTTCGCCGCGCCGCAACCGGCGGCCCTGGGCAGGCAAAGGGCCACGCCCGCGCATCAGCCGCAGCGCGACCGCTGCGCCGACCAGCAGCGCCAGAAACAGCGCGACGGTCAGGATCTGTTGAACCGAAACCACTTCCATCTTCAGGGAGCCTCCTGGGTTGTATGGCTCTCCTGCAGGTTTCGTGCCGCGATCAGACGGTCTCGGCGCGTTTTTCAGGGTCGATGATCTGGGTGAAGCGCACCCCGAACCTTTCGCCCACCACCACCACCTCGCCCTTGGCAATGGCGGTGCCGTTCACCAGCACATCCAGCGGATCGCCCGCCAGCCGGTCCAGTTCGATCACCGAACCTTCCGACAGGCTGAGCAGGTCGCGGATGGTCAGTTCGGCGCGGCCCACTTCGACCGCCAGCCGGACGGCGATGCCTTCCAGCAGTTTCAGGCCTTCGGCATTGGCAAAATCGGCACGTTGAGTCATGGTTTTTTCCTTTCGGGCAGGGTCTGGGGTTTCACCGGCTGCAGGAGGCTGAGCGCCGCATGACCGCGGATTTCGCCGGGGCGGGCGCGGAACAGCGGGGTGCCCTGCACGGTCACCTCGACGGTTTCATTCAGGGCGACGGGCATGGTATCGCCCGCGCGCATCTGCAGCAGCTGGCGCAGCGGCAGTTCGGGTTCGGCCAGCCGGGCCGATACGGTCAGCGGGATCGCCATCACGGCGCGGAACAGCTGGTCACGCCAGCCCTCGCTTTCCTCCACCACATCCGATTGCAGCCGCGAGCGCAGCTGCGCCGAGATGGGTTTCAGCGTCTGCAGCGGATAGAGGATGTCGAAACTGGCCGGTTCCTGCCCGGGCAGCTGCACCATGAAGGAACAGTTGACCACATGGTCTTCGCCATCGGTGAAAGCCGCGAACTGCATGTTCTCTTCCTGGCTCTGCACGGTGAAGTGCAGCTCCATCAGATCGCGCCAGGCCTGCGCCAGCGCGGTGTTCAGCCGTTCTGTCAGGATCTCGATTACCCGCTGTTCGGTGCCGGTGAATTCGTTGCGGCGGCTGTTCAGGCTGCGCACCGCGCCACCGTAATAGGCATCCGTCAGCATCCAGACGAAAGAGGGCGGGATGACGATCAGCGAATGGCCCCGCAGTTCTTCGATGCGCGACTGGGTGATGGCGACAAAGTTTTCCTGCCCGCTGCGGTATTCGTCAAAGGTGCGCACCTCGGGCGGAAAGGTGGAAATGCGCGGCTGGAACCGCAGCAGCGGCAAAAAGGCGGCACGGGCGATGCGGCAGAACCTTTCGTTGATCATGCGCAGCCCGTAGTAATCGCCCACCAGCGACACATCGCTTGATCCGAAGGCATAGGGGCGCGGTAAATCGTTTCCACCTGCGGGTCCGCCGCCCGGCAGATCGGATCTGATCAGCCCGCCGACAAGGGCCGCCAGTTCATGCGGAGAGGAAAGCTTGCGCGGTTTCGCCATCGCACACCTACCGCATCACGAAGGCGGGAAAGATCACTTCCTTGATGCCGCCAAAGTTTTCCATGGTTTCCAGCCGGGCGTTGATCGCCTGCAACAGATCCGCCGCCAAAAGCCTGCGCCCGTCGCGCGATTTCAGCTGGTCTTCACTGAAACTGCTGATGACCTGCAGCGCATCGGCGCGGATCGCCTGTTCGTGGGTCTTTACATGATCCAGCACCGTGGGCTCGTAATCGGTGGCCACCGTGATCGACAGCTGCAGGAACTTGCGCGAGTCCATCAGGTTCGAGGTCAGCGGTTCCGCAAGCGTGTAGTAGGAGGTCACGAAGCCCGCATCTTCGGGCGCCGGGCGCGGCACTTTCGCGGGCGTGCCCGGGGCGGCCTCGGGCTCGGCTGCGGCGGCATCGGCACTGGCCGGGGTTTTCTCGATGAGGCGCAGCAGATCGTCGGCCGGGGACAGCGGTTTGCCAAAGTAGAAGAACCCGGCGCCGAAGCCGGCGCCGACCAGCAGCACCGCCGCAAGCAGCAGGCCAAGCAGCCGCAGCAACCGGCCCAGAAGGCCGCGCTTCGGGGCGGCAGGATCAATGGTTTCGGTGGTCATGGCATGGCCTCAGGCAAGCAGGTTCAGCCCGGCATCTCGGCGGGGCGGTGGAGCGGGGGATGCGGCGCCCGCGGGGGGCGGCGCAGGATCGGCGGAGGGCAACCGGGGCGCGGCATCGCGGCCCGAGCGCTGCCGGGGCTGCGGCGGGGCCTCGCCCGACGTGCCGCCTTCGCCCGACAGGCTGAAACCGGCTTCGGCCAGGCTGCGCCGCAGATCGGCGGCATTGTCCTGCAGCAGGCGCGCGGCTTCCGGCGTGGCAGCGGCGATGGCGATCTGGGCGCCATCCTCGGCCATGCGGATGTTCAGGCGCAGCGGCCCAAGATGATCCGGCGCCAGTTCCAGCGTCAGCTCTGTCGGCTGGGCTGCCGCGCCCTCTGGGCCGCCAAGGCGTGCAGCCAGCTGCGCCGCCCAGTCTGGCGCAGCGGTATCCAGGGGTGGCTGGGGCAGGGGGCTGCCTGCTGGCGCTGCGGGCGGCGCAACCGCCGTGGCCAGCCCCGCCACCGCATCGCAGGCTTCGGCGGTGGCCTGCGGCTCGATGACCGCAGGCGGGGCGAGAGGCACGGCCTGTCCGGCCAGCAGCGCAAGGATGCCGGGCGGAAGCTCTGTCAGTTCGGGGGGCAGATCGTCCTCCGCCGCCCCGTCTGCGTCTTCCGGTGCGATTGGCCCGGGGGCCGTGGTGCCGGGCTGCGCCAGCATTCCGGGGGGCAGCGGCAGGGATGGCGCAGTCTCCGGTCCGGGCTGCGGCTGATCCGCCAGCAGGGCGGCGAAATCGCGACCGTCCGTGCCCGGCAGGGCGGCAAGGCCGGGCATCCCGGCGGGGGCGGGGTGCGGCGGCAGGGCGTCGAGGCTGGGGGCTACATTCACGGTTCAACCTGTGTGCAAGCGGTCATCTCTGGGCTGCAAGTTCGGTGCCAGATCGCGGTCCATGCCGCAGATCAGCGGCGGCGGGCGGCAGGCAGGGCGGCCTGCGCCAGAGTCGCGCGGGCCTCGGCCTCGGTCTGACGAGCCGCGGCTCCGGCCTCGGCCAGTTTTTCGCGCCGCCGGTCCTTGCGGGCCAGATCGCCGCGCAGATCCTCCAGCCGGTCGCGCAGTTCGGCCGCGCGCTGGGTGTGGTTATGGCTTTCGGCGGCAATCTCGGCCCCCAGCCGCGCCGTGAGCCGCAGATCAGCGGCCGATGCGGGCGCAGCCGCCCCGCGCCGTTCGGCCAGCAGGGCCTGCAGGCGTTCGGCCAGGCGCCGCGCCTCTTCTGCCTGTCGGGAAAGTGACACCAGTCTGGCGCGATCCGTCACCAGCCCGGCGGCCAGCTTGCGTTCCATCAGCCCGAACAGATGGCTGCGCCCGGTCATGCCGCGTCACCCACCAGATCCAGAAGGGCTGCCCGGGCCGCGGCGAAATCGGCGGCTTCATCAGTGCCCTGCGCGATGAAGGCCCGGATGCGCGGCCACAGACGCACCGCCGTATCCAGATCGGCATCCTGCCCGGGCGCATAGCCGCCCATCAGCATCAGGTCGCGGTTATCCATCCAGGTGGCGATCAGCTGGCGCAGCCGCGTCGCCGCCCTGCGGTGTTCGGGATCGACAATGTCGTTCATCACCCGGCTGACGGATTGCGGCACATCCACCGCCGGATAAAGCCCCATCTGCGTCTGTCTGCGCGACAGTACCAGATGGCCATCAAGGATGGCGCGGGCAGTATCGACCACCGGGTCGTTGGTCGTATCGTCGCCATCGGCCAGAACGGTATAGATCGCGGTGATCGCGCCCTGACCGGGCAGGCCCGGCCCGGTGCGTTCGATCAGCGACGGGATCAGCGATACCACCGAGGGCGGATAGCCCTTGGCCGTTGGCTGTTCTCCAAGCGCAAGGCCGATCTCGCGCTGCGCATGGGCCACGCGGGTCAGGCTGTCGAGCATCAAAAGCACCTGTCGCCCCTCGGCGCGGAAATGTTCGGCAATCGCCGTGGCCAGCCGCGCCCCGCGCAGCCGCAGCAGGGGCGAGCGATCAGCAGGCACCGCCACAACACAGATGCGGCGCGCGGCATCGCCGGTCATCAGGTGGCGCACGAAATGCCCCACCTCGCGCGCGCGCTCGCCGATCAGCCCGATCACCACGATCTCGGCCGAGGTGTAGCGCGCCATCATCTCCATCATCACCGATTTCCCGACGCCCGATCCCGCCACGATCCCGATCCGCTGTCCCTGACCCAGCGACAGCGCGGCATTCACCACGCGGATGCCCACATCCAATGGGCGGTCGACGGCCGTGCGTTTCAGCGGGTTCATCTCCACCCCGTTCAGCGGCCAGCGCGCAGCGGTCAGGATCGGGCCGCCATCATCCAGCGGCTGGCCCTTGGCATCCACCACCCGCCCCAGCAAGGCAGGCCCGACCGTGGCATCCTGCCCGCCGGGCACCACATCCAGCCGGGCGCCGGGGATGATGGCGGCCTTGGGCTGATCGAGAAACAGCAGCGTCCTGCCATGGGCAAAGCCCACCACCTCGGCCTCGGCGACGGGGCCGGTTTCGGTTTCGATCCGGCAGAGCGTGCCGGGGCTGACAGGAATGCCCGTCGCCTCGACCACCAACCCGTCATAGCGCAGAACGCGGCCGCTGATGCGCGGGCGCGGGGCCAGTGCGGCGGCAGAAAGGCCCGCGCCGATGCCCGACAGCAACGGGTTCATGTGCGGGCCTCCGCTTCGGGAAACAGCAGATCGGCCAGATGCAGCCCGGGCAGGCGCAGATCGACATCGCCCCGTGCCAGGGCTGCCTCGGCCGCCACCTTTGCACCGGCCAGCGGCGCCGATTGCGCCAGATGCGGCGCAACCAGCGCAAGGTCGGCGGGGTGCAAACGCAGCTCCACCCCGGCGCTGCCCTGCGCGATCCGTTCGGCCAGCTGTTCGATACGCGCCAGAAAGGGCAGCGGGTCTTCGTCGATCAGGCGTCCTGCACGTTCGGCAGACAGCCTGCGCACGGCGTCCAGCACCGTCTGGCCCAGGGCTGCGGTATCCGATACGGTGGGGCGCACCAGCCTGTCATGGGCGGTGGCCAGCAGATGCAGTGTTTCCTCCAGCTTTGCCTGCAGTTCGGCGCGCGCCTCCTGACGGCCCTGCGCGATACCTTCGGCCAGACCTTCGGCATGGGCTGCCGCCTGCGCCCTACGCAGCTCTGCCGCCGGATCGCGCGGGGGTGGCGCCACCGACGGGGCAGGTTCGGGCAAGGGGGCGGCAGAAGGTGCCGGGGCCTGCGGGAGGGGCGCGTCGGCCACGGGCAGCGGATCCAGCCGCAGTGCCAGGGTCAGAGGATCGAAGGCCCGGAACGCGCCTTCTGCCGGGGCCTGCGCCTGACGGAACCCGGTCGCCCGCGCGGACTGCATCAGCCCCGGCAGATCGCCAAGCGCGACCGGGCGCACCGGAACGACCGCCTCTGCCGCAGCTGCAAGGGCGGGCGGCATCATCTTCATACCATCTGCTCCCCGCCACGGCCGGCCAGAACGATGGTGCCTTCATCCGCCAGCCTGCGCGCCACCACGATGATCTGCTTCTGCGCCTCTTGCACATCGGTCAGCCGTACCGGCCCCATCGCCTCCATCTCGTCGCGGATATTGGCCGCCGCGCGCGACGACATGCAGCCCAGCAGCTTTTCGCGCAGCACCTCGTCGGCGCCCTTCAGCGCCAGCGACAGCAGCTCTGTCTCGATATTGCGCACCAGGGTCTGAAGCGACCGGTCATCGGATTTCGACAGGTTGTCGAAGACGAACATGTTGTCCTGCAAGGCTTGCACCAGAGTCTTGTCGTCCTTGCGGATGTCGCGCATGATCCGCTGCTCAACCTCGGTGCGGCTGTGGTTCATGATGCGGGCCGCCGCCTTCACGCCGCCCAGCTGCGAGGCGCGGGTATTGGTCGAGGCCTTGAACTTGCGCTGCAGCACCTGTTCCAGATCGCGCAAGGCCTCGGGGCTGACGGTGTTCAGGCTGGCCACGCGGCGCACCACGTCGGCCTGCACCTCATCGGCCAGAAATGACACGACCGAGGCCGCCAGCGCATAATCCAGACAGGCGATGACCAGCGCCATGATCTGCGGATGTTCGTCTTCCACCAGTTCGGCGATGGATCGGGCATCCATCCATTCCAGCAGTTCGATCGGCCGTTCGCCCGACCGGGGGTTGATCCGGCTGATGACCGACTGCGCTTTGTCGTTGCCCAGGGCCCGCGTCATCACCGAACGTACATAGCTGGGCGCGCCCTGTGACAGTGTTGTTTCGCGGCCCATCAGCACCAGAAAATCGTCGATGATCTCGTCCAGCCGGGCCTGCCCTACATCCTGCACGCCGAACATGGCGCCGCCCAGATGCTGCACCTCGGCCGGGGTCAGGTGGCGCATCACCTCGGCCGCGGCAGTTTCGCCGAACAGGATCATCAGGATTGCGGCCTCTTCCGACCGCCGCGTCAGTGCCGTTGCCATCACATCACCCTGTCGATTTCATCTTTCATCATCTTGCGCAGCACCGCCGCGATCCGGGCGGGATCTTCTTCGGCGATCTGGCGCAGGATCGCGTGCTTTTCATCGCGGCTGCCCGAGTTCAGCGCACTGCGGGCCAGGTTCAGGCGGCGTTCCTCGCGGCGCTGCTGCTCCATCTCGGCGGGGGCGGGCAGGGCCATGGCGGCGGGATCGCTGCCGATCTCGGCCGGGGCCTGCGGCACCGCGGCGGCAGGCGCGGGTTTGCGGCGCAGCTGCACAACCAGAAGGGTCAGCGCCGCCAGCACGACCACCGCCGCAATAGCGGCAAGGATCGCCATCTGCGGAATGCCCCCGGCGACGGCAGCAGGGGCGGTTTCCGGTGGCAGCTCTTCTTCGCGGAAAGGCTGGGCCAGAAGGGTCACGCTGTCGCCGCGCGTGGCATCAAAGCCGATGGCCCCCTTCACCAGCCGTTCCATATCCTGCAGCGGCACGGCCTCGCCGCCCTCGGGCGCGCGCAGCAGCACGGCCACGCTCAGCCTTGTGATGGTCGGCGCGCCGGTGCGGGTGGTTTCCACCCGGCGGCCGATCTCGAACGTGCGCTTTGCCGATGCGGTCTGGTTGGTGGGGGCGGCAGGCGGCTGACCGGCTTCGGCCTGGTTTGCCGCAGCCGAAGGCGTGGCCGGGGCAGGCGGGGTATTCGACACCAGCCCGGGAATGCCGCGGGCCTGCGGCGCCGTCGATTCCGAAGATTGCGTCTCTTCGCTCAGGATCGCGGCAGCGTCGGGCATGACCCGGCTTTCCTGAATTTCGGCCTGCGTGAAATCCATATCCAGCGCCACCTGCACCGACAGGTTGCCCGCGCCGGTCAGCGGGATCAGCAGCGCTTCGATCCGGCTGCGGTAGAGATCTTCCATCTGCCGCCGCGCCATCATCTGACGGCTGCCGAGCGCGGCCATGTCATCGCCTTCGGGCAGCGAAAGCAACCGGCCACGATGGTCGATCACCGAGACCAGATCGCGGGCCAACCCCGGCACCGACGATGCCACCAGATTGGTGATCGCCTCGACCTGCCCGGCCGAAAGCACCTGCCCCGCCCGCAGCGTGACCACGACCGAAGCGCGCGGCGGCTGGCTGTCGCGAATGAAAGCCGTGCGTTCCGGCAGCGCCAGATGCACCCGAACACCGGTTATGCCCGAAATCAGCGCGATGGATTGCGCCAGCTCTACTTCTTGCGCCTGTTTCAGCCGCATCGCCTCGACCGACCGGCTGCTGCCCAGCTGCAGTTGGCCCAGCACGGCTTCGGCATCCTGGGCACTGGCGGGAAGTCCCTCGACGGCCAGCGCCATCTTCGCGCGCTGGTAATCCGCCGCTTCGCCACCTGCAGCGCCCCCGTCACCCGGATCAAGATCGGCCGCGATGCCCACCGCCGCGGCCAGCGCCTCGATCGCCAGCGCCTTGTCGGCATCGGCCAGCCCCGGGGTGCAGCGCCATCTGCGCGGGTTGCGACAGGGCAGCCCACAGCCCGAAGGCCAGCAGACCCGCCAGCAGAACCCCCGCCGCCGGGGCGGTGCGGCGCACGGCAGGCTGCGCGGCCAGGCCCTGAAGCCGCTGGCGCGCGGTGTCGAACAGGCCCGAAATCGGGGGGGAAAGCGAGCTGGACATGATACTGCGCGTCCTTTCAGACCGACATGTTCATGATGTCGCGATAGGCGGTCAGCGCGCGGTTGCGCACATTCAGAGTCAGCTGGAAGCCCAGCGAGGCGACCTGCTGTTCCACCATGACCCCAGCCAGATCCTGCCGTTCGCCCAGTTCATAGGCGCGGCTTGCGGCGGCTGCCTTGCTCTGGTTTTCGGCCAGATCCTTCAGTGCCTCGCCCATGCGTTCCATAAAGTCCGGCGCCTTTGCCGCCGCGGCGCCCCCCGCTGAAAGCGGTGCGGTGGCCGATGCGGCAAGGCCGTTGACAGAAACGGCGCCATCGAAGGTCAGAGACATGCGCGGGCTCCTGCTGCGGGGTGGCGAAGGGCGGTGGCGGGCCGGTGCGGCGCGGTGCGCACGGGCATCTGGCACGGGCTTTGGATCATCGGGCAGGTTTCCTTGCTTGCTGCGATGGAAAAGGCACGAGCCATGCCAAATCGGCCCATCAGCGCAAAAATTTTGAATCGGGGCCTAAAATGGCTGGTGGCGCCGCCGGTCTGCCCGCATTGCGCCGCGTGGCAGCCCCGGCTGGCGGATTTCCGACAGGGGGCCTGACGGCGGCCCGACGTCCGGGCTAAACCTTTTTCCGGGGGCGCCGTTTGCTCTGGTCAGGCCAGCCAGAGACCGCGAGACCCAAAATGACATTCCTTGATCCCCATGCCGCCTATCGCCGTGCCCAAGAAGATTCTGCCCGCGTTCCTGACGATCCGCATGGCATCATCCAGTTCACGCTGCAGGAGCTTGAACGCTCCATGCGTGTGCTGGCCGCCAGTGCGGGAGCAGGCCGCGCCCTGCCGGAAACCCATCTGTCGCGGGCGCTGACAGCGCTGTACATCCTGCAATCCAGCCTCGATTTCGAAACCGGGGGCGAGCTGGCCGACAATCTGTTCACCGTCTACGAATTTGCCCGCCAGCAGGTGCTGACAGGGTTCCAGCCCGCCCCCTCAGGCCCCGGGATGGAGCGGGCAGCCACGCTGATCGCCGAAATCGCGGCGGCTTGGGCGCGGATTGCGCCACAGCCCCGGGCTGCCTGATCGCCGGTTCTGGCACGGGTCTTGCTGGGGAAGGGCATGAGATACTGCATTCCCCTTGCACTCCTGCCGCTGGCCGCCACGCTGGCCCTGCCGGTTCTGGCCGGCGAAAGCCCCTGTGAAAGCCTGGCGGAGGCGGCTGCCCGGCAGGAAGGCATTCCGCAGGGCCTGCTGTCTGCGATTGCGCGCACCGAATCCGGGCGCGGTGATGGCGCGGGCGGTGTAGAGGCCTGGCCCTGGACGCTGAACCAGGGCGGCAAGGGCAGCTTTCACGACAGCCGCGATGCGGCGCTGGTTCATCTGGAAAACCTGCTGGCGCAGGGGGTGCGGAATGTCGATATCGGCTGCATGCAGCTGAACTACCACTGGCATCACACCGGCTTTCCGTCGGTGTCGGCCATGATGGAACCGGAGCAGAACACCCGCTATGCCGCCCAGTTCCTGCGGGCGCTGCATGACCGATACGGATCATGGGAGGCCGCAACCGCCGCCTATCATTCGCTGGATGCCGGGCGGGGGCAGCGCTATCTGGCAAAGGTGAATGAACACCGCGAAGATGTGCCGCTGCAGGCCGACCCCGGCATTCCCGCGCCAGACCTGGCCGCCGCCCGCATTGCCGGGCTGTTTGCCCTGCCATCCGGGCCGCTCGTCGCGTTGCGGGCAGAAGCAGCCGTGTCGCCGCCGGAAGACAGGCCTGCCGCCGCCCTGCCACCCCTGGATCTGTCTGCAGATCCGGTGCCGCTGCTGGCGCAGGACATGGCGCCGCCGCGCCTGCAGCGGCAGTGGGCAGACCTGGCCGCGATGCGGATCGCGCTGGCCGAACAACCCTGATCGCGTCAGGCGGCGGCCTGCAGGCGCTGACGCACCCTTGCCAGCGTCTTGCCGCGAATATCCGCCACGCGATCACAGCGCTGCGCAAGGGTTTCCCCCGGCTCTTCCGTGGCGGCATTTTCAAGCTGGCGCAGCTCTGCCGACAGGGCGCTGAAGGTCAGCACCGCCGCCATGCCCGCGGCCTTGTGCGCCACATGAGACAGCATGCGCACATCGTTGCGATGGATGGCAGCGGCCATTTCTGTGATCGAGGTCGACATGTCGGTGTCGAACTTCGCCACCATGTCGCGCAGGAAATCGCCGCCCATATCCTCGATCAGCCCGGCAAGCTGGTCTTCGTCGATCAGCGCAGGCTCTGCCGGTTCGGCGGCAGGTGCGGGCAACTGTCCGGCAGATTGCGCCACCGCGACCTGCTGCCGCATGATCTGATCCAGCACGACCAGCGAGACCGGCTTGATGACCACCTCCACCATTCCGGCATCACGCAGCATCTGCACCCGGTTCGGCGCGGCCTGCGCTGTCAGTGCGATGACGGGGGTATGCCCCAACAGGCCCTGTGCGCGCATCCGCCGCGTGGCGGTGACACCATCGACCCGGGGCATGGAAATATCCATCAGCACGATGTCGAACTGCCGCTGCGCCACCATGTCGATGGCTTCCTGCCCGTCACAAACAGTGACGACATGATGGCCGATCCGCGTCAGCTGGCGTTCCAGCAGCAGGCGGTTGATCTCGTTGTCTTCGGCAAGCAGTATTTCCAGCGGCGGCAGATCAGCGCTTTCCTCGATCTGCACTTCGGCTGCGGGGGCCGGAACATCGGCGGCCTCGGCCTCGAATGTGGCGTGGAAGCAGCTGCCTTCCCCCAGTCGGCTTTCCACGGTGATGCTGCCCCCCATCGCCTCGGCCGCCATCTTGGCAATGCCCAGCCCCAGACCTGTGCCTTCCTGCGCATTTGTGCGAAGTGTGTCGATCGAATGGAAATTCTCGAAGATCCGGCCCAGATCCTTTTCATCTATGCCGATCCCGGTATCGCGGATCGACAGGGTGAAATGGCAGAACCCCGGGCGGCTGCTTTCGCGTGATTGCAACGTCACGTCGATGAAGCCATCGCGGGTGAACTTGATCGCGTTGGACAGCAGGTTGTTCACGATCCGGCGCAGCAGCGGCAGCGACGTGCGGATCATCATCTTGCAGGCCTTGTCTTCGGCAAAGCGGATCTTGGTGCCCCGCCGCACCGCCAGCACCTCGTATTGCCGGATTCGTTGGCAGACCGCCTCGCCCACGACGAAATTGCTGGCCGGATATTCGGTCGCATCATGCGAAGCCAGGCGCGTCAGCTCCAGCACGTTGTTCACCTGCTCCAGCGCAGAAACACCGGAGCCGCGGATGATGTCCATCAGCGAGGCCTGCTGCGGGTCCAGCGAGGTGGTGTTTTCCATCAGGTCGATGGCCGAAAGCAGGCCGAACAGCGGGGTGCGCATCTCGTGGCTCATCACGGCAAGGAAACGGTCTTTCGTCTCCTCGCCCCGGCGGGCGGCCTCCAGCGCCTCGGACAGACGGCTTTCGCGTTCCAGCTGATCAGACATGTCGCGCAGGAAGGCGATCTTGAAATTGTGCCCTGTGGCGGTGCGGGCCGAACCGATGGTCAGTTCGACCGGCAGCAGCGTGCCATCCTCACGTCGGCAACGGATCTGCGCCCGGCTTTCTGCCCCCGGCGCCGTGCCATCATCGGAAACCAGAAGCTCGGACAGCCGCAGCGGGAAATCGGGCGAAATCTCGCGGCCGATCATCCGTTCGCCCGCCTTGTTTACGCCGATCGCCTTGTCCTTGCTGTCGACGATCAGTACCGCATCGCGGGACGATTCGATGGTGGCCCGCAGGTTGTGCACCGCCAGCTCCAGCATCCGCGCATGTTTGCGCTGCGCCTGTGCCTGCAGATAAACAGTCAGCAGCAGCAAAGCGAGGGCGATCAGCAGGATGACCAGCGCCACCATGAATGTGAGCAGGGTCTGCCGCAGTTCGGCGCGCACCGTATCGCTGAGTTCCATGGTGCGGGCGACGAATCCACCACCGCCTCGCGCACCAGAAAATCGGTTTCGTTGGCAAGGATGATCATCTCTGGCAGGGCGGCGACCAGCTGGTCATCCGGGCCGTCGATCAGCGGCAGAAACCGCGCCACCAGCCCATCCTTGCCCGCCAGCCGCTTCCAGCCTTCTGATTCGCGGATGGCCAGCTCTTCCAGCGTGGGCGCGCGGCGCACCAGATCGACCCGGCTGTAAAGGATGTCATAGGCCAGACGCACCCGGGCGAGTGCATCCGGCCCCGGCTGCAGCTGCGCCGCCACCAGCGCCAGATCAAGCCGCAGCCCGTCGACCTCGATCTGCGACAGAACCCAGGTCCGGTTGTCGGATTCAACCGAACGGCTGCGGTTCAGCTGGCGTTCGATCTGTAGAAAGGCAAAGATGGCAACGACTGAGACGACCGCCATGATGACAAGCGAGCCGAAGACCCGCGCCGCCCCGTTCGCCTTGATTTCCAGCCGTTCTGCAAGCATGATCCTCATTGCATCTCACTGGTGGCGGCGCGCGCCTTGTCCCGGGTTTACTGGATCTCGATCCGGTTCAGCTGCCAGATGCTGCGGCCATAGATCATCTCTGTCTGAAACTCTGCTGCAGAATCAAATGGATACACAATCCACAGCGGGCCCTTCTCACGCCGGGGGAAGGGGGCGCCCTGGATGCGGGTGGCGATGATCGGCGCATTGTCCTGCAGGCTGCTGACCGGAATGTCGATCACATAATCGTTCAGCGCCCGGGCCTTGACGGTTTCACCTTCGAACCCGGCCTGATCCAGGACCGTCTTCAGCGCGGGGCCCGAAAACTGCTGCACCCCGTCTGTCCAGACCGTCGTTGTATCGAAGGTGACCTGCGGCAGCGCCTCCAGCTCTTGCATCGTGAAGGTAAGCTGCCGGTCCGGGTCTGAAGTGCCCGTCACGGTCAGCACGGTTTCACCCGCCAGAGCGGGCAGAGACATCAGCGCCAGCACGGCGGTGGTGGAGATCAACATACGCGAGAGCACGAGAGCACCTTTTCAACTGTTTCCCTGCGCCGATGATACCAGCGCATTTTGGCGGTAAGCGATCCTCCAGTCGGATGAAGGATACATCCATTGGTATGTATATGACATGAATCACGGAATTTACGCCTATACTATGGCAAGTGGCGCCGGGCAAGCAATCCAACCGCGAGTTTGAATATTCGGTCGACGTGTTGGGCACCCGCAATGTCCTGGAAGCCTGCGTGGCCCAGGGCGTGCAGCAGGTGGTGGTGAGTTCCAGCGGGGCGGCCTACGGCTACCACGCCGACAACCCGGCTTGGCTGCGCGAGACCGATGCATTGCGCGGCAACGAGGCCTTTGCCTACGCCCACCACAAGCGCTTGGTGGAAGAGATGTTGGCCAAGTACCGCCAGAGCGCACCCGCGCTGCGCCAAACAGTGCTGCGAATTGGCACGATCTTGGGTGAAACCGTGGACAACCAAATCACCGCGCTGTTTGAAAAGCCGCGCCTGATTGCGGTGCGGGGCAGCGAGAGCCCGTTTGTGTTTATCTGGAACACGGATGTGACCAGCGCCATCCTGCACGCGCTGCGCACGCGCCGCGCGGGCTGCTTCAACTTGGCGGGCGATGGTGCCATGCCCATCAGCGCGATTGCGCGCCGTTTGGGTAAGCCCGTCATGGCATTGCCGGCCAGTTGGTTGACCGCCGCTTTGTGGCTGGGCAGTCGCCTAGGCATCAGCCGCTATGGGCCCGAGCAGCTGGACTTCTTGCGCTACCGCCCGGTGTTGCTCAACGCGGCGCTGAAAACCGAGCTGGGCTATGTCCCCGGCAAGACCAGTAGTGAGGCGCTGGACGCCTTCATTGCGGCCCGCGCGGCCCAAGGCCGCCCGGTCACCGGCAAGCGAGTCCCCGTATGAGCGTGATGAACACG
>JAXHOJ010000013.1:0-61995 GCA_034519525.1 Gemmobacter sp. | reverse complement strand
GTTACGTATTGGCTGAAATGAACAGCGCCACCACGGTTTCGTCGATGGCCGAGATGAAGGCGAACAGCATCCCCGAAATCACGCTGGGCCGGATCTGCGGTAGGGTCACGGCGAAAAAGCTGCGCCAGCGGTTCATCCCCAGACTGCGCGCCACCATTTCCTGCGTCTGGTCGAACTTGCGCAGCCCCACCAGAACCGAGGTGATGACATAGGGCAGCCCCAGCATCACATTGGCCACCACCAGCCCGGTCAGCGTCGCCAGCAGCCCGACATGGGCATAGACCAGAAACACCCCCACCGCGATGATGACGATGGGCACCACCAGCGGCAGCAGCAGGATCATCTGCAGACTGCGCACCAGCCGCGTATTGCCAAGCGTTCAGCGCATAGGCCGCCGCCGTGCCGAGGATCGTGGCAATCACCGAACTGCACACCCCGATCAGCAGCGTGGTCCGCGTGGCCTGCATCCAGGCGGCACTGCCCAGATAGGCCTCATACCAGCGGAACGACCAAGAGGGCGGCGGAAAGGTCAGGAACCGCGCGCCGGAAAAGGACATGGGCAGGATGATCAGCACCGGGATCATCAGCCACAGCAGCACCAGTCCGACGAAACCATATAGCAGGATATTGGGCAGGCGCATGGATCACCTCGTTCCCATGATACGTTCAAAGGGGATCAGCAGGCTGGCCAGCCGGAACACCAGAAAGACGCAGACCATCAGCACCACGCTGATCGACGAGGCCGCGCCCCATTCGTTATACACCTCGATATTGCGCGACACGAGCATGGAGACCATGTAGGTGCGCCCGCCGCCCAGCAGTTCGGGCGTGATGTAAAAGCCCAGCGTCAGCACGAAGACCAGCACCATGCCGGCAATCAGCCCCGGCAGCGACAGCGGCAGGAACACGCGGATGAACACATGCAGCGGCGTGCCGCCAAGGCTCGATCCGGCCATGGTCAGCTCTTTCGGGATCTTCTGCATGGTGGCGTAAAGCGGCAGCACCATGAAGGGCAGCAGGATGTGGATCGTCGCCATCACCGTGCCGAATTCGTTGTTCACCAGGGCAGCGGCGTGTCGATCAGCCCTGCCCCTTTCAGCGCGCTGTTCACCAGCCCCGTGCGCTGCAGCAGGATCAGCCAGGCATAGGCTCGCACCAGAACGCTGGTCCAGAACGGCAGCAGCACCATGGCCAGAACCAGCATCCCCCAGCGCCCCGGCAGCCCCGCCGCCACATAGGCGACGGGATAGCCCAGCAGCACCGCCGCCAGCGTCACCGTCAGGGCGATGCGGAAGGTCTGCAGGAAGGTCTTCCAGTATACCGGGTCCGACAGGAACCGTTCGTAATGGATCAGGGTAAACCCGCTGTCATCACGCAGGGATTGCCAACCCAGCCAACCCAGCGGCACGATCAGCAGCAGCAGCACGATGGCCAGCGCCGGGGCCAGCAGCGCCAGAAGCAGCCACCTTTCGCGCCGGTCGTGCCGATCGGACGGGCTTGGCGTCATGACAGACATGGAAGACCCTCCTGCAAGGCGTTACTGCTGGATGAAATTCGCCCAGCGTTTCTGGGCCTCCTCGCCCTCGGCCGAGCTCCACCAGGTATCCGATACCAGCACCTGCAGCGCGGCATTGGCGGGCGAGCTGGGCATTTCGGCGGCCCGTTCCGGGGTGATCTTGCCGGTATCATAGGCCTTGGGGTTGCCCGGGCCGTAATCAATATAGGCCGGGAAATTGGCCTGGATATCCGCCGAAATCGCCGCATTGATGAACTTCACCGCCGTATCCAGATTGGGCGCGCCCTTCAGGATGCACAGCGAGGTATATTGCAGCATCCCCTGATTATAGGTGAAATCCACCGGCAGGCCCTCGGCGATCACCGCGCTGACGCGGCCATTCCAGGCCATTTCCATATCCACCTCGCCATCGGCGAGCAGCTGCGCCGATTGCGCGCCCGAGGTCCACCAGACGGTGATATGCGGCTTGATCTCTTCCAGCTTGGCAAAGGCCCGGTCCACATCCAGCGGATAGAGCTGATCCATCGGCACGCCATCGGCCAGCAGCGCCGCCTCCAGCGTGGCGAGCGGATGGTTGCGCAGCGCCCGCGTGCCGGGGAATTTTTCCACATCCCAGAAATCCGCCCAGCTTTGCGGGCCGTTTTCCCCGAATGTGTCGGAGTTGTAGGCCAGCACGCTGGAATAGAACTCATAGGCCACCGAATAGGGGCTTTTATAGGCATCCGGCAGATCGGCGGCATTGGGGATCTTGCTGAAATCCAGCGCCTCGATCATGCCCTGTTCGCCGCCGCGGATGCAATCCTTGGTGGGCGTGTCGATCACATCCCAGATCGGCTTGCCGGTCGCGGTCTGGGTGCGGATCACCGGCCAGGCATCCGGCGCGCTGTCCTGATTGATGGTGATGCCCAGCAGTTCGGCCGCCGGTTCAAGAATCGCCTTGGTCTGCGCCTCCTGATAGGCGCCGCCCTGCGACACGAAGGTGATCTGTTCGGCCTGGGCAGCCCCGGCCGCAAGCGCCAGCACAGGCAGCGCAAGAAGGGTGCGGTTCATCTGGTAACTCCACTGTTGGCGGGGCCTCGGCCCCTGTTGTCCTTGCGTGATCTTCCGGCGTGTCAGGGTCTTAGCGCCCGATCGCATCCAGAAACTGATACCAGCCCGCCACCAGCCGCACGGCCGGTTCGCGGATCGGATAGAAGGGCACGGGTTTCAGCGGCAGGCGGGTGATCAACCCCAGATCGGGGCTTTCGCCCGCCACCAGCGCCGCCACATGCCGCCCCATGTTCGAGGCCAGCGCCACCCCGGTGCCGTTATAGCCCATGGCAAACACCACCCGGTCATCCAGCCGCCCAAGATGCGGCAGGCTGTCCATCGTCATCGCCACCAGGCCAGACCAGCGATGGCTGACCCCCACCCCCGCCAGTTCGGGGAACTGCCGCCGCATCGCCTGTTCCAGCGCGGCAAAGGCCGCGTCGGAATCGGTCTTGCCGAAGGCGCCGCGCCCGCCATACAGCAGCCGCCCGCCCGCCTTGCGGAACCAGCGCATCATGCGCCGCGTCTCGGTATAGCTGCGCCCCTGCGCCAGCAGCCCCGCCGCCGCCGTGCCCGCCAGCGGTTCGGTGGCGATCATCGCAGACCGGAACGGGATGATGGTCTTGCGCACCGCCGCCGTGGCCGGGGTGATATCGGAATAGGAATTGGTGGCGATCACCACCTGCCGCGCCCGCAGGCTGCCGCCCGGCGTTTCCAGCACCACCCCCGCGCCCTCGCGGCGCAGCGCCGTCACCGGGCTGCCCTCGTGGATCGTGATCCCCTCGGCCTGCAAACCCGCCGCCAGCCCCAGCGCAAAGTTCAGCGGATGGATCACCCCGCCATGGCGGTTCAGCATCCCGCCGACAAAATCACGCGATCCGGTTTCCGCGGCCATCTGATCGGCCGACAGGATCGAACAGGCATGATCGCCCAGCGTGCCGCGCAGCCAGCCCACCTCGCGCTGCAAGGCCGCCAGCGTCACCGCATTATGCGCACAGCGCAGCGATCCCGTGGGGCGGTAATCGGCGCCCGGAATGGCATAGGCCGCCACCAGCTCTGCCACATGATCTATCGCCTCGATCCCCAGATCATGCATCCGCCGCGCGGTATCCACCCCATGCGCCGCCGCAATATCCGCGAAAGACAGCCGGAACTTGCCCGAAACCACCCCGCCATTGCGGCCACTGGCGCCCCAGCCGATGCGGCTCGCCTCCAGCACCACAGGGGCAAGCCCGCGCTGTGCCAGATAGCGCGCCGCCGACAGCCCGGTATATCCCCCACCGATGATGGCCACATCGCAGCTTTGCCCGCCCGACAGCGCGGCAAAACCGGGGCGCGGCACTGCGGTTTCCTGCCACAGCGAACGGATATCGGGAAAGGGCGCGGTCATGGGGCGCACCGGCTCAGGCGGCGCTGGCGGTGCGGGGGGCCGCCAGTTCGGCATCCACCGCATCGGCCAGCTGTTGCAGCGTGGCAAAGTGGAAATCGGGTTTCGTCACCACCTTCGGCTCCGGGCTGCCGCCAAAGCCCTGCTGGCCCTGCCGCCGCTCGATCCAGCAGGTGGTATAGCCCAGCTCGCGGGCGATGCCGATATCATGATGCTGGCTTTGCGCCACATGCAGGATTTCCGATTGCCTGAACCCCGCCGCCGATTGCCGCCCCTTGTTGAAGGCAAAGAACTGCGGATCGGGCTTGGCACAGCCGGTATCATCGCAGGTCACGCTGTCGTGGAACGGATTGCCCAGCGTGTCGGCATAGGCCGAAAACGCGGTGCGGTCGGCATTGGTCATCGCCACCAGACGGAAATTCTTGCGCAGCCGCGCCAGCGCCCCGGCAGAATCGGCAAAGGCAGGCCAGCGCAGGCAGGCCAGCTGAAACGCCTCGGCGGTGGAGGCATCATCCTTCAGCCCCAGCTCTGCCGCCAGCGACAGATAGACATCCTTCATCGCAAAGGACGACCGGCCATAGAACTTGTCACGCCCGCGCAGATAGGGCGCAAAGATCTGGTCATCGCTCAGGCCTGCGGCCGTTGCGCCACCCAGGCTGCGGACCGCATTCAGCACACCGCTTTCAAAGTCGATCAGCGTGCCGACGACATCAAAGGTCATGACCTTGAATTGGGTCAGTTTCATAGGCTTTTCCTTGGTTCAGGGGATAGGGGTCAGGGGATGGAATTCCGCGCGCCCTTCAGGGGGCATCGGGAACGATGATCGTATCTTCGGGATGCAGCGCCAGCTGCATCGCGGCGCCGGGCGGGCGCAGCTGGCTGCGGCCCGGCTGGTTGGAGGCCAGGCGAAAGTTCAGCTCGTCACCCGAGGCCAGCCGCAGGAACACCCGCACGCTTTCGCCCTGATACAGCGTCTCGATCACCGTCCCGCTCAGCCGGTTGGCCGTCTCTGGCGTCAGCGCATCGGCCACCACCAGCTTTTCGGCCTGCACCACCAGATTCAGCGCCGCCGCCTCGGGCACCGGGCGGGCACTGCGCAGCACGCAATCACCCAGCCGCACCGCGTGGCTGTCCACACGCACCACCGGCAGCAGCGTCGCCTCGCCGATGAACCGCGCCACGAAACTGTTGGCCGGGTTGTCATGCAGGGCTTCCGGCGTATCCACCTGCACGAACCGGCCCCGGTTCATCACCGCGATCCGGTCGCTCATGGTCAGCGCCTCGCGCTGGTCATGGGTGACATAGATGATCGTCGCGCCCAGCCGCCGGTGCAGCCGCTTCAGCTCGATCTGCATCTGTTCGCGCAGCTGCTTGTCCAGCGCCGACAGCGGCTCGTCCATCAGGATCAGCCCGGGTTCAAAGATCATCGCCCGCGCCAGCGCCACCCGCTGCCGCTGCCCGCCCGAAAGCTCGTGGATGCGGCGGTTTTCAAACCCCGCCAGCTCCACCATCTCCAGCGCCGATTGCAGCTTTGCGCCCCAGCCCGCCTTGGGCAGCCGCCGCGCCCGCAGCGGGAAGGTGATGTTTTCCCCCACGCTCATATGCGGAAACAGCGCGTAATTCTGGAACACGATGCCGATATCGCGCTTGTGCGGTGGCTCGAATGTAATGTCACGATCGCCCAGCCAGATCGACCCCGAACTGGGCTGCACAAACCCGCCCAACAGCCCCAGCAAGGTGGTCTTGCCCGATCCCGACGGGCCAAGGATCGACACGAATTCCCCGGCGGCCACCTCAAGGCTTACATCATCCAGGGCGCGGAACGTGCCATAGCTTTTGCCGGCACCCCGCACCGATACGCCCGTCCTGTTCTGGTTCTTGTGTTCAGACATCGGATTCCACAGCAGAAATTTGCAATCTGGGCGGCAGGACATCAAACCCCGCCCAAAGGCGAAGACTTGCGCAGAACCCTGCGAAAGCGGCAACTTGCCAATGACCTGATGTTTCACCCTGTTCGGCGCTGAAGGTCTGATGCCTTCGTTGCGGATCAGGAAATCAAAGAAACCCGTGATCGGCAATTGAGAAAAAAGTTCGGCATGATGTTACATCATGTAATGCAAACCCTGCGCCGCGCCCTGCCCTCGATGAACGGGCTGTTCACCTTCGAAGCCGCCGCCCGCTGCGGCAGCTTTTCCCGCGCGGCGGAAGAGCTGAACGTAACCCCCGCCGCCGTCAGCCGGATGATCGCCCGGCTGGAAGATCATCTGGAAACCACGCTGTTCCTGCGCCAGCCCGGCGGCACGCAGCTGACGGAAAATGGCACCCTGCTGTTCGATGCGCTGGCCCGCGGCTTTGCCGGGATCGAGGCGGCGCTGCGCGAAATCCGCGACCGGCGTGATGGCACCGAAACCGTCTCGCTTTCGGTCTCCACCGGCTTTACCACCCATTGGCTGATGCCGCGCATGGCCGATTTCAAGAAGGCCTTCCCCAAGGTGGATCTGCGGTTTCAGCTGGTCACCGGCGCGCTGTCGGGGCCGGTGAATGATGTCGATCTGGGGATGCGCTTTCTGACCGCGCCGGATGACCGGCTGGATGCCACCTTCATCATGCCGGAAATCCTGCTGCCGATCTGCAGCCCCGCCTATCTGCGCGAGGAACTGGCCGAAAAGGGCAGCGTGCAGCCGCTGCCGCGCACCATGATCAACCTCAGCGATACCGCGCAGCTGAACCCGGCCAATCCGTTCAGCGCCTTCTTTCAGGCCAGGGACCGGGATGCGTCAAATTCGCTGATCTTTTCCGATTATGCGGTGGTGGTGCAGGCCGCCCTTCTGGGGCAGGGCGTGGCTCTGGGCTGGCTGAATGTGGTCAGCCACTGGATGCGGATGAAATCCCTGGTGCCCGCCAGCGACCATGTGCTGAAAACCGAACGGCAGTGCCATCTGGTGCGCCTGCGCGACCGGCCGCTGCGCCCGATCATCAGCCAGATCCGCGACTGGCTGATTGCCGAGCTGGACAGCGACCTGCGCGCCGTTGGCGCGCTTTATCCCCCATCTAAATCTGAAATGACGCCCGCGCGGCGCCCGTTCCGGCCGCCGCGCGGGCCTGCCCTCAGCGCAGCGCCTGCACCGCGCTGCCAAAACGCCCCATCCATTCCGCCCCGATGGTGGCGCTGTTGGCATCCACCACCGGCTGCAGCCGCTCGGCCAGACGCTGCTGTTCCTCGGGGGAAACCTCGTTCACCTCCATCCCGTCATCCGTCAGCTTGGCCAGCAGACCCTCGGCCTGTTTCCGCGTCAGATCGCGCTGAAAATCGCGGGCTTCCGCCGCGGCGGCGCGGATGATCTGCATTTCTTCGTCATTCAGCTTGTCAAAGGACGGCTGGCCCATCAGCAGCACGACGGCATTATAGGAATGGCCGGTCAGGCTCAGGTATTTCTGCACTTCCTGAAACTTGTTGGCGTCGATGGCGGTCAGGCTGTTTTCATGGCCGTCGATGGCACGGGTTTCCATCGCGGTGTAAACTTCGTTGATCGTCATCGGCACCGCATTGGCGCCCAGCTGGTTGAACATCTCGATATACAGCGCCGAAGGCTGCACCCGGATCTTCAACCCGTCGAAATCTTCCCATTTCGTGATCGGGCGGGTGCTGTTGGTGGTGTGGCGAAAGCCCTGCTCCATATAGGCCAGCCCGATCAGGCCCTTGGGCGCCAGCTTGTCAAACAGCTCTGTCCCGATGGCGCCATCCAGCACGGCATCCGCTTCGGCGGTGGTGCGGAACTGATAGGGCATGTCGATGGCCGAAAATTCGGGCACCATGCCCGCCAGCGTCGTGGTCGTGCCGATCGAAAAATCCTGGGTGCCGCCCTGCAGCGCCGATTGCATCTGCAGCTCGTTGCCCAGCGTCGATCCGGGGTAAACCTTGACCTCGATCTTGCCGCCGGATTTTTCCGCCACCAGCTCGGCAAATTTCACCGCCGCCTGCGAGATCGGATGCGCATCCGGCAGCGGCGTGCCCAGACGCAGCACATGATTGCCCACCTCGGCCCAGGCCGCGCCTGCGCTCAGCACCGTTGCCGCCAGAAGCGTGCAGAGTTTGGTCATCTTGATCATCGAATGGCTCCTCCCATTTCCGATTTTTCATCTGCGTCCTGCGGCAGGGGGCGATAGATCCCCACCGCAGTGTCGTGAAACAGCGCCCGCCGGGCCACATCGGGCAGGCCCTGGGTCGCTGCATGGAACCCGTTGAAGATGGTGGCAAAACTGCCCACCAGACTGTCCACCGGGAAATTGCTGGCAAACATGCAGCGCTGCCAGCCGAAGATGGCGATGGCATCGCGGATCACCGGCCCGTTATCCGCCAGCAGCCACGGCCTGCCCGGCAGCCCGATGCCCGAAATCTTCACCGCCACATTCGGATGCCGCGCCAGCCGCGCCATATGGCGCCGCCAGCCCTCCAGCCCTTCGGGGCTGCGGTCGGCGGGCAGGCCTGCATGGTTCAAGACGATGGTGGTGGCCGGAAAATCCGCCGCCAGATCGGCCGCCGCGTCCAGCTCCCACCAGGGGGTCTGCAGATCGAACATCAGCCCATGGCGGTGCAGCTGGGCAAACCCGTCGCGCCAGCGCGGATCATCCATGCCACCGGTCCGGCCGCGCCGCACCTCGGCCAGGCTGGGCGCCGCCGCAGGCTTGTGCCGCACGCTGCGCACCAGCGGAAAGGCCGCCTGCTGTGCGATCAGGCTGGCCGCTTCGGGATGGTTCAGCCAGGCCTGCGCCACCACCGCATTGGGAAAGCCGTGCCGCGCCGCGATCTGGTGAATATAGCGCGTCTCGCCGATGGGATCGGCCGGGTTCCATTCGGTTTCCACATAGACGCTGCCCACCACCTTGATCGGATGCGCGGCGGCCAGATAATCCGGCGGCAGGAACCGGCGCCGGATCGGCCCGTAATCGCCATAGCGGAACGGGATCATCGGCTCGTCCGACAGCCAGGGGTGATAGTTTTCCTGCGGATCCCAGAAATGCTGATGCGCATCGAACACCGGAAACCCCGCCGGAACCCCCGAAGGAATGATCTGTTCGGTCATCGCGCCCTCACATGAACCAGGTCATCGGCACCAGCACCAGCGACGGAAACAGCGTCAGCAGCGCCAGCAGCAGGATATGCGCCAGAAGAAAGGGCCAGATGCCGCGCACCACATCATCCATGCTGATGCGGCTGACCCCGCAGATCACGTTCAGCACCGTGCCGACAGGCGGTGTAATCAGCCCGATGGCATTGTTCATGATGAACAGAACCCCGAAATACACCGGATCAATGCCCGCCTGCGTGATGACCGGCATCAGCACCGGCGTCAGGATCAGGATCGTCGGCACCAGATCCAGCGCCGTGCCCACGATGACCACGATCACCATGATGACCACCATCAGCAGGATCGGCTGGTCGATCAGCGGCTCCAGAATCCCGATCACCGTCTGCGGCAGATCCGCGATGGTAATCAGCCAGGCCGCAACGCCCGCCGCCGCCACCAGAAACATCACCACCGCCGTCGTGCGCCCCGCCGCCAGCAGCAGCGGATACAGCTGCGCAGGCTTCAGCTCGCGGTAGACGAACATCCCCACGAACAGCGCATAGACCGCCGCCACCACCCCGGCCTCGGTCGGGGTAAAGATGCCCTCCTTGATGCCCACAATGATCAGAACCGGGATCATCAGCGCCCAGATGCCATCCACCAGCCGCTTGCCGATCACCCGCAGCGGCTGGCGCGGGGCCACCGGCACCGGGTCATGGCGTGACACCAGCCACCAGGCCGCCACCAGAAACACCCCGCCATCATCAGGCCCGGCACGATGCCCGCCATGAACAGCTTCTTGACCGATACCCCCGCCGTGACGCCAAAGATGATGAACGGGATCGAGGGCGGGATGATCGGCGCAATGATGCCCCCCGCCGCGATCAGCCCGGAAGAGCGGTTCACGTCATAGCCCGCCTTGCGCATCATCGGGATCAGCATCGCGCCCACCGCCGCCGTATCGGCCACCGCAGAGCCTGACATGCTGGCCATCACGATGGCCGCCAGAACCGCCACATAGCCCAGCCCGCCGCGGAAATGCCCCACCAGCGCCGTCGCCAGATCGACGATGCGGCGCGACAGCCCGCCCGCATTCATGAACTCGCCCGCCACCAGAAAGAACGGGATCGCCAGCAGCTGAAAACTGTCGGCACCGCTGACCAGGTTCTGCGAAATGATCTGTGCATCGAACATGCCCAGATAGCAGCATCAGCGCCACGCCGCAGAGAGGATCAGCGCAAAGGCGATCGGCACGCCGATGGCCATGGACCCCAGCAGCGACCCCAGAAAGATCACAACGGTCATCGCCCTGCCTCCGCTCGCATGTCGGCGTTCGGATTGGGGGCCAGATCCTCGCTGTCCACCACCTGCACCAGATCGGTGCCGCTGGCCCGCCCGGTCAGGATGCGCAGCAGATGCGCCCCGATCACCAGGATCAGCCCGATGCTGCACACAAAGGCCGCCAGATGCGTCAGCCCGATGGGCAGGCCCGAAACCGGCGCCGCATTGTCCCAGTTGATGACCACCTGTTTCCAGCTGCCGATCATCAGAAGACCCGCGCAGAACAGCATCAGCGCATCGCACAGGATGGCGCAGGCCACCTGCCCGCCGCGCGGCATCCGCCGCACCAGACTGTCCACCCCCAGATGGCCATGGTCATACATCGCCAGAACCGCGCCGGTGAAGCTCAGCCAGACGAACAGCGTCCGCGACAGCTCTTCCGAAATGCTGATCCCCGAATTGAAGCCGTAGCGCAGCACGACATTCAGAAATACCAGCACGATCATGGCTGTCAGTGCCGCCACGATGAACATGCGCAGCAGCAGCAGGGCCAGCTTTCCCAGTCTCTCCATCCCCTCATCCTCCTCCGATGATGCCCGATAGGACGCCAGCACAGTGATAGCTGTCAATTTGCTTTGCGCTATGTCATGATAACCCATGGTTATTGATTCACAGGTTCCGCCAGCTTTCTCGCGGCTGGCGCCTGCGCCAGCTTGCGCTGGTCGTCGCCATTGACGAACTGAACAGCCTGCGCAAGGCCGCCGACCGGATCGGGGTCAGCCAGCCCGCCGCCACCAAAAGATTTGCTCTCCGAACTGGAACAATCCCTTGGCCTGCTGCTGTTCGAACGCGGCCGCCGGGGCATGATCGCCACCGTCTATGGCGCGGCGCTGATCCGCCATGCCCATCTCATCATCTCCGATGTCGATGCCATGCGGGAAGAGCTGGCAGGCCTCGCCGCCGGCGCCTCGGGGCGGCTGTCCATCGGCATGATCACCGCCGCCGCTGCAGGCCCGCTGTCCATTGCCATCGCCCGGCTGAAAGACCGCCGCCCCCGGCTGGATATCACCATCACCGTCGATACCAGCGATGTGCTGATCCCGCTGCTGGAACAGGGCCGGCTGGATGTGGTCTTTGGCCGCCCGGTGTCTTCGGATCATGCGCAGGATATCGTCTTTACCCAGATCGGCCCCGAACGCCTGTCCATCGTCTGCGGCGCGCAGAATCCGCTGCGTCTGCGGCAGGATCTGACCCTGTCCGGCCCTGCCACGCCGCCTGATCCTGGCAACCCCGGTCAAGCCCGCTGCGTCAGGTGGTCGAGGCATCGTTCCGCGATGCCCGCATGGAAACCCCGGCCAATCTGGTGGAAACCGCCTCGATCCTTACGGCAACCACGCTGCTGCAGCACAGCGACATGATCGCCGTCGTGCCCCATTCGGTGGCGCTGCATTATGTGGCCAGCGGCATGATGGCCATTCTGCCGGTGCTGCTGACGCGGCAGCTTGATCCCTATGGCGCGCTCACCCGCAAGACCCGCGCCGCCATCCCCGCCCTGGCCGAGCTGATGGCGCTGATCTCGCATGAACCGGCCAGCCCGGGCTGACCCGCCGCGCTATTCGGCGTCGCCCTGCCGCTGGCCCGCGTCATCCCGCCACCAGCAGATCACCCGCCCTTCGGCCCGCAACCGCGCATCCTCCGACGGTTCCGGCTGGATCAACTCCCGGTGGCAGGCGATGCCCGCAATCTGAAACGCGCCAGACGCGCCATGGCCATGCTGCGCCGAAACCACCTTGTCGATCAGATAGGCGCTCAGCTCGTCGGGGCGGGCGCAGGCCGGATCGGCCATGATCGCGGCCAGCCGCAGCCTTTTGGCCTCATCGGCGGCCACGGCGCGGGCCACCTCGGCGCGAAAGGCAGGCTCCGTCGCGATATAGGCCTCCAGCGCGGGCAGGATTTCTGCGGCGGTTTCTTCAGCCGCAGCTGCCCGCCATGATACAGCATCAGCAGCACCCGCGCCCCGATGGGCGAGGTCAGCGGCACCTGCGCATCATGAAACGCCAGCTCGCGCTCTTCCGCCCCCATGCGGAAGGTCGCGGGCCGCCCCTCCAGCACCGCGCGCCGCAGCATCGCCAGCGCCGGGGTGCGATGCACCTGCGGGATCAGGGTCGATGACCGACAGGGCCGGTCTCGTGCGCGCCCGGATATCCCATAGAAGCGCAGGCTGGCCCCGTGTTGCGGCGCGCAGATCGCGCCCTCCCCCGCCCATAGCACCCCCGCACCTGGGCGTCTAGGGCAGCCCGCCCAGATCGGCCACCGGGGTCATGGAGCTGCGAAATCCAAAGCGCAATGGCGGCGCGGAATTCCGGGCTCAGGCGGTGCAGATCCACCAGATCCACCTGCCAGGGCAGGTCACTCTCCTCGAAAGCATCCGCCAGCCGCCCGATCAGCGCCGGGTCCAGCGCGGCAGGCCCGCACAAGGCCAGATCCAGATCCGAAAACGGCTTGGCCGCACCCCGCGCCCGCGATCCGAACACCAGCACCGCCACGCCCTTCGGCAGATGGGCGGCAAGGATGGCCCGCACCTGTTCCAGATGCAGGGGTGCGATCTCTGGCCGCTCGGTCTTGCCCATCGTCACAATCCGGCGCTGCGGCGGTGCAACTCTGCCAGCAGAAAGCGCGCATCCGCCAGAAAGACCGGGATCACCGCATGAACCTGCGCCGCCTTTGCCGCATCATAGACATGGCTTGTCGTGCCGCGCTGCCGCCGGAAATCCATCCAAACCGGCAGATCGGATTTCAGCAGCCCACGCTCTGATCCGAGGCGGATCAACCCCTGAAAACTGGCATCATCCAGCGCGGCAGGGTTCGGCTCTGTCATTTCCAGATACCGCCGCAACATCTTCACGCACAGCTCATAGCTGTATTCAAAGGCCTGAATCGCCGCCATCCGCAGCGCCTCGGCCATCACCGGCTGATCCTGCGGTTGCAGCGAAAGGCCGTAAAACGTGTCCAGCTGGGCTGTCGCGCGGTCAAGCGGGGTCAGATCAAGGGGCATGGCGCGGGGTTCCGTTCGGCAGGCATCCATAAGCTTGCCCGATCCTAGCAGCCTTGCGCGGCAGACAACACTCCCCCAAGGCGGGGGATCGCCCCCCGTCCCACCCCCACCCTTCAGCCAAAGATGAAATCCTCCGCCCCCAGGCTGCCCGCATCCACCCCCAGCAACAGCAGGCTGGTGCCGCTGCCCAGCGTGATGCGCGCATCCGCGCCATTGTTCACCGCCGTGATCTGCACATCCGCCATCGACCCGCCGCTCAGCACGATCCGGTCTGCCCCGGTGCCGAAATCGCGCAGGATATCCGCGCCCTCATGCCGCGTGCGGTCATAAACGAACTGGTCATCGCCCAGCCCGCCGGTCAGATCATCATTGCCCAGCCCGCCCGAAATCGTATCGGCGCCCGTCGCGGTCTCGATGATGTCATTGCCGCCCGACAGATCGGTGAAGCTGAACCGCTCGATGCCTGAAAACAGCACATCCGTGCCGCCCATGCCGTTGAACATGCCGCTCCAGCCGCCATCGTCGCTGGCGGTCAGCCCGCGCAGCCAGACATCATTCGTGGCCACCGCATAGGTCAGGATCAGCGTATCCACCCCGGCGCCGCCCGTCACCCGATCGGTGCCCCCGGCATGAAGCCGGATGACATCCGCCCCCGCCCCGGTGGAAATCGTATCCGAAAGGCCCGCGTCGCGATGTCCGGTGATCCGGTCGGCCCCGCGCCCGGTGGTCAGGTGCAACCCCTCGATCTGCGCCACCCGCCCGCTGCCGCGATAGGTCGAAGGCGCGTTCAGGTCGATGGTGATCGCCGCCGCCACTTGCCCCAGATCCGCCTGCCAGGTATCCAGCCCGCCCCGCCATTCACCCGGTCGATGCCTTGAACCCGAATCCAGCAGATCATTGCCGCCGCCGCCCAGCAGCGTGTCATTGCCCGCGCCGGTGCGGATGATGTCATTGCCGCCCGACAGATCGGTAAAGGCAAAGCGTTCGATCCCGGTAAAGCCCAGATCATTGCCCCCCAGCCCGTTGAACCGCCCGCTGTAGCCGCCGCCCGCATCGGCCACCAGATCGGTCAGCCAGACATCATTGGTGGCGCCTTTCCAGGTCAGCCGCAGCAGATCCTGCCCCGCCCCGCCATGCGCGGCATCGGTGGCCCCATCCCAGAAGCTCAGCGTGTCATTGCCTGCCCCGCCCGACAGCACGTCGTTCATGCTGGCGTTCCGATGCACCGTCAGGCTGTCATTGCCCCGGCCGGTGGTCACATCCATCCCCTCGATCCCGGTGACACTGGCACCGGGCCGCGGCGCCGACAGCCGGTTGAGGTTGATGACCACATCCGACCCCACGCCCGACAGATCGCCCTGCCAGAAATCGCGGTCCCCTGCCCCGCCATTGATCCGGTCCGCCCCCGATCCGCTGCGCAGGGTGTCATTGCCACCGCCACCCAGCAGCGTGTCATTGCCCCGGCCGGTGTGGATGATGTCATCGCCCTGCGCCTGATCGACAAAGCGGAACCGCTCGATCCCGGTAAAGCCCAGGTCATTGCCGCCCAGCCCGTCGAACCGCCCGCTGTAGCCGCCGCCCGCATCGGCCACCAGATTGGTCAGCCAGACATTGCCCCGCCCCTCGGGGCAGATCACATCCAGCACATCCTGCCCCGTGCCGCCCGCCACCTCATCGGTGCTGCCAAGGCTCATGCGGATGGTATCATTCCCCGCCCCGGTCCAGATCCGGTCATTGCCCAGGGCCGAACGATGGCCGGTGATCCGGTCATTTCCCCCGGCGGTGGTGATGTCGATCACCTCGACATTGCGCAGCACCGCGCCATCGGCCAGCGCCGAGGCGCCGTTCAGATCCACCACGACATTGCCCGCAAACCAGCCCAGATTCATCTGCGCCCGGTCCACGCCTTCGCCGCCGTCGATGGTATCGCGCCCGCCCCAGCCATAAAGGCTGTCATTGCCGCCGCCGCCCGCCAGACTGTCATCGCCATCGCCCGAAACGATGCTGTCATTGCCGCCCGACAGATCCACGAAGGTCAGATGCCCGAAACCGGCAAAGCTGCAGTCATTGCCCCCCATGCCGTCAAACCGCCCGGCATAGCCGGTCAGCGGCGGCGCCTCGGCCCCGGTGGCCGCAGGCACCATGCCATTCAGCCAGACGTCATTGGTCTGGGTGTCATAGATGAAGGTCAGCCGGTCCGCCGCCGTGCCGGTGACAGTGCCCACTGATCGGTTGTGTATGGTGATGTCAGCCATGGTATCCCCCCCGATAACCTGCCACCAGCATGACAGGCCGGGGGGCGCGGCGCCTTGTTGCAGATCAACCGGCCCCGCCGGGCAGCAACAGCCGCCCGCGCATCTGGTTGCGCTGCATCATCGTGTGCACCAGATCGCGGAACACATCCTTCACCGCGCGGGCCGACAGCGACAGTTCGGAAAACTCATGCCAGACAAAGGACAAGGTCCGCTCGATCCCCGGATCGACAATGCGCGAGGCTACCAGAAGCCCCGCCTCGATCTCCATGGCAAAGGCGGAATAGGGCACCACCGTATAGGCAGGCCCGCTCAGCGCGATGCTGCGGAACACCGACAGCGAATCCTGCTCCACCACCACATTCAGCCGGTGCCCGATGCGGGCGGCGGTATGTTCCATCTCGATGCGCAGCTGATTCTTCCGCCCGCCCATCACCAGCGGCAGGTGTTGCAGATCGGAAAAGGCGATCACCTCGCCCGCCCCCGGCGGGCGGCTCCGCCCCACCAGATACAGATCCTGCGCCAGCACGGGTTCCGACGCCGCCCCCACCAGCGTCGAGACATTCGGCAGCAGCCCGAAATCCACCTGGCGCGAGGTCACCAGCGTATCGCTTTCCACCCGCAGCAGATCCAGGATCACCAGCCGGATCTGCGGATGCGCCTGCCGCACCGCCCAGTACAGCTGCCCCGCCAGCAGCGGCGCCGCCGAGGCCGCCAGCACCACCCGCACCTCGCCCGTCAGGCTGGTCTGGGCATTGACCGTTTCCTCGCGCACCTGATCCACATGGCGGAACAGCGACAGCGCCCCCTCATACAGCCGGGCGCCCGCTTCGGTCAGCGTCACGCCCTTGGTGCTGCGCTCCAGCAGGGTCAGGCCCAGCTCTTGTTCCAGCATGCGGATATGCGCCGAAAACGCCGGCTGGGCCAGCCGCACATTGCGCGCCGCCGCCGATATGCTGCCGCAGCGCGCGGCCTCGATGAAATAGCGCAGATGATCCAGACGCATGGCAAGCCTATCGTGATTCCGTATGGCAACTATCGTGAACTAATATTTTTACGATACCTTTTTGTAAACTATTCCTGAAGCCGGGCAGATTCTGCTGCCGGCAGCAAGGCGAATACAGATGCAATACAGCGCAGCACTCCGCAGCATTTTCGGCACGAAGGATGGCGCTGCGCCGCTGTTTTCCTTCTGGAGCCACTTTCCCGATGCCGATCTCGATGCCGACCTGCTGGCCGAGGCCACCGTGGGCTTTCAGCGCGAATTCGATCTGGATTTCGTGAAAACCGCCCCCAACGGCATGTATGCCATCGAGGATCTGGGCGTTCAGGTCGATTTTTCGGATGTGCCGCGCGGCGGTGTCGCGACAGTCACCGAAACCCCCTATGACGCGCCCGAGGCCTGGCTGCGCCTGCCCGAAGCCGATCTGACACGCGGCGCGCTGGCCCGCGAATTGCGCGCCCTGCGGCTGATGCGGGCGGCCATGCCCGGCGTGCCCATCGTCTTTACCGTCTTCAGCCCGATGACCATCGCCGCCAAGCTCAGCCGCGGCCGGGTTCATGCCCAGATCGCGGACCGCGTCGCGCTCGATGCCGTGCATGTCGCGCTGGACCGCATCGCCCGCAGCGTCAGCGCCCTGTCGCAGGCCGCGATCGAGGCCGGCGCGGATGGCGTGTTCTTCGCCCATCAGGATACCGGGCGCGACCTGCTGTCCTATGATGATTTCTGCGAATTCGTGGCGCCCTATGACATCGAGGCGCTGCTGGGCGCGCGGCAGGGCCGGTTCAACATCCTGCATGTGCATGGCGCCCAGATCCGCTTCCGCGAAATTCAGGATTACCCGGTGCATGCGCTGAACTGGCACAATTGGGAAACCCGGCCCAGCACCGCCGCCGGGATGCTGACCTCGGGCAAGTGCATCGTCGGCGGGGTGGATCGCTGGTCGATCACCCGCAACGATGTGCCCGCCGTGCAGCGCCAGATCCTGGACACCATCCGCGCGGTTGAAGGCCATGGCGATCTGGTCATCGCCCCCAGCTGCGCCATCCGCGCCGGGTTTTCCGCCCAGACCATGCACGCGATCCGCGATTTCGTCCGCGGTCTGACCGGCGCCGATGCCCTGAGGGCCGCTGCCGCCCAGATCGCGGCCGGTCAGACCGTGGCCGCATGACGGCCCGCGCCATGCGGGTGCCGATGTGCCGCCATGCCGGCGGCACAACCCCCTGGCCGTGACCCCCGGCACAGAGCCTGATACCGTGACAGCCAAGGATCACGGAAGGCCGGAAGTCCGGTCTGGCCAAGAACGATCTCAACACAACAGTACGAGGAACGGATGAAACGCTCGCAATTGCTTCTTGGTCTTGCCATGGCAGTGACCCTCGGCCAGCCGGCCCTGGCCGAATATCCCGAAAAACCCATCGAAATGATCGTGGCCTTCGCGCCCGGCGGCGGCACCGATGTGGCCGCGCGCTCCATCGCCATGTTCATGGAAAAGCATCTGGGCAACGGCGCCTCGATTGCGGTCATCAACAAGCCCGGCGCCGGTGGCGAAATCGGCTGGACCGCGCTGTCGACCGCCGAACCCGATGGCTATACCATCGGCATGATCAACCCGCCGTCCTTCGTGGCGCTGGCCGTCGAGGGCAAGGCGAAATACACGATGGAGGATTTTCAGCCCATCGGGAACATCGTGCTCGATCCGGGTATTCTGGTTGTCGGCAAGGACAGCCCCTATGAAACCCTGCCCGCGCTGGTCGAGGCGTCAAAAGCCGCGCCGGGCGCCATCGTGGTGGGCACCTCGGGCGCGGCCGGCTCTTCCGAACATATCGGCATCCTGAACCTGAACCGTTCGGCGGGCACCAGCTTTACCCCGGCCTTCTTCGGCTCTACCGCGCCGGTGCGTCAGGCGCTGCTGGGCGGCCATATCCCGGCCGCGACCATGAACCTGTCCGAAGCCCTGCCGCTGGTGCGCAGCGGTGATATCCGCCTGCTGGGCGTCATGTCGCCCGAACGGTCCGCCTATCTGCCCGATGCGCCCACCTTCAAGGAACAGGGGTTCGAACTGATCGTGACCGCCTCGCGCGGGCTGGCCGCCCCGGCAGGCACCCCGCCCGAAATGGTGGAAAAACTGCAGGCCGCGCTGAAGGCCGCGATGGAAGACCCCGAATATCTGAAAACCGCGCAAGAGGCTGAAATCCCGCTGGCCTATCTGGATGCGCCCGCCTACCGCGCCCTGATCGACCAGATCACCGGCGAACTGGCCGAAACCTGGAAGGTAACCCCGTGGCGCTGATCTCTTCCCCTTCCCGGCGCCAGGGAGAGCTGGGCTTTGCGACGGTGCTTCTTGCCGTCGCGGGCCTGTGCTTTGCCACAGCGGATAATTATCCCGGTGCCAGCGGCACTTACCCCAAGGTGCTGTCGGTTCTGCTGGGCTGCGGCGCGGTCCTGATGCTGCTGCGGGCCTGGCGCCAGACCGGCGATGACAGCCGGGCGCCGCTGGTGGTGAACCCGGGCCGCTGCCTGCTGGGCTTTGCCGCGCTGGCGCTCTACATCCTGGCGATCGACCGTCTCGGCTATATCCTGCCCAGCTTCGTTCTGGTCGTGTCGCTGCCGCTCTTGCTGGGATACCGCGATCTGCGCCTGGCCTTTCTGGCCGCCATCGGCGGGCTCAGCTTCATCCTTCTGGTCTTTGCCGTCATCCTGGAACGCCCGATGCCCGCAGACCTGTTCGACCCGGTGCTGGAGATGCTGCGATGATCGACGCCCTGCTCAGTGCCCTGCCCCATGTGCTGGACCCTGCGAACCTGTTTGCCGTGCTGCTGGGCACCGTTGCGGGCCTGCTGGTCGGCGCGCTGCCCGGTCTGACGGTGACCACCGGCCTGGCCGTGCTGATCCCGCTGACCTTCGGCATGGATCCGCTGTTTGCCCTTGGCATGATGGCCGGCATGTATAACGGCGGCAGCTATGGCGGCGCCATTCCCGCCATCCTGCTGCGGGTGCCCGGCACCCCCGCCTCGGTCGCCACGCTGCTCGATGGCTACGAGATGACGAAACAGGGCAAGGCCGCCCTTGCGCTGCAGGTCGCGGTCGTGTCCGGCGTGATCGGCTCGGCGCTGTCGGCGGTGGCGCTGATCGTCTTTGCACCCTGGCTGGTGAAGGTCAGCCTGATGTTCGGGCCTGCCGAATATTTCTGGGTGGCGCTGCTCGGCCTCGCCACCGTGGCCTCGCTTCTGGGCGATGATTTCCTGAAAGGCTTGATGGCGGCGGTGATCGGCCTGCTGATCGGCACCATGGGCACCGATCTGGCCACCGGCACCGAACGCTACACCTTCGGCTGGCTGGAATTTGCCGATGGTCTGGATATCGTCGTGCTGCTGACCGCGCTGTTCGCCATTCCGCCGGTGATCCAGATGATCGAAACCGCCAGCCATCAGGGCATGCCCAAGGAACTGCTGAACCTGCGCAAGCAGGGATCGGTGCTGCGCGACTGGCGGCGCTATCTGCCGATCTGGTCGCGGTCCTCGGTCATCGGCATCATCATCGGCATCCTGCCGGGTGCGGGCGGTTCGATGTCCTGCTATCTGGCCTATAACGATGCCAAGCGCCGCTCGCCCAATCCCGAAACCTTCGGCAAGGGCAATCCCGAAGGCGTCGCCGCCTCGGAATGTGGCAATGGCGCCGATAACGCCGCCTCGCTGATCCCGGCGCTGTCGCTGGGCATCCCAGGGTCGGGCGTGGCGGCGGTGATCCTGGGCGGGCTGCTGGTGCATGGCCTGCGCCCCGGACCGCAGCTGTTTGCCGAACATCCCGATGTCGTCTACGGCTTCATGCTGCAGATGCTGCTGTCAGCCGGGCTTCTGGTGCTGGTCGGCGGGCTGGCGGCCACCCGGATCTTCGGCCAGGCCCTGCGCCTGCCGCATGTGGTGCTGGCGCCGCTGATCCTGCTGTTCGTGGCCATCGGCGTCTATGCGGTGAACAATGCCATGTTCGATCTGTATCTGCTGCTGGGCATCGGCATCTTCGCCTATGTGATGGAACGGCTGGAGTATCCCAGCGCCCCAATCATCCTGGGCGTGATCCTTGGCCCGATTGCCGAAAGCCAGCTGTCCCTGGCGCTCACCATCTCGGGCGGCAATCCCTTCGCGCTGGTGTCTTCGCCCATGTCGATGATCGTGGTGACGCTGACGCTGTTCATCCTCTGCGTGCCGCTCTGGGGCATGTGGAAAGGCCGCCGCAGCGCCGCCGCCTGATGCCAACGGATGCGGGGGGCCAGCCCCCCGCCCCCCTCCCCTTCTTGAAAGATCCCCCCATGACCCCGATCACCACTGCGGCAGCGCCCGCCGCCATCGGCCCCTATTCGCAGGCCATCGCCTGCAACGGCCTGCTGTTCGTCTCGGGCCAGCTGCCGATAGATCCGGCCACCGGCGCCTTTCCCTCGGATGATCCGGTGGATCAGATGCGCCAGTGCCTGAAGAACATCGCGGCCATTGCCACGGCGGCGGGCACCGATCTGCACCGCACCGTCAAGACCACGATCCTGGTGCGCGACCTGTCGCGCTTTGCCGAGATCAACGCCGCCTATGCCGAGTCCTTTGTGGCGCCCTATCCCGCCCGCGCCACCTTTGAAGTCTCGGCCCTGCCCAAGGGCGCGCAGATCGAGGTCGAGGCCGTCATCGCCCTGGCGGGGGCCTGACATGCAGCCGGATCACTGTTTCACCGAAACCCTGCCCTCGGGCGAAAACCCGGTGCGCGACTGGGGCCGCCAAGCCATCGAGCTGCTGCTGGGCGATGCCCGCCGGTCTGCCGATACCCATATGATAAAGCCGGTTTTCAAGGGCTTGCCGGGGATTTCCATCTATTTCAAGGATGAAAGCACCCATCCCACCGGCAGCCTGAAACACCGGCTGGCGCGGTCCTTGTTCCTCTATGGCATCTGCAATGGCCGCATCGGCCCCGAAACCACGCTGATCGAGGCCTCTTCCGGCTCCACCGCCGTATCCGAGGCCTATTTCGCCCATCTTCTGGGCCTGAAATTCATCGCCGTCATGCCGCGTTCGACCAGCCATCCCAAGGTGGCGGCGATCCGGCAATTCGGCGGTGAGTGCCATTTCGTGGATCACGCGGGCGAGGTTTACGCCGTGGCCGAACGGCTGGCGCGCGAAACCCGGGGCCATTATCTGGATCAGTTCACCAATGCCGAACGCGCAACCGATTGGCGCGGCAACAACAATATCGCGCAAAGCATCTTTGATCAGATGCAGGCCGAGGCCGAACCCGTGCCCGATTGGGTGGTGATGAGCGCGGGCACCGGCGGCACCTCTGCCACCATCGGCCGCTATATCCGGTATCGCAATCTGGAAACCCGTCTCTGTGTGGTGGATGTCGAAGGCTCGGCCTTCTACGAGGCCTGGCGCAGCGGCGACATGGGCGCCACCGCACCGGGCAGCCGGATCGAGGGCATTGGCCGCCCGCGGGTGGAGCCATCGTTCATTCCGGGCGTGATTGATCACATGATCCGCGTGCCCGATGCCGCCTCTTTCGCCGCCGCGCGGGTGCTGTCGGAACGGCTGTTCCGCCGGGTGGGCGGATCCACGGGCACCAACTTCTATGGCCTGCTGTGCATCGCCGCCCAGATGCGCCGCGAGGGTCGCACCGGCGCGCTGGTGACGCTGATCTGCGACAGCGGCGACCGCTATGCCGCCACCTGTTTCAACGATGACTGGCTGGCAGAGCAGCAGATCGACATCGCCCCCTGGCGCGCCCGGATCGAGGATTTTCTGGATCATGGCCGCTGTCTGCCTGCCTGACAAACCGCCATATGATGTGATGCGAAAGCGAAAGAGCACAAGATGCGGGTTCTGATCCTGGGGGCGGGCGGTGTCGCCCGCGCCATGGCCGCGCTGCTGCATCAGGGCGGGCATCAGCCACAGCTCTGGTCGCCCTCGGGTCAGGGGGCGGCCGATCTGGCACAGGCCGACCTGCAGGCCAGCGGCGCGCTGCAATCCCGGTTCCGCGTCGATCTCGCCACCGATCTGCCAGCCGCGCTGCGGGCGGCGGCGGTGGTGGTGGTGGCGCTGCCGGCGAACGGGCATCGGCGGGTGATGGATCTGGCTTTGCCGCATCTGACGGCGGGGCATAGCGTGATCGTCAGCGCGCAGCTGTCTTTGGGGGCGGCCTATCTGCGGCAGGCGCTGGTGGCGCGCGGGGTAGATGCGACGGTGATCGGCTGGGGCACCACGGTGGTGATGGGGCGGAAAAGCGGGCCGGGCTGCGTGCAGATCGGTGGCCTGCGCCCGGCGGTGCCGATGGCGGTTCTGCCCACCGCGCAGACAGAACCCGCACTTGCCCTGTGCCGCCACCTGTTCGGAGACCGCTTTCAACCGGCGCCCGGCCTGCTGGCCATCGCGCTTGGAAACCTGAATCCGCCGGTACATCTGGCCAATGCGCTGTGCAACCTGACCCGGATAGAGGGTGGCGAAATCTGGTTCAACTACAATGGCATAACTCCGGCTGTGGCCCGGCTGATCGGCGCGCTGGATGCCGAGCGGCGCGCCGTGGCGCAGGCTTTCGGCCTGTCGGTGCGCCGTGTGGAGGATCATTTCCGCATGACCTTTGGGCTGGCCGATGGGCTTTCGCTGGCGGAAATGGCGGCGCAGATCCATCAGAAGCGCGGCGGGCCGCCCGGGCCGGTGACGCTGAACACGCGGTTCATCACCGAAGATGTGCCCTTCGGGATCGTGGAAATCATCACCCTGGCCGCTGCCGCCGGGGTGGCGGTGCCGCTGCATCAGGCGGGGCTGGCGCTGGTCAATGCGCTTTATGGTGCAAGGTTCGACGGGCAGAATGATCTGCTGCCCGCCGTCGATCTGGCGGCGCTGACCGGCTGAGGCGGTGCCGCCCGGCCTGTCTGGTTGGCGTCGGTTGCGCGTCGGGCCTGCGTCCCGCCCCTGTCGGGACAGCGGGCGGCCCCCCTACCCCCGCCCGCCCAGCAGCTTGCGCGCCGCCGCCAGCGCACGGGCGGCCACGGCGGCGCTGCCTTGGGCGGCCTCCAGCGCCTGCATCGGCACCTCCAGCGCCAGGGGGATGCCGGGGGGCAGCCGCGCCAGAATGGCGCGCAGATCAATCTGCCCCTCGCCCGGCGGCAGGCGTTCGGCCCGGCCTGCGTGCAGCAGGTCTTCGGGCGTATAGCCGGGCAGAACCGGCGCATCGCACAGATGGGCAAAGGGCAGCCGCGGCCGGCGGCAGCGTCGCAAGATCGGCCAGCGCGCTGTGCGAGCGGTTGAAATGCAGCATGTCCACCAGGATGCCCAGACCGGGATCGCCCGCCGCTGTCACCACATCGCGGGCGGCGGCCAGATCGGGCACATTGGTCCAGGGAAAGAATTCCAGCACGCAGCCCAGACCGCGCGGCCGGGCCTCGGCGTTCAGGGCGGCCAGATTGTCGGACAGGCGGGCCAGATCGGGATCATAGGGCGCGCAGATCCACATGGCGGGCCTGAAGCTCTGCCCCGGCATCCAGAAAGGGGCGCAGGGCGGCGGCGCTGAAATCGGGGGTCATGCGGATGAATTCGATATCCAGCACGCCGATGCCGGTCTCGCGCAGCGCGGCGCGGGTTTCGCGCAAAGCCTGCGGATCAAGATGCAGCGGATAGCCGGGGGTGGTATCGGTGACGCGGACAAGGCGCAGGCCGACCAGATCATAGCCCAGACCGGCGGCGCAGCGGATCATGTCGGGCGGCGGCAGATCCAGCACCGTCAGATGCGCGAGAGAGAGCGGGTTCATGCAGGCTCCTGTTCGTGGGGATGGGTGGCGGCGTGCCGGCCTGCGACAAAGCCGAAGGTCAGCGCCGGGCCCAGATTGATGCCGCCCGCCGGGTAATGCCCGCCGAAGACATGCGCCATGTCGCAGCCGGCCGCATAAAGCCCCGGCAGCGGCTGGCCATCGGCGCCCAGCACGCGGGCGTAGGCATCGGTTTCAAGCCCGGCAAAGGTGCCAAAGCTGCCGGGGATGACGCGCAGCGCCAGATAGGGCGCGCGGTCAATGGGCGCGACACAGGGGTTGGGCTGCTGCGCCGGATCGCCCTGCAACCGCATGTAAGGTGTGGTGCCGCGCCCGAATTCGGGGTCTGCCCCCTGTGCGGCATGGTGGTTCCAGTGATCCAGCGTCTGGCGCAGGCCTTCGGCATCTATGCCGCAGGCGCGGGCCAGTGCCTCGGGCGTGGCGGCCTGCTGCAGATAGCCATTGCGCAGCCAGGGGCGCAGCGGCAGCGGAAACGGCCGCGCGATGCCCAGCCCATAGCGGCGCTGAAAGGCGCGGGGCACGATCAGCCAGGCCTCTGGCACCTGCCCCGGCGAGGTGGCGGCCAGCAGCGCCTGCACGAAATCATGATAGCCCAGACCTTCGTTGCAGAAACGGCGGCCATCGGCGCGCACCGCGATCAGCCCGGGTTTGCCCCGGTCGATGATATGGGGAAAGGGCGCCACCCGCCCGTCGGGCCAGCGCACCAGGCTGACCGGGCACCAGGCGCCGGGGCTGGCCAGAGCGGTGGCCTGCCGGGCGCCCAAAGCCTCGGCCAGGGCCAGGCCATCGCCGGTTGCGCCCTCGGCGGCGAGGGTGGCGTGATGATCGTTGCGGGGGAAAATCGCGGCGCGGCGGGCGGCATCATGGGCAAAGCCGCCGGTCGCCAGCACCACGCCGCGGCTGGCCTGCACCGGCACTTCGGCGCCATCCATCTGCAGCACGGCGCCCGTTACCCGGCCGTTTTGCGCGATCAGGCGCAGGGCGGGGGCTTCGGTCAGCAGGGTCACGCCCCCCGCCTGCGCCGACAGCATCAGCCGCGCCACCAGCGCCGAGCCGTTGCGCAGCTGCATCGCGCGGCCATGCAGGGCCAGATCGCGGAAATGGCGCATCATCCGGCGCGTGACATGCAGAAAGGCGCGGGGGCTGCGCGTCATGGTCAGGAAGGCGCGCAGATCGGCGCCGGCCTGAATCGTCAGCCCCAGAAAGCTGGTTTCGCGCAGGGGTTTGCGCAGCAGGCGGATCAGCGGCCCCAGCTGCCGCCCGTCGCAGGGCCGGGCGATGACAGAGCGCCCGCCACTGCCCGCGCCGGGCAGATGGCCATAGGTATCGGGGATCTGGCTGCCCGGATCGAACTGCAGCCGGGTGTGGCGGTCGAAGAAATCCACCATGCGCGGCGCCTCGGCCAGAAAGGCCTGCACGCGCGCATCGTCATATTGCGGGCCAAGGGCGGCGCGCAGATAGGTTTCGGCAGCCTCTGCGCTGTCTTGCGTGCCATGGCGGGCGCAGACCGGATTGCCGGGCGCCCAGATCCAGCCGCCCGACCAGGCGGTGGTGCCGCCCAGAACCGGCGCCTTTTCGGCCAGGATCACCCGCAGCCCGTGATGCGCCGCGACAACCGCCGCCGCCAGACCCGCCGCCCCCGAGCCGATGACCAGAAGATCACACTGCCGCGTCATGCCCGGCGCATCCGGAACCAGGCCGAGGCCTGCGACAGCCCGGCCAGTTCGCGGGCGGCTGTGTGCAGCGCGGGCAGCAGGGCCGCGCGGCGGGCCGCCGTCAGGCGCACCCCCGGCCCGGCGATCGACAGGCAGCCGAGGCAGGGCGCACCCGGCAGCGGCACGGCAATGGCGGCCATGCCCTCCAGAAAGCTGTCCTCGGCTTCGGCATGGCCCTGCGCGCGGATCTGCGCCAGCATCTGCTGCAGGCGGGCCAGATCGGGGGCGGGTTGCGGGCGGGCACCGGGGGGCGGTTCGGCGGGCTGGGCCGCGATCAGCCGCAGCGCCCGGTCTTCGGGCAGGGTGGCGGCCCAGGCGCGGCCACTGGCGCTATGGGCCAGCGGCGCGCGGGCGCCCTGTTCGCGGGCCGGATCATAGCGCAGCCCCGAGGTGGCACCCTGCGCCGCCGCCACCCAGATCAGCGCGTCGCCATCGACGACCGACAGGCGCACCAGCTCGCCGGAGGTGCGGGCCAGACCGTCCAGCACGGGGGCGGCGATATCGGTGATGCCGGCCGCCCCCAGATAGCCAAGGCCAAGCGCCGCCAGCCGCAGGGTCAGCGCATAATTGCCCTGCGGCTGGGGCTGGGTGGCAAAACCCAGGCGCACCAGATCGTTCAGCAGGCGATGCGCGGCAGAGGCGGGCATATCCAGCGCATTGGCCAGCGCCTGCACCGACATGCCCTCTGGTTGGGTGGACAGCAGCGAGAGGGCGGCGAGGATACGGTCGATTGCGGCAGCCATCGGGGCCTCATGAATATGGAATATGATTCCAATATTGAATCATATTCCATATATCAAGCCCCTTGCGGAACGGCTTGCGGCGATTACGGTGGGGGGATGAAGGAACTGACGCCAAGACAGGTGGAGGTGGTGCGCGCAGTGATGATCACGGGCAGCATCCAGGGTGCGGCCAATCTGCTGCATGTTTCGGCGCCGGGGGTCAGCTTACCATCAAGCATACGGAAGAGGGGGCTGGGCATCCGGCTGTTCGACCGGCGGGCCGGGGGTCTTTGTGCCCGCCCCGGAGGCGCGCAGCATTTTCGAGATGCTGAATCAGGTGTTTCACCAGATGGAAAACCTGAATACCGCCGTGCAATCCCTGCAGAAGGGCGATGAGGTGAAGCTGTCCTTCGCCTCGGCCCCCTCCATCGCGCAGTTCATCGCGGCGCGGGCAATCCGCAGCATCAGCGCCCGGTTTCCCCGGCTGATGATCGACCTGAACATCCTGAAATTCGAGGAATCGCTGGATTACCTGCTGCTGGAACAGGGCGAGATCGTGTTCATGAGCTCGCCCGTGGAACACAGCTCGCTGGAATCGACGCCGCTGGTGCAGGGGCGGATTGTCGCCATCGTGCCCGAGGGCCACGAGCTGGCGCGGCAAGAGGCGATTTCGGTGCATGATCTGATGCGGTTTCCCTTCATCGGGGTTGACCCCGATGATCCCTATGGCGCGATTCTGGCGCAGCCGTTCCGCGCGGCCGGGCTGAACCCGCGCCATGCGATGCGGGGCCGGTTTGCGCAGACCACCGTAAGCCTGGTGCGGCACGGGCTGGGCGTGGCGCTGATTGATGAATTTTCAGTGGCCGAGGTTTACATGCCCGGCCTGATCCGCCGCCCGCTGAAGGAAGAGGCGACGATCACCGCCTATTCGGTGCAGAAACGCGGGCGGCAACTGTCGAGTTTCGCAGAATATACCATCGGCCGCTTCCGCCACGAGCTGGTGACCGCGACCGAGCGTCGGCGCTGGGATCCGGCGCTGCCTGCGTAACATCAGGTTAAGATAACCGTCATAACGGTATTTGCAGTTAAAATACAAATGCGCCAGACTGATGTTATCCGGCCTGGAATGGCAGGTCTGGCGATATCTCTGGGAGGAGAACCGATGAAAAGAACGCTTCTTGGCGCGGCTGTGGCTTTTGGTCTGGCGGCAGCGCCGGCCTTTGCCGAATTCCCCGAAAAAGAACATTCAGGGCATCATCCAATGGGGTGCCGGCGGATCCACCGATACGGTTGCCCGCGCCATCACGCCCCATGCCGAAAAGGTGCTGGGCGGCACTGTGGTGATGCAGAACCTGACTGGCGGTGTGGGCGCCATCGCGCTGAACCAGGTCGCCAATGGCGAGGCCGATGGCTAGCATGGCCTTGCTGTTCGGGGGCGGAAAACCCGCTGCTCTACAAGGTCATGGGCCTGGGGCAGAAGGATTATGCCGATTTCACCCCGATCAATGTGATTGCCCGTGGCGTGCCGATCCTGGTCGCCCGCCCGGATGCGCCGTTCAACACCTTCCCCGAGATGGTGGAACACATCAAGGCCAACCCCAAGGCGGTGAAATTCGGCTCCACCGGGCCGGGCGGCCTGCCGTCGGTCGTGACCTCGATGATCAGCTCGAAGATCCCGCTGGATGTGACCTTCGTGCCCTATGACGGCGATGGCCCGGCGCTGACCGCGCTGCAGGGCGGCGCTGTCGACGTGATGCCCGCCGTTCTGGGCGCCGCGCTGGAAGGCATCAAGGGGGGCACGATGAAGCCCATCGCGCTGTTCGACGTGGAAGCAGCGCCGCAGCTGCCCGATGTGCCGACCATCACCGCGACCAACGCCCGAATTTCGCCGATCTGCTGCCCTGGGGGCCGTTCTTCGGCATCTTCGTGAAAAAGGGCACCCCGGATGATGTGGTGGCCAAGCTGACCACCGCCTATGCCGAAGCCGCCAAGGCGCCGGAATTCGTGGAACTGATCGACGGGCGCGGCTTCAAGATGCTGTCGCTGTCGGGCGCCGAGGCCGAGGCCTATCTGGCCGACTGGCAATCCAACACCGCCTGGCTGATCTGGGAAGCGGGCATTGCCAAGAACTCTCCTGAAGACTTCGGCATCGCCAAGAAGTAACGCGCCCCTCTGCGCCGACTGCCCGTGCTGCGCTTTGGCGCGGGCAGTCTTTCGCACCCCGGGGCCATGCGGCGCCGGATGGCCCATCTGCCCGCAGGAGACCCGGATGCAACCCAACGAACCCCGCAGGCCCGGTGAACTGGCGTTCAATATCGCCCTGTTCCTGGCCAGCCTTTTCCTTCTTTACAGCGCCTACAGCATTTCCGGTTTCGAGGCGCTGTCCGCGCCCGGCGCCGTGCCCATGGCCACCACGGCCATTCTGGTCATCACCTCGGGGCTGACGCTGCGCCAGACCCTGCGCAAACCTTCGCTGACCGGCGAGAAACTGTCGCGCGACATCATCCCGATGCCAGTCATCGTGACCATTGCCGCCGTCGTGCTTTATGCGCTGCTGCTGGCGCCGCTGGGCTTTCTGCCCACCTCGGTGATCTTTCTGTTCGGGCTGATCTGGTATCTGTCGGCGCGCGGCCCGGTGTTCAGCATCCTGGTGTCGCTGGTGACGGTTGCGGTGATCTATCTGATCTTCCGCCTGATCTTTACCGTTCTGATGCCCCCCGGCATCGTCCCCGAGGGCGAGATGATCGCCTGGCTCCGCGGCCTTTTTTCGGCAGGGAACTGATATGGATATTCTGGCTAATCTGCTGATCCCGCTGCTGGATCTGAAACTGCTGTCGCTGATCGGGCTGGGCACGCTGGCGGGCATCTATGTCGGCGCCATTCCGGGGCTTTCCGTCACCATGGCGGTGTCGATCCTGATTTCCTTCACCTTCTCCTGGGATGTCTATCCGGCGCTGGCGCTGATGATCGGCATCTATATGGGCGGGGTCTATGGCGGATCGCGCACGGCGATCCTGCTGAACATCCCCGGCGCGCCCTCGGCCATCGCCACGGCGATGGATGGCTATCCGCTGGCCAAGAAGGGCATGGCGGGCGAGGCCATCGGCATTGTCACCGTGGTGTCGGTCTTCGGCGGCTTCATCGGCATCCTGGCGCTGGCGCTGTTCGCGCCGCTGCTGGCCGATTTCGCCATCCGCTTTCAGCCGCGCGATTACATGATGCTGGCGGTGCTGGGCATCCTGCTGGTCGGCTCGCTGTCGGGTGGCAATCTGGTGAAGGGCATCTTTGCCGGCGCCCTGGGCATCTGCATCGGTTCGGTGGGGATGGACCCGCTGACCTTTACCGAACGTTTCACCTTCGGCACCTCGGCGCTGCAGGCGGGCGTGTCCTTCGTGGCGGTGATGATCGGCATGTTCGGCATTTCCGAAGGGTTGCAGCAGCTGCACACCATCAACACCCCCGGCGTGAAGCAGAAGATCGGCCGCATCGTGCCCTCGTGGAGCCTGGTGAAGAAGCATATCCCGCTGGGCCTGCAAACCTCGACCATCGGCACGGTGATCGGCGCGCTGCCGGGCACGGGCGGCGATATCGCGGCACTGATGGCCTATGACCATGCCACCCGCGTGACCAAGAACCCCGAAGTGCCCTTTGGCCAGGGCGCGATCGAAGGGCTGGTGGCCCCCGAAACCGCCAATAATGCCGCCGTGGGCGGGGCCTTCATCCCGATGCTGACCCTGGGTATTCCGGGCGATGCGGTGACGGCGATCATGATCGGCGCGCTGTTCATCCACGGGCTGAACCCCGGCCCGATGCTGATGGTGGAACAGCCCAACATGTTCTGGTTCATCGTCAGCGCGCTGGCACTGGCCAATGTCTTCATGCTGATCTTCGGTCTGACCGGCATCCGGGTCTTTGTGAAGATCGTCGAACTGCCGCGCAGCGTGCTGCTGCCGGTGATCCTGCTGCTGTCGATCGTCGGCGCCTATGCGGTGAACAACAGCGTCACCGATGTTTACTGGATGCTGGGCTTCGGGGTCTTCGGTTACTTCATGAAATGCTACGGCTATCCGCTGGGCCCGGTGATCCTGGGCGTGATCCTCAGCCGCCTGCTGGATGACAACTGGCGCCGGGCGATCATCTCGGATCAGGAAAGCCTGTGGATGCTGCTGAAGGGCACGCTGGCCAGCCCGCTGTCGCTGGTGCTGTTGGCCACCGTCCTGCTGATCTTCGTGTCAAAAACCCCGATCTGGGGCATGATCTTCCGCAAGAAGGCCTGATCTGCGGCGCGGTGCCCCCCTGCGGGCACCGCCCTGCCCCCTCCCCTCCCGCCCGCCCGCGCGATTTGCCTGAAAGGACCGCCCCCATGCCCGATACCATCCGCCTTGGCCTGATCGGCGACAATATTGCCAAATCGCAGTCGCCCCGGCTGCACCGGCTGGCAGGGGCGCAGAATGGCCGCCGCGTGACCTATGACAGCCTGGTGCCCGCCGAAATCGGGCTGGAATTCGATGCGCTGTTCGCCCATGTCGCGGGCGCGGGCTATCGCGGCGTCAATGTGACCTATCCCTACAAGGAACGCGCCAGCGCCAAGGTGGTGATCGACGATCCGCTGGTGCGGGCCATTGGCGCGGTGAATACCGTGGTCTTCGATGCCGGCGGGCCGCATGGCTATAACACCGATTATTCCGGCTTCATCGCCGCCTATCGCCGGGTGCGCGGTGCCGCAGATCCCGGCCCCGTGCTGATGATCGGCGCGGGCGGCGTGGGCAAGGCGGTGGCCTTCGGCCTGATCGCGCTTGGCCTCGCCGAAATCCGCATCGCAGACCGCGATCTGCCCAAGGCCGAGGCGCTGGCCGCCGCATTGATGGCCGCCCGGCCCGGGCTTGTCACCCGCACCGGCACCGATGCCGAGGCCCTGGCGGATGGCGCCACGGGGATCATCAACTGCACCCCGGTCGGCATGGTCGGCTATGGCGGCACGCCGCTGCCGCGCGCGCGCATGGCCGGGGCGGGCTGGGTGTTCGATGCGGTCTATACCCCGGTCGATACCCAGTTCCTGCAGGATGCCGCCGCCGAAGGGTTGCAGGTGATTTCGGGATACGAGCTGTTCTTCGGGCAGGGCGTCGATGCCTGGGCCATCTTTGCAGGCCTGCCGCTGGACGAAGCCCGGATGCGCCGCGAACTGGCCGAAGGAAAGGATGTCGCATGAAAACCTCCATCGCCACCGTCTCCATCTCTGGCTCGTTCACCGAAAAGCTGGAGGCCATCGCAGGCGCGGGTTTCGACGGGATCGAGATCTTCGAACAGGATTTCATCGCATCGGATTTCACCCCGCATGAGGTGGGCCGGATGGTGCGCGATGCCGGGCTGGAGATCACGCTGTTCCAGCCCTTCCGCGATTTCGAGGGCCTGCCCGAGCCGCATCGCAGCCGGGCCTTCGCCCGCGCCGCCCGCAAGTTCGAGCTGATGAACCAGCTCGGCACCGATCTCGTGCTGGTCTGTTCCTCGGTGCATCCGGCGGCCATGGGCGGGATTGACCGGATGGCCGAAGATTTCAGCCAGCTGGGCGATCTGGCCCGCGCCCATGGCGTGCGCGTCGGGTTCGAGGCGCTGTGCTGGGGCCGCCATGTCAACGATCACCGCGACGCCTGGGAGGTGGTGCGCCGCGCCGATCACCCGAACATCGGCCTGATCCTGGACAGCTTTCACACGCTGGGCCGCAAGATCGACCCAGAAACCATCCGCCGGATTCCGGGCGACAAGATCTTCTTCGTGCAGCTGGCCGATGCGCCCGCCATCGACATGGACCTGCTGTATTGGTCGCGCCATTTCCGCAACATGCCCGGCGAGGGCGATCTGGACGTGACCGGCTTCATGCGGGCCGTGGCCGCGACCGGCTATGCCGGGCCGCTGAGCCTTGAGATCTTCAACGACCAGTTCCGCGCGGGCCTGCCGCGGCTGGTGGCGCGGGATGGCCACCGCAGCCTGATCTCGCTGATGGACCGGGTGCGCCGCGAAGAACCCGCCCTGAACATCGACCTGCCGGAATTTCCGCAGGCCGCCCCGGTATCGCGCGGTGGAATTCATCGAATTCGCCACCGAGGATCAGGAGGCCGCGCCGCTGGAAACCCTGCTGGAGGCCACGGGCTTTGTGCGGGCTGGGCGGCATGTGTCAAAGCCCGTGTCGCTGTGGCGGCAGGGCGAGATCAACGTGCTGGTCAATACCGACAGCAGCGGCTTTTCCCGCACCTCTTATGTGGCGCATGGCACCACGGTTTCGGAAATCGGCGTGATGGTGCCCGATGCACGCGCCGCCCATGCCCGCGCGCTGGTGCTGCTGGCGCATGATCACACGCAGGATAACCCCAGCGGCGAGCTGACCATCCCGGCCATTCGCGGCGTGGGCGGCAGCATGATCCGCCTCCTGGATGCCGGGTCCGATCTGGCGCGGATCTGGGATGTGGATTTCAAAAGCAGCCCTGCCCCCGCAGGTGCCGGCCTCACCGGGGTGGATCACATCGGCCAGACCATGGCCTATGACGAAATGCTCAGCTGGGCGCTGTTCTACACCAGCATTTTCGGCGCGACCAAGGCGCCGATGATGGATGTGGCCGATCCGGACGGGCTGGTGCGGTCGCAGGCGGTGCAGTCGGGCGGGCTGCGGGTCACGCTGAACGGCGCCGAGGCCCGGCGCACGCTGGCGGGCCGGTTTGTCGAGGAAACCTTCGGCTCGGCAGTGCAGCATATCGCCTTTGCCACCGCCGACATCTTTGCCACCGCCGCACAGCTGCAGGCGCGGGATTTTCCGGTGCTGCGGATCGGCGCGAATTACTATGACGATGTCGAGGCGCGCGTTCGGGCTGGACCCGGCGCTGGTGGCCCGGATGCGCGCGGCCAATGTGCTCTATGACGAAGATGCGGGGGGGCAGTTCTTTCAGCTGTATTCGGCGCCGCGCCCCGACGGGTTCTTCTTTGAAATCGTGCAGCGGCAGGCGAATTATCAGGGCTATGGCGCGCCCAATGCCCCCTTCCGCATCGCGGCGCAGAAACGCGCGGCGCGCCCGGCCGGGATGCCGCATCTGTAAGCTGCCGGGGCCTTTATCCCCCGCCCGATCAGTGCCACAGTGCCCGCCATGGCGGGGGCTGCGGGCGGTGATCTGCCGGATGCCGATCCTGCCCGAACGTTTTGGCCTGCGAAAAGGATTGACCGTGCAGCTGACAACCGAACGCGCCCTTGCCATCTGTCAGGCGGGGCTGGCCCATGCCCGCGCCCATGGGTTCAAACCCGTGGCGATCACCGTGCTGGATGCCCGCGCCGCCGTCCGCGCGGTTCTGGCCGAAGATGGCTGCAGCATCCGCCGCGCCGAAATCGCCCTGGCCAAGGCCAATGCAGCCCTGGCCACCGGCGAGACGACGCGCAGCCTTTCGGCCAAGCCACCGCATTTCCTGGCGGGCATCGCCCATATCGTCGGCGGCATGGTCCCCACGGCGGGCGGTGTGTTCATCCTTGATGAACAGGGCGCGATCTCTGGGCGCCGTCGGCGTTTCGGGCGAGGCTTCGGATATCGACGAACAGATCGCGCTGGCCGCGCTGGCGCAGGCCTGACCGCGCCGCCCGCTGTCCCGACGAGTGCCAGACGGGGCCAGACGCCTGCGAGACGCGGGCCAGACCGGGGTGGCACATCCGGCAAGCCGGGGGGGTGCCCGCCCCCCTGCCCGGCCCCGGCCCCTGCCCGGGGCCACAGGGGCCGCGCCAGACCCACGCGGTTTGTGCAGATCCCCGCGTCTGGCCCCATATCTAGAATCTCCTTGCGCGAATCTGGCAATTGCCGCAATAGTCACGAAAAAGCGTGATTAAACGTATATTTCCGTGAACACGTCCGAAGGCCCTATCGGAAGTCAAACACGGATCGCGAGGCAAGAGAGCAATGATATGTCCCATGAGGAACTGAATTCGGTCATCCGGCAACATTCCGAACTGCTGGCCGCGCAGCTTCATTCGCAGCGCACCAGCATGTTCCCGCCCGATGCCGCCAAGGTGATGCGCAAGTTCACCTCGGGCGAGGCGGCCAGTTTGCTGGGCGTCAATGACTCTTACCTGCGCAAGCTGCATCTGGAAGGCAAGGGCCCGACGCCCGAAACCACCCCCGGCAGCCGCCGCCTGTATTCGGCCGAAGATGTGCGCGCCCTGCGGGTTCTGCTGGAAAAAACTGCAAGAAAACCAGGGGATTACCTGCCAGGCCGCCGCGCGAGCGATCATCTGCAGGTGATTGGCGTGATGAATTTCAAGGGCGGCAGCGGCAAGACCACCAGCTCTGCCCATCTGGCGCAGCGGCTGGCGCTGACCGGCTATCGCGTGCTGGCGATCGACCTTGACCCCCAGGCCTCGATGACGGCGCTGCATGGCGTGCAGCCGGAATTCGATCTGGTGGATGGCGGCACGCTTTATGATGCGATCCGCTATGATAACCCGGTGCCCATCGCCCAGGTGATCCGTAAGACCTATATCCCTGATCTTGATCTGATTCCCGGCAATCTGGAGCTGATGGAATTTGAACATGAGACCCCGCGCGCCCTGGCGCAGGGCAATGCCGGGCTGTTCTTTTTCCGCGTGAAAGAGGCGCTGGCGCAGGTGGATGCCAATTACGATGTGGTGGTGATCGACTGCCCGCCGCAGCTCGGTTTCCTGACGATGTCGGCGCTTTCGGCGGCAACCGGCGTTCTGGTCACGATCCATCCCGAAATGCTGGATGTCATGTCCATGAGCCAGTTCCTGCGGATGACTGCCGATCTGATGGATGTGATCGCGGAAAGCGGCGCCGACATGACGCATGACTGGATGCGCTATCTGCTGACGCGCTATGAACCCACGGATGCGCCGCAGAACCGCATCGTGGCCTTTCTGCGCACCATGTATGGCGACCGCGTGCTGAATGCGCCCATGCTGAAATCCACCGCGATTTCCGATGCAGGCCTGACCAAGCAGACCCTGTATGAAGTGGAACGCAGTGCCTTTACCCGCACGACCTATGATCGCGCGCTGGAAAGCGTGAATGCGGTGAATGACGAGATTGCCCAGCTGATCCAGAAAACCTGGGGCCGCTGAGGGAGGGGGGCGTGATGACCGACAACAAGAAGAAACGCCTGTCGATGCTGGATGGTCTGGCCTCTGCCGGGCCGACGGCTTCCAGCATGATGAACACCAACCGCGCGCTGCGGTCTGCCCGCGATGCGGTGGATGCCCATCATGTATGGGAGCTGGACCCCAGCCTGATCGACGACCCCCGCCCCGCCGACCGGCTGGACCCGCGCGACATGGCGGATCTGCGCGCCTCGATCGAGGCCAATGGCCAGACCGTGCCCATTCTGGTGCGGCGCGACCCGGCAGATCAGGGGCGCTATCTGCTGGTCTATGGTCGGCGGCGGCTGGAGGCGATCCGCAGTTCCGACAAGCTGACGAAAGTGCGCGCCCTGATCGCCCATCTGGACGACAGCGCCGCCCTGCGCGCGCAGATCACCGAAAACACCGCCCGCCGGGATCTGAGCTATCTGGAACGCGCGCTGTTCGCCCGCGAACTTTCGCAAGGCGATTTCGGCAGCCAGGCCCAGATTGCCGAAGTGCTGAACACCACAAAATCCGCGATTTCCATGGCGCTTTCGGTGGCCAATGCCATCGGACCCGATCTGGCGCGCGCCATTGGCCCGGCGCATGGCATCGGCCGCCCCCGGTGGGAGGCGCTGGTGCGCGCGCTGGGTGAAGATGGCGTTAACCTTTCTGCCCTTACCTCTGTGGCAACGGAGGCGCGGATGAAAGCGGCAGAAAACCCCGAGGGACCAGACCCTTCTGTTGCCGGGTTCGAGGCGGTTGTGGCGCATCTGAGCCGCAAGCCCGCCCCGGCGGACCGGCCGAAGGCGCGGCGCGTGCCACTGGCGCTGGAGGGCAGGACGGTGGGCCATCTGCAATCCGGCCCCAAGGGCCTGCGGCTGGACCTGAAGCCCGATGCCGATGGCTTTGCCGACTGGATCGCGGCAGAGGCCCCGGCCATCCTGCAAGATCTTCACGCGCGCTGGAAACAGCGCGGCTAACCGCAACCCTTCAGGACAGGAGGCACGACAGAGACAAAAGAAAGGCCCCGCAAAGCTTTCGCCCCACGAGACCCCCTTTGATCTTAGCACTTTCAAGGTAACGGTCACCGGCGTTTTCTGCAAGTCATATGTGATTTGCGGCGCAGTATAATTTTGTCTTCGTGAAATTCACATGGGTTATACCCCCGTAACGCCCTTCCGGCGCAGGATGGATGCTGCGCTGATGGATCATGGCCGCCGCCTCGATGGCGCGACGCCCCGCCCCGGCGTGAACAAATGGGAAGCGCTGCGCGAACTGGCAGTGGCGCGGCAGCGGCTTCGGCCTGAGCGACCGCGATATGGGCGTGTTGCAGGCGCTGGTCAGCTTTCACCCCGGCACGGTTCTGGAGGGGCGCGATCTGGTGGTTCATGCCTCGAACGAGACGATCTGCGCGCGGCTGAACGGGATGCCCTGTTCGACGATGCGCCGCCATCTGGCGCATCTGGTGACCGCTGGGGTGATTGCCCGGCGCGACAGCCCGAATGGCAAACGCTATGCCCGGCAGACGCGGGCGGGCAAGGTGGCCTTCGGCTTTGACCTGACGCCGATGGTGCTGCGGTTCGACGAATTCTGCGCCTTGGCCGAAGAGCTGCGCGCCGAACAAGACCGCCATGCCCGGCTGCGCGAAACCGTCAGCCTGATGCGCCGGGATCTGGCGGGGCTGGCGATCTGGGGCGCCGAGACGCGGCCTGATCTGACGCTGTGGACAGGGCTGCAGGATATGGCGGCACTGACCGCCCGCGCCCTGCGCCGCAAGCTGACAGCTGAGGATTTGGCGCTGCTGGAGGCCCGGCTGATGCGGGCGCTGACCGAAGCCCGCGCGGTGCTGGAGCCGGTGACAGAAGAAATGAGCAGCAATCCCGTTCAGAATGAGCAGCACCATCAGAATTCACAGAAAGATATACATGAACTTGAACAGCGCATGGAAAGCGCGGAACGGGTTGATGTAAGCGCAGTGGATAGGAGCGAAAGTGAAGGCAGCCCCCCTGCCCCACCGCTGCCCCGGCTGCCGCTTGGGCTGGTGCTGTCCTCCTGCCCCGAGATCGCGGCTTATGCCGACGGGCCGATGCGCCACTGGCATGAGCTGGTGCGCGCGGCAGAGGTTGTGCGGCCAATGATGGGGATTTCACCGGATGCCTGGGCCGCGGCCAAGCGGCAGATGGGGCCGGAAGAGGCCTCGGTCGTGCTGGCGGCGATCCTGCAGCGGTTCGCGGCGATCAAATCCCCCGGTGGCTATCTGCGCAGTCTGGTGCGCAAGGCGACAGAGGGGGCGTTTTCATCCGGGCCGATGGTGATGGCGCTGATGCGGCGCGAGGCGGCGTGATGTTCACAGCTGTGAACTGGGCTGCGGGTTCACAGCTGTGAACTTTTGCCGGCCTGTCAGCCCGGGATGCCCTGCGCCCAGAGCGCCAGCTGGCGGCGCAGCGGGCGGTTGCGCTTCAGGTGCCATTCCCGGCTCATGGCGGCGCGGGGATCGGGCAAATGTTCGGCGTAAAGCAGGGCCCAGAGGCGGCCCCGGGTGGATTTGGCGCCGGTGCCCGCATTATGCTGTGCCAGACGGCGATCCAGATCCAGCGTCCAGCCGACATAGGTGCGATACCCGCCGGGGGCCGCACAGCCCAGAACATAGACATAGCCGGGGGTTTGCGGGGTGTTCTGTGCCATGGTGCTGCCCCCCGTTCCTGCCGCTGCGGGGGTGATACAGCGGGGCGCTGGCGCTGTAAAACCGGGATTGCGGCAGGCCGAGCCTGTGCCTAGCGGAGCAGGCGCTGCAGCCGGGGGCGCAGGCGCAGGAAGCCGCGATAGGCAACCTCGAACGCCGGGGTCAGAGGTGGCCAGCCTGCCAGCAGGCCCAGCGGACGCAACAGTGGAATGGCACGCCACATGGCGGCAAAGGCAGCAGCCCCCGACAGCAGACGCCCACCCTCTTGCGCATGAAACCGGGCCAGGATCTCTGCCCGGCCCAGCGGGCAGATGGTCTGCGGATCGCAGGCATCAACAAAGCGGATCGCGCCGCGCCGGTCCAGCCGCCGCATCAGTGCGATTTCCCGCTGGCAGAGCGGGCAGCCGCTGTCGAACCAGACGGTGACCTGCGGGGTCATAGCGGCAGCCCCGGTGCCAGAAGGGCGGGAATACGTTCCTTCAACGCGAAAAATCCCTTGCGGCAATGCGGCCAGACCCGGGCATCCCAGCTGCGCAAGATTTCGGTCAGCGGCAGGCCTGCCGCCATCGCCATGGGGCGCAGCGTTGCCAGCCGATCGGCCAGCGGGCCGACGGGGGCAAAGCCGGTGATGATCTGGCCGCAGCCTTCTGATGCGGCGCGATCCAGCGCGGCGGGGGTCAGCGGGCCAAGCGGCAGGGCCTGCGGCCAGTGCAGGCAGGCGCGGGCCAGCCCGTCCGCCAGCGCGATCTGATCGGCCGGAGAGGTGCCGGGCAGGGTGGCGATGGCGCGAACGCGCAGCGATTGCAGCGCGGGCAGGGTTTCCAGCGACAGATCCTCACCCCCCAGCAGCAGCAGGCCGGGGGCAGTGGGGTCGGGGTGCGGGCCGCACGGGGCGGGGTGGCCTGGGGCACGGCGATGCTGTCGGCGGGCAGGATCGCCTGCCGTGCCAGACCCTGTGGCGCAAAGCGCCCGCCGGTCATCCTGGCAATCCGGTCGGCATCGCTGAGATAGGCCTTGCCCGCCGTATGCAGCCCCGCCACCCAGCGCCAGGACAAGGTATTGGAGGCCGGATCGCCATCCACAAAGCGGGGCAGGGTGAAGGCCGCGCCCAGCTCCCACGGCAGGCCGAGGGTGAACACCCAGATCGAAGCAAACTGCATCCGCGCCCAGTTGTGCAGATAGCCGGTGGTTTCCAGCTCTGCCACCCAGGCATCGAAGCAATCTATGCCGGTGCGGCCTGCGCAGGCCTCGGCATGGCGCAGCAGGTCAGGGCGGCATCGGCGGCGATGCGGTTTTCGGCGCGGGCGGTGGCATCGAGATAGCCGGACCAGACGGTGGGGCGGCTTTCCAGCCAGCCCTTCCAGTAGCTGCGCCAGAACACCTCGCTGATGAACTTTTCCGCCGCCTCTGGGGTGTGGCGGGCAAGAACCGCCGCGATCACCTCGGGTTCCGCGATCAGCCGCCGCCGCAGTGCCGCCGACAGGCGCGAGACATGCGGATGGCCCTCTGGCCCCCGGTCAAGGTTGCGCAGCCGGGCATAGGCGGGGCCTGCCTCTGGCGCAAAGCTGTTCAGGCGCGTCAGGGCAGCGGCGCGGGTCAGCGGGAAGGCGGTCTGGGTCATCGCATATCCTTGCGAAGCAGTTGGGGGGCGAAGCGGTTGGGGGGCGCAGGTCAGTGAAGGGTGGTCAGGGACAGCAGCAGCGTCAGCCCGCCCAGCCCGCTGGCCATGGCCCATCGCAGCGCGATCCAGCCCGGCGGCACCGGCAGGCTGCGGGCCAGATGGCGATCGGCCAGCGGGCTGGCCAGCAGGCACAGCGCCAGCAGCGCCAGACAGGCGGGCAGCGCCAGCAGGCCAAGGCCCTGCGCCAGAAGGATGGCCCAGCCGACAAGGCTGGGCAGCACCGCCAGCAGATAGGGGCCGGGCCGCACCACCCCGCCCAAAGCGGCGGCCATCCACCACAGCCCACCCAGAAACGACAGGATCAGCGCGGCATAGAACAGCCCCGCCAGACCTGCCCCCGCCAGACCTGCCCCCGCCAGAGCCGCCACCCCCGGATCGGCCAGCGCCAGCGCAAGGCAAAGCATCTGCGGCAGCAGACCGGACAGGCCAAGCAGGCGGGCAAAGCGGGGCAGGGGCTGGATCATCGTCATCGGCCAAAGCTAGCGCGGGCGGGCAGGGCGGCAAGCCTTGGCACAAGGCGCGCGATCTGCCCGGCGTCAGGCCAGCAGCCGGGCCAGCTGCGCCGCCACATGGCGCAGGCCGGTATCCTTGGCCCTGCGGCGGTGCCAGGCCAGATGCAGGGAAAAGCCCGCCACCTCGATGGGCACCGGCAGGCTTGCCAGATCCGGCGCAACGGTCAGGATGCGCGAGGGCAGCATGGCGATCATGTCAGAGCCGCGCAGCAGATCGGGCACCATCCCGAAACTGGGCACCACCAGCCCGACACGCCGCGCCAGCCCCAGACCGGCCAGCGCGCTATCCAGCGGGCTGCGGGGATCGCCCCGGCCAGACACAAGGATATGCGGAAAGGCCAGCCAGCCTTGCAGATCGAACCCGGCAAGCGCCGGATGGCCGGGGCGCAGGGCGATCACATAATGTTCGGTCAGCAGCGCCTGCCGGTCAATCTCGGCATCCTCGGTCGGAAAGACCGAAATCGCCAGATCGGTGGTGCCTGCCACCACGCGCCTGGCGCGGCTTCGGCCCGTGCCAGGGCTGGATCACCAGATCAAGGCCGGGGGCGGTGCTGCGCAGGGCACGTTGCAGCGGGCCGATCACCAGCAGGGCGGGAAAATCGGCCATGGCGATGCGCAGGGTCTGGCGCATTCGGCCAGCGGCGGCTCTGCCGGATCAACCAGATCGGTGACGCTTACCAGCAAGGATTTCAGGGGGCGCGCAAGGCCTCGGCCCGCGGGGTCAGCCGCATGGTGCCGCGCCCGCGTTCCAGCAGATCATGCGGAACAGATGGCGGCAGCGTTGCAGGGCTGCCGAAGCCGCAGGCTGTGACAGGTTCAGCCGGTCTGCGGCGCGGCTGACATGCGCCTCGTCCAGCAGGGCGTCGAGGATCACCAGAAGGTTGAGGTCAAGCGCACGTAAATTCATGCAGCTGATAATAGATCATATCTTATATCAATTGGAATGATTTGTTTCGGGGCCGCATCCTTACCGCATCGCAATGCAGGAGAAGATGATGACCCGCACCCTTGTGCTTTTGTTTCACCCCGATCTGCGCCGCTCGCGCGCCAATGCCGCTTTGGCGCGTGCGGGCTGCCGCCCTGCCGGGGGTTTCGGTGATCGACATGCAGGCGGCCTGCCCTGACGGGCTGGACCTGTTCCGCGATGGCCCGGCCGAGGCGGCGCGGCTGCTGGCGGCAGACCGGATCGTGCTGCAGTTTCCGGTGCAGTGGTATTCCACCCCGGCGCTGCTGAAGGCGTGGCAGGATGCCGTGCTGACGCGGATGTTCTATATCGCCTATGAGACCGAGGGGCGGCTGCTGGAGGGGCGCCCGCTGATGATTGCGGCCACGGCCGGCAATGTGCCAGAGGCCTATCAGCCGGGCGGGCGCAACCTGTTTGCCATGGCCGATCTGTTGGCCCCGCTGCGGGCGAGCGCCCATCGCTGCGGTCTGATCTGGGCGGAACCCTTTGTGCTGTATCGCGCCGACAAGCTGCCCGCGGCAGAGCTGGATCAGGCGGCGGCCGATTATGCCGCCGGGCTGGCGCGGTGGATCGCCAGCCCGGCGCGGCAGGTGCAGGGTGATGCCCCGGCCTGACCGGGGCATTGCCGGTCAGGGCTGGCTGCCTGCGGGGGCGGGCTTGCCCGCCTCGGCCAGCAGGGCGGCCAGCCGGAAGAAGCCATGCACCATCTTTGAAAACGGCATCAGCAGGAACAGCACCATGACCGTTGCCAGATGGATCGCCAGCAGCGGCGCCACAAGGGCGGTGCCGGTGGCCGCGTAAAGCACAAGCCCGGTCAGCGCCACCACGCCCAGCAGCAGGATAAAGGCCATCTCGCCGCCCCAGACCCGTTTCGCCCCCAGCGCCGGATCGGCCCGCAGCTTCAGCGTGGCCAGGCCGAAACAGCCCGCCACCATCATCAGCCCGCCGGGCAGGCCCAGCAGCTTTGGCAGCGAGAACAGCGGGTAGGGCGCTTCCCAGCCAAAGGCGTAATGCATCACCGTGCCGCTGGAGGTGGCGGCAAAACACAGCAGGAAGCCATACATCATCAGCTGGTGAAACTGGCGGCGGCGGTCGGAATAGCGGTCTTCGCGTTCGAAGTTGCAGCCCTGACCATGGCCGCCCGACAGGTTCTTCATCCGGGCGGCGCTGCCCAGGGCCTGCCGCAGATGCGCGAGCCGGATCCGGCCGCCGCCCACCTCGTGCCAGTAATCGCGCAGGGCCAGTGCGATCAGCAGCAGCGGTGCCAGAAAGGCGGGCACGAACATCGCCACCAGCGTGTTATGCGCCAGATAGGCATAAAAGCCTGCGCCCGATTCAGGTTTCAGCGCCGACAGCGCCCAGAAGAAGCCAGCCAGCGCGACGACGGCCAGCCCCGCCATGGCAACCCCATGGGTCTGGAACAGCCGGGCCAGACGCTGCGGGCGGATCAGCCGCTCCCAGCTGTCAACCCGCACCTCGGCGAGGGCGGCGGGGATGTTCAGCGCAAATTCATGCGGTTCAGTATACTGGCAGGAATAATAGCAGCCCCGGCAGTTGTGGCACAGGTTCGCAAGATGGGTCAAATCCCCATCGGCAAAGGATTTTTCGCGCGTCATGGCGGGAAAGACGGCGCAGAACCCCTCGCAATAGCGGCAGGCGTTGCAGATTTCGATCTGGCGCCGGGCTTCGGTGAACAGATCAGGGGGGGCGAGGTCAAGCGACATGGGCGGCGGCCTCCTGGCCTGCGATGCGTCCGAAAACGGTGCCGATGGTCATTCCGAAGCCTGCGAGATAGCCCTGGCCAAGGATCGACCCTGCCATGATCTCGCCCGCGGCCCAGAGGTTGCGGATCGGGCCATCCTGCGTATGCACCTGCGCCTGGCTGTCCACTTTCAGACCCAGATAGGTAAAGGTCACACCGGGGCGCAGCTGATAGCCATAGAAGGGCGGCTGATCCAGCGGGCGGGCCCAGTTGGTCTTGGCGATTTCCAGCCCTTCGGTCGCCAGCCCGTCCAGTTCGGTGGGGTGGAACCGGCCGGGGCGGCAGGCGGCGTTGAACGCCGTCGACCGTGGCGCGCAGGGCGGCCGGGTCCAGCCCCATCTTCACCGCCAGATCCTCGATCGTGTTTGCCGTGACCGGAGGGAACACCGAGGGCATGAACAGATCCATGGATTTGGCATCAATCAGCGCATAGCCCACCTGATCGGGCTGCGCGGCCACAAGGCGGCCCCAGATCGCATAGCGTTTGGGCCAGACATCCTCGCCTTCGTTGTAGAACCTCTGGCCATCGCGGTTCACCACGATGGAAAAGGGCACGCAATCCAGCCGGGTGACGATGCCGCCATCATATTTGGGCGCGCGCCCGTCGATGGCCACGGCATGGCATTGCGTCGGATCGCCCACGCTATCGGCGCCCTGATCCAGCAGATCCTTCAGCACGACACCGCGGTTATAGGGGGTGCCCCGGATCAGGAAATTGCGCGCCGAAGGCCCCCAGGCGCGGGCCAGCCAATCCAGATCGGCCTGAAACCCGCCCGAGGCCAGCACGAAGGCACGGGCCTGCACGGTGACGGGGCGCCCGGCAATCTCGGCCTCCAGATGGGTGATGTGATCGCCGTCGCGGTGCACATGCTGCACCTGCGCCTCATAGGCGATCTTCACGCCCAGATCGGTGGCCGCATTGTAATAGGCATTCACCAGCGCCTTGCCGCCGCCCAGAAAGAACGCATTGGTCCGCGACAGGCTGAGCGTGCCTGAAAGCGACGGCTGAAAGCACACGCCATGCGCCTGCATCCAGGGCAGACATTCTTCCGAACTGCGGATCGCCATCCGGGCCAGCCCTTCATCGGTCTTGCCCTTGGTCACCAGCATCAGGTCGTGAAAATATTCTTCTTCCTCATAGCTGCCGGTCAGCACCGACAGCGGGCCGCGGTGCATGCAGCGAAAGTTGCGGGTGTGGCGCGAATTGCCGCCGCGATAGGGTTTGGGCGCGCCTTCCAGGATCAGGACGCGGGCGCCGGTTTCGGCGGCGGTGATCGCGGCGCAAAGTGCGGCATTGCCGCCGCCCACCACCGCGATGTCAAAAACCTCGGGCCAATCTTTCTCGGGCCAGTCTTTCATGCCTCGTCCTCCATCGGGATTTCACGGCCCCGCATCCCGCGGATGCGCACCGACAGCGCCGCCTCGACATGGGCGCGCATGGCGATTTCGGCGGCGCTGCCATCGCGGGCCTGCAAGGCCTGCAACACCGCCGCATGTTCGGCCACCGCATCCACCGCGCGGGTGGGATCAGTCAGGGTGCTGGGCCCCAGGATCAGCAGGGTCTTTTGCAGCGCGCTGACGGATTTCACCAGAAAGCGGTTGCGCGCGGCATCCAGCAGGGTGCGGTGAAACTGCCGGTTCAGCTCTTGCGCGGGGGCGCCTGCGGGGGCGCTGGCCATGCCCGGCGTTCAGCGCCGCCAGCTCTGACAGCTCCACCTCCGAGGCGGCGCGGGCGGCCAGCCGGGCGGCGGTGCCTTCCAGCACGGCGCGCATTTCGTAAAGCTCGATCACCTCGGCGTAATCCAGGCTGCGCACGGTCGCGCCCTGCCGGGGCAGGTGGATCACCAGGCCATCGGCCTCCAGCTGGCGGATCGCTTCGCGCACGGGGGTGCGGCTGATCCCCAGCCGTTCGGCCAGTTCGGTTTCGCGCAGGCGGGTGCCGGGCGGCAGGCTGCCCGCGCGGATGTCTTCCAGAAGGCGGCGGTAGGCACCCTGACCCTGGGGGCCATCACTGTCATCGGCCATGAAACGACTGCTTGCTGTTTGCGTGTCCGGATGCAGCTGCAGCCGGATACAACACCCGGAAAGGCACCTGCGCATGTCGCCGCATCCCGATTTCCAGAGCGCTTACGCTGGCGCTTGCGCTGGCCGGGGCAGGGGGGTTCTGGCTGCTGGGGCTGCCCTTGCCCTTTCTGTTCGGGCCGATGGCGGCCTGTCTGCTGGTGGCGCTGGCCGGGGCGCCGCTGAAGGGCGCGGGCGAGGTTTCGACCGCCGCGCGCACCATTCTGGGGGTGGCGGTCGGCGCCTCGATCACGCCCGAGGTGGTGCACCGCCTGCCGCAGATGGCAGGCAGCGTGGCGCTGGTGCCGCTTTATGTGGCGGTCATCGGGCTGGTGGGGGTGCCGTTCTTCCGCCGGCTGGGGTTTGACAGGCCGACGGCCTGGTATGCGGCCATGCCCGGCGGGTTGCAGGATATGGTGGCCTTCGGGCAGGAGGCGGGCGCCGATGTGCGGGCGCTGGCGCTGATCCATGTGACGCGGGTGCTGGTGATCGTGACGGCGGCGCCGCTGATCCTGACCGGGCTTTACGGCGCCACGCTGACCGGGGCCATCGGCGCCCCGCTGCGCGATCTGCCTGCAGCAGAGCTGGCGCTGATGGCGGCGGCGGCGCTGATCGGCTGGAAAGGCGGCGCGGCCATCGGGCTGTTCGGCGCCTCGATCCTGGGGCCGATGATCCTGACGGCGGCGCTGTCACTGGCGGGGCTGATCCACAGCCGCCCGCCTGCCGAGGCGATCATCTTCGCGCAGCTGTTCATCGGCCTGGGCATCGGGGTGCAATATGTCGGCGTCACGCTGCGCGAGCTGCGGCAGTTCGTGGCGGCGGGGCTGGCCTATGTGGCGATTCTGGGGGTGCTGGCCGCGCTGTTCACCGAGGCGGTGACGCTGACCGGCCTTGCCGCCCCGGTGGAAGGTTCCTGGCCTTCGCCCCTGGCGGGCAGGCCGAAATGACCGTGCTGGCGCTGGTGGCGGGGGCCGATCTGGGCTTTGTGATCCTGCATCACCTGACGCGGATCGTGGTTGTCATTCTGGGGGCGCCGGTGGCGGCACGGCTGGCCGGGCTGCGACGGCCCCGGGATTGACCAGATGCTGTGGCCGGCCTGCGGCAAAGGCGTTCACCTGATCGTAGATATCGCGGAACTGCAGGTCGAATTCGTCTTCGGTGACAAAGCCGATATGCGGGGTGGCGATCACGCGGGGATGTGACAGCAGCGGATCGGCAGGATCGGTGACGGGTTCTGCGTCGAATACATCCAGCGCCGCAAGGCCGGGGCGCCCGGCCTGCAGCGCCGCCAGCAGCGCGCCCGGCGCGATCAGCCCGGCGCGGGCGGTGTTGACCAGAACCGCGCGCGGCCCCATCTGCGCCAGATCCGCTGCGGTGATGATGCCCGTGGTTTCCGGCGTCAGCCGCAGATGCAGGCTGATGACATCGCATTGCGCAAAGAACGCCGCCCGGCTTTCGGCCACCGTTTCGCCCGCTGCCAGCGCCCGGGCGCGGCCCGCATCAGACCCCCACCAGATCACCCGGCAGCCAAAGGCCCGGGCATAGCGCGCCACCAGCCCGCCGATCCGGCCATAACCATAAAGCCCGATGCTGCGCCCCGCCAGCGTCCGCCCGACACCCGCCTGCCAGCGCCCTGCGCGGGCACTGGCCATCTGCCCCGGCAGATCGCGCATCGCAGCCAGGATCAGCGCCCAGGTCAGCTCGGCTGCGGCATGGTTCGGGGCTTCGGCGGGCTTGTGCGAACAGAAGGCCACCCCCCGCGCCGTGCAGGCCGCGACATCGACATGCGGCCAGGCCCCGCGCCCCGAAATCAGCCGCAGCCCGGGCAGGGCCGCCAGCAGATCATCGGTGATGCGCGTGCGTTCGCGGAACAGGCAGAGCGCCTCGGCCCCCTGCAGGCGGCGGGCCAGTTCCGGCCCCTCGGCGTGATCGGTCCAGATGGTGACGGCATGGCCCGCCATGCGGGCAAAGCCCGGCAGGCCACGCAGGGTATCGGACCAGTCATCGAGGATATGAACCCTCACTTTCCGGCCCAGATCGTATCGGGCACCAGAACCTCGCCCCGGGCCAGCAGCCGCGCCGTGCGCAGCAGGCCCGCCGATTTCAGGGCAAAGCCGTCCGGCCCGGTTTCATAATCCACCGTCACGTCGATCACCCCGCCCGGATGTTCGATCCGCACCAGCGCGGGGCGGCCTTCGGGGGCGGTAAACAGCCCCTCGGCCACGGTGCCCGGCGTGAGCACGCAGGAGGCCAGACATTGCGCCCCGGTGACGGCCATGGTGGGATGGCAGCTCCAGGGCATGAAATACCGCGCGGTGATGGTGCCGCCCGCGCGGGGTTCGGCCAGCAGGGCAAATTTCGGCGTCACCGATTTTGCCACATCGCCCATCCCCATACGGCGCCCGGCCTCCTGCCGGATCGGCTCCATCCGGGCATAGAAGGCGCGGTCGGCATCCAGCGCTTCGGCGGTTTCATGGCCGGTCAGCCCGAAATCGGCGGCGCGGGCGATGCAGATGGGCATGGCCACATCCATGCAGGTGACCTCGATCCCGTCGATCACATCGCGCAGGGCGCCGGTCGGCAGCAGCGCCCCGGTGGCAGAGCCGACAACATCCATGAAGTTCAGATAGATCGGCGCGGCATGGCCCGGCACACCGTCAATCGCCGCCGCGCCGCCATATTCCACCCGGCCGCCCGGCGTCTGCACCACCGCCTCGACCCGCGCTTCGGTATTGACCGAGCGGATGCGGATCCGCGTCACATCGCCCTGCGGCACGATCAGCCCCATTTCCACCGCCGCAGGCCCGACGCCCGACAGGATATTGCCGCAGGTCGGTTTGAAATCCACCTGCCCATCCTCGACGCTGACCTGGGCGAAGAAATAGTCGATGTCGCAATCATTGGTCTGCGACCGCGACAGCATGGCCACCTTGGTGGTGACCGCCGCGCCGCCGCCGATGCCGTCGATGTTCAGCTTCTGCCCCGAACCCAGCACGGCGACCAGCACGCGCGCCAGGGTTTCGCGGTCTTCCGGCAGATCCTCGCGCCGGAAATACGGCCCGCGCGAGGTGCCGCCACGCATGAAATGAAAGGGAATGGCGGTTTGTGCCATGTCTGTCGTTCCTTGATATGCGAGGGAAAAAGGCCCGCCAGAGCGGCGGGCCTGTCACGTCTCAGCCCAGCGGCCAGGGCAGATCGACCAGCGATTGCAGCAGGCCTTCGGGGAAATTGAGCGACAGCGCCCAGGCCGCCCCGACAATGCCGCCCACCGCCCAGGCGGTCATGTGCAGGGTCTTGGCCCAGCTGGCCCCGACCCGCAGCCGCATGAAGCTGACAAAGAAGATCCCCACCGCCAGCACGAAGCCCAGCAGGGCCGCCAGCACGACAAGCGCGGTAATCCAGAACATGCCATTGAAGGCGCTGCCCATCGGCGGCTGGCCATCGGCCGACAGCTGACGCTCGGCATCGTAAAGCACGGTTGCGCCATAGGTCGCGGTCAGCAGCTGCCAGATCAGCAGGGCGCCCACGGCCAGGCCGATTGCCGTCATCAGGCCGGGGAAGATCCCGCCCAGGAAGCTTTGCCCGAAGGCATCGGCCAGACCCACGGCCAGCGCGATGGTCACCACGGCGGCAAAGGCGATCTGCGGCAGGCGGTCGGCGCGGCTCACGGCGCCGGGGGCCGCACCGGGGGCGGCACTGGCGCCCAGATCGGCGCTGTCATCGACGCGGTTGCGCAGCCCGAAATAGACCGAGACCACGATGATGGCGGTGATGATCAGCACGCCCGGCTTGGTCAGGAATTCCCAGCCGTTGAACTGCACGGCCTGATACAGATAGGTTTCCGCCTGCGGTGCCAGAACAAAGCCGATCAGCAGCGCCGGGCGCGGCCAGCCGAAGCGTTTCATGAAGACGCCGATGACGCCCAGGATCAGCAGCGCGATCAGATCCTGCACCGACCGGGTCGATTGAAAGGCCGCGAAGCTGACCATCACCATCATGAACGGCGCCATGTACTGGAACGGCACCTTGGTCAGCCCGGCAATCGGTTTGGCCAGCAGCGCACAGGCCCCCGCGCCGAAGATATTCGCCAGCGCCAGTGTCCAGATCATCGTATAGGTCAGATGCAGATCGGTGGTCACCATCGACGGCCCCGGCTCGATCCCGATCAGCACCATGCAGCCCAGAAACACCGCCATGGCGCCCGATCCAGGGATGCCGAACAGCACGGTGGGCAGCATGGCCCCGCCGGTCATCGCGTTATTGGCACTTTCGGGCGCGATCACGCCGCGAATGTCGCCCTTGCCGAAGTTTGAGGTATCCTTGGTCGATTGCACGGCATGGCCATAGGCGATCCAGTCCACCACCGAACCGCCAAGGCCCGGAATGACGCCGACGATGCAGCCCACGGTGGCGCAGCGCAGCGACAGAAACCAGTTGCGGCCCCAGTCGCGGATGCCCTGCGTCCAGCCCTTGCCCAGCGGCATTTCCCCCGCGATCGAGGTATTGGTGCGCAGCAGATCGACGATTTCGGGAATGGCAAAGATCCCCATGCCGATCACCACCAGCGGGATGCCGTCGTAAAGATAGAAGACATCGAACACCAACCGGAACTCGCCTGTCGCAGGCGCCGCCCCGATGGACCCGATCAGCAGGCCAAGCGCGCAGGCCGTCATGCCCTTGACCAGGCTGCGCCCGGCCAGAACCGCCACCATCGACAGGCCCAGCACCGCCAGCATGAACAGCTCGGCCGAGCCGAAGGCCAGGATGATGGGCCGCGCGATGAAGATGAAGCCGGTCAGCACGAAGGCGCCGAACACCCCGCCGAACATCGACGAAAAGAACGCGGTCGACAGCGCCCGCGCCGCCTCGCCCTTCTTGGCCAGCGGAAAGCCGTCCAGAACGGTGGCCTGGCTGGACGATCCGCCGGGAATCCCCAGCAGGATCGACGAAAAGGTATCGCCGGTGGGCATGATCGCCAGAAGGCCGATCAGCATGGCCAGCGCCGAAACCTCGTCCATGCCATAGATGAAGGGGATCAGCAGCGACAGCCCGGCAATGCCCCCCAGCGCGGGCAGCACGCCGATCACAAGGCCGACGAAGATGCCCAGCATCATGTAGCTGAGGTGCTGGATGCTGAGCAGATCTGCCAAAGCAGAAAATAGGGTATCGACCACGGTGGTCACTCCCGTGTTGGCCGCGTCACGCGCGACAGTTCAGATTGTGGGAAAACGGACAGGCGGCAGGCGCCGGGGGGCGCCCGCCGCGGGCGGGATCAGTCCTCGCCCAGTTTCACGCCATATTCGGCCGCCAGCATGGTGCCGACCTGGGTGCGCAGTTCGGGGGCGATGGTGGTGCCCTTTTCGAACAGGGCCTGGGCCAGCGGCCCGGTGACCTGATCATAGCTGCCCAGAACGGCATCGGCGCTGGCCTGATAATCCGGGTCGGCCTTCATGTCCTCGAAGGCCTTTTCATAGGCCGCGATGATGTCTGCCGGGGTATCCTTGGGCAGGAACACCATCTTCTGCGCCGGGAAACCTGCGGTGAAGAAGGCGAAATAGGCATCATATTCCGGGCCGGACGGCGGGGTGCCGGTCAGCGTCTGATAGGCCTCGGGGAAAGAGGGCAGATCGGGGAAGGTGGGGTCGCGCACCACATTCCCGGCCGCGTCCAGCACGCCCCAGCTGAACAGCGGCACGGCCTGACCGGCCTCGACTAGCGGCTGCACGTTCTTCAGATAGCCCGACGAGGTCTGGTAATCGATGTTCACCTCGCCGCGTTCAAAGGCCAGACGGCCATCGCCGCGCCCCTTGAACCCGAAGACATGCTGCACGTTGAAGCCCATCAGGCGAAAGCCCAGCAGCGGCACCAGATCCAGCGAGGTCGCGCCCTGGCTGGCATAGACCAGCTCCTTGCCCGCCAGCATCCCGATATCTTCGGGCGTCTTCAGCCCCAGCGCCGGGGTGGTATAGACCACGCCGCCCGTGGGGCCGGCCATCACGACCTGCCAATCCTTGTAATCATAGCGCACGCGCGGATCGCCAAGCAGATAGGGAAACTGCGTCGAGCCCGAGGTGCCCAGGATCATCAGCCCGTCCGGCTCTGCCCTTGTGGCAAAGACGTTGGTGCCCTTGGTCGATCCGCCGCCGGGTTCGTTCACCACGATCACCACCGGATTGCCCGGCAGGTATTTCGACAGCAGCGGCGCGTTGAACCGGGCCCAGGTATCCGATCCGCCACCGGGGGCGAAGGGGATGATCCATTCGATGGTCTTGCCGGAAAAATCCGCCTCGGCGGCCGCAGGCCCGGCCAGACCCAGCGCCATGGCACCGGCCAGCAGACCCAGCGTGACCCGGCGGGTGATGTTGAATTCTGTCGTCATGTGATCCTCCCAAGATCGGTCTATCACGTTCCGGACCTGTTGCATGATCCGTGCATGTTTGCCGCCGCGCTTGATTTCCTCCCCCAAGCCCGGCTTGATCGCAGGCTTACGGTCCGTAGCTGTCCGAAACCTGTCCAGTCTGAAAAAGGCGCTTTTCCATGCGTGTCATCCTTGTCGAAGATAATCTGAGCCTGGCGGCCTGAGCATCAAGAATGCCCTGAAAGATCAAGGCCATGCGGTAGATCATCTGGAGGATGGCGCCGATGGGGACATGTTTCTGGCGCAGGAAACCTGCGATGTCGCCATCATCGACGTAAACCTGCCCAGGATGTCGGGGCTGGAGATCGTTCGCCGTATGCGGGTGCGCGGCACCACGACGCCCGTGCTGATTCTGACGGCGCGGGGCAAGACATCCGAACGGGTCGAGGGGCTGGATGCCGGGGCGGATGACTATCTGGTGAAGCCCTTCGAGATGGAAGAACTGTTCGCCCGGCTGCGCGCCCTGTCGCGCCGCCGCCCGCAGGTGGCCCCCCTGCGCGAGGCGATCGGGGCGCTGGTCTATGACCGCGAACAGCGGCAGGTGTTCAAGGCGGGCGAACCGATCGACCTGCCCCGGCGCGAACTTGCGCTGTTCGTGCTGCTGCTGGAACAGCGCGGCCGGCATCGCTGGACAAGGACCGCATCGCGGATCACCTTTATGGCTCGGGGGCGGCGGTCGAATCCAATGCGGTAGAGCTGCTGATTTCGCGCCTGCGCCGCAAGATCGACGGGGCGGATGTGACGATCCGTACCGCCCGCGGGCTGGGCTATATGCTGGATGATGCGTGATGCAGCGCCTGTCCTTGCAGCGCCTGTCCCTGCGGGCGCGGCTGTTTCTGCTGCTGATCCTGCCGCTGATCGTGGTGGCGACGGCGGCCTCGGTCGCGCGGTATTATGACGCCGCCAAACTCTCGCGCGAGCTCTATGACAACACGCTGCTGGCGGTGGCGCTGACGATATCGCGCGATGTGGTGATTTCCGAAGGCGATGTGCTGACCGAACAGCTGCTGGAAGATCTGACCCGCGCGCTTGGCGATCCGGTCTATTACCGCATCACCGGGCCGGGCGGCAGCTTTGTCACCGGCTATTCCGATCCGCCCGCCCCGCCGCCCCGGTTGCAGATCACCCGCGGCGAGCCGGTGTTCTTTGACAGCGTTTCGCTGGGTCGCCCGGTGCGGTCTGTCACCCTGCAGGAATTCATCAGCGAACCGCAGTTCGGCGGCTGGGTCACGGTCGAGGTCTGGCAGACGATGACCCAGCGCGAGGCCCTGTCGCGCGAACTGGTGACGCAATCGGTGCTGCTGCTGGCCTCGCTGATCCTGACCGCCGCGCTGATCCTGTGGTTCGGCATCCAGCTGGGCCTGAAACCGCTGCTGGATCTGCGCGATGCCATCGGCGCCCGCAGCCCCGATGACCTGCGCCCGATCCGCCGCTGGGTGCCGCCCGAACTGCGCCCGCTGGTCAATACCAGCAATTCGCTGTTTCAGCGGCTGTCGCAGGCCTTTGCGCTGCGCGATGCCTTCATTTCGGATGCCGCGCATCAGATGCGCAACCCGGTCGCCGCGATCCAGAGCCAGGCAGAGGCCGCGATGACCGCCCCCGACGAGCCGGAGCTGCGCGCCCGCGTCGCCCGGCTGACCGAAACCGCCCGCGCGACCAGCCGGCTGACCTCGCAGCTGCTGTCGCTGGAACGGGTGAAGGGCCGCAGCCTGAAAGAGCTGTTCCAGACCACCGATCTGGCGCATCTGCTGCGCCGCCGCATCCTGCCCTTTGCCGAACAGCAGCTGCGGCGCGGGGTCGATGTCAGCTTTGCCATTGAAGGCGAAGAACGCCCGGTGACCTGCGATCCGGTGCTGATCGAAGAGATGCTGGCCAACCTGCTGGACAATGCCGCCCGCTATGGCCTGCGCCCCGGCGGCAGGCTGGAGGTGCTGTTGCAGTTTCACCCCGATACGGTGCTGCTGCGGGTCTGGGATGACGGGCCGGGCATTGATCCGGCGCAGACAGAGCGGATCTTTGACCGCTTCTTCCGCATCGACACCGAACAGGCGCCCGGCTGCGGGCTGGGGCTGGCCATCGTGCAGGATGTGGCCCGCCAGCATGATGGCGCCGCGCGCTGCATCGCAGGCCCGGGCTGCACCATCGAGGTGCAGCTGGCGGTGTAACGCGCGGCGGCTAGTCTGCCTTTGCCACCAGGCGCGGCAGCCTTTGGTCGAAACCGCGCCGGATGCCATCGCCCAGGGCCGCCGGAAAGCCTGCAGGCATGTCGGCCAGGGCGCGGGCAAAGGCCCTGTCGGCGCTGGCCCGGATCTCGTCGAAGATCTGCAGGATCTGGGTGCGCGAAAATCCGGCCGCCAGCCCGGTTTCCATGAAATGCCGCCCCTGAATATCGGAAACCTTGTAATGGCGGCTTTTGCCCGCCCGCATCGCAAGTTTCATGTCCTTGATCTGCAGCTGCCCCGCCTCCAGCGTGGGCTGCACCGACAGCACATCATACAGCGGCGTCAGGGTGAACCGCCCACCCGGCATCAGCGCGATGCTGAAGTTCTTGGCATGGCCATCGGTCGCCCCGATCAGCCAGAAAAGGATATTGGCCTTCAGGAAATTGGCCCGGTCGCGCTGCGGCGCGTCGCTGCCCTGCAGCAGGGCGCAGATGTCCACGATGCCGGGGCCACCCTCGCTCTGGTATTTGCGGGTCGGCGGCACCGACAGCGCCTGACAGCAATCCTCCTGCGGCAGGCGGATCAGGCGGCCATCGCGGGTGTGCAGCCGGTCGAACCGTTCCACCACCAGAACCTTCGTGCCGGCAAAGCTGGCAATCCGGCTGTGGGCGGCGGGCAGGCCGAAGCCCGCCATCAGGCGCAGGCAGAAATGCTCATTCTCGACACTGTCGGTCAGATCCATGCCATTCGGCAGGGTGCCGATCGCGGGTTTCAGGATATGGGTCGTGGGGGTTGTGCTGGTCGGTTCGATCCAGCGGCCCTCGTGAAACAGCAGCGCGGTCTTTTCCTGCGCCCCGGCGACCGAGATGCGGAAATCCCGCTCGCGCCGGATGCCCAGCGGGGTGCGGCCCAGATCCTTCAGCATGGCCGCAATCTCTGCCTCGTCCAGCGGCTCGCCCGTCAGCGCGGCGCCTGCCTCGGGCACTTCGCCTTCGGGCAGGAACTGCAGGGCGCCCACGCAATCGCGCCCGATCCGCGCCAGCAGGCTGTGGGCATCCAGCCCCTCGGCGCCCACCCGTTCGGCCAGACGGCGGCGGATGTCGTCGCTGTCGGGCAGCAGGTTGTCGAAGACCGCGATGACGGGCGCGCCTGAATAACGTTCAGGCCGCAGCGGCAGCGACCGCGACACCGGCAGGGTATTGGTCCAGTTCAGCCAGTCTGCCCCATAGGCAAAGGCAAAGGCGCCATCCGGATCGCGGAAGAACTGCCCCACCTTGCGCCGGTTCATGTAGACATCCAGGGGCGCATAGCTGCGCCTGCGCCCCATCAGAAGATATCCTCGATATCGGCGGGCGTCATCCTGCTGCGCGGGACGATGCGGATTTCAAGATCCAGCGCCGCCAGCAGATCAAAGATCGTGTCCAGCTTGGCCCCGCTGGTGCCGGTTTCGATGTTCGAAACCGTGCGCTGCCAAGCCCCGCCCGATCGGCGAGCTGTGCCTGCGTCAGGTTCCGCGCCTTGCGCGCGCGGCGCAGGGCGGTGCCAAGATCCTGCGTGGTGCGGGCGATCTGATCCATCCGGGTGATCCTTTCCCACGCAGCATGTTCCGCAGATCATATCCTGTCAATATGCTTCCGGGATCATAAAAGCCGAATATCACCCAAAGATCATAAAGCCCTGCCATGATCCGGCGATCATGGCGCCGGTATCTGCCGCGCCGTCACTCCGGCCGGGCGGCAAGGATCGCGTCAAACCGCTGCCGCGCCCGTGGCGGCAGATCGGGCGGAAACACCGGCGCGGGGGCGGTGCCCACCGCGATCAGCATCACCATGCCCATGCCGAAATGCGGGCTGCATTTGATGCCATACTGGCCCGGCACCGTCAGGGTGACGGTGAAATCCTCGTTGATCGCGCTTTTGAACGGCGTGGCCCCGTCCGGGATCATGCCCGCGATGGTGGCCGCGTTATGGCTGGGCTGTTCGGGGATGAACCGGACGGAATCGCCCGGCGCGATCTGCAGGAAGGCCGGGTCATAGATCATGGCGCCGCTTTCGGTGCGGTTGTACATCCGCACCTCATGGGTTTCGGCCAGCGCGGGTGTTGCGGCAGCCAGCAGCAGGGCGAAGAGCGCTGATTTCATCGGTCAATCCTCAAGGCAGTGAAAGCGGAACAGCGATGCGCCATCATCGGGGTCTTTCAGCCGCGTGGCGCGGACGCGGAAGAGATACTATCAGGCGTTTGCTCATTTTGCGAAAAGTAATCGCAACGTACATCCGAGACAATACACTCCATCGCCGAACACAAGGTGTCTGCCATAACGCTAAGGATGGCTTCCACGGGATGACGGAAGCGTCGTTCAACGAAATTTTGTGGAAACAAACTAAACATGCCGTAGAAGGCCGCAGTAAATTCGACAAAAGAGATCTATCAATGTCGTTCCTCTGCTTGATGGTTGGCGACACAAGTGCATCCCATTCATTCAACTTGCCTTGAAATTTTGGGTTTGATCTTAGGTAGTCGTCAAAAAGGTTACTAGTTTAAGCCGCACTCGCATGTTTGCGACCATACAGCAAGAGTCCAGGTTATCCGCGCGCACAGCTTTTCGGTGCAGTCGTTTGCTCATCGCAATCCCCTAATAAATACAGTCACAAAAGATCAGTAATTGAACACCGAGTTCTTGTCGTCGATGCCGTGGAAGGTACGTGTCAGTCGTTGTCGACGACGCGTTTTCCGCCGCATCCCGCACTAGCGCGAGCGACTTGCCGGACGCCAAGGAATGCCGAGCAGAACGTGTGACGGCCCGCATGGATGGAGAGCTGCTTGCGCTGATGCGATGGAAGCACCCGTAGAGACGTCGCCCACCTCTTCGCGATGGTCGATCGCGTTAATGCTTGGCAACCGCGTGTGGCCGCCCTGCTGGTTGCAAATTACGGTATCGTGTGACTCGCCTTCCCGGATCGAAGCCTCTCCCGCACCCACGCGTCCACATCGAAGAGCACGCCGCGCGGTGACCAATATGCCGGGGATCACTCGGCCACGACAGCCCTTGCTCGTTTCCGGGCCGTATGACCAGATAGTCGCATTGCCCATCGAAATGTACGTCTCGTAACTGCAGCCCTGCGATCTCCAGCGACCTGCATGCCGCAACAGCAAGACAACCGAAAATGGCGAGATTCTGCCCGCGATTTTCGAACGCCTGCCACGTCTCTTCAGGTCGGACACGACCTGCTTTGCCTCCTCTTCGCTGAGCATTCTGCGCGCATGCGGTATACCGGTTTTCATTTGTCGTCCTGCTGGCGCGCAGAAAAGCCTCTGCGTTGGCACTAGCGAGACCGTGTCAGCTCCCTGCCCTAAACCGGGATCACTTATCCCCATACGCATACCCATACCCATCCCCATACGCATTCTCGTTCCCATACTCATGCGCATACCCATTCCCAAATGCCGCAGTCACGATTTCATCTACGTGTCAGCGAAATCCATTGTGGCACAGGCAATAACACCTGTGCTTAATTACCCAATCGCAAACGCCGTCGAAATGATAAGCCGCTATCTAAAACGTCGCATACTGTGACTCGATCACGATAGTGTGGCTAGCTCATAGCTTACTCGTTTTGTTATAGTTAAGAAAGCTCACTGTGTGCTCCTCTTACCACAAACGGGGGTAACTCATCTCCATTTCTGATCCCATCTTCATCATCTACCCCATATCCAATTCCATTCCCGTACCCATCGGCATAGGCATTCCCATAACCAATCCCATTCCCGTACCCATCCCCGTCACCAAAAACATACCCGTACTTAAAACCAACTCCGTATCCACACCTCCATATACGTTCCCATGCTCCTTTTCGTAGATATCTCCAATCCCATTCTCAGACTCTTTTTTACATGCGTTCTCATTTCCATATCCACTTCCGTCTCCGTATCCATTCCCGTATAGATCTCCATCCCCACACCTACCCCCATACCAATCCCGTATCCAATTTCACTTCCACATCCATCCCCGAATGCTGCAATTAGGACCTTTGACTTCGGCAAACTTCTCCGTCTCGCAAGTAATTATCCCTCCATGCTCCATCACCCAATCGATAATGCCTGTGCGGCATACACCAGTTTCTAGGACATCCATGACTGTGACTTGCTTGCGGTAGTGTGGCCAGCTCATGGCTTACTCGTTTTGGGTGCTGTGTAGCCGAGTACCGGCAGTGATGTTTCAACGAAGGGAAAGGTGGTAGCCGAGTACCGGCAGATTACAGATTTTTCGATGCCAAACATCTGGTCTTAGGCAACGGGAACGATTCCGTCGCACAGGCGTGAATCACGTTGCCGGATTCGTCTTTCAGTTCGTGGATCGTCATGTTTTTCCTTTCGTGCCTCGTGATGCGGGCGTTGGAGTGGTATTATTTTCCGGCGGCATTACGAGCGGCTCGGAAGCTTGTTTGTATCACGCATCCCCCATCCCTATCCCCATACGCATACCCGTTCCCATACCCGTTCCCATCCCCATATCCATCCCCATGTCCGCCACCATCCTGATATCCATATCCATATCCAATCCCATCCCCGTACTCATACCCGTTCACATATGTACACCCATACCCACTGTCCCCGTACCCATACCCAATCCCACCCCCATATCCATCCTCATATCCATCCCCGCATCCATTTTTATCCCCATACCCATACCCATCACCGAATGCTGCAATTAGGATCTCCTTGACTTTGGTGAATTCTCTGCTGCACAAGTACAGCCCCTCCATGTTCCATTACCTAATCGATAATGCCTGTAAGGCATGGTTAACGCTTTGTGACATCCATGACTGTGACTTCGTTTGGCGGTAGTGTGGCCAGCTCATGTTTTTCTCGATTGATAGATGCTACGCGGCAAAGTACCGCGTGGCATTTTGATTCCATCTAAGATTCACAAAGCATCTGCTACGCGGCGTCTACTTTTCACCGGCAGTTTTCCAGGCTTGCTCCGCCTCTTTCGTCACTTCAAAAAACGGCAGTGATTTTGCGGATCTCGATGTTTGCGGGGGCAGAGATTTTGCTAGTCTCGGAGGGTCCGGTATGAGCCAACTGCATCACGCCTTTGGTTGTTCCCATGTAGATGGCCATCCTACAATCGCGTAGGTGAATCACATCACCGGACGTATCTTCGGCGTAACTGAAGAAGACCCCTTTGTACTCGGTGCAAACGACCACAGGGCGGGCTTTTGGTGACGTTCATTGTGTGTCCTCGTAACCTTGTTTGTTGACGCCACGGCGAATTAACGCCACATGCGCATTATATCACACCGCGATGCCGTTCGCAATGCCGAATGGGTCCGAGAAAGCGAAGGGCCGGTTATCCGTGCCGTTCGACTGTGGACAGATATCGATTTGACCTCAGACTGCGCAATGCGTCGAGGTGCTTCCGGGGTTCACTAACCAATTGAACCGCACCAGATCGTACCGCCCAGCGCATTCTTGAGCAAGCGCAGCGAGTTGCCTCGCGCGGGGCCACTTGGCGTAGTCAGTGAGTGCGTCGCAATTGCATTCGCCGCACACCACAAGGAGGCCGCATGGCTCCCCGGACAACCGCATTCTCAGATCCACCGGCAACTTAGCGCACCCCTAGACGGGTCCACCTGGCAGGCCCCGGCTTTTGCGCCCACAGACCTGACAGCACTTGGCAGCCTCCAACAAGCTGCTCTGCAACGGCCCGCCTCATCCATCGCTTAAGGACAAGCAGGCCGCCGATTCTTCACGATCGTGCTCCGCAATCCATGATTCGAGTGGACCATTGAGATCCTGCAGTCGCTCCCGCAATTCTGTTGGCGTGGTGCCACGCATCTGCATTGCGGCACCAAGAGACGCCAATGTGCTGGTGGTTTTTCTGCAGAGTTCCTCCAAAGCAAACACTTGACTGTCAATGCCATGGGATTCACGCCTTCTTCCGGCACCACACCAAACGCCGCCAGGCATTGCTTCACCTCGGGCGAATTCTCCTCCAGCAAATCCTTCGTGTACATCGCTCGGACGTCGCGATGGATGTGTTCAGGAGGCAGCTTGGCCGCCAATACCTTCCGGCCTTCAGGTTGCATCGCATAGCCAATCGCGATCAGTGATAGGTCGCGATGGTCCCTGTCGTCATGGACTCGATGTGATGGTTTGTTGCCCATGGTGCGAACCCCTTTAACATGCGATTGCTTGAGGCGATTACTCCAGACCATTACTTCAGGCGATGGCTTGGCACGTCATTGACGCGCATAAAGTGGTCCGCGTCGTGAATCGGCATGTAACGAAACTGCTCAATAACGATAGTTGTTTTCCAAGCACAAAGAGCCTTTGCCTGCTCGAATGTCAAGTCTTGGCACGAGAAGCTCGGTGTTACATGCGGATCCAAATTTGCTCCGCCTCGGGACTGTCCACGGAACGTTCCCGGCTTGTAGATATCGCCCGTCACCTCCTTGAGCTGGCCATCGGTCTGGAACACCATGCGAGTACTGCTCGCCGCTCACATGACCACAGGCATGGCAGGTGCTTCCGCTCGTCCGCACCGCATGACAGATGAGGGAATAAGAACGGCTCGGGCTGCTTTTTCCTAACGCACGCCGCATCCCCGCAATCACCCGACTCGTATCGTTGAGTTCCCAGTGTCTGTCGGCACAAGCGCTGCCGAACCGGTGCCAGTTGCCCCCGTGGTCCTGGATCAGCACATGAGACATGCCAGGATGATTACGCAGCAGTCGCCCGACGCTTCCGGGTAGATACGACGACAACGCCGAGAAGCACGTGGCCAGAATTCCGTGGTGCAAGTGCGTCCAGCTCAATCCCCTCGCGAAGTACGAACCGATTGCACACGATCTGATGTCGCCACTCTCGCCAGCCTCCTTGAGCACTGCCTCGACTGCGTGGTCGTCTCCATCCATTCGCCCGCGATGTAGGTCTTCTCGCTGTCGATGCGCCCTGCCGGGTAGCCTTACCAGGTGAACTTTTCCGCGAACCAAACGCTCTCCTCGACGCCCGGCAAAGAGAACGTTGGCAATTGATCGGGATTGATTTTTCCCCAGTGATCCAGCACCCGACCAAATATCACCTTAAAGGCATCAGTTTCTTGGCCTGTGTTTCGCTGACGTTTCCATCCGCATCCTCGGCCTTGAACAGAGCTTTGTAGTCGGGCTCGTCAGGGGCGTAGGTGATGGCGTGCAACAACGCACCGCACTGCAGCTCGGAGTTGACCCCTGCCCTTACCAGCACGTCGTACATGCCCACCATGTCGATCGGAGTTGCGGTGAACCCGGATCTTCGTCGCCCCGATCCCATCGAGCGAGGTAAAGATCTTGTCCATCGACGTGCCGGTTTGCAGCGGGGCTCGTCGATGACTGCGCGCTCGCAGTCGTGCAGTTGCCACGTACCACGCTTGTAGACGCGCGACATTTCGGTCTGCGTCGAGATAAGCTGCACCTGCGCCTTAAAGTCTGTCCTCTTGCCAGCCGCCCGTATGCCATGCACAATGCCTGCTGGACTCCAAGACGCCCGACGTTTGTTCGAGCAGCATCTTGCGATGCGTATAAAGCGATCCGTACAGGCCCTCCCCGAGCAGCTCGCACATCATGGCGGTCTTGCCGCCACCCGTGGGCGAGGCAACGAGAATTCGGTGCTGTCCGCTCGCTTCCAATGCCCGCACTCATCGAGGCCTCGCTGCTGATGAGGCCACAATTGCGTATGAATAAGTGTCATGACTTTCCTTGGCGGTTGTTGTTGCGTTCTGACGTCATGTTCTGACGTCATGTTCTGACGTCATGTTCTGACGTCATGTTCCGACGTTTTC
>JAXHOJ010000021.1:0-11673 GCA_034519525.1 Gemmobacter sp. | reverse complement strand
CACGTCTGCTTCTATGCCCAGGTGCCCGCTCAACGCTACGCCAGCCCCGAAAGTTCAGGCTTTGGCTGCGGCCGGTGGTGTGCGCAGGTGCGGGGCCGATGTGGGCGCCCAGAATCTCGGGCGGTAAAAACTGCAGCGCGCCGCGCTGGATAGCCACGCGCGAGGGTGCGTCGTTGCAGTCGCTGGTCCAGACACGATGGGTGGGGCTGTCGCCCATGTCGCGTAGGCACCGCGGAAGCTGAAACTCAATCTCCACCTGCGGGGTGGGCAGCGCACCCGATACCAGCGCACAGCGCGTGCACAAAACCTCTGTACGTAAGGCGGCCAGCGCGTCACCGGCGGTGGTGAGGTCGCGGTTCATGTCCCGGGAGTAGGCAATGGGCACGTTGCTCAGGGTGTGTGCAGCTTGGCAAACAGGTAGTCCGGCCATTTTAAGTACTGCTTTTCCTGAGCTGATAGATTCTGCTTCGAGCCAGTCTCAGCGCCATCAATTCCGGTCGCCTGAAACCGGGCTGTGAAGCTTCTACAATTTTTGGTAACCAGCAGAAGATTTCTACAACTTTTCGGCAACGGTTTGCCGTATTTCTTCGAGGTGTCCCCAGTGGAAGAAAAAACAGGTTATGTTTTTCATATTATTTCTTTTATTTCACTTTTCTATCAAACCAAAATACTTTAAAATCTGTCCCATCAATTCATCCCTTTCAGTATCGGTTGTTATAGTTTCCGAACGGAAAATAAAAACGTATGGTTTAGGTTTTTCCGTTGTGGCTACCACAACAGCACTTTTCTGGTCGACCTTCCGGGTCAGCGTATCAATATCCGATGGCAGGATCTCGCTCGTGCCGGTTTCCGTCAGCTCCAGAATGATCCGTTCCGGCGCGATATCATAGCGCTGGCGCAGCGCGCCCAGCATCTGCCGGAAACTCGCCATCCGAAATGTGGCCAGCGACACGTTCACCGACACATGCAGCCCGGCACCATGGCGCGACAGATGCGACATCGCCAGCTCCAGCATATGCTGCGCCAGCAGATGCTCCAGCCCGCGCGCCTCGATCTCGGGCACGAACTGGGCAGGTGGCACGATGCCCTTTTCCGGGTGATACCAGCGCACCAGCGCCTCGTGGCCCACCACGCTGCGGGAGGAACAGCTGACCTTGTTCTGCAGATAAAGCTGCAACTGCCCTGCGGCCAGCCCCTTCACGAAATCAATCGCCAGCGGGTCGTCCCCCAGCTCCGCAAGATCCGGCAAATGCACCCCCAGATCATCCAGCAAGCCTGCGGGGGCCTGCGGGCCACGCAGCGGCGCGGGCGCCACATCCTCGCGCGGGGGCTGCGCCGCCTGTATCTCTGCAGGATGATCCTGCTGCGCCATCAGCTCGGCCAGCCGCGCCATGCGGAACGGCTTTTCCAGCCGCCCGATCACATCCAGCCCCAACGCCCGCGCCGACTGGCGCATGGATTCCAGAAGCCGGACCTCATGCCCGCTGGTGACGATGATCCGCGCATCGCAGCCCAACTCTGCCAGACGGTGCAAGACTGCAAGCCCGTCCATCTCGGGCATGAACAGGTCAATCACCAGATGGGTCGGGCTGAAACTGCCAAGCGCGGCAAAGAACGCCGAAGGCGCCAGCGCCGTTTCGGTTTCACAACCCAGGCTGCGCAAAGCGCGCCCGATCACATCCGCCACCAGCTGGTCATCATCCAGAATCAGAACACGCGTGCCCGGCGGTGCGGTCTTGCGGCCTGAACGGTCCGGGCCAGCAGCCTCCCCCTTCTGCGTGGGGCTATTAGTGTTCATCGTCTCAGCCTTTCCCGTTCAGCTGCATGTCAAGGATCAGGCGGCAAGCGCAATGCGATTGCGCCCGCCCCGCTTGGCCACATACAGCGCATTGTCAGCCCGGCTGATCCAGTCGTCGATCTTCCATCCGGGCTGCAATTCTGCCAGCCCAAGGCTGACAGTCACCCTCCGTCCCCGCAGTTCGGGCAGGCTCAGCGCCGATACCGCACTGCGCACCCGTTCCGCCACCCGCGTTGCGGCGCCTGCGGCAGGCCCTTCAGCAAAAGCCCGAACTCTTCACCACCCAGCCGGCCCAGGGCATCCTCTGGCCGCGCATGGGCTGCAATCGTCTCCGCCACCCGCCGCAACACCAGATCGCCGGTCAGATGGCCGAAATCATCGTTCACCGCCTTGAAGTAATCAATATCCAGCATGACAAGCGTATGCGGCCCGGTCATCGCCCGGTCCAGCAGCGCGACCTCCAGCAGCTGTTCAAAGCCCCGGCGCGATTTTGCCCCGGTCAGCGCATCCAGACGCACCGCCTGCCGCATTTCCAGCATGGCAACGGCCAGCCGGCCGATCCCTTCCAGCATCGCACATTCTTCCGGGGTGAAGGGGCGCGGGTCGGTATCCAGCGTGCAGATCGTCCCGACATTATACCCATCCGGCGTGGTCAGCGGCACCCCCAGATAGCAGCGCAGACCCGGCGCATCGGTGACCAGCGGGTTTTCCACGAACCGCGGGTCCAGCTGTGCATCCGGCACCGCCATGGCCCCCGCCCCGCGCAGGGTGTGATCGCAGAACGCGATGGAACGCGGCGTCTCGGTCGCATCCAGCCCTTCGATGGCCTTGAACCATTGACGGTTTTCATCAATCAGCGAAATCGCGGCGATCCGCGTGCCGAAAATGCGGCGCACCAGCGCCACCAGCTCGTTGAATCCTGCCTCCGGGGCGGTATCCAAAGCATCGTAACGACGCAGGGCCCGCAGGCGGCCCGCCTCATCGTCAAGATGCAGGGTTCTGAACCTTGGCATGATCCCTCCTCGCGTCAACAGGGCAGTAAAGCGCAAGGCAACGGGCTGTCCCTTTGCCAGTACCATTGCGATCTGTGTCCTCGATGCGAAAGGCACAAGGCTTTGCGGCGGAATTACAGCTTGAATGTGGCTGCGGCGGGTTCAGCGGAAAATAAAGCTGCACGGTCGTGCCATGCCCCGGCCGGCTATTGATGCGCGCCAGGCCGCCACATTGCCGCAGAAAGCCATAGACACTGCTCAGCCCCAGCCCCGTGCCCTTGCCGGGTTCCTTGGTGGTGAAAAACGGCTCAAACGCCTTGCGGGCCACTTCGGGCGTCATGCCGGTTCCGGCATCCGATACCGAAATCACCCCATATTCCCCCGGCATCAGCTGCAACTGCCGCGCATCCGCATCCTGGATCACCACAACACCCGCCGCGATCCGCACATCGCCGCCTGCAGGCATGGCATCGCGGGCGTTTATCACCAGATTAAGCACCGCCGCATCCAGCTGCGCCACATCCGAAAGCACCCGGACCGGCGCATCCGGCGGCACGAAGGACACGCGCACCCCCGCCCCGACCGATCGTTCCAGAATCGGATGCAGGGCGGCAATCCGTTCCCCAAGATCCATCTCGACCAGCCGCGCCGGGCGTTCCCGCGCAAAGGTCAGAAGATGGGTCACCAGCTGCGCCCCGCGTTCCCCCGCAGACAGGATGGATGCCGCACAGGCGCGCTGCTCCGGCTGATCTGCCAGCTCCTGCTCCAGGATTTCGGCATTGCTGATAACCAGCGTCAGCAGATTGTTGAAATCATGCGCCACCCCGCTGGTGATCCGCCCCAGCGCCTCCATCCGCTGTGCGGCATGGGAAACGCGCAAGGCATTGTCGAAATGCCGCATCTCCCGCCGCGCCAGCCAGGCGATCAGCACCGCCGAGGCGATCACGAACAGCGACCCCTTCAGCGTTTCGATGCCCGGCCGCCAATCGGGCGACCGCTCCCCGACCACGATCCAGTCGGACAGCCAGATATAGACCAGCCCCGCAGCGCAATAGATCGCCGCGATCCGGTAAGAAGCGAGATCAATCTTGCGAAACATCGGTTACTGCCGTCAGAAAAGTCACGTCCCGGTTGTGAAGGGTGACACGAAAGCTGACGATCCGAAATGGCGAATCGTGCGAAAACTGCGCAACTCATATCGTTTCCTTTCCATCCTGGCAGGGTTATGATCGCAACTGCCAATCTGACCCTGCCGCGGGCCCCCGCCTCGGCCCCGGCCCGGCCAGCGTCCGCGGCAGAAACCCAGAAGGAGAAGCCGCTCATGCAACCGCCGGATACTGATGTGGCAACCCTGCCTGCCCCCCTGCATCCCGCCCAGCTGGAGATGGCAGAGGCCATGCCGCATGTGGTCTGGACCGCCCGCCGCGATGGCCGGGTGGAATGGATCAGTGCCGAATTTGCCCGCAACACCGGCCTGACCCCCGAAGATATCGCCGAAGGCGGCTGGATCGAGGCGATCCACCCCCAGGACCGGCTGGCGCTGTATGACGCCTGGCAGGAAGCCATCACCCGCAAGATGCGCTTTCGCGCCTCTGTCCGGTTATGGAGCGCGGCAAAGGGCGGCTGGCGCATGTATCTGGTGGACACAAGGCCGCATCTGAACCCCGACCGCACGGTGTCGCGCTGGTATGGCATGGCGATCGACATACAGAATCAGCACGAAATCGAACAGGCCCGCACCCGGGAATCGGCGGTGCAACGGCTGGAGATCGACATTCTGCGCATGGTCAGCACCGACAGGCCGCTGTCGGAAATGCTGGAAACCATCTGCGCCGAAGTCGATGCCATTCTGGCCGATGCCATCACCTCGATCATCCTCATCTCGCCCGAAGGTGTGATGACGGATATCTTCGGCGGCGGCCTGCCTGCCGAATATACTGCGGCCATCACCGGGCTGCGCATCGGTGAACAGCAGGGCTCCTGCGGCACGGCGGCCCATCGGCGGCAGCTGGTGGTCGTCGAAAACATCGCCACCGATCCGCTCTGGGCCGATTACCGCGATCTGGCGGCGGAACACGGGCTGATGGCCTGCTGGTCGCTGCCTGTGGTGGATTCGTCCGGGCGCTGCCTGGCCACCTTCGCCTTCTACTACCGCACGCCCCGCGCCCCCACCGCCGAAGAAATCGCCCTGCTGCGCCGCGTGGGCGAATTCGTGCGCCTGGCCTTTGAACGCACCGCCGACCGCGACCGCCTGCGCGAAAACGAACTGCGCTACCGCACCCTGTTCGATCTTCTGCCGGTGTCTGTCTGGGAAGAGGACGTCTCCGGTATTCTGGACCGGATCAGCGATATCAAGGCCAGCGGCGTCACCGATTACGAAGCCTGGCTGGATGCCAACCCCGGTTTCATCAACGAAGCGCTTAAACTGGTCCGCGTTCTGGATGTGAACCGCGCCGCGCTGGATATCCACGGCGCACCGGATCGCGCAACCCTGCAGGCGTTTTTCTCGACCGAGTCGCAGACCGCCGGGGTCCGCGCCTCGTTCCGCCAGCATTTGCTGTCGCTGTTCCGCAATGAACCGCTGTTTGAAAACCTGCACAGCTTCCGCCGCAATGACGGGCGGTGGACAGATCTTCTGGTGCGCCTGCTGCTGCCCGAAGGCCAGAATGGCCGCCTGCTGGTGACAGAGCTGGATGTGACCGAACAGCGCCGCGCGGTGGAACGCTTCCGCATCGTGGCCCAGGCCACCAGCGACGTGATCTTCGAACGCGATTATGCCAGCGGCCTCACCTGGGTCAGCGAAGGGCTGACCAGCCAGTTCGGCCATCCCGGTCTGGCGGGCGGCCATCCCCGCAGCTTCTGGGCCGAAAACATCCACCCCGATGACCGCGACGCGGTGCTGGAACTGATTGATGCCGCCACCGATGGCGATGCCGAGGGCTGGACCGCCGAATACAGGTTCTGCCGCGCCGATGGCCAGTATGTGCCGGTCAGCGAACGCGCCGTGATCCGCCGCGATGCCGATGGCACCGTGCGGACCATCATCGGCAGCATGGTGGATCTGTCGCGCCAGAAGGCCCTGGAAGAACAGCTGCGCCAGTCGCAGCGGCTGGATGCCATAGGCCAGCTGACGGGCGGTGTGGCGCATGATTTCAACAATCTGCTGATGGTGATCCTCGGCAATGCCGATCTGCTGCTGGATGGCATGGTGCCCGATGGCGCCGCCCGCAGCATGGTGGATAACATCCTGCGCGCCTCTGAAAAGGCGGCAGAGCTGACCAGCCGCCTGCTGGCCTTCGCCCGCAAACAGCCGCTGTCGCCCAAGCTGACCGATCTGAACGGCCTTGTGGTGGGGATGCAGCCGCTGCTGTCACGGGCGCTGACGGCGGAAATCGCGCTGGAACTTGATCTTTCGCCCGAGGCATGGCCGGTGCAGATTGATGCCCCCATGTTCGAAAACGCCCTGCTCAACCTCTGCGTCAATTCGCGCGATGCCATGCCGCAGGGCGGCCGCCTGCGCATTGCCACCCGCAATGTCACCCTGCCAGACCCGGCACCCGATGATCCGGCACAGCCGAAATCCGGCCCCTATCTGTGCATCACCGTCTCTGACACCGGCGAGGGCATGGACGAGGCAACGCGCGGCCGCATGTTCGAGCCCTTCTTCACCACCAAACCCGTGGGCAAGGGCAGCGGGCTGGGGCTCAGCATGGTCTATGGCTTCGTGCGCCAGTCGCAGGGCCATGTGCGGGTGGATACCGCGCCCGCCGGTGGCACCGCGATCAGCATCCTGTTGCCCCGCACCGAAGGCACCCTCTCTGCCACCCCCGACGAATCCGAAACCGATGCACGCCTGCCCGAACGCTCGGCCCGTATCCTGCTGGTCGAGGATGATACATTGGTGCGCGTCCATGTGCGCAACCTGATGATGGGTCTGGGCCATCGCGTCACCGATGTGCCCGGACCGCAAGAGGCGCTGGCGGTTCTGGCAACCGGCAGCCGGTTTGACATCGTGGTATCCGATGTGGTGATGCCCGGCGGCATGAACGGGCGACAGCTCGCCGCCCGCATCGCGCAGCTTTACCCCGGCCTGCCGGTCCTGCTGACCTCGGGCCATTCGCGCGACGCGGTATTGCAGGACGGGGTGCTGGAACCGGGCATTGCCTTCCTGCAAAAGCCCTACCGCCGCCGCGAACTGGCCGACAGGATCCGCGATCTGATCGGCGCCTGATCTTGCGCGCCTGATCAGGCGGCCGGGCGCCGCTCGGCCGCCGCGCCCGCGCGATAGTTCAGCACGGGCGCCAGCCAGCGTTCGGCTTCTTCCACGCTCATGCCCTTGCGGCGGGCGTAATCTTCCACCTGATCGCGCTCCACCTTGGCGACGCCGAAATAATAGCTGTCGGGATGCCCGATATAGAGGCCAGAGACCGAAGACCCCGGCCACATCGCCATGCTTTCGGTCAGCCGCACGCCCGTTGCCGCTTCGGCATCCAGCAGCCGGAACAGCGTCAGCTTTTCGGTATGATCGGGCTGCGCCGGATATCCCGGCGCCGGACGGATGCCGCGATAGGGTTCCGCCACCAGCTCCTCGGGCGCAAAGGCCTCGTCGGGCACATAGCCCCAGTAGTCGCGCCGCACCCGCTGATGCAGCATTTCGGCCATGGCCTCGGCAATGCGGTCGGCCAGCGCCTTGACCATGATCGCCGCATAATCGTCATTCGCGCGTTCAAACCGCTTGGCGATTTCGGCCTCCTCCGGCCCCGCCGTCACCACGAAACCGCCCACCCAATCCGGCTGGCCTTCCGGTGCCACGAAATCGGCCAGCGCCAGATTGGGCCGCCCGTCCCGCTTGGCCACCTGCTGGCGCAGCGTATGCAGCACGGCCAGCGGCTGCGTGCGATCCTCGCCGGTGAACAGCGTGATGTCATCGCCCACCGCATTGGCAGGCCAGAACCCCACCACCGCCCGCGGCCGGAACCAGCCTTCCGCGATGATCTGCGCCAGCACCTCCTGCGCTTCGGCATAAAGCCCGCGCGCCGCCTCGCCCTGCGCGGCATCCTCCAGGATGCGCGGAAACACCCCCTTCAGCTCCCAGGTCTGGAAAAACGGCGTCCAGTCGATGAAGCGCGCGATTTCGGCCAGATCCCAGTCCTCGATCACCCGCGCGCTGGTAAACTGTGGCGCAGGCGCCTGATACCCCGCCCAGTCGATCTTCATCGCATTGGCCCGCGCCGCCGCCAGTGGCAGTCGCTGCTTTGCCAGTTCGGCCTTTTCGTGCCGGTCGGCCACTTCGGCATATTCGGCGCGGATCGCCGCCATATAGGGCGCCTTCTGCCCGGGGTTCAGCAGCTGGCTCACCACGCCCACCGCTCGGCTGGCATCCAGCACATAAACCGCCTGCCCCCGGCCATAGCGCGGTGCGATCTTCACCGCCGTATGCACCTTGGATGTGGTCGCCCCACCGATCAGCAGCGGAATGTCGAACCCCTCGCGCTCCATCTCGGCGGCCATATGCGCCATTTCGTCCAGGCTGGGGGTGATGAGGCCGGAAAGCCCGATGGCATCCACCTGTTCCTCGCGCGCCACCTGCAAAATCTTCTGCGGCGGCACCATCACGCCCAGGTCGATGATCTCGTAATTGTTGCAGGCCAGCACGACACCCACGATGTTCTTGCCGATGTCATGCACATCGCCCTTCACCGTCGCCATCAATATCTTGCCCGCGCTTTCGCGCCCCACCCCGCCATTCGCGGCCTTTTCGGCATCCATATAGGGCAGCAGCACCGCCACCGCCTGTTTCATCACGCGGGCCGATTTCACCACCTGCGGCAGGAACATCTTGCCCGCGCCGAACAGATCACCCACCACATTCATGCCCGCCATCAACGGGCCTTCAATCACCTCCAGCGGCCGCACCGCCGCCTGCCGCGCCGCCTCGGTATCCGCCTCGATGAATTCGGTGATGCCGTTCACCAGCGCATGTTCCAGCCGCTTTTCCACCGGCCAGTCGCGCCAGGCCAGATCGCGCACCTTCTCTTCGCGCCCGCCCCCCTTGAAGCGATCCGCCAGATCCAGCAGCCGTTCCGTCGCATCCGGGCGCCGGTTCAGCACCACATCTTCGCAGGCCTCGCGCAGCGCCGGTTCGATCTGGTCATAAACCGCCAGCTGCCCCGCGTTCACGATCCCCATATCCATGCCCGCCTGAATGGCGTGATACAGGAACACCGCATGCATCGCCTCGCGCACCGCATCATTGCCGCGAAAACTGAACGACAGGTTGGAAACCCCGCCCGACACATGGGCATGGGGCAGATTGGCCCGGATCCAGCGCGTGGCCTCGATGAAATCGACACCATAGTTGTTGTGTTCCTCGATCCCGGTCGCCACGGCAAAGATGTTGGGATCAAAGATGATGTCTTCCGGCGGAAAGCCCACCTCATCCACCAGAATCCGATAGGCGCGGGCGCAAATCTCGGTCTTGCGGGCAAAGGTATCGGCCTGCCCGGCCTCGTCAAAGGCCATCACCACCACCGCGGCACCATAGGCCAGGCACAGCCCGGCCTGATGGCGAAAGGCATCCTCGCCTTCCTTCATGCTGATCGAGTTCACCACCGGCTTGCCCTGCACGCATTTCAGCCCGGCCTCGATCACCTCCCATTTGGAACTGTCGATCATCACCGGCACGCGGGCAATATCGGGTTCGGCGGCGACAAGGTTCAGAAACTCGACCATCGCCGCGCGGCTGTCGATCAGCCCTTCATCCATGTTGATGTCGATGATCTGGGCGCCGTTTTCCACCTGATCGCGCGCCACATCCAGCGCCGCCGCATAATCGCGGTTGGTAATCAGCTTGCGGAACTTCGCGCTGACCGGTGACATTCGTGCGCTCGCCCACGTTCACGAAGGGGATATCGGGGGTCAGAACAAAGGGCTCCAGCCCTGACAGACGCAGATAACGGCTCATTGGCGCACCTCCCGCGGGGCAAAGCCCGCAACCGCAGCGGCAATCGCGTGGATATGATCGGGCGTGGTGCCGCAGCAGCCACCCACCACATTCACCAGCCCCTCGCGGGCAAAATCGGCCACCTGCCGGGCGGTATCCTCCGGGCCTTCGTCATACTGGCCAAAGGCATTGGGCAGGCCCGCATTGGGATAGGCGCAGGTAAAGGTATCTGCCACCCCCGACAGCTCTGCAATATGCGGCCGCATGGCCGAGGCCCCCAGCGCACAGTTCAGCCCCACGGTAAAGGGCTGCGCATGGCGCACCGAATTCCAGAAGGCGGTCGGCGTCTGCCCCGAAAGTGTGCGCCCTGACGCATCGGTGATCGTGCCCGAAATCATCACCGGCAGGCGTTCGCCGCGTTCGGCAAAGGCCTCGAAACAGGCAAAGATCGCGGCCTTGGCGTTCAGCGTGTCAAAGATCGTCTCGATCAGGATGATATCGGCCCCCCCGGCGATCAGCCCGCGCACCTGCTGGCCATAGGCGATGCGCAGATCGTCGAAGGTGACGGCCCGATACCCCGGATCATTCACATCCGGCGACAGCGAGGCCGTGCGGTTGGTCGGCCCCACCGCCCCCGCCACAAAGCGCGGCTTCCCGTCAATGGCCGTCGCCCGGTCCAGCGCGCGGCGCACGATGCGCGCACCCTCCAGATTAAGATCATGCACCGCCGCTTCCAGCGCGTAATCCGCCTGCGCGATGGTGGTGGAAGAAAAGGTGTTGGTCTCCACGATATCCGCCCCCGCCATTGCATAGCGGAAATGGATTTCCTCGATCGCCGCGGGCTGCGTCAGGATCAGCAGATCATTATTGCCCTTCTGCGGATGATCCGAATGGTGGCGGCAGGCACAGCCCGACCCTTGGCCGGTGTAATCCTCTTCCGACAGGCCAAGCCCCTGGATCTGCGTTCCCATCGCCCCGTCAAGGATCAGGATACGCTCACGCGCCAGCGTTTCCAGCCGCGCAAAGGCGGCAGATCGGGGAAGGATAAGGCTTTGCATAGGGTCTGTCCGGGCCATTTTCAGAAGCCCGGACCCTATGCCCCGCGAGGATAAGGTTCAAATTCATAATACTTGATAAGATTATGAAAATCCTTCAAGTCAACTGACCCGGCACAGCGGCTCCGCCATCCGGGGGGCGGGCACACGCAGCAACGCCAGTGGCAGAACCTCGGGCGGCGGCAGGGGCACAGGCGCCCGCGCCTCCAGAAATCCGGTGGCAAACCGGGCCAGCGCATCGGCGTCGCCCTCGGGCCCCACGCCGCAGAACACATCCACCCCCACCGCCGAAAGCCGGAACAGCGCCGGGCAGCCTTCGGCACAGCCCGCAAGCGTGGTGGCCCCCGTCATCTCGAAATCCGGGGCGGCGGCTGTGGCCAGTTCGGCGGCGCGCAGCACCTGCCGGATGAACACCATGGCCGCCGGGCAATGCTGCCCGCTGCGGCGGCACAATGTCGCCACCACCTCTGGCGCCTGAGGTCTGGCCCGGCGGGCCGCAATATCGCCATGCACCGGCAGTTGCCGCTCTGTCATCCTGTCGCTCCCTCCGAGGCACCCCGCCCGGGTTGAAATTGCAGTTCGGATGGCAGGTCTCCTGGCTCGCGGGTCACTGCGGTTTCGGCCCTTCCCGGCGCTGTTGCACCAGTGGATCATCCGAACCGCTCGCCGCTTACAGTTGCGGGGGCAGCCGTGGCATAGGGGTTTCCCCCGCACCACATTCCCTTTTCAGCCGGGCCAAAGCCCGGACACCATCGCGCCCAGAAAACGCGATGGCGTGACAGATGTCAATGAAAGATATTTCTATATATGGTGTATCAGGATTTTACCTGACCCAGATATTGCGGCAGCAGCCGGGCAAGCGTGCGTTCCATCATCCACCATGCA
>JAXHOJ010000053.1:0-18349 GCA_034519525.1 Gemmobacter sp. | reverse complement strand
CCCAGTGGGGGATGGGCAAGGCATTAGTCTGCCAGGTACCAGACCATCGGGCGTGGCGGCATAGCGGGCGGCGCCGTCCAGAATGGCGGCGACGTGTTCCGAAGGGTCCAACCTGCCATAGACATAGGTCCATTTGCCCGGCGCGCTGAGCGCCACGGAACAGCCCGAAGAACAGGCGGACAGACATTCCACGGCCTTGACCTCCACCCCCGGCGGCATATCTGCGCCTGACAGCAGCCCATGCAGCACGGCGCCCGGGCGGGTGTCTTCGGGCGGCGCCGCGGCCAGGCGGCAGGTGATGCAGACATGCAGGGTTGCACGCGCCATGATGTTTCTCCTTCTGAGAGAACGGGGGCGCAAGCGCAGACGGAAGGGGCGACAGGACGCGCCTCTGCCGGTCGCGGAACACCCCGTCCGCCCGTGTCATAGATGCGCTGGCAGGTCTCCCGGCTTGCGGAGCGGGTTTCCCCCCGGACGCGCCTTCCCGGGGATGAACCCAGTGGCATGCGGCCTCTCCGGTCACGGTCGCGGGGGCGGCTGTGCTTGGACCCGGGGTCCGGCCTGGACCTGGGCTTGGCACATTCCCTCTTCGCCTGCGTCGCCGCAGGAACCAGCTTTCCCCAGCCTTGTGCCAGATTGCCCCGGCAAAGTGCCCGCCCGGCGCCCCTTCGCGCGGCGCGGGCGACATGTGATGCGTCGCAAGGCGGCTTCCCGAGCGCCGCCGCGCGGTCTATGCAGAGCCGGGAAGGAGACTGCCATGACCGAAAACCTCAGCCCCGAAAGCCCCGAAGATCTTGCCCGCCATGCCAGCAAGATGGCCAAGAAGAAGGCTGCCCGCGACAAGATCATGGCGACCAAGGCGGGCGAGAAGGGGCTGGTGATCGTGCATACCGGGCCGGGCAAGGGCAAAAGCTCCTCTGGCTTCGGCATGATCCTGCGCTGCATCGCGCATGAGATGCCCTGCGCCGTGGTGCAGTTCATCAAGGGCGCCTGGGACACTGGCGAGCGGCGGCTGATCGAGGGACATTTCAGCGATCTGTGCCAGTTCCATGCCATGGGCGAAGGCTTCACCTGGGAGACCCAGGACAAGGCCCGCGACATCGCGATGGCGCGAACGGGCTGGGACAAGGCCAAGGAGCTGATCCGCGACCCGGCCATCCGCTTGGTGCTGCTGGACGAGATCAACATCGCGCTGCGCTATGATTATCTGGATGTGGCCGAGGTGGTGGCCTTCCTGCGCGACGAAAAGCCGCCGCTGACCCATGTCGTCCTGACCGGGCGCAATGCCAAGGAAGAGCTGATCGAGGCTGGCCGACCTGGTGACCGAGATGACGCTGGTGAAGCACCCGTTCCGGTCGGGCATCAAGGGGCAGAAGGGCGTGGAGTTCTAATGCGGCGATGGCAGGCCCCGGGGGCGCTGCCCCCGGACCCCCGGGATATTTGGACCAAGATGAAAGTAACGGAATGTTAATCGAATCGGGCCATGCTGACTGGGCGGTACAGGGAGGGATCCCGATGACCGCCCAAGGTGAAAGCGCCGCGTCTCCCCCGCGCAAGCGGCCCGAGGCGCGGCGCCCATGGTCTGGATAATTCCATCTTGGCCCAAATATCTTCGGGCGGTGAGGCCGCCGGCCGAGGGGGCAAAGCCCCCTTCCTGTCGCGGAGGGCCACCCATGCCTGCGCTGATGATCCAGGGCGCCGGGTCCAATGTCGGCAAGTCGCTGCTGGTGGCGGGCCTGTGCCGGGCGGCACGGCGGCGGGGGCTTTCGGTCGCACCGTTCAAGCCGCAGAACATGTCGAACAATGCCGCCGTCACCGCCGATGGCGGCGAGATCGGCCGGGCGCAGGCGTTGCAGGCGCTGGCCTGCGGGCTTGATCCGGTGGTGGATATGAACCCCGTGCTTCTGAAGCCCGAAAGTGAGACCGGCGCGCAGGTGGTGGTGCGGGGGCGGCGTATCACCACGGTCCGGGCGCGGGATTATGCCGATCTCAAGCCGAAGCTGCTGGGCATGGTGCTGGAGAGCTTTCACCGGCTGAGCGCGGCGCATGATCTGGTGATCGTCGAAGGGGCGGGCAGTCCGGCTGAAATCAACCTGCGGGCGGGCGATATCGCCAATATGGGGTTTGCGCGGGCGGCGGATGTGCCGGTGGTGCTGGCGGGCGACATCGACCGGGGCGGGGTGATCGCGCAGATCGTCGGCACTCAGGCGGTGCTGGACCCGGGCGATGCCGCGATGATCGCGGGGTTTCTGGTCAACAAGTTCCGCGGCGATCTGAGGCTGTTTGATGATGGCTATCGCATGATTGCCGATCGCACCGGCTGGCGCGGCTTCGGCGTGCTGCCGTGGTTTTCCGGCGCAGCGCGGCTGCCGGCCGAGGATGCGCTGGATCTGCCGCGCGGCGGCGGTAGCGGCGCCTTCAAGGTGGTCTGTCTTGCGCTGTCGCGCATTGCCAATTTCGACGATCTTGATCCTCTGGGGCAGGAGCCGGGGGTGAGCCTGCGGATGATCGGGGCGGGCGAGGCGATCCCCGGGGATACCGATCTGGTGATCCTGCCGGGCAGCAAATCCACCTGCGGCGATCTGGCCTATCTGCGGGCGCAGGGCTGGGATGTCGATCTGGCGGCCCATGTGCGGCGCGGCGGGCATGTGCTGGGCATCTGCGGCGGCTATCAGATGCTGGGCCGGATTGTGCGCGACCCGGAGGGGATCGAGGGGCCTGCGGGCGAAACCCCGGGGCTGGGCCTGCTGGATGTGGAAACCACGATGACGCCGGACAAGCGGCTGACGCGCACCCGCGCCACCCATGCGGCCAGCGGGCTGGAGGTGGAGGGGTACGAAATCCATATCGGCCGCACCGAAGGCCCGGACCGGGCGCGCCCCTTCGCCCTGGTGGACGGCCAGCCCGAAGGTGCGCGTTCCGCCGATGGCCGCATCACCGGCAGCTATCTGCACGGGCTGTTTGCCGCCGATGCCTTCCGTGCCGCCTGGCTGGCGGGGCTGGGCGCGGCACCTTCGGGGCTGCGTCATGCGCAGGTGGTGGAAGACACGCTGGATGCGCTGGCCGATCATCTGGAGACGCATCTGGATGTGGCGGGGCTTCTGGCCCTTGCGCGCTGACTTGCATCTTCCTCTTGGCCCAAATACCCATTCCCCGCTGCCAGAGGAGACACGCATGGCCCTTCGCATCCCCGTCACCATCCTCACCGGCTTTCTGGGGGCCGGAAAGACCACGCTGCTGAACCGGCTGATGATCGAGCCGGGGTTTGGCGATACGGCGGTGATCGTGAACGAATTCGGCGCGGTGGATGTGGATGGCGGGCTGATGGAAGGCGTGGGGGATCGCGCCTTCGTCAGCTCGACCGGCTGCCTGTGCTGCACCGTTTCGGGCGATGTGCGGCTGACGCTGCTGCGCCTGAAAGAGGCGGCGGAAAGTGGCACCGGCCCCGCGTTCAGCCGGGTGGTAATCGAAACCACCGGCCTCGCCGATCCGGCGCCGGTGATGCAGGCCTTCATGACCAATGACATGATGCTGGATCATTTCGTGCTGAATGGCGTGGTGACGGTGGTGGATGCCGCCACCGCGCAGGAAACCCTGTCGCGTCAGGATGAGGCGCGGCGGCAGGTGGGCGTGGCGGATCTGCTGGTCATCAGCAAGACCGATCTGGCGGATCCGGCCCCGGTGCTGGATCTGCTGCACGGTTTGGCGCCCAATGCCGAAGTGGTGACGGCGCAGGATATGACGGCGGAGCGGCTGTTTTCCATCGCCGCCTATGATCTGGCGGGCAAGCCGCCCGTGGTGGCCGAATGGCTGCGCTTTGCTGCCGCCGATACGCATCACCACCACCACAGCCCCAACCATCACGGCAGTGTGACGGCCTATTGCTTTACCGCCGAAGGGGCGGTGGAGGCTTCGACCATGCAGGCGGCCATCGGTGTGATGCAGCAGAGTTTCGGCCCGGATCTGTTGCGGGTGAAAGGGTTGATCGAGGTGGCGGAAACGCCGGGCCGCCCGGTGGTGGTTCATGCGGTTCAGCATATCCTGAGCCCGCCGCGCCTGTTGCCCGCCTGGCCGGAGGACATGACCGGATCACGCCTTGTGGTGATCGTGGCGGGGCCGGGGCGCAATCAACTCCCGCCGCTGATGGCGGCCTTTCTGCCGGAATTCACGCAGGTGGGGCAGGGCTGGTAAGCCCGGCCAGGGCAAACTGCACAATGAAAAGCCTTGGCCTGCTGTGTGCGGGCCGGGGCTTTGTCGTCGCAATCTGCGGTGTTTGCGGCGGTCAGTGTTTGCGGCGGTCAGGCCCGGCGCCGTTCGGCGGTGCCATCGCGCTTGAACAGGTGGCGGTCGGCTTTTTGTGGCGTCGTGCGGTGGAACAGGTGGGTCTCGTCTTCCTGCGACAGAAGGCCGAGAGCGCGAAGATCCCATCTGCTGGCGCCCTGCTGGCGCGCATAGGTCAGAAGTGCCCGTTCAAGACGCTCGGTTTCGGCTGTATCCTGCATTGCATCATCCTCGACGGGAAGATTCCCTTACCTTGGGCAGGATCGGTCAGGATTGTGTCGATTCTTTGGCTCTTGCTCTCAGGGTTGAGTCTTGTTTTTCGGATTTATGACGCAGAAACACGGCTCCCCCGGCTTTGCCCAGCTCGGGGCGCGCAACGCGCATGGCGCGGGCTGCGGCATCGGTCATGCCGTAGCGTTCGATATATTCGACGAGCGCCTGTTCCAAAAGATCAACGCGCCCCGGATCGGAGTTTTGCATGACCGTCATACTTTCGTCAAAGGTGCCGCCGGGCATCCGTGGGTGGGGATGCGCCGGCGGCCAGTCGCTAATATCTCCCCCGACGGCACCGAAGGCTGTCTGAGCTGGGGGATGTCGACAGTTACTGCCATGATGTTTAACAAATCGTTAACGCCGCTCGGATGATGTTCGCGGCGTCGGCCGGTGCCGCCCCGGCTTTCAAGCATTTGTTGCCTGATCTGATCGCATATCGGGGTAAATACGCTGTTAAAATGTGCATCCTCCTTGCCCGGCCCGGCCTGCCGTTCACACAGTGCTGGTTGTTGCGCCGGTTCTGAAAGATTGGCAACGAAAGGGGCGGGGCCGGGATGATCGAACAGCTTTCCATCGTTGTTGTAGAAAAAGACCGGGATCGCGCCTTGCTCATCGTGGATGCGCTGCGCGAGGCGGGGGATTTGCGCATTACGGTGATCGGGGAAGAATCGGGTCTGGCCCGCAAGATCGCGGAACAACGGCCCGATCTGGTGCTGATCGACCTGCGCAGCCCGTCGCGCGATGTGCTGGAGGAACTGGCGCTGGCCTCCGGCCCGATGGACCGTCCGGTGGCGATGTTCGTCGACAGGTCCGATACCGGGCTGACCCGCGCCGCCATCGAGGCCGGGGTCAGCGCCTATGTGGTGGATGGGCTGCGGCCCGAACGCATCCGCCCGATTCTGGATGCCGCCATTGCCCGGTTCCATATGTTCAGCCGGATGCGCAGCGAGCTGGCGGCGACCCGGGCCGCGCTGGAGGAACGCAAGGTGATCGACCGGGCGAAGGGGCTGGTGATGCGGGCCAAGGGCATCGGGGAAGACGAGGCCTATGGCCTGCTGCGCAAGGCGGCGATGGATCAGGGCAAAAGGCTGGTGGATGTGGCGCAGGCCATCGTCACGGCAGCGGATCTGCTGCGATGACACAAAGCCTTGCCCTGGGATATATTCCGCTGGTGGATGCGGCGCCGCTGATCGTGGCGGCAGAGTTCGGCTTTGCCGAGGAAGAGGGTCTGCATCTGGATCTGCAGCCCGCCGCCAGCTGGTCGATGCTGCGCGACATGCTGGATTTCGGGCAGGTGGCGGCGGCGCAGATGCTGTCTGTGGTGCCGGTGGCGCGGGCCCTGGGGCTGGGCGGCGGGGCGCAGCCGCTGGAAACCGCGCTGGTGCTGTCGCTGAACGGCCAGGTGTTGGGCGTATCGGAACAGGTGGCGGCGCGGCTGGGGCCTTTGGCCTTTGGCGCGCCCCAGGCGGCGGGGCAGGCGATTGCGGCGCTGGGCGGGCGGTTGCGCATCGGTGTGCCCTTCCCGTTTTCGATGCAGGCCGAACTGCTGCATTACTGGCTGGAACGGGCGGCGCCGGGGGTTTGTGTCGAGATCCGCACTGTACCACCGCCCCGGATGGCCGCAGCGCTGCTGGCAGACGAGATTGACGGGTTCTGCGTGGGCGAGCCCTGGGGCAGCCATGCGGTGGAAATGGCGGGCGCGCGGCTGCTGTTTGCGGGCTCTGCCATCTGGAGCCAGGCGCCGGAAAAGGTTCTGGCCTGCCGCAGTGGCTGGATGGCCGAACACCCGGATGTGGCGGGGCGGCTTTTGCGTGCGGTCTGGCGGGCGACGCGCTGGGCAGCAGAGGCGGAAAACCTGACGACCTTGGCCGAGGTTCTGGCGCAGCGCGCCTATCTGGATGTGCAGCCCGAACTGATCGACCGGGCGCTGGCCGGGCGGCTGCTGGTGTCTTCGGCGGGGCCGGAGGTGCGGGTGCCGCAGTTCCTGACGCTGCACCGCGGCGCGGCCAGTTTTCCCTGGCGCAGCCAGGCCGCCTGGATTGGGGCGCGGCTGGCGGCACGGTCGGGGATCGACCCGGTGGCGGCGATGGACAGCGCGCGCGCGACCTTCCGCAGTGATCTGTTCCGCCTGCATCTGGGGGCGGTGGGGGCTGCAATGCCCCGCGCCTCGGACAAGATCGAGGGCGGGCTGGAGCGGGCAGAGGCCGTGGCCGGTGTGGCGGCGCCGGTGATTCTGGAGCGCAACCGTTTCTTTGATGGCGCAGTTTTCGACCCGGCTGTTTCTGCCTGATGAATTTTTCGGCAATTCTTGCCGCAACGCAGAAAACCTGCTGCTGCAGCCCTGGTTCAATACGACAGTTTCTTGACCGAAACCGCCAGAAACAGGCAGTCTAAGATCAAGACGGGGCAATGGCGTTCCGTTCACGTTCCTCCCGAAAGTCCGGGACGACAGGCAAGGCCGCCTGACCCGCTGCATCACCCTTCTGGGCACGCAGCGCGAGTCGACGGCCTTTTTCGCATTTCCACATCGCTCTTCATCGCCACCCTGCAAGGAAGCCCCATATGCTGCGCACGTCCCTTCTGCTGTCCGTTGCCCTGCTGGCCCATCCGGCCTTTGCCCAGACTGCCGATATCGAAAAAGACGAGCTGACGCTCGGCTTCATCAAGCTGACGGATATGGCGCCGCTGGCGATTGCCCGGGAAAAGGGCTTTTTCGAGGATGAAGGGCTGTATGTCACGCTGGAGGCGCAATCGAACTGGAAGGTTCTGCTGGATCGGGTGATCGCAGGCGAGCTGGACGGGGCGCATATGCTGGCGGGCCAGCCGATTGCCGCGACCATCGGCTATGGCACCAAGGGCGCGGTGGTCACGCCGTTTTCCATGGATCTGAACGGCAATGCCATCACCGTTTCCAATGCGGTCTGGGACGAGATGAAGCCGCATGTCGCCAATGGCGCCGATGGCAAACCGCAGCATCCGATCCCGGCCAGCGCGTTGAAACCCGTGGTCGAAGCCTATGCCGACCGGGGCGAGGCGTTCAATCTGGGCATGGTGTTTCCGGTCTCCACCCATAATTACGAACTGCGCTACTGGCTGGCGGCTGGCGGCATCAACCCCGGCTTCTACAGCCCCGAAGATGTGTCGGGCCAGATCGAAGGCGATGTGCTGATCTCGGTCACGCCGCCGCCGCAGATGCCCGCCACGATGGAGGCAGGCACCATCTTGGGCTATTCGGTGGGCGAGCCGTGGAATCAGGCCGCCGTGGCCAAGGGCATTGGCGTGCCGGTCATCACCGATAATGACATCTGGAAGAACAACCCCGAAAAGGTGTTCGGCCTGACGGCGCAATTCGTCGAGGAAAACCCGAATACCGTGCTGGCGCTGACCAAGGCGCTGATCCGCGCCGCGATCTGGCTGGACGAGAATGACAATGCCAACCGCGCCGAGGCGGTAGAGATCCTGAGCCGGCCGGAATATGTCGGCGCCGATGCGGCGGTGATCGCCAATTCCATGACCGGCACCTTTGAATTCGAACCCGGCGACAAGCGCCCGGCGCCCGATTTCAACGTGTTCTTCCGCTACAACGCCACCTTCCCCTATTATTCGGATGCGGTCTGGTATCTGACCCAGATGCGCCGCTGGGGCCAGATTGGCGAAGACAAGCCGGATGGCTGGTATGATGAAACCGCCAAGGCCGTCTACAAGCCCGATCTTTACAAGCTGGCCGCCGAAGCGCTGATCGCCGAAGGCAAGGCCAGCGCCGAGATGTTCGATTTCGATGCCGATGGCTATCGCGAACCCACTGCCGAATTCATCGACGGCGTCACTTACGACGGCAAGACCCCCAACGCCTATATCGACAGCCTGACCATCGGCCTGAAAACCGGCCAGACGGTTTCCGGCGGCGCCGTCAACTGATCCCCCGCGCTTTGGCCCGGGTGACAGACCGCCCGGGCCAAAGCCCCCAGCCATCAATCGAGGATTGCGCGAGATGACCGCCATCGACCCCACCACACTCAAGGATGCGGCCGCTGCCCGTGACGCCCGCGCCGCCCGCCGCAGTGCCCGCATCAACCGGCTGGATGGCTGGTTCAAGGTTCTGGGCCTGCCCTTTGTCACCCCGATCCTGCGGCTGATCGCGGGGGATAACCCCAGGGGCCAGCTGGGCCAGATCTGGCGGCTGCTGGGCGTGCCGGTGGTGGCGATTGCCGCCTTCCTGGCGATCTGGGCTGCACTCGCGCCGATGGTGCAGACCTCGCTGGGCGCCATTCCCGGGCCGGTGGCGGTGCTGGAACAGGTGGTGGTGCTGCATGAGGATGCGCAGGCCGCCAAGGTGAAAGAGGCCGAATTCTACGCCAAACAGGACGAACGCAATGCCGCGCTGATTGCCGAAGGCAAGGCCGATCAGGTGAAGGACCGCGCCTATACCGGCAAGCCCACCTATTACGCGCAGATCTGGACCAGCATCCAGACCGTATTCTTCGGCTTTCTGGTGGCCACTGCCGTGGCCGTGCCGCTGGGCATCGTGTCGGGGCTGTCGCCCACCGCCAATGCCGCCATCAACCCCATCGTGCAGATCTTCAAACCCGTGTCGCCGCTGGCCTGGCTGCCCATCGTCACCATGGTCGTCTCGGCGGTCTATGTGGGCGGCGAGGGCGCGCTGTCGAAAAGTTTCGTCATCTCGGCCATCACGGTCACGCTCTGTTCGCTGTGGCCCACGCTCATCAATACCGCGCTGGGCGTGGCCTCGATCGACAAGGATCTGGTCAATGTCTCCAAGGTGCTGAAACTGTCGCCCTGGACCAAGATCACCCGGCTGGTGCTGCCCTCGGCGCTGCCGCTGATCTTTACCGGGCTGCGGCTGTCGCTGGGTGTGGGCTGGATGGTGCTGATCGCCGCCGAAATGCTGGCGCAGAACCCCGGTCTGGGCAAATTCGTCTGGGATGAATTCCAGAATGGGTCGAGCCAGTCGCTGGCGCGGATCATGGTTGCGGTCTTCACCATCGGCATCATCGGCTTCCTGCTGGACCGGGTGATGTATGCGCTGCAATCCGCCTTCACCTTTACCAACAACCGGTGAGCATCATGGGTATTCTTGAATTCCGCAATGTTTCCAAGGGCTATGCTAGCCATCCGGTTCTGCGCCACCTGGATCTTGAGGTGCAGGAGGGCGAGTTTCTGGCGATCCTCGGCTTTTCCGGCTCGGGCAAGACCACGCTCATCAACCTGATGGCCGGGCTGGTAAAGCCCGACCGGGGCGAGGTGCTGTTCAAAGGGGCGAAAGTTGAAGGCCCGGGCCCGGAACGCGGGCTGGTGTTCCAGTCCTATGCGCTGATGCCCTGGCTGTCGGTGCAGGGCAATATCGCCCTGGCGGTGGATGCCGTGCACAAGGGCAAGACCCGCGCCGAACGTGCCGCACTGGTGGCGAAATACATCGCCATGGTCGGTCTGGCCCATGCCGCAGACCGCAAGCCGGCCGAGCTTTCGGGCGGGATGCGGCAGCGGGTGGCGGTGGCCCGCGCGCTGGCGATGCAGCCCGAGGTCATGCTGATGGACGAGCCGCTGTCGGCGCTGGATGCGCTGACCCGCGCCAATGTGGCCGCGGAAATCGAGGAAATCTGGCGCAATGACCGCCGCACCGTCGTTCTTATCACCAATGATGTGGACGAGGCGCTGGTGCTGGCCGACCGCATCGCCTGCCTGAACCCCGATGGCACTTTGGGCGAGGTGTTCAAGGTCGATCTGCCACGCCCGCGTGACCGGGTGATGATGAACGAAGCCCCCGCCTTCAAGGCGCTGCGCGCCGCTGTCACCGCCTATCTGATGGATGTGGGCATCGCCGCCAAGACGCCGGAAACCCGCCGCCTGCCGGATGTGACCCCGCGCCACGCGCTGCCCGGCGCCTATGCCAAAGCCGCCGAAAGCGCCACCGATGCGCGCTATCTGCAGTTTTCGCAGCTGCACAAGGTCTATGCCACGCCGAAAGGCCCGCTGACCGTGGTGGAGGATTTCAACCTGACCCTGAAGAAGGGCGAGTTCATCAGCCTGATCGGCCATTCTGGCTGCGGCAAATCCACCGTGTTGACCATGACCGCCGGGCTGAACGCCATCTCCAAGGGCGCGATCAAGCTGGATGGCTATCATGTGGAAGGGGCAGACCCGGAACGCGCCGTGGTGTTCCAGTCGCCCAACCTGTTCCCCTGGCTGACCGCGAAAGAGAATGTCGCGATCGGGGTGGACAAGGTCTATCCCAAGGCCACGCAGGCCGAACGGCAGGAGGTGGTGGAATATTACCTTGAACGTGTGGGTCTGGCCGACAGCATGGATAAATCCGCCGCCGACATGTCGAACGGGATGCGGCAACGGGTGGGGATCGCCCGCGCCTTCGCCCTGTCGCCCAAGCTGCTCTTGCTGGATGAACCCTTCGGGATGCTGGACAGCCTGACCCGCTGGGAACTGCAGGAAGTGCTGATGGAGGTCTGGTCGCGCACGCAGGTGACGGCGATCTGTGTCACCCATGATGTCGACGAGGCCATTCTGCTGGCCGACCGCGTGGTGATGATGACCAACGGCCCGCGCGCCACCATCGGCAAGATCACGGATGTGAAGCTGCCACGCCCGCGCACCCGCAAGGCGCTGCTGGATCACCCGGATTACTGGCACTACCGGCAGGAAGTCTTGGATTTTCTTGAAGAATATGAACATGGCGCCAGCACCAAGAAGGATGCACGCATGAGTGGCTGAGAAACTGGTAATCATCGGGGCTGGCATGGCCTCGGGCCGGATGCTGGAACATCTGTTCGAACAGGCCCCCGGCCGCTATGACGTGACGCTGTTCAACGCCGAACCGCGTGGCAACTATAACCGCATCATGCTGTCACCCGTGCTTTCGGGCGAAAAGACCTATGCGGAAATCGTGACCCATGATGCCGACTGGTATGAAGCGCAGGGCGTCGATTGCCGCTTTGGCGAGCCGGTGGTGAAGATCGACCGCGAGCGGAAGGTCGTCTATTCCAACCAGGGCGGTGTGCCTTACGACAAGCTGGTGATCGCCACCGGATCGGCGCCCTTCATCATCCCGGTGCCGGGCAAGGATCTGCCGGGCGTCTGTGCCTATCGCGATCTGGAAGACACCCATGCCATGATCGCGGGGGCGAAACCCGGCGCCAAGGCCGTGGTGATCGGCGGCGGGCTGCTCGGGCTGGAGGCAGCTGCGGGGATGCAGCTGCGCGGGGCCGAGGTGACCGTGATCCACCTCATGGGCCATCTGATGGAACGCCAGCTCGACCCGGCGGCCGGCTATCTGCTGCAAAAGGCGCTGGAGGCGCGGGGCATCACCGTGCATTGCAAGGGTGCCACCAAGGCCATTCTGGGCAAGGACCGGGTAGAGGCCGTGCTGCTGGAGGATGGCACCGTCTATGGCGCCGATCTGGTCTGCATGGCGGTGGGCATCCGCCCGGAAACCCGGCTGGCCAATGATGCGCAGCTGGAGGTGAACCGCGGCATCGTGGTGAACTACCAGCTGCAGACATCCGACCCGTCGGTCTTCGCCATCGGCGAATGTGTCGAACACGACAAGCAGCTGTTCGGCCTTGTCGCGCCGCTCTACGATCAGGCCAAGGTTCTGGCGGCCACGCTGGCCGATCAACCGGCGGTCTTCCGCCCGATCCAGACCGCGACCAAGCTGAAGGTCACCGGCTGCGATCTGTTCAGCGCGGGCGATTTCGCCGAAGGCCCGGGGCGCGAGGATATCGTGTTCCGCGATCCGGGGCGCGGCATCTACAAACGCCTGATCCTGGAAGGCGAGCGGCTGATCGGTGCCGTGATGTATGGCGATACCGCCGATGGCAGCTGGTTCTTCGGCCTGATCAAGGATGGCACCGATATCACCGAGATGCGCGATACGCTGATCTTCGGGCCGGGCTTCGCCGGGGGGACCAAAGCGGACCCTATGGCGGCCGTTGCAGCCTTGCCGCCTGAGGCGGAGATCTGCGGCTGCAACGGCGTCTGCAAGGGCAAGATCGTGTCGGCCATCGAGGCCGGCGCCACGACGCTGGATCTGGTGCGCGCCAGCACCAAGGCGAGTGCCTCTTGCGGCACCTGCACCGGGCTGGTGGAACAGGTTCTGGCGGTGACGCTGGGCGACAGTTTCGTGATGCCCGCAGCACAGCCGATGTGCAAATGCACCGATCACACGCATGAAGACGTGCGGCGGCTGATCAAGGCGCAGGGGCTGAAATCCATTCCGGCGGTGATGCAGGAACTGGGCTGGAAGACGGTCGGCGGCTGCGCCTCGTGCCGCCCGGCGCTGAACTATTACCTGCTGGCCGACTGGCCGCTGGAGTACCGCGACGACCGGCAGGCGCGCTTCGTCAACGAGCGCAACCACGCCAACATCCAGAAGGACGGCACCTATTCGGTGGTGCCGCGCATGTGGGGCGGCATCACCACGCCCGCCGAGCTGCGCGCCATTGCCGATGCCGCCGACAAATACGCCGTGCCGACGGTCAAGGTGACGGGCGGCCAGCGCATCGACCTGCTGGGCGTCAAGAAGGAAGATCTGCCCGCCATCTGGGCCGATCTGAACGCTGCCGGGATGGTTTCGGGCCATGCCTATTCCAAGGGCCTGCGCACGGTGAAAACCTGTGTGGGCACCGAATTTTGCCGCTTTGGCACGCAGGATTCCACCGGGCTGGGCATCAAGCTGGAAAAGCTGCTTTGGGGGTCATGGACGCCCGCCAAGGTCAAGCTGGCGGTGTCCGGCTGCCCGCGCAACTGCGCCGAGGCGACCTGCAAGGATGTGGGCGTGGTCTGCGTCGACAGCGGCTATCGAGATCTCGCGTCGGCGGGGCGGCGGGCATGGATGTGAAGGAGACGGAGCTTTTGTGCACCGTCGCCACCGAAGAAGAGGCGATGGAGGTGATCGCCGCCTTCGTGCAGCTGTACCGCGAAAACAGCCGCTATCTGCACCGCATCTACAAATGGGTGGCCAAGGTGGGGCTGGACTGGTGCAAGGCGCAGGTGGTGGCCGATCTGGAAAACCGCCGCGCGCTGGTATGACCGGTTCGAAGCTCGCCAGTCGATCTATCGGCATCGACCCCTGGGCCGAACACGCGCAGCGGCCGGCGAGCGCCGATTGGGCGCCCGATGGCCGATCTGACGCGCGAGGCTGCGGAATGAACATGTCCCATGAAACCTGGATCGACATTGGCCCGCTGGCGGATATTCCGCGCGAAGGTGGGCGGGTGGTAAAGACGCGCGCGGGCTGCGTGGCGGTGTTCCGCGCCGCCGATGATGCGGTGTTTGCGCTGGATGACCGCTGCCCGCACAAGGGCGGCCCGCTGTCCGAAGGCATCGTGCATGGCACATCCGTCACCTGCCCGCTGCATGCTTGGGTGTTCGACATGGGCACCGGGCGGGCGCAGGGCGCCGACGACGGGCGCGGGTGCGACACCTATCGCCGTGCGGGTCGACGGCGGGCCGCATCCTGATGGACGCGCGATCTGCTGCCGGACGGCGCGGCATGACGCGGCGGCGACTGCCCCCCCGGGGCCCCCCCCGGGGGGGGGGGGGTGCCGGCGAAATCCGCACCACCTGCCCCTATTGCGGGGTCGGCTGCGGGGTGCTGGCCCGCCGCGATGGGCGAGCGGCGCTGACCGTCGCGGGCGACCCCGATCACCCGGCGAATTTCGGCAGGCTCTGCTCCAAGGGTTCGGCCCTGGGCGAAACCGTCACGCTGGAGGGCCGCCTGCTGGTGCCGCGTATTCAGGGGCGCGCGGCGGGCTGGGAGGAAACCCTCGATCTGGTGGCGCAGAAGTTCCGCGACACCATCGCCGCGCATGGGCCGGATTCGGTGGCGCTTCTATGTCTCGGGCCAATTGCTGACCGAGGATTACTATGTCGCCAACAAGCTGATGAAGGGCTTCATCGGCTCGGCCAATATCGACACCAATTCGCGGCTCTGCATGGCCTCGTCGGTGGCGGGGCACAGGCGCGCCTTCGGCACCGATACCGTGCCCGGGCTCTATGAGGACCTGGAACAGGCCGATCTGGTGGTGCTGGTCGGATCGAACCTCGCCTGGTGCCATCCGGTGCTGTATCAGCGGCTGGTGGCGGCACGCGCCGCGCGGCCCGACATGAAGCTGGTGGTGATCGACCCGCGCCGCACCGCGACCTGCGACGGTGCCGACCTGCATCTGGCGCTGGCCCCCGGTGCCGATGCCGCGCTGTTCAATGCGCTGCTGCTGCATCTGGCCGATCAGGGCCATCTGGATGGCGCCTTCCTGCAGAATGTCAGCGGGCTGGACGCCGCGCTTGAGGCCGCCCGCGCTGCCGCCGATCACCCCACCGGGCTGGCCCCCGCCGATCTGGCGGCCTTTCTGCAGCTGTGGGCGGGCACGGAAAAGGTGGTCACGCTCTATTCGCAGGGCGTCAACCAATCCGCCAGCGGCACCGACAAGGTCAACGCCATCCTCAACTGCCATCTGGCCACCGGCCGCATCGGCCGCCCCGGCATGGGGCCGTTCAGCATGACCGGCCAGCCCAATGCCATGGGCGGGCGCGAGGTGGGCGGGCTGGCCAATATGCTGGCCTGCCATCTGGAGATCGAAAACCCCGCGCATCGCGCCGCCGTGCAGGGCTTCTGGGCTGCACCCGCCATGGCGGAAAAGCCGGGGCTGAAGGCGGTCGACATGTTCCGCGCGGTGGAGGAGGGGCGCATCAAGGCGCTGTGGATCATCCACACCAACCCTGCCGTCACCATGCCCGATGCCGACCGGGTGGCGAAGGCCATCGCGGCTTGCGATTTCGTCGTGGTGTCAGACATCGTGGCGGAAACCGATACCGCGCGGCTGGCGCAGGTGCTGCTGCCCGCCACCGGCTGGGGTGAAAAGGACGGCACGGTGACCAATTCCGAACGCCGGATCAGCCGCCAGCGGCCGTTCCGCGCGGCGCCGGGGCAGGCAAAGGCCGATTGGTGGGCGCTGGCACAGGTCGCACGGCGCATGGGCTTTGCCGGGTTTGACTGGGCAAGCCCGGCGGAAATATTTGCCGAATATGCCGCGCTTTCCGGCGTGGCGGGCGCTCTGGGCAGCGATTTCGACATTTCCGACCATGCCGCCATCACCGATGCGGAATATGACACGCTGCGCCCCTTTCTCTGGCCCGCCAATGCGCGGCAGCAGGGTGGGCGGTTCTTCGGGCAGGGGCGGTTTCATACCCCCGATGGCCGCGCCCGCATGCTGCCCGTTACCCCGCGCGCGCCGCAGGCGCTGAGCGTGGAACATCCCTTCCGCCTGAACACCGGCCGCATCCGCGACCAGTGGCATACGATGACGCGCACCGGCCTTGCCCCGCGTCTGGGCGCGCATCTGGCGGAACCGTTTCTGGAACTGCACCCCTCGGATGCTGCGGCGGCTGGGGCTGGCCCCGGCCAGCCTGGCCGAAGTGACCTCGCCGCAGGGCCGCGCCGTGCTGCGCGTGCTGGTGACGGATCGCGTGGCGCCGGGCAATCCCTTCGCGCCGATGCACTGGACCGGGGAAACCGCGCCCACGGGCCGCATTGATGCGCTGGTGGCGGGCATTACCGATCCGGTTTCAGGCCAGCCGGAAAGCAAGGCAGCGGCGGTGGCCATCGCGCCTTTCGCCGCGCGCTGGCATGGTTTTGCCATCGCGGCGCAGCCCTTCCGCCCCGATTGCGACTATTGGGCGATTGCCCCCACCGAAGGCGGCGGGATGCGTGCCGAACTGGCCGGGCTGGTGGCGCCGCAGGACTGGCAGGCCCAGGCCCGCGCGCTGTTCGGGCTTGGCCACGATGCCGAAGCGCTGGTTTACGAAGATCGCAGCCGTGGCCGGTTCCGCGTGGCCTTCGTGCAGGACGGTCAGCTGGTCGCCGCGCTATTCGTTTCCCCCGAACCTGTGGCCGTGGCGCGCAACTGGCTGACCGGGATGATCGGTGCCACAGCGGGGGCGGATGTGCTTTCGGGCCAGCCGGGGGCGGATCGGCCCGATCCGGGCGCCATCGTCTGTTCCTGCTTTGGCGTGGGGGTGAACACCATCGCCGGGGCCATCGCCTCGGGGCAATGCGTCAGCGTGGCCGAGGTTGGCAACGCGCTGAAGGCGGGCAGCAACTGCGGCTCCTGCCGCCCCGAAATTGCGCGTCTGGTCGCGCTGCATCTGCCGATGAAAGAGGCTGCCGAATGACCCTGCACCCCGATCCGACCCGCCTTGATCCGCAAACGGCAGAACCCGCCGGGCAGGGCCGCATCAGCCTGGTGGGCGCAGGCCCCGGCGCCGCCGATCTGCTGACGGGCCGGGCGCTGGCGCGGATCATGGCGGCGGATGTGGTGTTTCATGACCGGCTGGTCTCTGCCGAAGTGCTGGCGCTGATCCCGCCGCACTGCCGCCGGGTGGATGTGGGCAAGACACCGGGCGGGCCGGGCTGGCAGCAGCCCCGGATCGACGCGGCCATTGTCGCCGCCGCGCGTCAGGGTCTGGCGGTGGTGCGGCTGAAATCCGGCGATCCGTCGATCTTTGGCCGCGCGGGCGAGGAACTGGCCGCCGCCCGCGACGCGGGTATCGCCGTGGAAATCGTGCCGGGCATCACCGCCGCCTCTGCCGCCGCCGCCGCACTGGGCGCACCGCTGACGGAACGTGGCCGCTTTGACCGGCTGCTGATCGCCACCGGTACCGCCGAGGCCGGGGGCGCGGTATCCGGGCTGGCGCAGGGGATGCCGCCGGGTACGCGACTGGCGCTTTACATGGCGGTGCATCGCATCGACGCGGTCGAGGCGGATCTGCTGGCCGGGGGCCTGCCGCCCGATACCGCCGTGACTGCGATCAGCCATGCCGGAACCGGGCGCGAACAGGTGCTGCGCTGCGGGCTGGCCGGGCTGGCGGGGGCCATCCGCCAGGCGGGCCTGCGCAATCCCGCGATCATTCTGGTGGATCATCCATCCCTGACCCCGGCGCCCGCTGTTCAGGCGCTTGCCGCCCGCTAGGCGGCGGGTATGGCGGCCATGGGCTGGTCCGCGCCGTCTGTGGCGGGGCAGTTTGGCTGCATCAGCCGTTCTTCCATCGCCAACAGGCTGTGCAGCCCGCAATTGCCCCGGATCAGATCATCCAGCGTGACCATATCCATCTCGTGATAGAACGCCTCGACCGCGCGGGCGATGAAACTGCGCAACCGGCAGCTTTCGGTCAGCGGGCAGGTGTTGCTCTCTGCCGAAAAACACTCGGCAAAGGGCAGGCCCGCCTCGAACACCCGGAACACCGCCCCCATCGAGATCGCCTCGGGCGCCCGCGCCAGGCTCAGCCCGCCGCCGCGCCCGCGCAGGGTGCGCACGAAACCATTGTGCTGCAGCTGATGGATCACCTGCGCCAGATGGTTTTCCGATGCGTTGCAGGTGGCGGCAATCTCGGCAGAGCGGACGGTGCGGCCTGCATTGACGCCGCAGAACATCAGCACGCGCGAGGCAAGGTTGGTGCGGGTGGTCAGACGCATGGCATATCCGGCTGTGGCTGTTGCGCTGACGCTAATCCGGTTTCCGAAATGCGTATCTGATCTGGATCAGATGCTGCGGCAAAATGGCCGGTTGCGGCGGAATTCCGGCAAACCGGCATCAAGCTCCGGATTTTTTCAACCCCGCCCTGCGCCGGGCTGTTTGCGGCAAAGATCCATCCGCGTTGAGGTTTTGGCAACTCTGCCGCCGCCTGCTTATCACAGGTCATATGCCGCTGGTGCTGGTGGATATTAATCATCTGCGGGGATACCCTGCCAGATGGAGGAGATTGCAAT
>JAXHOJ010000052.1:0-10436 GCA_034519525.1 Gemmobacter sp. | reverse complement strand
CAGTTACGTATTGCTGCATCAGGTTGGCGGCGCTGGTGGTCGATGGCCCCCTGCCCCCGGCGCCTATGCGCGCGACGGGCCGTGCATCCTGCAAACCGGCAGGCCTGGGTTGACGGAAACGCCCGCCGATCTGCCCTACGAGGCGGCCATGGGCCGGTCTGATCGGCGGGCGCCTGGCACAGGGATCGCTACCGAAACCGGGTTTTGCGCCAGTATTTCGGTGCAGAGGCGGTTTTTGACAGGGCGTTTTGGCAGCCAAAGCCGGATCTGATCCTGGATGGCGCTGCGCGACCGGGCCAATTTGGCGCCGGATCTGTTGCGCGCCTCTGTCGGTGATCTGCCCTCTGGATGCGGCGGGGCGCCCCTTGCGGCTGCATCTGCTGGCCCTGGGCGGAGAGATCGCCGACAAGACCTTCCGCCCGCCCGCCCGCTGATCCTCGATCGCAGCGATGACCCCGAGGCGGCACAGCTTTTGGTGCGGGCGGCGGTGGTGAAGCCGGCGATGGTGCTGCGCTTTCAGGGCGGACTTGCAGGAGCAGGGCGGCCGGGTGTTGCATCTGGCGGTACTTCGGCTGTGGCCGATCTGCTGGCCTGCGCTGGCGGCGTTGCGGCAGAGGGCGCAGGCCGGCGGCGCCAAAAACCCCTGAGACACAGGCGCCGGGCATCATGGAGGGCTGTGCCCAGGCGGCGCAATGGCTGCGCCAGATCCTGCCGCAGGCGCAGGCCCAGATTGGGGCACCAGAGACCCGCGCAGCAGAGACCCGGCTGACCCGCACCGGGGCCAGATCGGCAGGGTTGATTACAGCAACCGGACAGCGCGTTGACATAATCCCAATAGGTATAGATCCCCGCCGCTTGCGGGGCGGGCTATGCTTGTAGGTCAGCTTTTGGACGGGCGAAGGCGGCCCAGATCATCTTCAACTCGTCCTTGTCATGGGGCCGGTCAAAGCATCGTTGCAGGAAATGCGCCCGCCCCGAGCTGGAAGCCGGGGTGTCCGGTCCGCAGACCGGAACGAAACTGCGCGTTCTGAACATAATGCCAGTACCAGCGTGGAACCAATGGTAGCCTCGCCGTTTCGGTCCTGCCCCCAGTACCAGCATAAATAGTCGCGCAGCAGCGGTAGGCACGATATGCCCGGCCGAAGACATCAAGAACCAGTTCGAGATGAAGTTCTTCAGTGGAAAAGACAAAGAAATTCGACTTACATAGGCTTCGGGGTTGTCGGTATCCAGCACGATGTCACGCAGACGGCCAAGGGTTGGGCTGCCAGGGCAGGTGGTATCGCATCCAGGGCTACCATGCCGGGTCAGCAAGAATACGCGCAGGATGCTCGGATAGATGGGCATGGAGATCCCCTTTTATGGCAGGATGTGATCGGGCAGGGTGACATGATCGGCGATATTGGCTGACGTGAGTTCGATCAATTCGCCGTCCTGGGTGTGCCAGCGGATCGAATTCATGCAACGCTGCACGACCGGGGGGCCTGTTCAAAGCTCCGTGTACTCAGTACACCCAGACTTTTCGGAATGGTCCCCGCCCAGACTTACCCAGCGGCCGTATAATCGCTACGGGCGAGGAAATCTGCGACGGATTGATAGTGCGGATAAAAATTTCAAGCCTTTGCCGCTGAACTCGTCAAAGATCCCGCTGCCCGCGACATGGACCCGCGTTTTGCCCTCGGCATCAGTTTCAATTCTGATCGACATGAGGCCCCCGCTCGTGTCATGGAAAGAAAGGTTTGCAAAATAAAATCATCAAAACGCTATGCGCAAAAGGCTAACGCGGCCTTCGGCCTGTTTCAACCCTGCGGCGGAAGCGCTTAAGACAGGCGGTGGCATAGAAACGCCCGAAGGGCATCTGATGGCTGGATAATCATTTGGCGGCAGGATATGGTCCGCTATTATCGTTGCATATTCCGGCATTTGCCAATACGACCGAAGTTTCTCTACATGAAGCACCTATGCCCACCAGACCTGACCCCGACCCCCCTGGCACAGACAGTTCGCGCTTCTGGGCACCTTGGCTGGAAGGCTTTGGCGCACAAGTATATTTTTCCCTTTACCCCCCTTCAGATTCACGCCGCGCAAGGCGGAACCTTTCGGCTGGAAACCTGCGCAGGCGGGGGCTGGACACAGCATCTGTTGCAGCGCGAATTAACGGTAGACCCTGCGGCGGCAATCGGCGGGCCATGATTTCCATCTGCCCGGCGGCGATCTGGCCAAGACCCTGTCTTTCCTGCCGGGTCTGGCGGCGGATGCTTTCATGCCCTTGTTGCTGGCGGATCGGGGCCTGCATCTGGCGCGCGATGCCAGCGGGCGCAATCGCTATGCGCGGTTCGAGCATATTCTGGTGCCGGGGCGCTGGCACGCGCAGCGGCTGAAAGCGGTGCCTGACATTGCCGAAAGCGTGGGCATGTTGACAATGGCCGGATCGCTGCGGGTGGATCATCTGCGCGAGATGCAGCGCAGCCATGTGCGCAAGCGGCGCGGCGGCCATGGGCTGACGGTGCTGCTGGCGCCCAGCAGTGGCAATTGGCTGGATGGCAAGGGCCGGCGCATGGGGCTGGATGATGGCAGCATTGCCGCGCTCCGCGCCCTGTTGCGCAAGCGCTGCGATCTGCGCCATGTGCCCCATCCGGCGCAGCGCTACAGCAAGTTTCCCCATCGGGCGCGAGTTTTCTGGATGCCGATCTGGTCATCTCGGATTACAGTTCGGTGATTTATGAGGCCTGGGCGCTTGGCAAGCCGGTGATCTTTCCGCGCTGGCTGTTTGGGGCGTTGCTGATCGATCACGCCTCGACCAGTGCCGAGGGCCATGTGCTCAAACATCGGATCGGCCTGCATCCCGACCGGCCCGAGGAGTTGCTGGCCCTGCTGGAGGCCCCGCCCAGCCAGCCCGGCCCCGATGTCGATCTGTTCATGGACGAGTTTCTGGCCAATTACCGGGGCGGCAGTGCGGCGGCACATGTGCTGGATGCGCTGACGGCCGTGGCGGCGCCGGTGCCGTCCTTTCCGGGGGTGGCGGTGCTGCGTCGCGAGGTGGACGACCATCTGGCGCAAAAGAATTGGGCCAAGGCCGAGCGCACGGCAACCCAGTTGATCGCCTATAATGGCGAAGACCCCGACAATTACGATGCTCTGGCCAAAAGCCTGCAAGCCCAGAACAAGTGGTGGCAAGAGATCATCGCGCTGGAACGGCTGACCAGTCTGGCCGTGCCGGAACAGGCCGACCACTGGTTCCGGCTGGGACAGGCGCAGGAAAACATGCGCTGGCATTGCGCGGCGGCGCGATCCTATGCACGGGCCATTGCGCTGAAGGGCAAGGCTGTGCCCGCGCAATGGCATTACTTTCTGGGCTATGTGCTGGAAACGCCGGGCCATGATGGCCCACCCGATCCGGTGGCGGCACAGCAGGCCTATGCCCGCGCGATCGAGGCTGACAGCAAACTGAATTCCGCCAGTTTCGGCATTGGCGTCTTTCATCAGGAACGCGGCTATTGGCGTGATGCGGCGCTGGCCTATAGCGCCTCGATCGCCGATCAGGCCCGCCCCGAGGCCGAATTGCATTACCGGGTTTGCGCATGGCCTGGGATCGCTGCTATGACTGGGCCGAGGCCGAATTGCATTATGGCATGGCGGTGCTGCTGATGCCGCGCATCGGCAACTGGAATTTCCGCCTGGGCTTTGTGCGCGAACGTCAGGGTAAATACCCGCAAGCGGCCGAGGCCTATGCCATGGCGGTGCGCCATGCCGAAAAGCACACGGCCTATTGGGTTTACCGTCTGGCCTATGTGCTGGAAAAGGCGGGCGAGACCCGCGCCGCCTGTCTGGCTTTCCTGCATCTGCAACCCGATCCCGATCTGCCCCCCGGCCTGATCGGGGATCTGGATCATCCGGCGCTGGCATGTCTGCGCCCGCAGGCCCCAGGGGCGGCCGCCCCTGCCGATCAGGGCCTGACCGACCGGTTCCGCCAGGGCCTTCAGGGCGATATTCTCAAGCGGATGCAGGGCTGCACGCCGGGGATCACCCCCAGCAGCCTGTCGCATTATGCCCGCTATGTCTGCGAGGCCACGCAGGATTGGGAGGGGGCGGCCCGCTATCACGCCGCCGCCGTCGCCCGCAGCAGACCCCACAGTTGAAGCTGTATTACGCGCTTGGCCGCGCGCTGGCCTTTGCCGGGCGCCCCGCCGAGGCCTGCGAGGCTTTCCGCAGCTTCCGGGTGCTGCAACAGCCCCATGGTCTGAACGAGGCCACCGCCAAGCGCACCGATCTGCGCAAGTTGCTGAACAGCTATGCCGAATATCTGGATGTGCTGCCGATCCGGCCGCGCAGCATCCTGTTTGAAAGCTTCAATGGCCACAGCCTGACCTGCAACCCCTATGCGCTGTATCGCCATCATGCGCAGCGATCCGCGCCTTTGACGGGTTCAGCTATGTCTGGACCTGCAACAACCCGCAGGATGCGCCCGATGATGTGCGGCTGGATCCGCAGGTCGTGCTGGTGCAGCGGGAAAGCGATCTTTATCTGCGCGCCATCGCCAGTTGCGAATATCTGGTGAACAACAGCGGCTTTCCCTATTACTTCATCCGGCGCGAGGGACAGAAATACCTGGCCACCTGGCACCCAGCGCCGCTGAAGACCCTGGGCAAGCGCCAGAAATACAAGTTCTTTGATCACAAGCGCACGCAGCGCAATTTCCTGCAAGCGACCCATATCATCAGCCCCAATCCGCATACGACCCAGGTCTATCTGGATGATTACGATCTGCGCGGGGTCTATGCGGGCCGTCTGGGCGAAACCGGCTATCCGCGGATTGACCGGACCCTGTCGCTGGATGCGGGGCGCCGGCGCGAGATCCTGCAAAAGCTGGGCCTGTCGGGGCAGCGCCGCGTGGTGTTCTATGCGCCCACGGCGCGGCACCCTCAGTGATGTGGCCTTTGATACCGATCGCCTGGTGCAGGAGATCAAGGGCTTTCCCAAGGATGTGGATGTGATCTTCCGCGGGCATAGCCTGGAGGATCTGCTGTCGGGGCTGGATCTGGGCTGCACGGTCGTCCCCAAGGAGATCGAAAGCAACGAGGTGCTGGCGATCACCGATATTCTGATCACCGATTATTCCAGCATCTTCTTCGACTTCATCCCGCGCAACAAGCCGATCATCCTCTATGTCTATGACGAAGAGGCCTATGAGGCCGAGCGGGGGATGTATTTCCCCATCGAGGACATGCCGGGGCTGAAGGTGCGCAGCCATGCGGCGCTGGTGAAGACGCTGACCGAGCTGGCCCGCGCGCCCGATCTGCGGCTGGACGGCTATGAGGCCGCCCGCGCCCGGTTCTGCCCGCATGAGGATGGCCAGGCCTGTGCCCGCACGGCGGCCTTCTTCTTTGATGATGCGCCCGAGGCACGGGTGGAGCATCTGGATGACAAGACCAATGTGTTGATCCATCCGGGCAGTCTCCATTCCAATGGCATCACCACGGCCTTTGTGAACCTGCATCATGCGCTGCGCGACAGCCCCTGCCGACTGGTGACCCTGTTCAGCCCGGCAGGCCCGGAAAACGACCGCGACCGCCGCGAACAGTTCGACAAGCTGGAGATCGGTGCCGCCTATGTGCCGCGCTTTGGCTATGCGGTGGAAAGCTTTGAGGAAGGCTATCTGCGCAAGCAGCAAAGCACGCGCTGGTCCGGCCCGCTGGAGGGCGAGCGCGCAGAGGTTCTGGCACGGTTCCATGGCCGCGAATATCGGCGGATCATGGGCGGGGCCAAGGTGGATACGGTCGTGTCCTATTCGGGCTATGACACGTTCTTTCAGGATGTGCTGGCCTCGGCCGGGCCGGGGGTGCGGCGCATCGCGGTGCTGCACAACCAGATGTTGCTGGAATTCACCACCCGTTTCCCCGAACTGGTGCGCAATTTCGAGACCCTGTCGCGCTTTGACGTGATCGCCTCGGTGTCGCGTCATACATCTGCGCTGAACCGGACCAATCTGGCGCCAACCTTCGGCATTCCGCCCGAGCGCTTTGTGCCCATCGACAACATGCTGGACATCGCGCAGGTGACACATCTGGCCGAAGCTGCCCCGCCCGAGGATCTGGCCGGGATCTTCGGTGGGGCTCGACCGGTCTTTCTGTCGATCGGGCGGCTGTCGATCGAAAAGGATCATGCCAAGCTGATCCATGCCTTTCAGCGCCTGTTGCACACGACACCGCGGGCGCGGCTGGTCATTCTGGGCGAAGGGCCGCTGCGTCTGACGCTGGAACAGCAGATCCGCGACCTGCGGCTGGAGGGGCGGGTTCTGCTGCCGTGGGCTATGTGGCCAATCCCTATCCCTTGCTGAAACGGGCCGATTGTTTTGTGCTGTCCTCCAACCATGAGGGGCAGCCGATGGTGCTGCTGGAGGCGCTGATCCTGGGCAAGACCATCATTGCCACCGATATCGAGGGCAATCGTGGCGTGCTGGAAGGGCGGGGCGGCATGTTGGTCGAAAACTCGGTCGAGGGCCTGACCGACGCGATGCAGGCCGTGGTGGCAGGCCAGGTGCCGAGCCCCCAATTTGCCCCCGCCGCCTATCAGGCCGAGGCGCTGCGCGGTTTTCTGGCGCTGGTGCGGGGCGCAGGTCTGTAAGGCGCCCCCTTCTTGCGGTTGCCGTTTCGGCGTGGCCTTGCCGATGGCCCCGGACAGGGCCTCAGGCCGCCTCTCCGGCAGGGGGGGCAAGCTTGACAGCCTGTCCCGAAAATGGGACCGGCAGGCACTTATACCGGACGTGTCCTTTTGAACCCTGCCCTTTGGGTAAAGGGCGGTTTGGGCTTTTGGGGCCGCGGTCTTGCCGTCAATGAAAAGATAGCCGATGCAAAGTCATATCCGTACCGACGCGCCTTTGCCGCTCATCAGTGTCATCATCCCCTGTCACAATGTGGCCGCGACGATCCGGGCCAGCCTGCAAACGGTGCGGCGGCAGCTCTATCGCAATCTGGAGATCCTCTGCATCGAGAACGGGTCTTCGGATGAGACATTGCGCCTCCTGCAAGACGTGGCCGAGAGAAAGAGCCGCGGTTGCGCATTGGCCATAGCGCGCCCGGACCGGGCAGCGCACGCATGGCCGGAATTGCGGCAGCGCAGGGGGAACTGATCGCCTTTCTGGACGGGGACGATTTTCTGGAACCCGATTTCCTGAGCGAGATGCAAGCGGCCTTGGAGGCTGAAGACGCCGATCTGGTGCAATGCGCCATCCGCTATGCCTGGCCCGATCGCAGCCATGTTTCGGGCAGCCCGGCGGGGGTTCTGTCGGGCGAGGCCTGTTTGCGGGCGATCGATCTGCCGGGGCCCTGCCCTTTCTCAAGCCGCAATTGTGGAACAAGCTGTATCGTCGGCATCTGCTGGACGGGCTGACCATTCGCGACATCTGCTTTGAGGATGCCGAATGTCTGCCGCGCATCCTGCAAAAATGCCGCCGGATCGTGGTGATCCCCGAGGCGCTTTATACCTATAACAAGCGCTTCTCTGTCCTGACGGGAACGGGCTTTACCGATCTGGAAGCGGGCGCATCAATATTTCACCGATTGCCTGACCTCGCAGCGCCCCTATCTGGATGCCGCAAGCCAAAGCCGGCGCCGGGCCTGGAACCTGCCGCTGCCCTTCTGTGTCCATGCCAATCTGGGCAATTACCTGCGCGCGGTGGATGAGGTGATTGCCGAGGCTCCGCCCGAGGATCAGCGCCAGTTCTGCGCCCAATTGCAGGCCTATCTGGCACATCTGCGCAGCGTGGCAAGCCCCGAGGATCTGGCCGAGATCCTGCGCTGCGTGCACAAGATGGCCAATCTCGCCGGCCTCAGCCCATGCCGCGGCGCAGGGGCTGGCCGATCTGATCGCCCCCGCCCGGCCAGCCAGACCCGGCCCTTGCCGCCCTTGAGGCCGATCTGGCGACGCTGGACATGGGCATTGCCAAGGACCCGAACCTGTGGATCTTTGCAAGCTGGGGCCATTACGACCGTCACACGATGGACAACCCGCGTGCGATCTTCGAGGCGGTCAAGGCCGATCCGGCGATCCGCAAGGTGATTTTGTTGCATGGGGCCTGCGATCCGCAGGCGGTGCTGACCGAGGGCAAGAACGTCTCTTTCCTGCAACTGGAAACCGAGGCGGGTCTGCGGCTGCTGATGCAGGCCGGGGTGATCGTCACCGGATACAGCCTGCACAACATCTTTGGCTATCGCAGGCTGCCGCTGCATCCGGGCCGCAAGATCCTGCAAACCTGGCACGGCATCCCGATCAAGCGCGTGGGTCTGGCCGTCGCCTCGCGGCAGGAACCCTATTGGGGGGCCGAACACAGCCGCTATTGGGCGGTTCCGGCCAGTTCGGCGCTGGATCAGGCCACGATGGTGCGCAGCTTTGCCCCCGAGGCGCCAGAACGGATCAAGCTGACCGGCCTGCCCCGGCATGATTTCCTGGCCTGCCCCGAACATGCGCTGCCCGCCGATTACCGCAGCGATCTGGACAAGATCCGCCAGCGGTTGAACGGGCGGCGGCTGGTGCTGTTTGCCCCGACCTGGCGCAGCGATCCCAAGGACCGGATCGACCTGACCCTGCCGGAATTGCAGCGGCTGGATCGGCTGTTTGCCGAACAGGATGCGGTCATCGGCTTTCGGATGCATCGCAACATGGTGCGCCACCGCCAAAGCTTTCCGCTGTCGAGTGACCATGTGATCCAACTGGGCGACATCCCGGATGTGAACATCCTGATGCGGCTGTGTGATGCGCTGGTGACGGATTATTCCAGCCTCTATCTGGACTACATGCTGCTGAACCGGCCCGCCTTTCTCTATACGCCCGATATTGCCCGCTATCGCCGGGCGCGGGGATTGAATTACGGGGTGGAAACCTTCCTGCCGCATGAGGCCGAGCTCACCCGCTTTGACCAGCTGGAACAGGCGCTACGCGATGTGTTGCAGGGGAACGCGGCCCCGGATGCGGCCTATCATGCGGTGCGGGCGCGGTTTCATGCCTTTGACCCCGATGGCCAGGCCGCAGGTCGGCTGTTGCAGGCCGCGGGGCTTTGGCCCCGGGCAGAAGGGTAAGCGCCATGCATGTCGTCATCTATACGCGTTACTGGAAAATTGGCGGGATCGAACGGATCATCCAGAGCCTGACAGCCGGGCTGCGCCCCATGGGCTATCGCTTTTCGATCATCACCGAAGATCTGCCTGATCCTGACAATCAGTTCGATCTGGGGCCGGATACGCCGATCTATTTCCGCGAAGCCTCGCCCTTTACCGCCGAGAACGAGGCCGCGCTGCGGCGCCTGATCCTGCGGCTGGCGCCGGATGTCGCCGTCGCGATGGGGTCAAGCCGGGCGCTGTACAAGCTGCCGCGCAGCCTGGTGGACACCGATATTCCGGTTGTCTTGTCGGAACATAACAGCTCGGCGCATATCTGCGAGAAAGCCTGTTCGGATCGGCCGATTTTCTGGGGGCGATCCGCAGCTATGGCGATCTGGTGCATGTGCTGGTGGAGGATTTCGGGCTGGAGGCCGCTGAGCCAGAGCGGATCCGGGTCATCGGCAATCCGGTGGCGCGGCAAAGCCGCTTTGCCGATGTGTCGGATCAGCGGGGGCGGCGCCCCGAGGGGAATGTGATCCTGTCTGTTGCCCGCTATGATCTGCATCAGAAGCAGCAGCATGTCCTGATCGAGGCCTTTGCCCGGATTGCAGACCGCTATCCCGATTGGCGGCTGGATCTTTACGGCGATGACTGGAATGAAGGCAAGGCGCGGCTGGCCGAGCTGATTGCCGCATATGGGCTGGAAAACCGGGTCGGGCTGCATGGTCATAGCGGGAATGTCGCGGCCCGGATGCGGAAGGCGCAGATCCTGGCCTTTCCCTCGGCCTTCGAGGGCTGGGGCCTGGCGGCGACCGAGGCGCTGAGCCATGGTTTGCCGGTGATCGCCTTTGCCGAATGTAGCGGGGTGAACAGTCTGGTTCTGGACGGGGTGAACGGGGTTCTGGTGGATGGGCCAGTCACCGGCATCGAGGCCTTTGCCGCAGGGCTGGAGCGGCTGATGGCGGATGAGGCGCTGCGCAAACGTCTGGCGGCGGCGGCGCCGGCCTCTGTCGCGCCTTATTCTGTCGAAGAGTTCCTGCACAAATGGGACGCCTTGCTGCGCGAGGCGGCCGCTTTGCGTGGGCAGAACCGGCTGGCGAAGCTGTCGTTCATGGAACGCGACTATCTGCGGCTGGTCGCCAATGGCAAATTGTTCGAGCAGGCCCATGCCGAGCGCAAGAAACACCGGGATCTGGCGCAACGGCTGCGGGCGGGGCAGGAGGTCGTGGCCCCGAAGCGTAGTCTGAAGGCGGTCTTGCGGGGGCTGGCGCCGGTGGGGCTGTGGCGTCTGCTGCATCGGGGCCGCAAGGCTTTGCGGCGTCTGCGCCGCGGCTGAGAACG
>JAXHOJ010000010.1:0-49488 GCA_034519525.1 Gemmobacter sp. | reverse complement strand
TCATCCGGCGCAACAATTGCGGCAAGGCGCTGGAGATTGCCCGCTGGTCACGCGACATGCACGGCGGCAATGGCATTCAGGAAGATTTCCAGATCATGCGCCACATGGTGAACCTTGAAACGGTGAACACCTATGAGGGCACGCATGATGTTCATGCCCTCATCCTTGGCCGCGCCATCACCGGCCTGCAGGCCTTTTTCTGAGATACCGGCAGGGGCGTGCGGCAAAAGTTTTCGAAAACTTTTGCAAATTTCTTCGAAGAAATTTGCCCGCGCCCCGGCCATTGCCCAAGGATCAGCGATGGATCGCGCCGATATCGTTCACGACAATTTCCTGCGCCGCATCGCGTCGCGGGATTTTCCGCATGGCACCGCCCCTTCGGGGCCGCTGTCGCCGCAGCAGGCGGTGGACATCTACCGCGCCGCCTGCCTGTCCCGTGCGCTGGACCGGCAAAGCCGGGTGATGCAGCGGGCAGGCCAGGGGTTTTATACCATCGGCTCCTCCGGGCATGAGGGGCTGGCGGCTGTGGCCTCTGCCCTGCGCCCGACCGATATGGCCTTTCTGCATTACCGCGATGCTGCGTTCCAGATCGCCCGCGCGGGCCAGGTGCCGGGCCAGACCATTGCCTGGGACATGCTGCTCTCCTTCGCGGCCAGCAGCGAGGATCCGATTTCGGGCGGGCGGCACAAGGTGCTGGGATCGAAGGCGCTGAACATTCCGCCGCAGACCTCGACCATCGCCAGCCATCTGCCCAAGGCGGTGGGGGCGGCCTATGCCATCGGCGCGGCCCGTCGCCACCGGCCCGAACATGCAGAACTTCCAGAAGATGGCATTGTTTATTGCAGCTTCGGTGATGCCAGCGCCAACCACTCCACCGCGCAGGGTGCTTTCAACACGGCGCAATGGACCAGCTATCAGTCGATCCCCTTGCCGCTGCTGTTCTGCTGCGAAGATAACGGCATCGGTATTTCCACCCGCACACCCAAAGGCTGGATTGCGGCCAGCTTTCAGAACCGGCCCGGTCTGAAGTATTTCGCCTGCGACGGGCTGGATATCTTCGCCACCTATGCCACGGCGTTGGAGGCGGCGCATTATGTGCGCAGCCGCCGCAAGCCCGCTTTCCTGCATATCCGTACCATCCGGCTTTATGGCCATGCCGGGGCTGACATGCCCACCACCTATCTGCCCCGCGAAATGGTCGAGGCGGAAGAGGCGCAGGATCCGCTGCTGCATATGGTGCGCGGGCTGGATCAGATCGGTGCCATGTCTGCGCCCGAGGCTTTGCAGGTCTATCACGATACCAACGCCCGTGTGGCCCGTATCGCCGCCGAGGCGGTCACCCGGCCCCGGCTGCAGACGGCGGCCGATGTCATGGCCGCGCTGATCCCGCCCAAACGCGCCTGCCGTCCGACCAATGGCCCTTCCGCCGAAGCGCGGGCTGCAGCTTTTGGCAGTGATATGAAGCAGATGGCCGAACCGCAGATCATGTCGCGGCTCATCAACTGGGCGCTGACCGATCTGATGCTGGCGCATCGTGAAATCGTGATGATGGGCGAGGATGTGGGCCGCAAGGGCGGCGTCTATGGCGTGACGCAGAAACTGCAGGCCCGGTTCGGGCAGGATCGGATGATCGACACCCTGCTGGATGAACAAAGCATCCTGGGTCTGGCCATCGGCATGGCGCAGAATGGTTTCATCCCGATGCCGGAAATCCAGTTCCTCGCCTATCTGCACAATGCCGAGGATCAGCTGCGCGGCGAGGCGGCAACGCTGCCGTTCTTTTCCAACGGGCAATATACCAACCCGATGGTGCTGCGCATCGCGGGGCTGGGCTATCAGAAAGGGTTCGGCGGGCATTTCCACAATGACAATTCGGTGGCGGTGCTGCGCGACATTCCGGGCCTGATCCTCGCCTGTCCATCGAACGGCGCGGATGCTGCGAAAATGCTGCGGGAATCTGTGCGGCTGGCGCGGGAGGAGCAGCGTTTGGTTGTCTTTCTCGAACCTATTGCGCTTTATCCGATGCGCGATCTTCATGGTGAAAAAGATGGTGGCTGGATGTGCCATTACCCTGATCCCTCCGAGGTGATCCCCTTCGGGCAGGTCGGCCAGTATGGCGCGGGGGATGATCTGGCCATCGTCACCTTCGGCAATGGCACCTATCTGGCGCGTCAGGCCGAACCGGCGCTGGCCGCTGCGGGCATCCGCGCCCGGATCATCGACACCCGCTGGCTGTCGCCCCTGCCGAAAGACGCGCTGACGGCGGCAGTGCAGGGCGCGCGCCACATCCTGATCGTGGATGAAACCCGCCATACCGGCGGCATGGCCGAGGCGTTGATGGCGCATTTCCACGAGGTTGCGCAGGTGCCCCTGGCCCGGCTGACGGCCGAAGACAGTTTCATCGCCACCGGCCCGGCTTATGCCGCCACCATGCCGTCCTGTGAGGGTATCATCGCCGCCGCCAAGGCACTGGTGGAGAAAGCAGAATGACCCAGTCCCTTGCACAAACCCGGCGGAAAACGGCAGTTCTGATCTGTCCCGGACGCGGAACCTATACAAAATCAGAGCTTGGCAGCCTGCAGCGCCATTTTCACGATACAAGCCTCATGGCCGAATTCGACCGGCGCAGGCAGGCGGCCGGGCAGGAAACGCTGACGGCACTGGATGGCGCGGCAACCTATTCCGTCGCAAAACACACGCGGGGCGATAATGCCTCGGCGCTGATCTATGCCTGCACGCTGGCCGATGCCCGCGCTGTGCAGGGCATTGATATTGTTGCGGTCACCGGCAATTCCATGGGCTGGTATTCCGCACTGGCCTGCGGGGGCGCGCTGACGGCCGAGGCGGGGTTCGACGTGGTCAACACCATGGGCACGCTGATGCAGCAGTATCTCATCGGTGGCCAGCTGATCTACCCTTTCGTGGATGAGGATTGGCGGCCAAACCCCACACGCAAAACCGAAATCCTGCAACTTGTGGCGCAGATTGGGGAACGCCCGGGGCATGTGCTCGCCCTGTCCATCGACCTTGGCGGGATGCTCGTGCTTGCGGGCAATGAACCGGGGCTGAAAGCTTTCGAGACTGCCGTGCCGCCGGTTCAGGCGCGCTTTCCCATGCGGCTGGCCAATCATGCGGCCTTCCACACCACCCTGCAGGCGCCGGTGGCCGAAGCCGGGCGGGCGCGGTTGCCGCAAACGCTGTTCGGTGCGCCGCAGCTGCCGTTGATCGACGGGCGTGGCGCGATCTGGTGGCCCGGCAGCAGCGATCCTGTCGCGCTGCGCGATTACACTTTGGGTCATCAGGTGGTGGAACCCTACGATTTCACCCGCGCCATCACGACCGCAGCCCGCGAATTCGCGCCGGATCTGTTCATTATCGCGGGGCCGGGCACCACTCTGGGTGGGGCGGTGGCGCAGGCGCTGATTTTGGGGCAGTGGCTGGGGATGCGGTCGAAAGCTGATTTTCAGACCCGACAAGAGGCAGAGCCGTTGCTGCTGTCGATGGGGCTGGCCGGCCAGCGCGGCCTTGCCACCGGCAACTGAGCAGCCTTTGCGCGCAAACAACAAGGCCGGGCCATCTGCCCGGCCTTTGTCATTTTGACTGAACCTCCGTTATTATGACGAATAAATCATAACTTTCGGGCAGCCTGTCCGGCGAAACTGGCGATGGCGCGCCATAATCTGCACCACAGAACAACTCTGACAGGGCAGGAAAACATATGTCATTCAACAGGATCGCAGTGCTGGGTCTGGGCAAGGTCGGCCATCTGGCAGCCGAACTGCTGGTGGAAAGCGGCTTTACGGTCACCGGCATGGATGCGCGCGACACGAAGGCCGCGTTTGCCACCAAAACCGTCGATCTGTCGGATACCGCAGCGCTGAAAGCGGCGCTGGAGGGGCAAGAGGCCGTGCTGTCCTGCCTGCCCTATCACCTGAATATCGGCGTCTCCACCGTGGCCCACGGCCTTGGCCTGCATTACTTCGACCTGACGGAAGACGTGCCCACCACGAAACACATCCGCGATCTGGCCAAGACCTCCAAGGGTCTGATGGCGCCGCAATGCGGGCTTGCCCCGGGCTTTGTCGGCATCGTTGCCGCCGATCTGGCGAACCAATTCGACACGGTCCGCTCCATCAAGCTGCGCGTCGGCGCCCTGCCGCAGAACCCCACGGGCCTGCTGGGCTATGCCTTCAACTGGTCGCCCGAAGGTGTCGTGAATGAATACCTCAACGATTGCGAAGTGATCGAGGAGGGCGTGCTGAAAACCGTCTCTGCCATGGAATGGACGGAAAGCATCTTCATCGACGGGATGCAGCTTGAGGCCTTCACCACCTCTGGCGGGCTGGGCACTATGTGCGAAACCTATCTCGGCCGGATCGAGAACCTTGATTACAAGACCATGCGCTATCCCGGCCATGTCAAGCTGATGAATTTCTTCTTCCACGAACTGCTGATGCGCGAAAACCGCGCCGAGGCCGGGCGCATCCTCACCAATGCCAAGCCCCCGGTGGATGAGGATGTGGTCTATGTCCATGTCGCCGCCGAAGGCCGGGTGGGCGGCCAGCTGCGCCGCAAGGAATTCGTGCGCAGCTATTACCCGCTGGAGATCGGCGGCAAATCCCGCACCGCGATTGCCTGGACAACCAGCGCCTCGGTTGTCGCGGTGATCGAGATGGTCCGCGCGGGCACCCTTCCTGCGCAGGGTTTCCTGAAACAGGAAGACATTCCGCTGGCACCCTATCTCGCCACCCGCACCGGGCATTACTACCAGACCGGCCACCGCGCACGGCACGCCTGATCCTTTATCTTGGCCCAAATATCCTGGGGGTCCGGGGGTGAAACCCCCTGCCTATCCGCCAAAGGCCCCCTTGGGCAGGCGCAGGATCAGGTTGGGGTCGGGGCAGATGTGTTGCCAGATGTCCCACAGGCTTTCATGGCCCACCCCGAAGAAATTGCCGTCGCGCTGTTCCAGCATGTCGGCCATGATCTGGAAATGCAGATGCGGCGCCCAGCCGCCGTTTTCGGGCCAGTCGCCCAGATGGGCGATCACATCGCCCGCCGCCACCCTTGCGCCCGGCGCGCACAGCCGGGGCAGGCTGCCGCCCAGATGGCCATACAGCGTCCAGAAACGGCCTGCCGGGCTGTCATGTTCCAGAATCAGGGTATGGCCGTAATCCAGCGGATCGGCGTTATAGGTCACAAAGGCCACGCGACCGGGCAGCGGGGCATGAACCGGCGTGCCTGCGGGGGCGAAAACGTCGATCCCCATATGGATCATCCGCCGTTCCGGGCTGGCGGCATCGGCGAATTGCGCAGCCTTGTAGACGCTGCGCTTCTCGCCATAGGGGCCAAGGCCGTAATCCATGCCCTGTGACGCAAACCAGCCATCAAAGCCCGGGTCGGAATAGGCAGGCATTGCCGGATCGGCGGTCAGCAGCGGCATGTGGCGGCTGCGGGCGATCTCTGGCGTGAACAGCGGCGCCACTTCGGCATCGGCCAGCCAGTCAACGAGGGCCGCCGATCCCGGCACCGCAACTCCGCCCGCCCCCGCGCGCAAAATGGCCCGCAGCAGGCCCTGATCCACAGCCCGCAGCCTTGCAGCCTCGATTTCCCCACCCAGCACGCTGCGTATGGCGGGCAGCAGCCCCGCGGCCTGATTGGGGTCCAGCCCGGCGGACGCGCTGCGCAGCGCGGCATAAAGATCTTCCTGCCCGCGCAGGGCATCGGCGATCCGGGTTGCGGCTTCGGTCATCGGTTCTCTCTCCCGCCACGCGGCCGGAGCGTGGCACATCTTCCAGATTGTCAGACCCGGCGCCGGGCCTTGAGTGCGGCGCCGATGGTGCCATCGTCCAGATAATCCAGCTCGCCGCCAATCGGCACGCCCTGCGCCAGAGACGACAGTTGCACCCCGGTCGGCTCCAGTACATCCGCAATGTAATGCGCGGTGGTCTGGCCATCGACGGTGGCGTTCAGCGCCAGAATCACTTCGCGCAGATTTTCGTCTCGCACCCGGCGCAGCAGCAGCGGGATACGCAGCTCCTCTGGCCCGATATTGTCCAATGCGGACAGAGTGCCGCCCAGAACATGATAGCGGCCCCGGAAGGCGCCGCCCCGTTCGATGGCCCAAAGATCGGCCACATCCTGCACCACACAGATTTCGCCGGTCTGGCGGCGCGGATCGGCGCAGATCGGGCAGATATCGTCGGTGCCGATATTGCCGCAGATCGTGCAGTCGCGCGCGGTCAGCGCCACATGCGCCATCGCCTGTGCCAGCGGCGCCATCAGCGGCCCGCGCTTTTTCAGCAGCACCAGCACAGCCCGGCGGGCCGAGCGCGGGCCAAGACCGGGCAGCCGGGCCATCAGCCCGATCAGATCCTCGATATCCGTGGGTGCAGCCATCAGAAGGGCAGTTTGAAATCGGCAGGCAGGCCAAGCCCTTCGGTCATGCGGCGCATTTCCTGCTCGCCGCGCTGCGAAGCCTTGATCTGCGCGTCCTTGATGGCGGCAAGGATCAGATCCTCGATCACTTCCTTTTCCGAGGGGATCAGGATCGACGGGTCGATATCCAGCCCCGTCACATCGCCCTTGGCGGTGCAGCGTGCCTTCACCAGGCCTGCGCCGGATTCACCGATCACAACGGTATTGCCCAGATCCTCTTGCAGGCGCGCCATCTTTTCCTGCATTTCCTGCGCGGCCTTCATCATCTTGGCCATATCGCCAAGACCGCCCAAACCTTTCAACATGTTCCGTTCCTTTCAGTTATCCTCGAAGGGATCCCATTCATCTTCCACCTCGGGCAGGGCCTGGAAGGCGGCTTCCTGCACCATGGCCTCTGGTGTGCGGATATCGGTGATTCTGGCGCCCGGAAAGGCAGAGATGATGGCGCGCACCAGATCGCTTTGCAGAACCTCCGCTTCGGCCTGCAGCCGGTCGGCATCGCGGGTTTCCGCCACGGTCGGCGCGCCACCTGCCGCCACGACAGACACCCCCCAGCGCGAGCCGGTCCAGCTTTGCAGCCGTTGCGCCAAAGTGGCCGCCAGATCGCGCGGCGCATCACTGGTGGGTTCGAATTCGATCCGGCCGGGGGTGTATTTTGCCAGCCGCACATGGCTTTCGACCGAAAGAAGCAGCGCCATGTCGCGCTTTTCCTTTATCAGATCAATCACATGATCGAAGGTGGCATAGATTTTCAGCCGGTCTTCCGCCAGGGCCAGCGCAGCATTGCCGCTCATCGTGGCGCCCATCGCGGGCGCACGGGGCGGGGCCATCATGCGGGGCGGGGCATGAACCATGCCACCACCGCCACCACCGCCGCCGGCAGGTGCCCCACCCCCCGGCTGCACCGGAGGCGGGCCGGATTGCAGACGGCGCACCAATGCCTCGGGGTCGGGCAGATCGGCCACATGGGTCAGCCGGATCACCGCCATTTCGGCGGCCATCATCGCATTGGGGGCCAGGGCCACCTCTTCGATGGCTTTCAGCAGCATCTGCCACATGCGGGTCAGCACCCGCATGGGCACCCGTCCTGCCATATCCATGCCGCGGCTGCGCTCGTCCGGCGGAATCGTGGGGTCTTCGGCGGTTTCGGGGGCGATCTTGATGACGGAGATCCAGTGGGTGATCTCGGCCAGATCGCGCAGCACCGCCATCGGGTCCGCCCCATCGGAATATTGCGCCGCCAGCTCGGCCAGAGCCTCGGCCGCCGCGCCCCGCATCACCATGTCGAACAGATCGAGCGTGCGGCCCCGGTCCGCCAGCCCCAGCATGGCGCGCACCTGATCCGCCGTGGTTTCGCCCGCGCCGTGGGCAATCGCCTGATCCAGCAGGCACAAGGCGTCGCGCACCGATCCTTCGGCGGCCCGGGTAATCAGGGCAAGCGCATCATCGGGCAAGGCTGCGCACCCTCGGCCCGGCGATCTTTTTCCAGCAGGGCGATCATCACCTCGGGTTCGATCCGTTGCAGATCGAACCGCTGGCAGCGCGACAGCACGGTGACCGGCACCTTGCGAATTTCGGTGGTGGCAAAGATGAACTTCACATGGGCAGGCGGTTCTTCCAGCGTTTTCAACAGCGCGTTGAAGGCGCTGGTCGACAGCATGTGAACTTCGTCGATGATATAGATCTTGTAGCGGGCCGACGCTGCCCGATAGTGAACGGAATCAATGATTTCGCGGATGTCACCCACGCCGGTGCGGCTGGCCGCGTCCATTTCCATCACATCGACATGCCGACCCTCGGCAATCGCCTTGCACTGGTCGCAGACCAGACAGGGCTCGGTCGTCGGGCCACCCTTGCCATCGGGACCGATGCAGTTCAGGCCCTTGGCGATGATGCGGGCCGTGGTGGTCTTGCCCACCCCCCGCACCCCGGTCATGACGAAGGCATGGGCGATCCGGTCCGCCGCGAAGGCGTTTTTCAGGGTGCGCACCATCGCCTCTTGCCCGATCAGATCGGCAAAGGTGGCGGGGCGGTATTTGCGGGCAAGAACCTGATAGCCTTGCACTTCGGTTTCAGACATGGCGCCTTCCCGGATTCTTCTGCCCATAACCTAAGGTGCCGGGGGCGCCGCGTCCACCCGCACGGGCGCGGCTTGCAAAACGCATCCGCCCGGCGCAGCATGACGGCAGGAGGATACCATGCTTGAAATCAGTCCTGCCAAGGTCGTTCACATCATCTACCAGTCCCGCGAGGGCGGGATGGGAGAGCGCGAATTGCACGCCTTCATCCGCGGTCTGAACGAAGACGAACAGGCCCATCTTGTGGCGCTGGCCTGGGTTGGCCGCGGGGTCTTCGATGCTGCGGATTTTGCGGATGCGGTGCAGACGGCCTTTTCCGAACGTTCGGCGCCGACGGATAAATATCTGATGGGGATGCCGCATCTGGCCGAAAATCTGGAAGCCGGGCTGGAGGCCATGGGCATCGACGTTACCGAAGTGGAGGATGATTTCCTGCGCGATCACTGAAGGCAAAAGCCGCAGGCCAGGCCTGCGGCTTGCAGTACACTTTGAACGATCTGGCTCAGACAGCGGCCTTGCGCGTCTCGTCCAGATATATTTCGCGCATCCGGGTGGCCACGCGGCCCACGGTGCCGGTGCCCACGGCTGCGCCGTCAATCTCCACCACCGGCATGACGAAGGCCGAGGCCGAGGTGATGAACGCCTCATCCGCCGCCTGCGCTTCGGCGATGGTAAAGTTGCGCTCTTCCACCTCCATCTGCGCCTCGGCGGCAAAGCGCAGCACGGCAGCGCGGGTGATGCCGTGCAGAATGTCATGCGACAGCGCGCGGGTGATGATCTTGTTGCCCTTCACGATATAGGCATTGTTCGAGGTGCCTTCGGTGACAAAACCGTCCTCGACCAGCCAGGCATCATCAACGCCCGCCTTTTCCTTGGCCATCTTGGCCATCGACGGATACAGCAGCTGCACCGTCTTGATATCGCGGCGGCCCCAGCGCACGTCGGGGATGGAAATCACCTTCCAGCCGGTTTTCGCGGCAGGGCTGTCGGCCAGACCTGGCTTCGATTGGGTGAACAGCACCACCGTCGGCTTCACATCGTCAGACGGATAGGCGAAATCGCGGTCGCCCGGATTGCCGCGCGTGACCTGCAGGTAGACCATGCCATCTTCAACACCATTCCGCGCCACGATCTCGCGGAAGATCGCCAGCCAGTCTTCATCGGAATGGGGGTTCTGCATCTCCAGCTCTGACAGCGAGCGGGCAAGGCGGGTGCAATGTCCCGCGAAGTCGATCAGCTTGCCGTCCAGAACAGACGTGACCTCATAGACCCCATCGGCCATCAGAAAACCCCGGTCAAAGACCGAAACCTTCGCCTCTTCCTCGGGCAGATACTCACCATTGACATAGACGGTGCGGCTCATCGCTGTTCCCCTTGCGCAGCCTGAAATTACTGGCGGTTTGCGGCAGGGCAGGGGGCACGTCAAGCGCGAATGACGTGGCGCCGCCTTGCAGCATGGATGCTGCGTCTGCAAATCACGCTTGATTTTTGGCGCGCAAGAATATAACCACATTAACGCAATCAATGAAATTTAGTTACCGAAAGACTGTAGATGAGCTTCCGCATCCAGCCTGCCGCCCCCGCCCGCCCAAACCGCTGCCAACTCTTCGGGCCCGGCTCGCGCCCGGCGCTTTTCGCCAAGATGGCCAGTTCTGCGGCGGATGTGATCAACCTGGATCTGGAAGATTCTGTCGCCCCCAGCGACAAGGATCAGGCCCGCGCCAATATCATCGAGGCGGTGAACACGCTCGACTGGGGGACGAAATACCTGTCCGTCCGCATCAACGGGCTGGATACGCCCTTCTGGTATCGCGATGTGGTGGATCTGCTGGAGCAGGCCGGGGATCGTCTGGATCAGATCATGATCCCCAAGGTGGGCTGTGCGGCGGATGTCTATGCTGTGGATGCGCTGGTGACGGCGATCGAACGGGCCAAAGGGCGCACAAAGCCGATCAGCTTCGAGGTCATCATCGAATCGGCCGCGGGCATCGCCCATGTCGAGGAAATCGCGGCCAGCAGCCCGCGCCTGCAGGCGATGAGCCTGGGTGCGGCAGATTTCGCGGCCAGCATGGGGATGCAGACCACCGGCATCGGCGGTACGCAGGAAAACTATTACATGCTGCGCGAAGGCGCAAAATACTGGTCCGATCCCTGGCACTGGGCGCAGGCCGCCATCGTTGCGGCCTGCCGCACCCATGGGATTCTGCCGGTCGATGGGCCGTTCGGTGATTTCAGCGATGATGAAGGCTATCGCGCGCAGGCCCGCCGTTCGGCCACGCTGGGCATGGTTGGTAAATGGGCCATCCATCCGAAACAGATCGCACTGGCCAACGAAGTCTTCACGCCTTCTGATTCTGCCGTAGCCGAAGCCCGCGAGATTCTGGCCGCGATGGAGGCCGCGAAAGCGCGCGGCGAGGGGGCGACTGTCTATAAAGGCCGTCTGGTGGACATCGCTTCGATCAAACAGGCCGAAGTCATCGTGCGGCAGGCCGAAATGATCGCTGCTGGCGCATAAATCTGCATAAATTCGTTGACAGCCTGCCCTTGTGCCGGGCAGGCTCCCGTCATCAAAGGTTAACAATTAAGCGACCCTTGAACGATATCCGCGCCGTGGAGGAGAGAGGAGGCTCCGCCATGGCAAGTCGGGAGGAGCACGCCCCGTAGCGCAAGCTGCGGGGCGTTGCCGTATTCAGGGCATGATCCGGCATCGCCTGCCACTTCCGCCTTGCTTCGGTTGCAAAATGCGTGGCGCAGGGGCATATAGCGCAAGTCAAAGCTGGAGCCCCGCAATGAACTATCTCGAATTCGAAAAGCCGCTTGCCGAGATCGAAGGCAAGGCCGAAGAACTGCGGGCTCTGGCGCGGGCCAACAAGGAAATGGATGTCGAGAAGGAAGCTGCCGCGCTGGACCGCAAGGCAGAGGTGCTTCTGAAGGATCTGTACAAGGATCTGACGCCCTGGCGCAAATGCCAGGTGGCCCGCCATCCGGACCGCCCGCATTGCAAGGATTATATCGACGCCCTGTTTTCCGAATATACCCCGCTGGCCGGTGATCGTAATTTTGCCGATGACCATGCCGTGATGGGCGGGCTTGCCCGTTTCAACGATCAGCCGGTGATGGTGATCGGTCATGAAAAGGGCAATGACACCAAATCGCGGATCGAGCGGAATTTCGGCATGGCCCGCCCCGAGGGCTATCGCAAGGCGATCCGGCTGATGGATATGGCGCATCGCTTCGGCCTGCCGGTGGTCACGCTGGTTGATACGCCCGGCGCCTATCCCGGCAAGGGCGCCGAAGAACGCGGCCAGGCCGAGGCCATCGCCCGGTCAACCGAGAAATGCCTGCAGATCGGTGTGCCGCTGATTTCCGTGGTGATCGGCGAGGGTGGTTCGGGCGGGGCGGTGGCCTTTGCCACGGCGAACCGCATCGCCATGCTGGAACACAGCGTTTATTCGGTCATCTCGCCCGAAGGCTGCGCCAGCATCCTGTGGAAAGATGCCGAAAAGATGCGCGAAGCCGCCGAGGCGCTGCGACTGACGGCGCAGGATCTGCAAAAGCTGGGCGTGATCGACCGCATCATCAAGGAACCCCTGGGCGGCGCACAGCGTGGCCGCAAGGAAACCATTGATGCCGTGGGCAAGGCCGTTGAAACCATGCTGAAAGAGCTTTCCGGCAAGAAGCCGGAATGGCTGGTGAAGGACCGTCGCCAGAAATTCCTGGATATGGGGTCCAAGGGGCTGGCGGCATAAGCCGCCCCGGCGCCCCGGTCCTGCAGGAATGGCATCCCCAAATGGTCCGCACATCACGCGCGGGCCATTCTGCATCTTAGGGTGCGCCATTCAGGCCACGAGGGATCAGGGCGGGGAAGATTGCAAGAAGACCCCGGCAATGAGGGTCACAATCACGCAACGCAGCTGTTTTCTCGCCCGATCAGCCGACACCCCGGCGCCGCTGCCATGATGTAATCAGCCCTGTGCCTCGGCCATCAGCCGGTCCGATGCGCTTTCAACCTCGCGCTCCAGCCGCTCCATGAATTCGGCGCCCCGCAGGCCGGGGGCGATGCGCGGCAGAAACTCCACCACGGCAATGCCGGGCCTGCGCAGGATGCCATGCTTGGGCCAGAACAGCCCGACATTGGTGGCCACCGGCACGCAATCCTGTTTCAGCTGGCCATACAGCAGCGCAGTGCCCACCTTGTAGGGCGCCTTCACACCGGGGGCCACACGGGTGCCCTGCGGATAGATGATCAGCTGGCCGGGCTGGCTGGCGCCGGATTTCACATCGGTCATCATCCGGCTGATCGCCGCGCCGCGCTTGCCGCGATCCACCGGCACACAGCCGATGCGCGTGGCATACCAGCCGAGGATCGGCGCCCAGAGCAATTCGCGCTTCATGATGAACTTGCCGCGCGGCACCGCGCCGAAGATCAGGATGATGTCGAGAAAGCTCTGATGCTTGGCCGCGATCACCACCTCATCCTGCGGAATCTCGCCACGGATCTCGCTCCGCAGCCCGCACAGAACGGCCAGCGTCAGCCGCACCCAGGCACAGAAGCTGCGGCAGGCGGTATGGGCATGGCGGCGGTCGATCAGCGCCGGGATCAGGAACAGGATGCCCAGCACCAGCATCGCCAGATACATCTGCAAAATGAACACCAGCGACAGCAGCCATTGCAGCGGCAGGAAACGGCGCATCAGGGCAGATCCTTCAGCTTGCGCACGGCGGCGGTGCGGGTGGCGGCAAAGGCAACGGCAGCCGCCAGCAGCGGCAGCGCCAGCGGCATCAGCCAGCCCCAGCCGCTGAAGCCCAGCCCGGTCAGAAAGCCGCCCGCCGCATCGGCCGAGGGCAGCAGGGCAATGCCCGCCATCCCGGCCAGCGCGCCGATGGCAGAACCGGCCAGCGCCCTTGCGGTAAAACGCCGCACGAAGGCCCGCACGATATAGCTGTCGCGCGCGCCCACCAGCCGCAGCACCTCGATCACCTGGGCATTGGCGGCAAGGGCTGCATTGGCGGCCAGGGTGATCATCGCGGCCATCGCCGTGCCGATCAGCAGGATCGACACGATCCCCATCAGCCGCAGCCGCCCGGCCGCCGTGGCCAGCGGGCGCCGCCAGCGGGTGTGATCGTCCAGCACCGCACCCGGGGCCTCTGCCGTCAGCCGCTGGCGCAGGCCTTCGGCATCATAGCCATCCCCGGTTTCCTGCAGCTCGATCAGCCGGGGCACCGGCAGCGCCTCTACCGGCAGGTCTGGGCCGAACCAGGGTTCCAGCAGCTTGCGCTGTTCATCATCGGTCAATGCGCGGGCGCTTTCCACGCCGGGGGTGGTGGCCAGCAGATCCAGCACCGCGCGGGTCTGGAAATCCACCTGATCGGCGGGGGCCGAGATGCGGATGGTCGCAGTCCGCGCCAGCGCATCCGACCAGCGATCCGCCATCCGCCCGGCCGCGAGGCTGAGCGCCAGGGCAAACACTGCCAGAAACGTCATGGCCCCGGCGGTGAAACTTGTCAGCCAGGCGGTGTGGCCGGTGGGCGGCACCACGCGATCCGCCTGCCGGTCACCACGGGAAAGAAGGGAAAGCTGCTGCAACAGGCTCACAGATCTGCCCCCGCCAGCTGGATACGGCGCTTCTGGATGCGCAGCACGCGGGCCGCCACCTGCGATTTCGCCTGCCGGATCAGATTCATGTCATGCGTGGCCATCACGATGGTCTTGCCCATGCGGTTCAGTTCGATCAGCAGGCGCAGCAGGCGCACCGACAGATCCCAATCCAGGTTGCCGGTGGGTTCATCGGCCAGGATCACCTCGGGGTCCATGATGACAGCGCGGGCCACGGCGGCGCGCTGGCGTTCGCCGCCTGACAGTTGCGGCGGCAGGGCATCGGCCAGATGGCGCAGGCCCACCCAGCCCAGCAGTTCGCCCAGATCCTCGCTGCCGACCTCGCGGTTCGAAACGGTCAGCGGCAGGGTCACATTGGCGGCCAGCGGTAGATGGTCCAGAAAGCGGCAATCCTGATGCACCACGCCGATGCGGCGCCGCATCCGTGCCACCTCGTCCCGTTCCAGCGTCCGTACTTCCCGGTCGAACAGGGTCACATGGCCGGCCGTGGGGCGCAGCTCGGCATAGCACAGCTTCAGGAAGGTCGATTTCCCCGAACCAGATGGCCCGGTCAGGAAATGAAACGATCCGGGCGCCAGCCGAAGCGACACTTCCGACAGCAATTCGCCACCGCCATAGTTGTAGGCCACATTTTCGAAAGATATCACTGCCAGCCTCTTTGCCACGCGCGCCGCACAATCGCCCACCGCCGCTGCGCTTTCAACGGGCTGCGCGGGCCTAGGCGAAAATTCCCGGCTGTGCAACGCTTGGAATACCGGGTTATGGTTGGTAGAAATACAGGAATGACAAGCCGTAAGCGGTGAGGCGGGGTTTGATGCGGCTGATTTGCCCGAATTGCGATGCACAATACGAAGTGCCGGATGACGCGATCCCCGAAGAGGGGCGCGATGTGCAATGTTCCAACTGCGGCCATGCCTGGTTTCAGGGGGAGCTTGACCAGGATGATCTGGATAATGGCAGCGCAGATCCTGTCGCGCCCGGGCCTGTGGCCATGGCTGCACCGGATCTGTCCGACCATGAACCCGACGAACCGGCCCAGCCTGTAACGCCCGCCTTTGCCCCGCCCCGGCGGCAGCTGGATGAAAGTCTGGTCGCCGTCCTGCGGGAAGAGGCGGAACGCGAGACCAAGGCCCGGGCGCGTGCAGAACCGCCGGTGCTGGAAGCCCAGGGGGATCTGGGGCTGGAGGCAATGCCGTCGGTGCGTGTCGCCGCCCGGCGTGTTGCCCCGCAGCCGGAGCTGGCGCCCGAACTGGCCGAACCGCCGCGCGCCCCCAAGGGACGCGAGCTGCTGCCGGATATCGAGGAAATCAACTCCACCCTGCGGCCAGTCGACCGTTCGGATGATCCTTTCGATATGGAGCCTGCGGCCGAATCGCCCAGCAATGGCTTCCGCAGTGGTTTTGCCTTCACGCTGCTGATCGCCATGGCGCTGCTGGCGCTGTATGTCACCGCGCCCCAGCTTGCGCAAAAGATGCCGGCTCTGGCCGATGCGTTGCGCAGCTATGTGGCCGGGGTCGATGCCCTGCGGCTGTCGATCGACGCTTTGGTGACCCGCCTGCTGGATCAGGCGCAAAGCTGAGGCCGGTTGCCCCGCCGGGCTATCCCCTGCCGCGCCATGGCCCGGCAGGGGTATTTCAGAACAGGTCAAGCAGGCGCCGCAGATAGTCACGTTCATTTTCGGCGCGCTGCTGTTCGCCCGCCCGCCTGCGGATTTCATCCAGAAGATCCTGTGCCCGGCGATAGACATCCTGCCCCTGCAGCAGGTTGCGGTCCGATCCGATCCGCCCGGATTCACCCTGTTCCCGGCCCAGAGGATCCCGCTGATTGCCGGGCTCGCCACGGCTCTGGCCCTGACCTTCGCCCCCCGCCTGATCCTGCCGCTGCTCTTCGGCCTGTGCTTCGCCCAGGGCGCGCATCCCGTCACGCAGGTTGTTCATCGCTTCGGCCTGGCGGTCCAGCGCGCCGGACAGATCGCCCTCGCGCAGCGCCCGCTCGGCCTCGCGCATCTGGCGTTCGGCCTCGCCCAGCGCCTCGCGGCCTTCCTGCCCCCGCTCGGAACCGGCACCGGGCAGCTGATCGCCATTCAGCCGGTCCAGCCGCTGCTGCAACTCGCGCTGCCGGTCGGCCAGCGACCCTTCGCCTTCGCCGGGCTGCTGCGGATTCTCGCCGGGCTGGCCCTGCTGCAATTCGCGGAAGGCCTCGTCTGACAGACCCTGCTGGTCGCGCAGCGTATCCTGCAATTCACCCATGCCGGGCGATTGCGGCCCGCCCTGACCCCCGGCGCCCCCTTCCGTCATCTGCAGATTTTCCAGAAGCTGCTGCAGCATGGCCATGGCCTGCGCGGCCTCGTCCATCTTGCCTTCTTCCATCAGGCGCTGGATTTCATCCATCATTTCCTGAATCTGGTCGCCGGTGATCTCCATGCGCTCCTGATTCTGGGCCTGCTGGCTGTCAGGGCTGCGCTGCGCCTGTTCGGCCAGCATCTGCATGTATTCCTTCGTCGCCTCGCGCAGCTCTTCCATCAGCTCCTGAATCTCTGATGGATCGGCCCCATTGCGCATTGCCTCGCTCAGGCGTTCCTGCGCCCGCTGCAACCGCTCCCGGGCCGAGGCCAGATCGCCTTCCTCCACCAGCAGGGCAATCTCCCACAGCTCATCCGCCAGTTCGTCGCGCAGCGCGGGCGTCAGATTGGCCGCGCTGGCATCCAGCCGGGCCATGGCGGCTTTCAGCCGGTCAAAGGTCTTGCCATCCCGGATCAGATCTTCGGGCAGATGGGTGAAGGCCTTGAAGATCTGGGCGGCACGCGGGGCATTGCTGCGGTTCCACAGCAGATCGCGCCGCATTTCGATGATGGCCGCCGCCAGCGGATCGAAGAACCGCTTGCCTGGCAGAACCCCCTGCAACACCGGCGCTTCGCCCTGCTGCGCCATGGCATCCGTGGCGGTCAGCCGGATTTCGACCGGCAGATTGGCAAAGGGGTGCCTGGATACATCCTCAAGGATCATGTCGCTGAATTTGGCCTTGTTGCCGCTGATCGGCAGCGGCAGGTCGATCACCAGCGCCTCGCGCTGCTCCGGCTCTGTCGCCAGACCAAAACGCCGGTCCACCTGCGCCAGATCCAGACTGATCTGCGCCGCGCCCCCGGTGATGCCGTAATCATCCTCGGCGGCAAAGGGCAGCTGCATCTTGCCCTCCCGCTCGCGCGTCAGCGCGCCTGTGATCTCGATCTTCGGGGCCAGATCGGGCAGGGCCACAACCTGCCACACGCGCCCGCCAGCGCCGTTGATCGCCACGGCACCATCCTGCATCACATCGAAACTCTGCGCCAGATCCGAGGCCGGGGGCGGGGTGACCGCCCCTGAAACCGTCTCGCTCAGGGTCAGGGCGCCAACCTCGCCATAAAGCCGCACCTGCAACCGCGTGCCCTTCGGCAGCTTCAGCGTGCCTTCCGGAATGTCGTTCAGGTAAAGCGCCGGTTTGCCGGTGTGCAGCGGCGGCTGGGCCCAGCCCTCCCAGGTGGGGCCGTTCATCATCGCCTCGGCCGCGCCGGGGGCCAGCCCGGTGACAGAGGCCGCGCGCCAGATCGAACCGAACATCAGCGCAATCACCATGGCCGTCAGCGCCAGATAGCGCAGGCCGAACACATCACGCGCGGCAAGGCCCAGATCGGGGCGCACCGGGCGCGCCTGTGCCACACGGGCCGCCATGCGCCGCCGATGCGCCTGCCAGACCGCCACAGAAGCCGGATCATTGCCACCGATCGCCTGATCGTCGGCCAGCGCCAGAATGGGCTGCCCGGGCAGCGAGGCATCCAGCCGCGCCAGCGCCTCGGCCCGTGACGGGCGGCGGAACCGCCGAAAGCCATGCCAAAGCGCCAGCGCAAACCCAAGAAGGCCGCCAACCAGCCCGGCCCATGCCGCCTCAAGCGGCAGGATATCCTGCAATCCAAAGGAAAGCGCGGCCAGAACGGCCAGAATCACGGTCCACAGCGGCCAGAAGGCGCGTGACAGACGCTCTGCCCAAAGCCCCGCCCATGTCAGCCGCAAGGGCCAACGGATGCGCCGCATCACTTCGGGTGTGCCGGTTTCTGCCATCCGTCTGCTGCCAAACCCTCCGCCGTGCGGAATGGCACGGCTCTGTTACAACCATTCGGGGATGCTATCCCGCTTCAGAATTTCGTCAAAGCTCGGTCTGCGCCGGATGACGGCGAATTGATCGTCGCGCACCAGCACTTCGGGCACAAGGGGGCGGGAGTTGTATTCGCTGGCCATCACGGCGCCATAGGCCCCGGCGGACCGGAACGCCACCAGATCGCCCTCCGCCAGCAGCGGCAGGTCGCGCGCCTTGGCAAAGGTATCGCCGGTTTCGCAAACCGGGCCCACCACATCAAAGGGCTGCGTCGGGGCGCCGGGGGCAGGTTCGGCCACGGCGATGATGTCGTGATGGGCATCATACATCGAGGGGCGCACCAGATCATTCATCGCGGCGTCAAGGATCAGGAAATCGCGGCCCTCGCCGTTCTTCACATAGATCACCTGGCTGACCAGAACCCCGGAATTGCCCGAAATCAGGCGGCCGGGCTCGATCTCGATCTCGCAGCCCAGATCGCCCAGCGTGCGCTTGATCAGCGCGCCATATTCGGCAGGCAGCGGCGGTGCCTCGTTCGACCGGGTATAGGGGATGCCAAGGCCGCCCCCCAGATCCAGACGGCGGATGTCATGCCCATCGGCGCGCAGCACCGCGGTCAGATCGCGCACCTTCTTGTAGGCCTGTTCAAAGGGTTCCAGCTCGGTCAGCTGGCTGCCGATATGCACGTCGATCCCCACCACCTCGATGCCGGGCAGGCGGGCGGCTTCGGCGTAAACCTCGCGGGCGCGCGAAATCGGGATGCCGAACTTGTTCTCGCTCTTGCCGGTGGCGATCTTGGCATGGGTTTTTGCGTCAACATCCGGGTTCACCCGCACCGTGATCGGTGCCTTGACCCCCAGCGATACCGCCACTTCGGACAGCGCGCGCATTTCGGGTTCGGATTCCACGTTGAACTGCCGGATGCCGCCCTGCAGCGCGATGCGCATTTCCTCGCGCGTCTTGCCGACGCCGGAAAACACGATCCGCTCTCCCGGCACCCCGGCGGCGCGGGCGCGCAGGTATTCACCGGCGGATACCACATCCATACCGGCGCCCAGATCGCCCAGTAGCTTCAGCACCGCCACATTGGACAGCGATTTGATGGCGAAACAAACCAGATTTTCCAGCGGGTCCAGCGCATCCTTGAACAGCCGGTAATGGCGCGACAGCGTCGCCGCCGAATAGCAGTAAAAGGGCGTGCCCACTGTCGCCGCGATCTCGCTCAGGGGAACATCCTCGGCATGAAGGCTGCCGTTCCGATACAGAAAATGATCCATCATCCGCCCCTTCGCGCTGTCCGGCCCGCGTATAGCAGAACCCGCAGCCCGCGCAACGCTGCGTCAGGTCACCGGCCGGGTGCGCAGGAACAGATACAGCGGCAGACCGCAGCTGACCCCGATGCAGAAGGTGGCCGGGATGGCGATCAGCGCCAGCCAGTTGCGCCGCACGGTGGTTTCGGCAAGGATCCACAGGGTCAGGGTCAGCGCGGCGATCGTCAGATCCCAGGTCAGGCCCGTGGTCGAGGCGTTGACATACCAGGCGTCGATCAGCCCCGAAAGCCCGCTGCCGGTTTCGCGCATATAGGTCACGAACCAGAACATTGGATGGACGGCCCCCCATACGGCCAGCCCGACGTAAGCCATACGCAAACCAGACATCAGAATCCCACCCCCAGACGCACCGGCCCCACATTTGTTCCCAGATGCCCACCATAGGGGCTGACACCAACCCGCACCCCGCCAAGCCCGGTGCTGACGCGCGGCACCACCTGCACGCCGCCTGTCGTGATCGTGGTTGCCACAGTTGCGCGGGGGTGATGTGGCTGCGCACAGGCGGCCAGCGCAAGCAGGGCAAGGCTGGCCAGCGCCTGTTTCATTCCGAATAACCCACGCCCATCTTGACACCGCCCGAAAGCGTCAGGCCCGGAGCCGTGGTCGTGGGGGCGGTGGGTTCGCCATCCGCGCCACAGGCGGCAAGCAGGCCCAGAAGGCAAAGGGCAAGCATCGGTCGGGCAAGGTTCGGGCGCATCGGCGTCTCCTGATATGGGCCGAAGATGGCTCAGGCCAGCGCGGCTTTCCAGCGCGCAATCTGTACCCGAACCTGATCCGGCGAGGTTCCGCCGTAGGACTTGCGCGAGTTCACCGAATTATCCACCCCCAAAACATCGAAGATATCGGCGCGGATGCCCGCATAAACCGATTGCATATCTTCCAGCGACAGTTCCGGCAGATCGCAGCCGCGCTTTTCGGCCATGCCGACCAGCGTGCCGGTCACATGATGCGCCTCGCGGAAGGGCAGGCCCAGTTCGCGCACCAGCCAGTCGGCCAGATCGGTGGCGGTGGAAAAGCCCGAAGCCGCCGCCGTGCGCAGATTGCCGGTCACCGCCTGCATGTCTGTCACCATGCCGGTCATCGCCGCCAGACCCAGCATCAGGGTATCGGCGGCATCGAAGACCTGTTCCTTGTCTTCCTGCATATCCTTGGAATAGGTCAGCGGCAGGCCCTTCATCACGGTGAACAGCGCGACGGTGGCCCCCAGGATGCGGCCCATCTTGGCGCGCAGCAGCTCGGCCGCATCGGGGTTCTTCTTCTGCGGCATGATCGAACTGCCCGTGGTCCATTTGTCCGACAGCCGCACGAAGCGGAACTGGGCCGATGACCAGATCACCAGCTCTTCGGCAAAGCGCGACAGGTGCATGGCGCAGATCGCCGAAGCCGACAGGAACTCCAGCGCGAAGTCACGGTCTGATACCGAATCAAGGCTGTTGGCGGTGGGCCGGTCGAACCCCAGTGCCGCGGCGGTGGCGTGCCGGTCGATCGGGAAGGATGTGCCGGCCAGGGCTGCCGCGCCCAGCGGACATTCGTTCATCCGGCGGCGCGCGTCTTCGAACCGCGAACGGTCACGCGCCAGCATTTCCACATAGGCCATCATGTGATGGCCCCAGGTCACCGGCTGCGCCGTCTGCAGATGGGTGAAGCCGGGCATCACCCAATCCGCCCCGGCCTCTGCCTGCGCGACGAAGGCCTGCATCAGCGCCGTCAGCCCGGCAATCGCCGCATCGCATTGCGCCCGCACCCAGAGCCGGAAATCCACCGCCACCTGATCGTTGCGCGACCGCCCGGTGTGCAGCCGCTTGCCTGCCTCGCCCACGATCTCGGTCAGGCGGCTTTCCACGGCCATGTGGATGTCTTCCTGTTCCACCCGGAATTCGAAGTTTCCGGCCTCGATCTCTGACAAGACCGTGAGCAGGCCTTCCCGGATCGCCTCGGCATCTTTACTGGTCAGGATGCCCTGCGCGGCCAACATCGCGGCATGGGCGCGCGAACCGGCAATATCCTGTGCGTAAAGCCGCTGGTCGAACCCGATGGAGGCGTTGATCGCCTGCATGATGGCATCCGGCCCGCGCTCGAAGCGCCCACCCCACATGGCATTTGCTGCTGCGGGGGCTGCGGTCTGGGTGGTGTCGTCTGCGCTCATGGGCCTGCCTCTGGAGGTGATATGCTGCCTGTCGTCCGTTCCGCCGTTCTTTATACGGCCTTGCTGTTTGGTGCAAATCCGGCTGCCGCCGATATCGCCGCCGCCGATACGCTGCGCGCGGGCGACATGAAAAAGCTGGGCTTTACGGATCCGCAGCCGCTGCCCGAGATCGGGCTGATCGGCATGGATGATGCGCCGCGCGCGCTGTCCGAATTTCGCGGCAAATGGGTGGTGCTGAACTTCTGGGCCACCTGGTGCCCGCCCTGCCGCAAGGAAATGCCGGGGCTTGGCGCCCTGCAGACCGAGATGGGGGGCGACACGTTCGAGGTTGTCACCGTGGCATCGGGCCGCAATGCGGTGCCCGCCATCGAGGAATTCTTCGCCGAGGCGGGCGTCACCCATCTGACCGCGCTGCGCGACCCGAAGGGGGCGCTGTCGCGGGCGATGGGTGTTCTGGGCCTGCCGGTGACGGTGATCCTGAACCCGGAAGGGCAGGAGGTCGGGCGCCTGATCGGGGATGCGGAATGGCACGGGCCAGAGGCCCGCGCCGTGCTTAGCGCGCTGATGCAGTAAGGCTGCGGATCAGCGCCACAGCTTCGGGCGGTGGCGGCTGTTCGATGCGGCGGCAGCCGGTGCCATCGGGCTGCCGTGCGATCATGCCGCGTTCCACCATGGTGCGCCGCAGAATCGCCGGATCCCCGAACAGATGCAGCCGGTTCAGCTGGGCATTGAAGTTGCGCTCTGTCCATTCCTGCGCCTTGGGGATCTGCGCCCAGATCCCCCACAGGGCCAGATGCTGGGCGGATGTCTTGGCGGGCCAGCTTTTCAGCCGTGCATCGGCATCGAAATAGCGGCGCACGCGATCCACCTCTTTCAGGTCGATCTGGGCGGCCTGGTCGATCCGTGCGGGCGCTGCCTCCAGCCGGTCAGCGGCGATGGCCTGGGCGCGGAAGTGCTGAAAATTGCGAAAGCCCGCGCTGCGGGCCAGCATGTTCATCAGCGCCAGATGGCCGGGCGGGCCATCCTGGGCAGACAATTCGCTATGCAGGCGTCGGGCGAACCCCGACAGGTCGGGGGTGTGAAGCGGCAGGGCAATGCGCGTCATGGCATCCTCATCTCATGCCCGAAGCGGCGCCGATCACCCTTGGCGGCCGGGCATGGATGAACCATGAAACCGGAGCGGAGAGCAGGTTTAGCGCCTTGCGGCCGGTGATCCCTGGGTGAACTGCTGACCCATGCCCGAGATTAGCGCGGTGCAGCCTGTGCCGCAACCCCGGCGCCGCAGGGGCATCCTGCCAGATGATCGTTCACCATGCCGGTGGCCTGCATGAAGGCATAGGTGATCGTCGGCCCGCAGAACTTGAACCCCTCGGCCTTCAGCGCCTTGGACATGGCGCGCGATTCGGCGGTTTCGGTGGGCACGACGGCCATACTGGCCGGGCGGTTCTGCAAGGGCTGGCCGCCCACGAACTGCCACAGGAAGGGCGAGAACCCCTCGCGCGCTTCCACCTTCAGAAAGGCGCGGGCCCCGGCAATCGTCGCCTCGATCTTGCCGCGGTGGCGCACGATGCCCGCATCGGCCAGCAGGCGCAGCACCTCGGCTTCGCCCCAGCCTGCCACCACCTCCGGGTCGAAGCCGGCAAAGGCTGTGCGGAACGTGTCACGCTTGCGCAGGATGGTGATCCAGCTCAGCCCGGCCTGAAACCCGTCCAGCACCAGCTTTTCCCACAGCGCCCGCGGATCATGTTCGGGCACGCCCCATTCCTCATCATGATAGGCCACATAAAGCGGGTCTGTCCCGCACCAGCTGCACCGCCCGTCCATGCCCGGCTCCGATCCGCAAAATTAGAACTAAATGTGAACTTTCAGGTTCTGTTTACTGATGCGGTGGCATTGTGTCGAGGTTCAATGCAGGGGGCAGAAGTGGCAGAAGGATACAGGCACCAAAGGCCCGATTTCGGGCAGGATGCAAACCCGCTTGCCGTCGCCATGGCCGAGCAGGAGCGGCAGACGCTGGGCATGGTGCAGCAGGCGCTGAAATCCGGGCGGATGCGGCTGGCCTATCAGCCGGTGGTTCTGGGCACCGACCCCACGCGCATCGCCTTTCACGAGGCGTTGATCCGCATCCTGGATGAAACCGGGCGCATCATTCCGGCGCGCGATTTCATGCCGGTGGCCGAAACCCGCGAACTGGGGCGCGAGATTGACTGCGCGGCGCTGGACATGGGGCTGAAAGCGCTGGCGCGCCATGCCGGGCTGCGGCTTTCGGTCAATATGTCGGCCCGCTCCATCGGCTATCCGCGCTGGATGCGGGTATTGCGTCACGGTTTGGCACTTGGCCCGACGGTGGGCGAAAGGCTCATTCTGGAAATCACGGAAAATTCGGCCATGCTGGTGCCGGAAATCGTCATCGCCTTCATGGATGATCTGCAGGCCAAAGGCGTGGCTTTTGCGCTGGACGATTTCGGGGCAGGCTATACCGCCTTTCGCTATTTCAAGGAATTCTTCTTTGACATCGTCAAGATAGATGGCCAGTTCATCCGCGGTATCCACAACGACCCCGACAATCAGGTGCTGACCCGGGCGCTGGTGTCCATCGGCCAGCAGTTCGAAATGCTGACCATCGCGGAATCCGTCGAATGTGTGGAGGATGCGCAGTTTCTGCAGCAGATCGGGGTGAATTGCCTGCAGGGCTATCTGTTCGGCGCACCGACGCTGAAACCGGATTTCCTGCAGGAAACACGCCGCAAGCGCGCCTGATCGCCGCAGACGTTCCAAAACAGCCCCTACGTCACGCAATTTTCTTGCGCATGTCATCGTTCCTGCTTACCCATGCTGCAAAGCGGCAGCGAAACACCGCCGCCGCCCCGGCCAAGGGAGAGGACCAGAGCCATGACCAATGTTGTTATCGTCTCTGCCGCACGCACCGCAGTGGGCAGCTTCAACGGAGCCTTCGCAAATACCCCCGCACACGAGCTGGGCGCTGCGGTGATCGAGGCCGTGGTGGCCCGCGCGGGCATCGACAAGGCCGAGGTGTCGGAAACCATTCTGGGCCAGGTGCTGACCGCGGGTCAGGGCCAGAACCCGGCCCGTCAGGCGCATATCAATGCAGGCCTGCCGAAAGAGGCTTCGGCCTGGTCGCTGAACCAGGTCTGCGGTTCGGGCCTGCGCGCCGTGGCGCTGGGCGCACAGCATGTGCAGCTGGGCGATGCCTCCATCGTGGTGGCCGGTGGTCAGGAAAGCATGTCGCTGTCGCCCCATGTCGCGCATCTGCGCGCGGGCCAGAAGATGGGCGACATGAAGTTCATCGATTCGATGATCAAGGATGGGCTGTGGGATGCCTTCAACGGCTATCACATGGGCCAGACCGCCGAAAACGTGGCGAACCAGTGGCAGATCAGCCGCGACATGCAGGATGAATTCGCGCTGGCCAGCCAGAACAAGGCCGAAGCCGCGCAGAAGGCCGGCAAGTTCAAGGACGAGATCATTGATTTCGTGATCAAGACCCGCAAGGGCGACATCGTGATGAATGCCGATGAATACATCCGTCACGGCGCCACCATCGATGCGATGACCAAGCTGAAACCGGCCTTTGCCAAGGATGGTTCGGTTACCGCTGCCAATGCCTCGGGCCTGAACGACGGCGCGGCGGCCGTGCTGCTGATGTCGGCGGCAGAGGCTGAAAAGCGCGGGCTGACCCCGATTGCGCGCATCGCCTCTTACGCCACGGCCGGGCTGGACCCGTCGATCATGGGCGTTGGCCCGATCTACGCCAGCCGCAAGGCGCTGGAAAAGGCAGGCTGGAAGGTTGGCGATCTGGATCTGGTCGAGGCGAACGAGGCTTTCGCCGCCCAGGCCTGCGCCGTGAACAAGGACATGGGCTGGGATCCTTCGATCGTGAACGTGAACGGCGGCGCCATTGCCATCGGCCACCCGATCGGCGCCAGCGGCTGCCGCATCCTCAACACGCTGCTGTTCGAAATGGCGCGCCGCGATGCGAAAAAGGGCCTGGCCACGCTGTGCATCGGCGGGGGCATGGGTGTGGCCATGTGTCTGGAACGGGTCTGAAAAATCGGTCCGGGGCGCAATTCGCCTCTTGATTGAATCGGGGGAGCGCGGGATGATACCTGCGTTCCCCTTTTCCTTTTTCTGCACTGCCGCGCAACTTTGCTGCACTGGCAAAAAATATTTCGCAATATTGTTGCGCTTCAGTGTCGTATTCTGTAGCAAGATTCCAAGCAGATTTTGCAAGGAGGAATCATGTCTAAAGTTGCAGTGGTCACTGGCGGGTCGCGCGGGATCGGCGCCGCGATTTCCATCGCTTTGAAAAATGCAGGCTATACCGTTGCCGCCAACTATGCCGGCAATGACGAGGCCGCAGCGAAATTCACCGCCGAAACGGGCATCAAGACCTACAAATGGTCGGTGGCGGATTATGACGCCTGCAAGGACGGCATCGCGCAGGTCGAGGCCGAGCTGGGCCCGGTGGCGGTGCTGGTGAACAATGCGGGCATCACCCGCGATGCCATGTTCCACAAGATGACCCCCGGCCAGTGGAAAGAGGTGATCGACACCAACCTGACCGGCCTGTTCAACATGACGCATCCGGTTTGGGGCGGCATGCGCGACCGCAAGTTCGGCCGCGTCATCAACATCTCGTCGATCAACGGCCAGAAGGGCCAGGCCGGGCAGGCCAACTATTCCGCGGCCAAGGCGGGCGATCTGGGCTTCACCAAGGCGCTGGCGCAGGAAGGCGCGCGCGCGGGCATCACCGTCAACGCGATCTGCCCGGGCTATATCGGCACCGAAATGGTGCGCGCGATTGACGAAAAGGTGCTGAACGAACGCATCATCCCGCAGATCCCGGTCGGGCGTCTGGGCGAGCCGGAAGAGATTGCGCGCTGCGTGGCCTTTCTGGCGGCCGATGATGCGGGTTTCATCACCGGCTCGACGATCAGCGCGAATGGCGGTCAGTTCGTCGTCTGACGCCTGCACGGCGCTTTGCTGCAAAAGGCCCGCTTCGGCGGGCCTTTTCTCTGGCCCGGGCGCAGGCTACACATCGCGCGACATGCAAAATCTTGCAGATTTTTTGCGAATTCCATCGAAGAAATTTGCGGGGGCACATGACGCGCAGCAAGGCCACGGCCATCGGTTTCACTGCCATCCTGCTTTGGGCCCTGCTGGCTTTGTTCACCATCGGATCGGCGCCGGTGCCACCTTTCCTGCTGAACGCCATCTGCTTTGCCATTGGCGGCAGCATCGGGCTGATCTGGTGCGCCGCCACTGGCCAGTTGCGGCGCTGCGCGGGCGTGCCGCTGTCGGGTCTATGCCTTTGGCACCATTGGCCTGTTCGGCTATCATTTTCTGTATTTCACCGCGTTCCGTATCGCGCCTTCGGCCGAGACCGGGCTGATCGCCTATCTCTGGCCGCTGTTCATCGTGCTGCTGTCGGGCCTGCTGCCGGGCGAGCGCCTGCGCCGCGGCGCATGTCATCGGCGCGCTTGATCGCCTTTGCCGGGGCGGCGCTGATCGTGCTGGCGGCGCGCGGCGGCAAGGGTCGGCGTCCTGCGGGCTTGGTGCTGGCCTTTGGCTGTGCCATCACCTGGGCGGTTTATTCCGTAGCCTCGCGTCGTTTGGGCAATGTGCCGACGGCTGCGGTCACGATCTATTGCCTGGCCACGGCGGCTGCTATCCGCTGCTGGCGCATCTGGCGCTGGAAGCAACGGCTCTGGCCGCAACAGCTGCAGCTGGCTGGCCATCGATGCTGGCGCTGGGAATCGGGCCGGTGGGCATCGCGTTCTTCACCTGGGACATCGGCATGAAAAAAGGCGACATCCAGCTTTTGGGTGTCGCCTCTTATGCTGCGCCGCTCCTGTCCACGCTGGCGCTTGTCCTGGCCGGCATGGCGCCCCCTTCGCCCATCCTGCTTGTCGCGGCGATTCTGATCGCCGGCGGGGCGGCGCTGGCGGCGCGCGCCAGCGCAAAACGCCCTCAGGCGTGAGACAGCCGATTGATCTCCTCCTTGATCTTCAGCTTCTGCTTTTTCAGGGCGGCAATTTCCAGATCATCCGACGCCGGGAGCGCGTTGCGCCTCTTCAACCATGTCCGAGAGGTGGTCGTGCTTCTTCTGCAGTTCCAGTAGATGTGCGAAGCGACGCGTCATTCAAATCCTCCTGTCGGTTGTTCCGATAATCTGCAGTGCACCACAGTTTCCCGAGTCTGTCATCAAAATGTAACCGCCGCGTTGCGGCAATTTTACCGATTCAGCCAAACTGCGCCGAAAGGGCGCAACCATTGCGCAGAATTTCGTTCGCCTCTGGGGTGTAGGCCTCGCGGTCGCCCAGATGTGAGGCACCCTGATGAAGAACAAAGGGCGCCAGCAGCCGGAACGGCCGCCCGCCCGCCTTTGCGCGCGCGGCAGGATCACCCGCTTCGCCGGGCGGCCCTCGCGCGGCGGCCAGCGGCAGGACGCGCGGCTGACCCCAGCTTGCGGCCAAGGCGGCCAGCAGCTCTGGCAGGGCATCGGCGCCGGTGATGATCGTCAGCCAGCCCCCCGGGCGCAGCCGCCGCGCCGCCACCTCGACCCAATCGGCCAGCGGCGCCTGCTCGACCTGCAGCGCGGCGGCGCGGCCCGGATCGGGCGAGGCGTGTGCCGCCCGCCGGGTAATAGGGCGGGTTGGCGATCACCTGATCAAAATCCGCGCCGCAGGCCGGCGGGCATCTGGCGCAGATCACCCTCTGCCGATTCCAGCGCGATGCCGTTGCGGGCAGCATTGCGGCGCGCAAGCTCGGCATAGGCGGGCTGCAGTTCCAGCCCCGCCAGCCGCAGATCCGGCACGCGGCAGCCCAGACACAGCGCCGCCGCCCCCACGCCGCAGCCCAGATCCAGCACGCTGTCACCCGCCTCTGCCGGGCAGGCAGCGGCCAGAAGGACCGGGTCGGTGGCCGCGCGATAGCCCCGGGCGGGCTGCCACAGCTGCAACCGCCCCGACAGGAACTGATCATCCGTCAGATCGCCCGGCGCAAACATCATCGGCCCAGCGGCACGTCATTGTCGCGCAGCACCGCTTCGGCGACAAAAAAATCACGATCCGCCACCACAAGCCGCTGCGGCAGAATACCCAGGCTGCCATCCAGGATGCTCATGTGGACGTCCAGCGGAAACACCATTATACCCTCGCCTTGCAAGCAGGGCCGTTGGCAAAGGCGATCACGGTCGGGTCGGTCGTGCGCAGCAAGTTCCTTCATGGCCAAGACTTATGCGGCAATCGGCCGCACCTGTCGAGATGCGAGGCGAAGGTGAAATGGGCCTGGACGAAGCCGTGCAAAAACCGCATGAGCGTCTGGCAGCGTGGCTGGCCGCGGATATGGAGGCGGTGAACGCGCTGATCCGCGACCGCATGGCCTCGGAACACGCGCCGCGCATCCCGCAGGTCACCGCCCATCTGGTCGAGGCCGGCGGCAAGCGGCTGCGCCCGATGCTGACGCTGGCGGCGGCGCGGCTGTGCGGCTATGACGGGCCGTTATCACATGCATCTGGCGGCCACGGTGGAATTCATCCACACCGCCACCCTGCTGCATGATGATGTGGTGGATGAAAGCACGCAGCGGCGGGGGCGGCCAACGGCCAACCTGCTGTGGGACAACAAATCTTCGGTTCTGGTCGGCGATTACCTGTTCGCCCGCAGCTTTCAGTTGATGGTGGAAACCGGCAACCTGCGCGTGCTGGAGATCCTGTCCAATGCCTCGGCCACCATTGCCGAGGGCGAGGTGCTGCAACTGACCGCCGCGCAGGATCTGGCGACCACGGAAGGCGATCTATCTGCAGGTCGTGCGCGGCAAGACGGCGGCGCTGTTTTCGGCGGCAACCGAGGTGGGCGGCGTGATCGCCGGGGCGCCAGCCGAACAGGTGCAGGCCCTTTATGCCTATGGCGATGCCTTGGGCATTGCGTTTCAGATTGTCGATGATCTGCTCGATTATGGCGGCACCACTGCGGCGATCGGCAAGAATGTGGGCGATGATTTCCGCGAACGCAAGCTGACCCTGCCGGTCATCAAGGCGGTGGCGCTGGCCGATGCGGAAGAGCGCGCCTTCTGGGATCGCACGATTGCCAAGGGCAAGCAGGGCGAGGGGGATCTGGAGCAGGCGCTGGCCATCATGGCGCGCCATGGCACCATGCAGGCGGCCCGTGCCGATGCGCTGGCCATGGGCGGCACACGGCGCGCGAGGCCTGCTGGCCGCTGCTGCCCGATCATCCGATCCGCGCGATGCTGGCCGATCTGGCGGATTACGTGGTGGCGCGGATCAGCTGAGGCCATGGCGCGCGCGGCCTGAACCGCACCAGCCGGCGATGCGCACCCACCAGTCGGGCCGGGCTGCTGCGATGGCCTGCCGCGGTCCTGCTGCCTCGGCATCGGCGAAGAAGCCCGAAGCAGGTGGCGCCAGAGCCCGACATCCGCGCGATAAGGCAGCCGGGCTGTGCCTGCAGCCCCGCCTTTACCTGTGCGATCACCGGCTGCAAGGCCATGGCAGGCGGTTCCAGATCATTGCGCTGTGCGGCCAGCCATCCGGCCAGCGCCGCCAGATCGGTGAACGGCGGCAGGGCCGCGGGCATCGGCGGGTTGTCCTTGCGGGGCAGGGCGCGAAACACCGCTGGCGTGCTGACACCAACACCCGGGTTCACCAGCACCAGCAGCGCCTCGGGCAGCGGCGGGCAGCGGGGTCGATGCTGCTCGCCCACGCCCGCGCATCCTGCACGGGCCGCGCCGTCAGACAGACCGGCACATCCGCCCCCAAGCGCGCAGCAGCCGCCGCCGCATCGCGGCAATGGGCAGCTCCGCCACAGCCGGGCCAGCGCCCGCAGCGCCGCTGCCGCATCCGCCGATCCGCCGCCGATGCCGCTGGCAACCGGCAGGTGTTTTTCCAGCGTGATGCGCACGCCGCCGCTGTTCCCCGCCCACCAGCCGCGCGCCGCGCGCAGCACCAGATTGTCCGCCTCGGCCGTCAGCGCCGCCGGCCGCATGGCCCGGCCAGCGTCAGCGCACAACCCCGGCCCAGGCCGTGTGCAGGCACGCTGACCCGGTCGCCCACGTCGGCAAAGACCACCAGACTGTCCAGCAGGTGATAGCCATCCGGGCGTTGCCCTGTCACATGCAGCGAAAGGTTGACCTTGGCCGCCGCAAATTCCGCGATCATGGCTTACTGCGATCTGCGCGGCCTCTCAGCGCCGGCTGCGCCTTCTTCGGCCAGAACCGCATCCAGCCCCACCTCCAGCTTGCGGCGGATGCGCGTTCGGCATCGACTTCTTCGGCGGTTCAAAGGACAGGGCGCGGCGCCACTGGAACTGCGCCTCCAGATGCTTGCGGCCCACCGCCCAATAGACATCGCCCAGATGGTCGGTCACCACCGGATCCACCGGCTCCATCAGCGAGGCCTTTTCCATATGCGGCAGCGCCTCTTCATAGCGCCCCATGCGGAAATAGGCCCAGGCCAGACTGTCGACGATATAGCCGCTGTCGGGCCGCGCCGCGACCGCGCGTTCGATCAGCGAAAGCGCCTCGTCCAGCTTCTGGTTCAGCTCCAGCAGGCTGTAGCCCAGATAGTTCAGAACCTGCGGCTGATCCGGGCTGAGCGCCAGCGCGCGGCGCAGATCGGTTTCGGCGGCCTCCCAGTTCTTCTGGCGTTCGTGGCAGATGCCCCGGCTGTAGAACAGCGGCCAGTCCTTGGCCTCGGCCTCGCCCAGCAGGCCGATGGCGTGATCGTAGACCTTGATCGCATCCACGAATTTTTCCTGCCGCCGCAGCATGTCGGCATAGGTGGCCTGCACCGCCAGCACATCGGGCAGACGTTTGGCCAGCGCCTGCATCACCTCCAGCGCGGCATCGGGCTTGCCACTGGCCAGAAGCATATCGGCGCGGCCCATTTCGGCCACCGGAGAAGGCCGGCGTCATCCGTGCGGCACCGGAGCATAGGTCTCCGCCGCCAGATCAAACTGGCCTCCTCGTACTCAGCAGTCCCGGCCGACAGCAGCATGCGCGTCGGTAAGATCGGGGCGCAGCCATACTGCGCCGCGCGCGCATAAAGCAGGGTATAGCCGTTCTCGGCCTCACCGCATAGCGCGGTGGCCAGCGGTGAAGAACACCTCGGCCATGCCCTCGCTGCGGCGCTGATCGACCAGATCGCAGGGCACCGTTTCACCCGCGGCAAGCCGGACGCGCAGCGCGACCAGTCGCGGGGTCTTGCCCCGGCACGAAAATGGTATCCAGCAGCGCCACCGCCTCGGGGTTGCGCTCCAGCTGGCTCAGGATCTGCGCATGGGCAACCACGCCGCGCCGCAGGCTGCGGATGGGCTGCATCGCCTCGGCTGCCAGCAGCCGGTCCGCGCCTTCGAAATCGCCAACCGAGGCCAGCGCCAGTGCCTTGTGATAGCCCCCGAACACCTCCATCCCGGCGGTTTTCGTGACCACGTCAAAGGCCTCCAGCGCGGCGCTCATGTCGCCCCGGCCCGCTTCGGCCCAGGCCTTCACCAGCCCGTCGGAACAGCGCGCCGCAGACTGGCCCTTGGCCAGGCTGTCGATCAGGCCCGCATAGTTTTCGGCCTTTGCCTCGGCCACGATCAGCGCCAGATCGGCGATCTGGCTGCGGCGCCCCTGCGCCACCAGTTCCGAGGCCAGCTGTGCCCCGGCCCCGAAATCACCCGATCCCATGGCCGAAATCACCGCCCCGTCCAGCAGCTGCGGATTGCCGGGGTCGGCGGCCAGGGCGCGGCTGAACCATTCCAGCGCCGCCCGGTAATCGCTTTCGGCGCTGGCCACGCGGGCCGCCAGATAGGCGCCCGCATCCTCGGACCGGGCCGGGGTGGCGGCGGGGTCATCCTGCGCATGGCCGGGCAGGGCGGTCAGCAGCGACAGGGCAAGGGCGATGGCGGTCTGGGTCAGGCGCATTGGGCTCTCCGCAGGCGGTTGATGCGAGCCTAGTCCGCCCGCCTGTCATAGGGCAATGCGGGCGCGGCACGCAGCCGTCGCATGGCCCGCGAAGTCGCGCAGTTGCCGTGATGCGTCACATATTCGGGTAGTTCGGCCCGTCGCCGCCCTGCGGCGTGGTCCAGTTGATGTTCTGGCTGGGATCCTTGATGTCGCAGGTCTTGCAATGCACGCAGTTCTGGAAGTTGATCTGGAACCGTGCCTCGCCGCCTTCGCCGATCACCTCATAGACCCCGGCCGGGCAATAGCGCTGCGCGGGTTCGGCATATTTCGGCAGGTTCACCGCAATCGGCACCGACGCATCGGTCAGCTGCAGATGCGCGGGCTGGCTTTCATCATGGTTGGTAAAGCTGAAGGCCACATTGGTCAGCCGGTCGAACGACAGTTTGCCATCGGGCTTCGGATAGTCGATCTTCTTGAAATCCTTGGCCTTGCCCGTGGCCGCAGCATCGGTCTTGCCGTGTTTCAGCGTGCCCAGCACGGTCAGGCCAAAGGTATTGGCCCACATGTCGGCGCCCCCCGCCATCAGCGAGGCCACCAGCCCGAACTTCGACCACATCGGTTTCACGTTGCGGACCTTCTTCAGATCCTTGCCGATGGCGCCACCGCGCACCTCGGCCTCATAGGCGGCCAGCTCGTCGCCCGCGCGGCCTGCGGTGATCGCCGCATAAGCCGCCTCGGCCGCCGCCTTGCCCGACAGCATGGCGTTGTGGTTGCCCTTGATGCGCGGCACGTTCACCATGCCCGCCGAACAGCCCAGCAGCGCCACGCCCGGCGCCACCATCTTGGGCATCGACTGCCAGCCGCCCTCGGAGATCGCCCGCGCGCCATAGGCCACGCGCTTGCCGCCTTTCAGCAGCTCCGCGACCATCGGATGGTGCTTGAAGCGCTGGAATTCCATATAGGGGTAAAGATGCGGGTTGGCATAGTTCAGGTGAACCACGAAGCCCACATAGACCTGATTGTTTTCAAGGTGATAGATGAACGATCCGCCGCCCGCATTGCTGCCCAGCGGCCAGCCCATCGTATGGGTCACGGTGCCCAGGCGGTGCTTGGCGGGGTCGATCTCCCAGATTTCCTTCATGCCCAGGCCGTATTTCTGCGGGCAATGGCCCTTGGACAGATCGTATTTCGCGATCACCTCTTTGGACAGGCTGCCGCGCACGCCTTCGGCCAGGAAGACATATTTGCCGCGCAGCTCCATCCCCGGCTCGTAATTCGGCCCCGGCTCGCCGGTTTCGGCGTCCCGGCCAAACTCGCCCGCCACCACGCCCACCACGCGGTCGCCGTCATAGACCAGTTCCGAACAGGCCATGCCGGGGAAAATCTCGACGCCCAGCCCCTCGGCCTGCTCCGCCATCCAGCGGCAGACATTGGCCATGCTGACACGATGTAATTGCCGTGGTTGTTCATCAGCGGCGGCATCGGCCAGTTCGGGATGCGCATCTGCCCGGCCGGGCCGAGGATATAGAAATTGTCCTCCGTCACCTCGGTCTTGATCGGCGCGCCCATCTCGCGCCAGTCGGGCAGCAGCGCATCCAGCCCCGACGGGTCCAGCACCGCGCCCGACAGGATATGCGCCCCGACCTCGGACCCCTTTTCCAGCACCACCACGCTCAGTTCCGGGTCCAGCTGCTTCAGCCGGATCGCCGCCGACAGCCCCGCAGGCCCCGCGCCCACGATGACGACGTCATACTCCATGCTTTCGCGGTCGATCTGGCTCATGGCGTTTCCCTTCCTGGCTTCCGGGCACCTTGCGCACCTCGGGCTTGAATTCGGCTGGCAATCTCTGCCCCAAGGGAAGCAGGGCGTCAATCATGACGCAACATCAAAGCGCCGCATCGCGGCATAGGCGCAATATTCTTTCCATGCCGGTGGCGTTTCCAGTGCGCAGGATGCCGCTTCCCGGCCATTGTCCTCTTGCATTTGCCGGGCTGCTGGGGTCAGGTGATTTCAAGCAAGGCGCAGAGTCATGGCCCCCTCCGGGGCCGTGGCTCTGTTTTTTAGGGAAAAGGCCCATGGAAAAGATCCCGATGACCCGCGCGGGTTTTCACGCGCTGGAAGACGAATTGAAGACGCTGAAATCGGTGGAACGCCCGGCTGTGATCCGTGCGATTGCCGAAGCGCGCGAGCTGGGCGATCTGTCGGAAAATGCCGAATACCATTCCGCCCGCGAAAAGCAGAGCTTCATCGAAGGCCGCATCAAGGAGCTGGAGGCGATCCTGTCGCTGGCCGAGGTGATCGACCCGTCGAAACTCTCCGGCTCGATCAAGTTCGGCGCCACCGTCACGCTGGTCGATGAAGATACCGACGAGGAAAAAACCTATCAGATCGTGGGCGAGGTCGAGGCCGATCTGGAACGCGGCCTGCTGAACATCAAGTCGCCCCTGGCCCGCGCCCTGATCGGCAAGGACGAAGGCGACAGCGTCGAGGTGAAAACCCCCGGCGGTGATCGCAGCTACGAAGTGCTTGGCATCCGTTTCGCCTGATCCTGACATGCCGATGGATGCGCCCCAGGATTCCCCGCTTTCCCCTGCCTCCGGCCGCCACACGGGTGGCACCGGGCCGGAACTGCTGGCCGCTCTGGCCAGCCTCGGCTGGCTCGGGGCGCTGGCGCTCTGGTTCATGCTGGCGCCCGAAGGTGGCGGCCCGCTGGCTGATATTCCGGCGCTGACGGCGGCGGTCCTGCCGCTCGTGCTGATCTGGGGCGCCGCCATCACGCTGCGATCGGTCCGCGACTTGCGCGCCGAGGCGCAAAGGCTTCATGCCGCGGTCGAGGCGTTGCGCGCCGCCCCCGTCGTGGCCCCCATTGCCGCCCCTTTTTCCGGTGCCGCCGAAAGAAAGCCGGAAGACTCCGGACAGGCCGCCCCCCGCCCGGTGGAAACTGCTGCGGCCAGCTTTACCTCGCGCCGCGATGCCACGCTCAGCGTCGCCTCTGCCGATCGCAAGGCCGCGCTGGTGGCCGCCCCCCGGCCCGGCCCGGCCGAGGATCAGCCCGCCCTCGCCTTGGGCACCCCGGCCGAAGATCTGCGCGCCCCGCTGTCGGTGGCCGATTTCGTCCGCGCGCTGCAATTCCCCGAAAGCCCCGATGACAAGGATGGCTTCCGCGCCCTGCGTCTGGCGCTGGAGGACCGCGCCGTGGCCAAGCTGATCCGCGCCGCCCAGGATGTGCTGACCCTGCTCAGCCAGGAAGGCATCTACATGGATGACCTGCGCCCCGACCGCGCCCGCCCCGAGCTTTGGCGCAGCTTCGCCAATGGCGAGCGGGGCCGCGCGATTTCCGGCCTGGGCGGCATCCGTGACCGGTCGTCGCTGGCGCTTGCCTCGGGCCGGATGCGTGAAGATCCGATCTTCCGCGATGCGGCGCATCATTTCCTGCGCACCTTTGACCGCACCTTTGCCGAATTCGAAAAGAACGCGACCGATGCCGAACTGGTCGATCTGGCCGATACCCGCACCGCCCGTGCCTTCATGCTGGTGGGCCGGGTGGCCGGTGTGTTCGACTGATCTTCCTGTCCCGCTGATCTTCCTCTTGGTCCAAATACCCCGGGGTCGGGGCAGCGCCCCGTCCGCAGCCGCCATCCCGGCGGCGGCTGGGTCAAAGCGCCTCCACCATCAGCCAGACCCCACCCTCTGGCCGCAGGGTCAGGATCATCACCGGCTTCGGCGCCCGCCCCGTCACCGGCGCAAAGCGAAAGCGTGACAGCAGCGTGGCCAGAATGATCACCGCCTCCTGCACCGCGAAATTCGCGCCGATGCAGATGCGCGGCCCATCCCCGAAGGGCAGCCAGGTGAACCGCTCGGGCCGCTTGCCCAGAAACCGCTCGGGGCGGAAGGCATCGGGTTCCGCCCAATGCGCATGATGCCGGTGCAGCGCATAGATCGGCAGGATCACCGTATCGCCGGGCCGCACCTCCCGCCCGCAGAGCCTGTCTGCCCGCTGCGCCGTGCGGGACAGAAAGGCCGCCGGCGGGTAAAGCCGCAGCGTTTCTTCGACAATCGCGCGGATGCGGGGCAGGGCGGCCACATCCGCCGCCGTCGCCGCCCGCCCCTGCAGCACCGCCTGTGCCTCGGCCCGCGCCAGATCCTGTTCGGCCGGATCGAAGGCGCAGAGATACAGCGCCCAGGCCAGCGTCAGCGCCGTGGTTTCATGCCCGGCCACGATGAAGGTCAGCAGGTTATCGCGCAGCTCGGCGGTGGTCATCTTCCGCCCGCCCTCGGGGTCTTGCCCGGCCATCAGCAGATCCAGCAGATCGGGCACACCCTTGGAGCCTTCGCCACGCCGCCGCTCGATCGCCGCATCGGCCATCCGCTTCATCTGCCCCAACTGCGCCCCGGCCAGCATCCGGCCCGGGCGCGGCACCCATCCCGGCAGGCCGAGGATATCCAGCACCGAGATCTTGGCGGTTCCCGCGATGTAATCCTCGATGGCACGATGCACCGCGCCCCGGTCGAACCCGTCGCCGCCCGAAAGCGTGACATCGGAAATCACCTCGAAGGTTGCCGTCACCATCTCGTCGAACAGATCGGCGGCGCGGCCCTGCGCCTTCCCCAGCCGGTCGGATGCGCGTTCAGCCGCTGCCGTCATCACCGGGCCAAGCGCTGCCACATGCCGCTGCGAAAACACCGGGGCTGCGGTGCGCCGCTGCCACATCCAGCTGGCGCCTTCGGCCACGAACAGGCTGTCGCCGATGGCAGGCTCCAGGATCAGCTTGGTCACCACCGATTTCGGATAATCCTCCACCCGGTCGCGCAGCACCCGCCGCAGCGCCTCGGGGTCCATCACCATATGCCAGCGCTTGCCGGTGCGCCCCGACAGGATCGGCGCATGGGTGGCGATTTCCGGGATCAGCTCCAGCACATTGCGCCGCCCGGCCTGCAGCGACCCCCAGATGCCCAGCGGCGCCGTGGCCAGCGGCACCCGCACGGGATGGGCGGGCAAAAAGGGGCTTTGGGTCATCACAGGCGTTTCCCTTCAGCGGATACCCCTTTGATATAGGCGCTCCGCCGCATCCGGCAAATCGCGGCAGTTGCGCCGCCTGCGCCAACTGTCTATGCGGGGCCGACACCGCCGGAGCCCTTCGCATGTCCTTTCTTCGTCCTGCCCTGCTGGGGCTGATCTTCCTTGCCGCCTGCGCCCCCAATGATCTGGACGCACCGCCTGCCGATCCCTGGGGGATTTCGTGCTGGGTCACAACATCGTCGTGGCTGACAAGATGCAGAAGGTGCCGATCTCGCGCGATGCCACGGTGGAAGACTGGGAGGCCGCGGTGAAAAAGGCCATGGCTGATCGGTTCGGCCGGTACGAGGGCAGCCGCATCTACAATATCGGCATCGCGGTCGAGGCCTATGCTCTGGCGCCCCCCGGTATCCCGGTGGTGGCCGCGCCGAAATCGGTTCTGGCGATCTCGGTCAAGATCTGGGACGATGCCTCCGGCAAGCAGCTGAACGCCAAGCCCGAACAGCTGATCATCTGGGAAAATCTCGACAGCGAAAATGTGGTGGGCACCGGCTTTACCCGCACCCCGGCAGAACAGATGGCGGCCCTGTCCTACAATGCCGCCAAATCGGTGGAACAATGGCTGGTCAAGAACCCCGACTGGTTCGAACCCGCCGCCGGTGCCGCCGCCGATGCCGCCCCTGTGGCCGCACCCAAGCCCGCGCCGGCGCCGCAAACGCCTGCCGCTTCCGCTGCGGAAACTGTGCCAGATGTTGTGGCGTCTGCCCCTTCTGCGGGCAAGTGAGGCTTGATTTTCCCTTTGCCAATGGATAAGTCGCGCCCGGTGTAGATCCCGGGCCCGCTCCAGGGCCCCTCAATCCGCGAGGGCCGCAATGGCAAAGGCAAAGTTTGAACGGAACAAACCGCACGTCAACATTGGCACGATCGGCCACGTTGACCACGGCAAGACCACTCTGACCGCGGCGATCACGAAGTATTTCGGCGAATTCCGGGCCTACGACCAGATCGACGGCGCGCCGGAAGAGCGTGCTCGGGGGATCACGATCTCGACGGCGCATGTGGAATACGAGTCGGAAGCGCGTCACTATGCGCACGTCGACTGCCCCGGCCACGCCGACTATGTGAAGAACATGATCACCGGCGCTGCGCAGATGGACGGCGCGATCCTGGTGTGTTCGGCCGCCGACGGCCCGATGCCGCAAACGCGCGAGCACATCCTGCTCGGCCGTCAGGTGGGCATCCCCTACATGGTTGTTTTCATGAACAAAGTGGACCAGGTCGATGACCCGGAACTGCTGGAACTCGTGGAAATGGAAATCCGCGAACTGCTGTCGTCGTATGATTACCCCGGCGATGACATTCCGATCATCAAGGGCTCGGCTCTGCACGCGATGAACGGCACCGAAAAGGAAATCGGCGAAGACGCGATCCGCGCGCTGATCGCGGCTGTGGATGAATACATCCCGACCCCGGCCCGCGCCGTGGACCAGCCCTTCCTGATGCCGGTCGAAGACGTGTTCTCGATCTCGGGCCGCGGCACCGTTGCCACCGGCCGGATCGAGCGTGGCGTGGTGAAGGTTGGCGAAGAAGTCGAGATCGTCGGCATCCGCCCGAACAAGAAAACCGTCTGCACCGGCGTCGAAATGTTCCGCAAGCTGCTGGACCAGGGCGAAGCTGGCGACAACGTCGGCCTGCTGCTGCGCGGTGTTGACCGTGAGGGCATCGAGCGCGGCCAGGTTCTGTGCAAGCCGAACTCGGTGAAGCCGCACACGAAGTTCGAAGCCGAAGCCTATATCCTGACCAAGGAAGAAGGCGGCCGTCACACGCCGTTCTTTGCGAACTACCGTCCGCAATTCTACTTCCGCACCACCGACGTGACCGGGACCGTGCAGCTGCCGGAAGGCACTGAAATGGTGATGCCGGGCGACAACCTGAAGTTCAACGTCGAACTGATCGCCCCGATCGCCATGGAAGAAAAACTGCGCTTCGCCATCCGCGAAGGCGGCCGCACCGTCGGCGCCGGCGTGGTGTCGAAGATCATCGCCTGATGATTTTGGAAACTGATGGCGTCGCAGGCGTGGTGTCGAAGATCATCGCCTGATCCAACGCGATCTTCCGCTGAACACAAAGGCCGCCCTTCGGGGCGGCCTTTTCTCATGGTGGTTCACCTGTGGCCAGCGCGGGCCGATGCCATGCAGCCCGGCCTCTGCGCGCCGTTTTGCCATCCCCTCCCATGCCCTGTGCCTTGCTCCTTTCCAAATACTCATCTTCCTGCCCCGCTCCCATCCCAAAGCAGCGTTGACCTTTCGCGCCGGCGCCTTAACCTTTGCCAGGGGGAGGAAACCAGCCATGTGCCAGATTTTCGCCGGACAAGACCCGTCGCGCTACGAATCCGTCACCCGCCGCCTGCGGCTGAACGGGCAATCAACCTCGATCCGGCTGGAACGTGCCTTCTGGCGCATCCTGGACCAGATCGCCGCCAAGGAAGGGGTTTCGACCCCGGCCTTCCTGTCGAAACTTCATTCCGAAGTGCTGGAGCAGCAGGGCGAGGTGACGAATTTCACCTCTTTGCTGCGCTGCGCCTGCACGATCCATCTGGGCGAGCTGGATCAGCTGCCGCCCGCGCGCTTCGCCGCCGAATAGAAAATGCGGCTGTAGTAGTCCCCTACTACCCGCCCTGAAATTGGTTCCTTAACCTTACCAAAACTGCCAAAGTTCTGGAGGGTTCATGGCCAAGGCTATCCATTCGATGATCCGCGTGCTGGAAGAGGCCCGCTCGGTCGCGTTTTACGAAACGGCCTTCGGGCTGAAGGTCGCAGACCGGCTGGATTTCGAAAGTTTCACCCTGATCTACATGTCGAACCCCGAAAGTGGTTTCGAACTGGAACTGACGGTCAACAAGGGCCGGACCGAGCCCTATGATCTGGGCGATGGCTACGGCCATTTCGCCGTATCGGTTGCCGATGTCGCGGCAGAACATGCCCGGTTGACCGATGCAGGCCTTGCGCCGCGCAAGCTGGTCGATTTCCGCAACGGCGATGTGCCGGTTGCCAGATTCTTCTTCATCGCCGACCCCGATGGTTACCAGATCGAGGTCATCCAGCGTGGCGGTCGCTTCCAGTAGGAGGCGCCGCCCAGCCAAGTTTCGCCGTCTTTGGGAGGAGACCATGAAACACAGCCGGGATACCAAACCCGTAAAGCGCCCGCCCAGCCCCGTGCTGGCCGGGCTGACCCGCCGCGCCCTGTTGCAGCGCGCCGCTGCCGCAGGGGCCATTGCCGTGACCGGGGCAGGCTTCATCGCCGCCCCGGATGCCGCCTGGGCCATGGAGGTGACGGCGATCACGCCGGAACAGATGGCCACGCTGATGCAGATGGCGCGCGATATCTACCCGCATGACCGCATCGCCGATGCCTTCTATGCCGTGGCCGTCAAGGGCTATGACAGCGAGGAACAGAAGGCCGCCGTTGCTGACGGCATCGCCGCGCTGGATGCCGCCGCCGTCGCGCAGGGCCATGCCAGCTATCTTGCCATCGGTTGGGAGGAAGACCGGGTCAAGGTGCTGCAAGCCGTGGAAACCACGCCGTTCTTTCAGACAGTCCGCGCCGGTCTGGTGACCGGGCTTTACAACCAGAAAGAGGTCTGGCCGCTGTTCGGCTATGAGGGCGAGTCCTTCTCGCAGGGTGGCTATATCGAACGTGGCTTTGACGACATCAACTGGCTGTAACGGGAGGCAGGAATGGTTGCGAAATTTGATCTGACCGACGACAGCGTTGTCGTCATCATCGGCACCGGCGCGGGGGGCGGGGTGCTGGCCAATGAACTGGCGCAGAAGGGCGTCAAGGTCGTGGCGCTGGAGGCGGGCGGGCGCTATCTGCCCGAAGATTACATCAATGATGAATGGGACAGTTTCGCCCAGCTGGCCTGGCTCGATGCCCGCACCACCAGCGGTGACTGGCGGGTGGCCAAGGATTTTGCCGGGCTGCCCGCCTGGATCGTCAAGGCGGTGGGCGGCACCACAACCCATTGGGCCGGTGCCTCGCTCCGCTTTCAGGATCACGAATGGAAGGCGCTGACCAGCTATGGCGCGGTAGAGGGGGCCAATCTGCTGGATTGGCCGGTTGATGCTGCCGAGATGGCACCCTGGTATGACAAGGCCGAAACCAAGCTGGGTGTCACGCGCACCGGCGACCGTGCTGGCCTGCCGGGCAACAACAATTACAAGGTCTTCGAAAAGGGCGCCCTCGCCCTGGGGTATAAAGAGGTGCACACTGGCCGCATGGCCATCAACTCGGCTGATTATGACGGGCGGCTGGCCTGTCAGCAGACCGGCTTCTGCTTTCAGGGCTGCAAATGGGGCGCGAAGTGGAGCGCGGCCTATACCGACATCCCGGCGGGCGAGGCCACCGGCAATCTGGAAGTGCGCGAACGCGCCCATGTCGCCCGCATCCTGCATAACGAGGCGGGCAAGGTCACCGGCGTTGAATATTTCGACAAGGACGGCAACCTGCAGATGCAGAAGGCCCGTATCGTGGCCGTTGCGGGCAACAGTTTCGAAAGCCCGCGCCTGCTGCTGAATTCGGCCTCCAGCATGTTCCCGGATGGTCTGGCCAACAGCTCTGGCATGGTGGGGCGCAACTACATGCGCCATACCACCGGATCGGTCTATGCGGTGTTTGACAAGCCGGTGCGCATGTGGCGCGGCACCACCATGGCAGGCATCATGCAGGACGAGGCGCGCCACGATCCCTCGCGCGGGTTTGTCGGTGGGTACGAGCTGGAAACGCTGGCCCTCGGCCTGCCGTTCATGGCGGCCTTCCTCAACCCCGGGGCCTGGGGGCGCAGCTTCACCTCGGCGCTGGACAGCTATGAAAACATGGCCGGTCTCTGGATCGTGGGCGAAGACATGCCGCAGCAGAAGAACGGCGTCACCCTGTCGGACACGAAAGACCAGTTCGGGCTGCCCGTCGCCAATGTGCATTTCGACGATCACCCGAACGATATCGCCATGCGCAACCACGCCTATGCGCGCGGTGTGGCGATGTATGAGGCGGTGGGGGCCACCCGCGCCTTCCCGACGCCGCCTTACCCCAGCACCCACAACCTGGGCACCAACCGCATGTCGGAAAAACCGGCCGATGGCGTGGTGAACAAATGGGGGCAAAGCCATGACATTGCGAACCTTTTCGTCTCTGACGGGTCGCAGTTCACCACCGGCGCCGCCGAAAACCCCACGCTGACCATCGTGGCACTGGCGATCCGCCAGGCCGATCACATCGCCCGCGAAATGTCGGCCGGGTCGATCTGACAGGCCCGCCTGCCCCCCTCTCATCCGCGAGAGGGGGGCTTCACCGTTCGCTGCAGATTTCTGCGCCTAGGCCAGCCCGCGTGCGATCAGGCTGCCCGCCATATCGGCGACCGACCGCGCCATCGTCACCGGCGCGCGCTGCAGCAGTCGCGCGGCCATGTCGGCCTGCAGGTGCGGGCGATAGCCCAGTTCCACCAGATTGGCCCGGATGTCGCCATCGACCAGCGCATAGAGCCGCATGAGCCAGTGTGGCGCCCGGAACCGCGGCATCCGCCTGGAATAGGCCGGATGCGCCCGGCCGATGATCTGGCCCAGTTCCCGGATATCCGCATGGCCAAAGGCCGCCGGAATCCGCTGACCTGCCGCCGCCGGATCGGTCAGTGCCGCCACATGCAGCCGGGCCAGATCGCGCACATCCACGCCATGCAGGGTAAGATCCGGCGCCAGCGGGATCTGGCCGCGCAGGAACCGCTGGACCAGCGCGCCCGAGGTGCCGGGGTCTTCATCCAGCAGCGGCCCGGTGATGAAGCCGGGGTTCACCACCACCAGCCGCTGTTCCTGCCCGCGCAGCATGTCCCAGGCGCGGCGCTCGGCCCGCACCTTGCTTTCGGCATAGGCGTTCAGGCGGCCGCTCTCGGGGTCGGCCCAGTCCGCAGCGCCCAGAAACGCAGGCCCGCCCGCCCCGCGCCCGTTCACGATCGCCACGCTGGATGAGGTGAGCACGATCCGTTCCACCCCCGCCGCCAGAGCCGCAGCCAGAGCACGTTCCGTGCCCGCCACCGCAGGCCCGATCAGTTCGGCCTTGTCCTTCGGCATGGTGGTGACAAAGGGCGATGCGGCGTGAATCAGGAACCGCGCCCCTGCCATGGCCTCGGCCCAGCCTGCATCCCGCGTCAGGTCCAGCGTCACGAAGGACAGCCGCGTCACATCGGCTCCTGCCGCCGTCAGCGCTGCCCGCACCGCATCGGCGCGTGCCGGATTGCGCAGTGATCCGCGCACATGATAGCCCGAAGCCAGTAACTCCAGTGCCAGATGGCCGCCAAGGAAGCCCGTGACACCTGTAAGAACAACCGTATCTGCCATTGGAATCTCCGATATTTTCTGAACGAATTTTACGATAAACGTTAAATTCGTTCAGTCAAGAGGTGCGTATGACCAGATCAGACCGAAACAGCCGAATCCTCGATGCCGCCACCCTGCTGTTCCTGCAGAACGGGCTGCGCGGCACCACGATGGAAGCCGTGGCAAAGGCCGCCGGGGTGGCCAAGCCCACGCTCTACAGCCGCTATCCCGACAAGGAGGCGCTGTTCCGCGCGGTGGGGGCGCAGGTGATCGCGGGGTTCAGGGCAGAATTCACCGCAGCGCTGCAGCGCCCCGGCAGCGCCACCGAGCGGATCGCCGGTGCGGTGTCGGCAAAGTATGATGCGCTGAACCGGCTTCTGGGAAATTCGCCATATGCGGACGAGATCATGGCCGATCACATGCGGCTGAACGCCGAAGATTTCACCGCGCTGCACGGCTGGGTCAATTCCGAAGTGGCGCGGATGCTGGCGGAAGATGGCCGGACCAATGCCGCAGAGCTTGCCCGTGTGACGATGGCGGCGATTGACGGGGTGAAGGCCGAGTTTCCGGCGCTGGCCGATTTCACACGGCTGGTGCCCTTCGTCGTCGGTCGACTGCTGGCCTGACCGCGCAAAGCCTGCTATCCTGCCCCGGCACCGATGGAGGCCGAGATGGACAAGACCCGCTGAACCCGTTCCCGGAATTTCAGACAGGAGTCGTTCATGCCCCTTCCTCAATGCCACTCTGCGGCATCCGATGCGCTTTGCCGATGGCCGCGAAAATCCCTGCATGGTGCAGCTGGCCGCCGTCATCGACCATCCGAACATCACCATTGGCGCCTACAGCTATGCCAATGACTTTGACCCGCCGCAGGATTGGGCGGCGCGGCTGGCCCCTATCTTTATCCCGGCGCACCCGAGCGTCTGTGGATGGGCCGGTTCTGTCAGATCGCCCATGGCGTGCGCTTCATCACCGCTTCGGCCAATCATGCGATGGACGGGTTCAGCACCTTTCCTTTCGCGGTCTTCGATCCGGCGCAGCTGGAACAGTTCAAGGATCAGTTCACCGGCCTGCCGGATACGGTGATCGGCCATGATGTCTGGATCGGCCATGGCGCGCTGATCCTGCCCGGTGTCACCATCGGCCATGGCGCCATCATCGGTGCCGGGGCGGTGGTGGCGGGCGATGTGCCGCCCTATGCCGTGGTGGCGGGCAACCCCGCCCGGCAGATCCGCCTGCGCTTTGCCCCCGATGTCATCGCCCGCCTGCTGACCCTGGCCTGGTGGGACTGGTCGCCCGACCGGATCGAGGCCGCCTTGCCCGCGCTGATCGCGGCGGATCTGGGCGCGCTGGAAAAAGGATGACATTTTGCAGGGGCGGCCTGCAGGTTGCCCCTTGATTTCCCCCTGCGGGTGCCGTAACTCCCCCGCAGGCACAGGAGTTTAGCTCAGTTGGTAGAGCATCGGTCTCCAAAACCGAGGGTCGTGGGTTCGAGTCCCCCAACTCCTGCCAGTCTTTCCCGGCATATCTTTCGGCAAGACTCCGCGATCTGATCGCGGTTTTACGTCGTTCCGCTGTCCCGACAGGGGCCATACGCAAAGCCGACAGATGCAATACGGATGGAATACGCCGCTCGCCGCTTGAATTCCCCGGGCCGGTCGCGTATCTCCGCCCCCTGAAACAGCGCGCGCGGCATCAGCAGGACGTTAAGACATGGCGAAGGTCTCTCCCCTCCAGTTCATCCAGCAGGTGCGCACCGAGGTGGCCAAGGTCGTCTGGCCGACCCGCCGCGAAGTGATGCTGACCACCGTGATGGTCTTCATCATGGCCGCCCTGGCCGCCACGTTCTTCAGCCTGGTCGATCTGGGCATCCGCTCGGGTCTGTCGCTGGTCATCAACGGCATCGGCGGCTGATCCTGCCTTCGGGCAGTGGCGCTTTTCCCTTGTATTCCGTGGCGTGGCGGGCTATTTCCCGCGCCAGACAAGGGCAGACCGGCGCGCAGCGATTCGTGTTGCGCGCTGTTTTTTGTTCCGGTGTGGGCATGAAAATGTCTGCGAAATGAAGGATTTACGGGGAATGCGGCCTTGTGGCGCGCCCCTCGTCGAAGGGTGAAGGCAGCATGGCGAAGCGGTGGTATTCGGTTTCCGTCCTCTCGAATTTCGAGAAGAAGGTGGCCGAGCAGATCAAGCAAGCCGTGGCGGAAAACGGGCTTGAGGACGAAATCGAAGAGGTTCTCGTTCCGACCGAGGAAGTCATCGAAGTGCGTCGCGGCAAGAAAGTCAGCAGCGAGCGCCGCTTCATGCCGGGCTATGTTCTGGTCCGCATGGAGATGACGAACCGGGGGTATCACCTGATTTCCTCGATCAACCGGGTGACCGGCTTCCTCGGCCCGCAGGGCAAGCCCATGCCGATGCGCGATTCGGAGGTCAATACGATCCTCCACCGCGTTGAGGAAGGGCAGGAAGCGCCGCGCACGGTGATCCGCTTTGAAACGGGCGAGAAGGTCAAGGTGACCGACGGCCCGTTCGAAGGCTTCGACGGTATGGTTGAAGGCGTCGATGAAGATCATCAGCGCCTGAAGGTGACGGTGTCGATCTTTGGTCGCGCCACGCCGGTGGAACTGGAATTCACGCAGGTTTCCAAGGGGATCTGAGTGTTCGCGTGGGAGGGGAGGGGCCTTTGCGCCCCAAGCCGGACCACTAAACCATGTGCAGGCCTGAGGGCGGCACGGTGACAGAGGAGACGGCCAGATGGCCAAGAAGATTATCGGCAGCCTCAAGCTGCAAGTGAAGGCCGGTCAGGCCAACCCGTCCCCGCCGGTCGGCCCGGCGCTGGGTCAGCGCGGTCTGAACATCATGGCCTTCGTGAAGGAATTCAACGCGAAGACCGCTGATCTGACGCCCGGCACCCCCACGCCGGTCATAATCACCTACTATCAGGACAAGTCGTTCAGCCTTGAACTGAAAACCCCGCCGGCTTCGTTCCTGCTGAAGCAGGCTGCCGGTCTGCCCCCTGTGGGCAAGCGCAACCGCGCCAAGGGTTCGGCAAAGCCGGGCCGTGACGTGGCTGGCAAGGTGACGGTGGCCCAGATCCGCACGATTGCCGAAACCAAGATGAAAGATCTGAACGCGAACTCTGTCGAGGCCGCGATGCAGATCATCCTCGGTTCGGCCAAGTCCTGCGGCATCGAAGTGAAGGGCTGAGATCATGGCGAAAATCGGTAAGCGTCTGAAAACGGCCCGCGAAGCATTCGCTGGCAAAGAACTGGTCTCGGTCGAGGATGCCGTGAAACTGCTGAAATCGGCAGCTTCGGCAAAATTCGACGAAACCATTGAAATCGCGATGAACCTCGGCGTTGATCCGCGTCACGCAGACCAGATGGTTCGCGGTGTTGTGCAGCTGCCGAACGGCACTGGCAAAACCGTGCGCGTGGCCGTGTTCGCCCGTGGCGCCAAGGCTGATGAAGCCAAGGCCGCCGGTGCGGATATCGTCGGCGCAGAAGACCTGATGGAAACCATCCAGCAGGGCAAGATCGAATTCGATCGCTGCATCGCCACCCCGGACATGATGCCGCTGGTCGGCCGTCTGGGCAAGATCCTGGGCCCGCGCAACCTGATGCCGAACCCGAAGGTCGGCACGGTGACGATGGACGTGAAAACGGCCGTCGAAGCTGCCAAGGGCGGCGAAGTGCAGTTCAAGGTCGAAAAAGCCGGCGTCATCCATGCCGGTATCGGCAAGGTGTCGTTCGACGAGACCAAACTGGCCGAAAACGTCCGCGCTTTCGTGGATGCCGTGACCCGCGCCCGTCCGGCCGGGGCCAAAGGCACCTATGTCAAGAAAGTTTCCGTGTCGTCGACCATGGGCCCGGGCGTCTCGCTCGACCTGGCTTCGGCTGCGGGCAACTGAGCCTGACTAAAGAATTTCCCGCAGTGATGCGGGAATGGCGGGGCGGCAACGCCCTGTCCTGTCCGAGACGGCCGGTGGCGCGCAAACGCCTTAATATCCTGCCCGAGATGGGGATCGAGATTGAAGGCGCCTGTCAAGGTGGTCTTGGATCCGGGAACCCCTAGCGGACCCGAACGCCTCCGGAAACGGGGGCAGATACGAGCCGGGGGGAAACCCCCAAACTTGGAGTGAAACTGTGGATAGAGCCCAGAAAGAGAAACTGGTCGAGGAACTCGGCCAGATCTTCGCAAGCTCTGGCGTGGTTGTGGTTGCACACTACGCAGGGATCACGGTCGCACAGATGCAGGACCTGCGCGCAAAAATGCGCGAAGTTAAAGGGTCCGTCCGCGTTGCCAAGAACAAGCTCGCCAAGATCGCCCTTGAAGGGAAACCCGGCTCCGGCATGGGTGACCTTCTCACGGGTATGACCGTGCTCGCCTACTCGGAAGACCCCGTCGCTGCGGCGAAGGTCTGCGAGGCCTATGCCAAGACGAATGACAAGTTCGTGATCCTTGGTGGGGCAATGGGCGACACGGTGCTGGACCAGGCCGGTGTCAAGGCCGTGGCTGCCATGCCGTCGCGCGAAGAGCTTATCGCTCAGATCGTGTCGATGCTGGGTGCCCCGGCTGCAAGCATCGCTGGTGCCATTGGCGCGCCTGCTTCGAACATCGCTGGCATCCTGAAGACCATCGAGGAAAAGGCCGCGGCCTGATCCTCGGGATAACTGCGTGGGTTGACCCAATCTCGTTGGAACCCCATCTTAACTGAACGGAAGTGTAAAATGGCTGATCTCAAAGCTCTTGCCGAACAAATCGTCGGTCTGACCCTGCTGCAAGCGCAGGAACTGAAGAACATCCTGAAGGATGACTACGGCATCGAGCCCGCTGCTGGCGGCGCCGTGATGATGGCTGGCCCGGCTGCTGCCGCTGCCCCGGCTGAAGAAGAGAAAACCGAATTCGATGTCGTTCTGGTCGAAGCCGGTGCCAACAAGATCAACGTGATCAAGGAAGTGCGCGCGATCACCGGTCTGGGCCTCAAAGAAGCCAAGGACCTGGTCGAAGCTGGCGGCAAAGTGAAAGAAGGCATCTCGAAGGCTGACGCCGAAGCGATGAAGAAGAAACTCGAAGAGGCTGGCGCCAAAGTCGAGCTGAAGTGATCTTTCTGATGCCTTTGGCATCGTGAAACGTTACGCATTGGGCTGGGTCTGACGTCATGTCAGGCCCAGCTTAAGCTGTCTGTGACCCCGGCTTGGAAGTGGCTGCGATGCGGCGCTGCCCAGGCGCGGTCGGGGGTTCGAGCGCAGGAGATGCTGGGGGGACCGCATGAATGGAACCTCCCCCCTGATCGCATTCGGCGTGCGCCTGAGCCCCGGCAGGCGGCGCGCCGACGCAAAAGAAAGGTGACTATGGGCATGGCTCAGAGCTACGTTGGCCAAAAGCGGGTCCGCCGCTACTATGGCAAGATCCGTGAAGTCCTTGAAATGCCGAACCTCA
>JAXHOJ010000028.1:0-85471 GCA_034519525.1 Gemmobacter sp. | reverse complement strand
CGCCTGCTGTATCTGGCAGCAGATCAGCCGGTGATTGCCACGCGTCTGGCGCAGCGACAGGGGCATTTCATGCCGCAGGCCTTGCTGGCCAGCCAATATGCGATTCTGGAACCGCCGGGGGCGGAGGAATCTGCGCTGGTGGTGGATGCAGGCTTGCCTTCCAGCCAGATCGTGGCGGAGGCTTTGCCGCATCTGGGGCGGGTGGTCTGACAATATTGCCGGGCAGCCGCAACGGCGGCGGCCAGTGGCCCGCGTTTTAACGGCGCGAGGTCAGGCCGTTTGTCGCGCTTTGCACGGTGATGGCGCCCACTTCTGCCAGCCGGATGTCCGAGACGAACAGGGCCGCCACCACTTCGCGCGACCGCGGCGTGGAGACATCAGCCCGGCCGACCGGCGGGCGCATCCGGAATTCAAGGATCAGCGTCGCGGGATCGGCCGCATCCTTGCGTTCCACAAGGTCTGCATCCCAATAGCCCTGCGTCTGGGGCAGGGCGGTGGCACGGATGATGGCACCGCCCGGCATCCGGTCAATCGTGAGATCGGTGATCTGCGCGGCCAGCGGCCTTGGGTCCGCCGCGGCCATGGGCAATGCGACTGCCTGAGCCGGTTCGGGCTGGCCAAACCAGTTGAACGGATTGAAGCGCGACTCGCGGAAACCTCCGCAGCCGGAAACGATCATCGCCAGCAACAGCCCAGCCAGCAGTGGTATTCTCATGCTTCACCTTTCGTCCCATCGGGTCGTCCCATCGGGGCGCGCCTTCCTTGGCTACCCCATGACAGCGCTTTTGAAAAGCGTCCCTCTGGACCTTTTGGCATCAAGGGCCTACCTCTCTGCCACCCCGGATGGAGACTGCCATGGCCAGCGCCGCCTTTGAAGAGATCGTCGAGACCTTCGAGTTTCTGGAAGACTGGGAAGACCGTTATCGCCATGTCATCGAACTGGGCAAGGCGTTTCCGGCGCTGGATCCGGCGTTTCAGGTGCCTGCCTTCAAGGTGGAAGGCTGCGCCAGCCAGGTCTGGCTGCGCCCCATGGTCGAAGGGCAGGGGCCGGGCGCGCGGTTCGGGTTCGAGGGCAGCTCTGATGCCATGATCGTGCGCGGGCTGATCGCCATTCTGCACGCCCTTTATGCGGGGCTGACCACGGCCGAAGTTCTGCAGGTGGATGCCCCGGCAGAGTTGGGGCGGCTGGGCCTGAACGAACATCTGTCGTCGCAAAGGTCGAACGGGGTGCGCGCCATGGTGGAGCGCATCCGCAAGGTTGCCGCCGAGGCATGATCCGGCGGGATCAGAGTCTTACTGGGTTTTACTGGATCAGAGGCGGGGCAGGCCGGCTTCGCGCGCGCGGTTTGGCCGCAGGCGGGCCCATGTGGCAAGGGCAGCGGGCACGCCGATGACCAGACCGGCAATGGCGCCGATGACGAAGAGCTGCCAGTTGTAGTAGCCCATGGACAGGCCGCCGATCACGACGGCGCCGCCGATACAGGCGACCCAGAGGGCGATGAGAAGGCTGCGAAGCGGGGCTGGCATGGCGCTCTCCGGTGTTGAGCGTGAAGGATTGTTCACGGGGTCAACCACCAGATCGCACCATGGTTCCGTGCAGCCCGCAGGTGCGGGATGCGGGCGGCCGGTTCCCGCCGGGCGGGCCTGCCTCAGCCGATGTCCAGCGCCAGCGCATGAATACGCTGCGTCAGATCCCCCAGCGCCGCATGAACCGCGCGGTGGCGGGCCAGACGGGGCAGGGCGGCCAGCTGGGTGGCGCGGATCGTGATGTTGAAATGCGTCTCGCCGCCTTCGCGCCAGCCGCCATGGCCCCGGTGTTTTTCGCTATCGTCCTGAATCTCCAGCACCTGGGGTGCGAAGGCGGTGGTCAGTCTGTCGTAAATTTCATCGGCCATCGTCATTTTTCGACAAGCTCCCCCTTCAATCCGGCGCGCAATGACTTAAACTCTCGCCTCCGAGTCGGAAAGGCCTCCTCATGCAGAAACCCCCCTTCGAGTTTGACATCCGTGTTTCCTCCGACAAGAAGCGCCGCAAGACGGGGCGGCGGGGGATGTCGGGGGCGTTTGATACGTCGCAGAAGGGCTGCGAATATCCGGGCTGTTCAGAGCAGGGCCAGTACCGGGCGCCGAAATCGCCGGATCACCTGGATGAATTCTTCTGGTTCTGCAAGGATCACGTCCGGGAATACAATCTGAAATGGAATTTCTTCAACGGCACCTCGGATGAGGAGTTCCAGAAGTTCCTTGAGAAATCACGGGTATGGGAGCGGGAGACCAAGCCTTTCAGCCAGAAGGACGACGGGCGCGCCTGGGCAAGGCTGGGCGTGGATGACCCGATGGCCATTCTGGGCGAGAAGGGCACGCAGAACCCGGGCACCAAGGTGCAAAGCCAGGTCACGCGCAAGCTGCCCCCGACCGAACGCAAGGCGGTGGAAATCCTGGACGTGCGCGACACCTGGACGCGCACCGAGATCCGCAAGCAATACAAAAGCCTGGTGAAAGACCTGCACCCCGACATGAACGGCGGCAACCGCGATGACGAGGCCCGCCTGCAAGAGGTGGTCTGGGCCTGGGAGCAGATCCGCGAAAGCCGGTATTTCCGCGATTGACCACAGGGCTGCGCGGCAACCAGGCCGCGCTAAGCTGCGCCCAGTGATGCCACGCAAAACGCTTCTCCCCGGGGGGAGAAGCGTTGATGCAAAGCAGGGCAGTTGTCAGGCCGCGATAGGCTGGAAGCGCAGGGCCACGCCATTGATGCAGTGACGCTTGCCGGTGGGTTCGGGGCCATCGTCAAACACATGGCCCAGATGGCCACCGCAATTCGTGCAATGCTCTTCCGTGCGTGTCATGAAGAAGCTGCGATCCTCGCGGAAGCCGACCGCGCCCGGAACCTCTTGCCAGAACGACGGCCAGCCTGTGCCGCTGTCAAACTTGTGTTCGGATGCGAAAACCGCCTGATCGCAGCCCGCGCAATGGAACATGCCCGCCCGCTTTTCATCGTTCAAAGGCGAGGTAAAGGCGCGTTCGGTATCTTCTTCGCGCAGCACGGCATAGGCTTCCGGTGACAGGCGGGCCCGCCATTCGGCCTCTGTCAGGGTGAAGGGAAAGCTGGCCTCTGTGGCAGCCATGGCTGTGGCCGGGCGCAGGGCCAGCAGGGCGAAGGCGGTGGTGATGAGGCTGCGGCGTTGCATGGGTTCCTCCGGTTTCATTCTCTCTTCTATACGCTGGAAATCGGCAGACGTTTCGCGCCTCACGCAAAAGAGATGCGGCGTGACGGCCAAAGGGGCGGCGTGACGCAAACGCACCGCGAAACGGCTGCGGCAGGCTTGCCCTTGCAGGCCCCTCGGATATGCTCCACAAAACGCGAGACAAGATGGAACCGCGCCCCGCGTCGGGCGCCTGTTGCTATGGCGGACGGAATGTTGGATCAGATTGCGAAACCCACCGAAGAAATCTCGGTGCGCGAGGTGTTCGGCATCGACACCGACATGAAGGTGAAAGGGCTTCGCCGAGCGCACCGACCGGGTGCCGGATATCGACCCGACCTACAAGTTCGACCCCGACACCACTTTGGCGATTCTGGCAGGCTTTGCCTACAACCGCCGCGTGATGATCCAGGGCTATCACGGCACGGGCAAATCGACCCATATCGAACAGGTCGCCGCGCGGCTGAACTGGCCCTGCGTGCGGGTGAACCTTGACAGCCACATCAGCCGGATCGACCTGATCGGCAAGGACGCGATCAAGCTGCGCGACGGCAAGCAGGTGACCGAAGTTCCACGAGGGCATCCTGCCCTGGGCGCTGCGCAATCCGGTGGCCATCGTGTTCGACGAATATGATGCGGGCCGCGCCGATGTGATGTTCGTCATCCAGCGCGTGCTGGAACATGACGGCAAGCTGACGCTTCTGGACCAGAACGAGATCATCACCCCGCACCCGTCCTTCCGGCTGTTTGCCACGGCCAATACCGTGGGTCTGGGCGATACCACCGGCCTTTATCACGGCACGCAGCAGATCAACCAGGCGCAGATGGACCGCTGGAGCTTGGTGGCGACGCTGAACTACCTGAGCCATGATGCCGAAGCGGCGATCGTTCTGGCCAAGAATGCGCATTACAACACCGAGAAGGGCCGCAAGACGATCAGCCAGATGGTGACCGTGGCCGACCTGACCCGCACGGCCTTCATGAACGGCGATCTGTCCACCGTGATGTCGCCGCGCACCGTGCTGAACTGGGCGCAAAACGCCGAGATCTTCCGCAACGTGGGCTATGCGTTCCGGCTGACCTTCCTGAACAAATGCGACGAGCTGGAACGCCAGACCGTGGCCGAATTCTATCAGCGCTGTTTCGGCGAGGAACTGCCGGAAAGCGCCGCCTCGATGGCGATGAAGTGACCGTCGCAGGGGGGCGCTCGCGCCCCCCTCGGCCTGCGGCCTCACCCCCCTGAGGATATTTGGACCAAGATAAAGCACGCCTCCTTTATCTTGGTCCAAATATCCTCGGGGGGAGCTTCCCGCAGGGAAGCGTGGGGGGCAGACAGCCCCCCTGAGGGGCACAACCTTGACGCTCTGACCCGGAGCCTGCGCCATGACAAAGCCCACCGACAACCCCGCCGATCCGTTCAAGAAGGCCCTGGCCGAGGCCACCAAGACCATGGCCGACGATCCGGAGCTGACGGTGACCTATTCCGTCGATCCTGCCGGATTGACCAAGGACGGGATGCGCCTGCCGCAGGTCAGCCGCCGCATGACCCGCGACGAGGTGATGCTGGCGCGCGGCACCGCCGATGCCTTTGCCCTGCGGCGCAGGCATCATGACGATGCGGTGGCGGCGAAATATGCGCCGCCCGGCCAGCTGGCGCGCGACATCTATGACGCGATGGAAACCGCGCGCTGCGAGGCGGTGGGCGCGCGGGCCATGCCGGGCACGGCGGTCAACATCGACGCCAAGATCGGGCACGAGGCCGACCGCAAGGGCTATGGCCAGATCACCCAGGCGGCCGATGCGCCGCTGCCGGTGGCGGCGGGCTATCTGGTGCGGCATCTGGCGACCGGGCGCGCCCTGCCGAAATGGGCGGCCAACGTGATGAACCTGTGGCGCGGCTTCATCGAGGAACAGGCCGGCGGCACGCTGGATGGCATCGACGATGCGCTGGCCGATCAGGCGGCCTTTGCGCGGCTGGCGCGCAAGGTGATTGCCGATCTGGGCTATGGCGACCAGCTGGGCGAAGACCCCGATATGGACGATCCCGACGATCAGGCCGAGGACGACGCGCAGGAAGAGGAAAGCCCCGACAGCACCGGGGATGATTCCTCCGAGCAGGATGAGAGCGAGGCGCAGCCCGAGCGCAGCCAGGAAGAGCAGCAGGATCAGTCGCAGGCCGCAGGTCTCGATGGAAGACAGCGCCGACATGGAGCAGGGCGACGAGGCCGAAATGCCCGAAGGCGAGGCCCCGCTGGAGCCGCCGCCCCCTGCGCCCTATTCCGATGCCGACCCGAACTATACGGTCTATATCACCGATTTCGACGAGGAAATCCGCGCCGAGGATCTGGCCGAACCCGCCGAGCTGGAGCGGCTGCGCGCCTATCTGGACCAGCAGCTGGAGCCGCTGAAAGGCGCTGTCAGCCGACTTGCCAACAAGCTGCAGCGCCGGTTGCAGGCGCAGCAGAACCGCAGCTGGGAGTTCGATCTGGAAGAGGGCACGCTGGATGCCGGGCGTCTGGCGCGGGTGGTGGCGAACCCGACCACACCGCTGAGTTTCAAGCAGGAAAAGGATACCGAGTTCCGCGATACCTGCGTGACGCTGCTGCTGGACAATTCCGGGTCGATGCGCGGGCGGCCGATTTCCATTGCGGCGATCTGCGCCGATGTTCTGGCGCGCACGCTGGAACGCTGCAGCGTCAAGGTGGAGATCCTGGGCTTTACCACCCGGGCCTGGAAGGGCGGGCAGAGCCGCGAGAAATGGCTGGCCGCCGGGCGGCCGCAGCAGCCCGGACGGCTGAACGATCTGCGCCACATCATCTACAAGGGCGCCGATGCGCCCTGGCGCCGGGCGCGCGCCAATCTGGGGCTGATGATGAAAGAGGGCCTGCTGAAGGAAAACATCGACGGCGAGGCGCTGGAATGGGCGCACCGCCGGCTGCTGGCGCGGCCCGAGGCGCGCAAGATCCTGATGGTGATTTCCGATGGCGCGCCGGTGGATGACAGCACCCTGTCGGTCAACCCGGCGAATTTTCTGGAAAAACACCTGCGCGACGTGATCGCCATGGTCGAAAAGCGCAAGCGCGGTGGAACTGATCGCCATCGGCATCGGCCATGATGTGACGCGCTATTATCGGCCGCGCGGTGACGATCACCGATGTGGAACAGCTGGCCGGGTGCGATGACCGAACAGCTGGCCGGCGCTGTTCGACGCCGATCCGCGCAAGCGTGCCCGGGCGCTGGCGCAGCGGAAGGCGGGGTAAGGGGGGCTTCCGCCCCCCTCTGGGCCTTTGGCCCATTCACCCCCTGAGGGTATTTTTGCCAAGAGGAAGGGCAGCCATGTTCCAGACATTCCTATCCGAGGCTGATCCTTCGACGGGTGCGGCGCGGCTGGCGGCCCTGCGGGCGCGGCTGGCGGCCGAGGGGCTGGACGGGCTTTCTCGTGCCGCGTGCCGATGTGCATCAGGGCGAATATGTCGCGGCGCGGGACGAGCGGCTGCGCTGGCTGACGGGGTTCACCGGATCGGCGGGGTTCTGTGTGGTGCTGCCCGATGTGGCGGGGGTGTTCATCGACGGGCGCTACCGCGTGCAGGTGAAGGCGCAGGTGGATCTGGCGGCATTTACGCCGGTGCCATGGCCCGAGGTGAAGCCGGGGCCGTGGATTGCCGAACATCTGGCGGCGGGGGTGGTGGGCTTCGACCCCTGGCTGCATACCGCCGATGAGGTGGCGAAGCTGGAGGCGGCGCTTGCGGGCAGCGGGGTTCAGCTGCGCCCGGTGCGCAACATGGTGGATGCGGTCTGGCCCGACCAGCCGGAGCCGCCGCAGGGCCGCGCTTTCCTGCATCCGCCGGAGCTGGCGGGCGAGGCGGCGGTGGATAAATGCGCGCGGCTGGCCGAGGGCTTGCGGCAGGTCGGGCAGCGCGCGGCGGTCATCACCCTGCCGGACAGCCTGTGCTGGCTGCTGAACATGCGCGGGGCGGATGTGCCGCGCAATCCGGTGCTGCAGGGTTTTGCGCTGCTGCTGGATGACGGATCGGTGGATCTGTTTGCCGATGCTGGGAAATTTGTGCCCGAGGTGCGGGAGGCGCTGGGGCCATTGGTGCGGCTGCACGGCCCGGAGGCGTTCGGCGCGGCGCTGGCGGCGCTGCCCGGCCCTGTGCGGGTGGATCGCGGTTCGGCGCCGCTGGCGGTTTCGCAGATCCTGCAGGATGCGGGTGTGGCGGTGGCCTGGGGCGATGATCCCTGCCGGATGCCCAAGGCCTGCAAGAATGCGGTGGAGATCGAGGTCACGCGGCAGGCGCATCTGCGCGACGGTGCCGCCGTGGTGCGCTTTCTGGCCTGGCTGGAGGATGCAGCGCCGCAGGGCGGGCTGACCGAGATTGCTGTGGTCGAGGCGCTGGAGGGGTTCCGCCGCGACACCAACATGCTGCACGATCTGAGTTTTGACACCATCTGCGGTGCGGGGCCGGATGGCGCCATTATCCATTACCGGGTGACCGAGGCGACGGATCGCGCGGTGACGCGGGGTGAGCTGCTGCTGGTGGACAGTGGCGCGCAGTATCGCGACGGCACCACCGACATCACCCGCACCATCGGCATCGGCGATGTGGGGCAGGAGGCGCGGGAATGTTACACCCGCGTGCTGCAGGGCATGATCGCGATTTCGCGGGCGCGGTTTCCGCGCGGGCTTGCGGGGCGCGATATCGACGCGCTGGCGCGGGCGCCGCTGTGGCTGGCGGGGCTGGATTACGATCATGGCACCGGGCATGGCGTCGGCGCCTTCCTGTCGGTGCACGAGGGGCCGCAGCGGATTTCGCGGCTGTCTGACGTGGCGCTGGCACCCGGCATGATCCTGTCGAACGAGCCGGGTTATTACCGCGAGGGGGCCTTTGGCATAAGGCTGGAAAACCTGATCGTGGTGCAGGAGGCGCCCGCCCTGGGCGACAACCGCGCGCAGCTGTGCTTCGAGACGCTGACCTTTGCCCCCTTCGACCGGCGGCTGGTGTTGGCAGAGATGCTGTCACCGGGGGAACGCGCCTGGTGGAACGCCTATCACGCCGAGGTGCTGGTGAAGATCGGCCCAAGGGTGGAGCCTGCGGTGCGCGACTGGCTGGAAACCGCCTGCGCGCCGTTGTAACCGGCTATCGCTTTGGTTGTGTTGCGCGGGGGGATGTGCTGTTGTGGCGCAGGTTCAGTGTGCAGGGGCGATCATGGCGATTACATCGACGAAGACATTTACGGAAACTGTGGATATTGGAGATTATGACTCTGGGGCCAAGGTGATCGAAACTGGCGTTGCCTATTATGGCACACTTTTGAAATCACCCGCAGATGATTACAGGGACGTATTTGTTTTTACACCTGATGAGTCTGGATACTATCGTATGTCTTGGGAATTTTCGCTCCCAAATGTAAGAATAGGTATAGGATCGGATTCTGACTATTACGGCCTTAACCGGACCAAGGTTGCAAGCGATTGGCTGATCGGGATGGAGGCGGGGGTAAAATATACGATCGCTCTTTTCGATTACAGGACGGACGAGCCTGCCATAGGCTATGGTTTTGATCTGCATCTTTCCGGCGAGCGCGCAACATCCGGGGATGATCTGGTCAAGGGAACGGCAGAAAAGAATCGCCTTCACGGGTTCGAGGGGCAGGACACGATTGTCGGTTTTGCCAAGAATGATTCGCTTTATGGCGGCGAAGACAATGACCTTCTGAGTGGCGGAGGCGGATACGACTTTCTGGATGGCGGTTCTGGTGATGATGTGCTGGTGGGTGGCACAGAGGGTGACACCCTTAGTGGCGATGATGGCAACGATCTTCTTTATGGAGGGGGCGGCAACGATTATCTGTATGGTCTAGTCGGCGATGATACGCTGATGGGCGGCTTGGGTAGTGACAGGCTCCACGCCGATGAAGGCGCAGATGTTCTGATCGGAAATCGCGGGGCTGACTATTTTAGAATCTCAGAGGCTTCATCGTCGGTCCAGTTCTATGGCGGTGCCGGGCGTGACAATGGGTATGCCGAAATTGGAATTGGCAGCGCCATCAGTGGCTGGCTTGGCGGCGGTGATGATAACTTCAGGGGGGAAATACGCCACGATGGAGATCTGACCCTCTATGGTGGCCGTGGCGATGATGCTATCAGATTTGATACTTATCGGACGCTTGAGGTGGTGGATGGGAAATATATCTTCACCTACGCCGACATTGGCGACGTGTCTTTTTATGGCGGTGCAGGAAACGATGATCTGACCGGCAGCGGTGATTTTTATGGTGGTGCCGATTCCGACACCATTACCGGCTGGAGTCGTGGGGGCGGTGAATCGAACAGGCTTTATGGTGGATACGGTGCTGACATCCTTCGGGCGGCGGGCCACGAAGACAATGTGGGTGACTGGCTGCATGGTGGCATCGGCAATGATCAACTCTATAGCGCCCATGGGCGCGATACCCTGGATGGTGGCCTGGGTAAGGATACCATCGTCGGCAGCACGGGCCGGGATCGCATCCTGCTGGGCGCGGATGGCAAGGCGCAGGACGTGGTGCAGTATACCCATGTCTCGCAGAGCAAATCCAACTTCGGGCTGGATCGCATCAGCGGCTTCACCTCGGGGGTCGACGTGCTGGATTTCTATGGCGTAGACGCCCATGCCCAGCGTGCGGGCAACCAGATCCTGCTTTACGGCGGTGACACCGCGCTGGCCAACGGGCTCTGGCATCAGCTGGTCGATGGCGATACCCATGTATTCCTTGATGTCGATGGCGATGCGCTGGCGGATATGCAGGTGATCCTGAAGGGCGTTACCACGGTGGCCGAGGGCGATTTCATCCTGTGAGCGCCCGCCGTTGACCCCGGCCCGGGGGCGTGGCATCCCTGTGCGCGACGCAAGCCCCCGGGAGTGACCGATGAAGGTAATCATCTGCGGTGCAGGCCAGGTGGGTTGGCAGATCGCGCGCCACCTTTCCGGCGAACGCAACGATGTGACGGTGGTGGACAGCAACGCCGATCTGGTGCGCCGCGCGACGGAAACGCTGGATGTGCAGGGGGTGACCGGCTTTGCCAGCTATCCCGATGTGCTGGATCGTGCAGGCGCGCGGGATGCCGACATGATCATCGCCGCCACCCATTCCGATGAGGTGAACATGGTCACCTGTCAGGTGGCACATTCGGTGTTCAGCGTGCCGCGCAAGATCGCGCGGCTGCGGGCGCAGAACTACATGGACCCCGCTTATGCCGATCTTTACCGGCGCGACCATCTGCCCATCGACGTGGTCATCAGCCCGGAAAAGGAAGTGGCCGAGGCGGCGATGCAGCGGCTGGCGGCACCTTCGACCTTTGACACTGAAAGTTTCTTTGGCGGCAAGGCGCAGCTGCTGGGCATCGCGCTGGAGGATGACTGCCCGGTGCTGAACACGCCGCTGCGGCAGCTGAACGAGCTGTTTTCGACGCTGCGCGCCATTGTGGTGGGCGTGCGCCGGAAGGGGCGGTTGTTTGCGCCCGATGCGGGCGACCAGCTGTTTGCCGAAGACCAGATCTATGTCTTTGCCCATAGCGAGGATGTGAACCGCACGCTGGATATCTTTGGCAAAAGCACGAAAAAGCAGGAGCGCGTGGTCATCATCGGGGGTGGCAATGTGGGCCTGGCCGTCGCCCGCGCGCTGGAGGCGCGGACGGATCGGGTGCGCGCCAAGGTGATCGAACGCAACCGCGCCCGTGCAGAATATGCCGCCGACAATCTGGAACGCACCATCGTGCTGAACGGCGATGGCATGGACTACGACCTGCTGATGGAAGCGGCGGTGGATCGCGCCGATGCCGTTCTGGCGGTAACGGATGATGACAAGACAAACATGCTGGTCGCTGTGCGCGCCAAATCGGCGGGCTGCCCCATGGCCATTGCGCTGGTCAACGACCCGACGCTGGTGCCGCTGATGGCCGAGCTGGACATCGACGCCTATATCAACCCGCGCGCCACCACCGTGTCTTCGATCCTGCGCCATATCCGGCATGGCCGGGTGCGCGCGATCTATTCCATCGGTGATGCCGAGGCCGAGGTGATCGAAGCGCAGGTTCTGGGCACCTCGCCGCTGGCAGGCAAGCTGGTGCGCGATATTGATTTCCCGGAGGGGGTGCTGGTCGGGGCGGTGATGAAGGGCGGCAAGGTGATGAAACCCACCGGCGATCTGCGGATTGACGAGGGCGACGCTATCGCCATGTTCGCCATGACAAAAGACGTGCCGGAGGTGGAGCGCCTGCTGCAGGTCTCGGTCGATTTCTTCTGATGCCGCTCTGGCTGCGCCATGTTCTGGATCTGCCGCTGATCGTCATCCTGATGGCGCTTTCGGCGGCGATCATGCTGGTGCCCGCCGCCCATGCCTATGCGCTGAGCGCGCATGATGTGGGGCGGCCATTCTTCTATTCTGCCATCGTCTTTCTGATGCTGACGGCGATGATCGGCATTGCCACATCGAACCGCGCAATTCCGGTGCGTCGGCCCACGCATCTGAAGGCCTTTGTCGGGGGCTATCTGGTTTTGCCGCTGCTACTGGCCGTGCCCTTCAACGAGGCGGTGCCCGATACCTCGTTCCGCAATGCCTGGTTCGAGATGGTGTCAAGCTTCACCACAACGGGCGCCACGCTGTATGATACGCCCGGGCGGCTGCCCCCCAGCCTGCATCTGTGGCGGGCCATGGTGGGCTGGCTGGGTGGGTTCTACATTCTGGTCATGGGCGTGGCGGTTCTGATGCCGCTGAACCTGGGCGGCATGGAAGTGATCGAGGGGCGCAGCCCCGGCCATACCCATGCCCCGCAGATGGCCTCGGCCGATCCGTCGCAACGGCTTGTGCGGTTCACGCTGACGCTTTTGCCGGCCTATGCGGGCTTTACCCTGTTGCTGTGGATCATGCTGACCCTGGCCGGTGAGGCCGGGTTTCAGGCGCTGTGTCTGGCCATGGCGACCGTATCCACCAGCGGCATTCTGCCAGAAGGCGGCGATGGCCCGTTTCTGTCGGGTTTTCTGGGGGAGTTCTGCATTGCGGCCTTCATGACCCTTGGCCTGACCCGGCGGGGCTATCCGGGAGGCTTTTTCGCGGATCGCAGCCAGCCGCTGCAGAATGACCCCGAAGTGCGCATGGCGATTGCCATCGTCGGCAGCGTGACGCTGCTGCTGTTCCTGCGGCATTGGGTGGGGGCCATCGAATCGACGGACGGGCATGGATCTCTGGCCGATGGCCGACATGCCGCTCTGGGGCACGGCCTTCACCGCCTTGTCCTTTCTGACGACGACAGGCTTTGCCGCCGAACAATGGGTCAGCGCGCGGATCTGGTCGGGGCTGGAAACCCATGGGATGATCCTGCTGGGCCTTGCGATGATCGGCGGCGGCGTGGCGACAACGGCAGGCGGGGTAAAGCTTTTGCGCGTCTATGCGCTGTTCCGCCATGGGCAATATGAAATGGAAAAGCTGATCCACCCGCACTCCGTGGGTGGGGCCGGGCGGCGGGCGCGGCAGCTGCGCAGCGGCGGATCGCATGTGGCCTGGGTGTTCTTCATGCTGTTTGCCACATCCATCGCCGCGGTGGTTGCGGCGCTGACGCTGGTGGGCATCACCTTCGACTCGGCGCTTATTCTGGCGATTGCGGCACTGTCGACCACCGGGCCCCTGGCCACGCTGGCTGGCGAGGTTCCGGTGCGCTATGCCGAGCTGGGCCATGATGCAAAACTGATTCTCGGGGTGGCCATGGTTCTGGGCCGGGTAGAGACGCTGGCGGTGCTTGCATTGCTCACACCAGACCAATGGCGCCGCTGATTGGTGCCGTGGCGCGGATAAAGCCCTGTTTTGGGGCTGGAATCTCCTGTAAACCGCAGACATACTGACTGGGCTGCCAACCACAACAGGGACGGGCGGCGCCAAAGGACCGCGCGATAAAAAAAGGCAAAAAAAAATGGCTGCCGACAAACAGAATTTGCAGGATGCTTTCCTCAATCACGTCCGCAAGGCGAAGGTGCCGGTGACGATCTTCCTGATCAACGGCGTCAAGTTGCAGGGCGTCATCACCTGGTTTGACAATTTCTGCGTTCTGCTGCGTCGCGACGGGCAGTCGCAGCTTGTGTACAAGCATGCGATTTCCACCATCATGCCGGGCGCACCGATCAACCTGTACGAAGGGGAAGACTGATTTCCGAGTCGCCCCGAAGCAGGATGAGGCTTCGACCCGTGGCCCGACGCCGACGGCGCGGATCCGCGCGACCGCCGCCAAGCCGACCGCGGGCCTTGGTTCTGCATCCCGACATCCGCAGGCCGACCGCAGCCGCCGCCTGCCCGAGCACGGTCTGGCCGAAGCGGTGGCGTCTGGCGGCGCGCTTGCCGGGCCTGGACGTGGTCGGCGGCCGAAGTGGTGCGCCTGCCGCGGGTGCATCCGGGCCATGCTGTTCGGCACGGGCAAGGTCGCCGGAGCTGAAACCAGCGCGGTTCAGGAGGCCGAAGAGATCGACCTGGTCCTGGTGGATGGCCCGGTGATCGCCGGTGCAGCAGCGCAATCTGGAAAAGGAATGGGGCGTCAAGCTGCTGGACCGCACGGGCCTGATCCTTGAAATCTTTGCCGACCGCGCCCGCACCCGCGAAGGGGTGCTGCAGGTGGAACTGGCGGCGCTGTCCTATCAGCGCACCCGCCTTGTGCGGGCCTGGACCCACCTGGAACGCCAGCGCGGCGGTTTCGGCTTTGTCGGCGGCCCGGGCGAGACCCAGATCGAGGCGGACCGCCGTGCCATCGACGATCAGGTGATCCGCCTGAAGCGCCAGCTGGAAAAAGTGGTCAAAACGCGTGAGCTGCATCGCGCGGCGCGGCGCAAGGTGCCTTTCCCCATCGTGGCGCTGGTGGGCTATACCAACGCCGGCAAATCGACGCTGTTCAACCGCATCACCGGGGCCGATGTGCTGGCCAAGGACATGCTGTTTGCCACGCTGGACCCCACGATGCGCGGCGTGACCCTGCCCGAGGGCGACAAGGTCATCCTGTCGGATACGGTGGGCTTCATCTCGGACCTGCCGACGGAACTGGTCGCCGCCTTTCGCGCCACGCTGGAAGAGGTGCTTGAGGCCGATCTGATCCTGCATGTGCGCGACATCAGCCACCCCGAGACGGCCGAGCAGGCGGCGGATATCGGGGATATCCTGTCCAGTCTGGGCGTGAAGCCGGGGCACGCGAGGATCGAGGTCTGGAACAAGCTGGACCTTGTCGATGCCGCGTCCCGAAGGCGCTGCTGGCGCAGCCGCGCAAGCGACCCGAGGTCGATGCCGGTCTCGGCCCTGACGGGCGAAGGCGTGGCGCGGCGCTCTTGGCGCGGGTGTCGGGCGCTTTGCCGAAGAACGGTCAGAGGCCTGCCTGACGCTGCCCTTGCCGAAGGGCCGCAACCACGCCTGGCTGCATGAACAGGGCGGTCATCGCGGCCGAGGGCGGCAAGGCGAGGTAGGCTGGTCGCTGCTGGTCCGCTGGACCGCCCGGCAGGAAGCGCGTGGTTGAGCTGCGGAAATGCCAGAGCGCGACAGAGCGGCTGGGAGGCATCGGCGGTGCCCTAGACCGAGCGCCGGCAGGCAAGGCGGGCGCTGTACCGCAATCGCGCTTTGGTATCGCCCCTTGTCGCCTTGCGGCATGTGCCGAGAACGTGCCCCTGCCAGGTCCATTCGGCACGGCATCCAGAGGCTCCTTCGCCGGGGTCAGCACCGTATCCCCCACCGCTGCGGCCCGGGCCAATGCGGGATCAAGGCTCATCGGGATATATTCGCCGCGCCGCCAGCGTTCGCCCAGATTGTCGTAATGACGGCTGAGCGGATGGCCCGACTGGCCGGTGGCGATGATGAACACCGACGAATCCGGGTCGGCGAAATCATAGACGCCGCGATAGCCCGCGCCATGCACGTTCAGATAGGGCTCTGGCCCCGTGCCACGGGTGCTGCCGCGCATCAGCGTATTGTCATCGCCGCTGGTGCTTTGCCGGATGTTCACGAAATAGCGCAGCACCGGCACATTGCCCAGTACCGGATGGTCATGCGCGGCCTGATGCGCATCGCCCCAGCGCCAGCTTTCCACATTGGGGCCATAGGTTTCCGACAGCGTCAGCAGCGCCTCGTCCAGCGCGATGCGGGCCAGATCGGTGCAGGTTTCCACCACCGCCGATTGCACCACATCGCACCAGACCGAGGCCCCGTCGATATTGCGGAACACGCGTTCCAGGAAAACCGGCTCGATCCGGGTGAATTCATCTGCCATCGGGCCCAGATCGTCGCGGATCAGCCTATCCTGCAGCGCCCGCATCCAGGCCTGATAGATCAGCGGTTCGGGCAGATGTTCGTTCATCTCGCCGTTCCATTTGGCCATCAGATCCAGCGCCCGCTGACGCAGCCGTTCTGGCGTGCCTTCGGGCGCGGCCTCGCCGGTGAACCACAGATCGGCGCCGATCAGTGGCAGCAGCGACCGGGCGGTAAAGCTGACGGTATCCAGCTGTGCTTCGATGAAACTTTCGCGGGTATGCACTTCGCGGGTTTTCATCAGCGTCAGCCAGCGCTGGATTCGTTGGGTATCGCCCCAGTCAAAGCTCATATGCGCCGGGAAAGCGCGGTCGATCACCTTGTTGTTGGTATTGCCCAGTATCCCCGTGGCCGGATTCACGAAGCGCGGATTTTCCTCATAGGGAAACAGGCCCTGCCAGCGGTTTTCGGCCAGCCAGCCGGGGGCGGGCATCCGTCCCTGGCTTTGGTGCCGGGCATCGCGCTGCGGCATGGCGCCCACCACCTGCATGGCCACACCGTTGCGGTCGGCCAGCATCAGGTTCTGCGCCGGTGCCACGAACAGGCGCCCGGTTTCAATCGCCTCGTCCACGCTGCGGGCCTTCAGCAGCCGCAAGGACGCGGTCATCGAGGTGTCCTGCCCGGTCAGCGCCGTCCAGCCCAGCGATACCACATGGCCGGGCGGGGTGATGCTGGCGAGATCGTAATGCGATCCCGGCAGCACCGGGCCATTTTCCGTCCAGCGCAGGGTGATGGTGATCGGCGCCGCATCCTTCACCTTGATGATGGTGCGGCGGGTTTCAAAGGTCTTCCAGCCGTCAGGGGTGCGGTATTGTTCCGGGTTTTCCGGGTTCACCTCTTCGATGAACAGATCCTGATCATCCAGATAGGCCGTGGTCAGCCCCCATCCCAAAGCCTCGGACCGGCCGATCAGCACGCTGGGCACGCCGGGCAGGGTGGCACCGATCACACCGCCCGATTGCAGCTCCAGCCGGGCCAGATACCACAGCGTCGGCGCGCTGAACCCCAGATGGGGGTCATTGGCCAGCAGGGTGCCACCGGCGGCAGACCGCGACGGCGCGGCGGCCCAGGCGTTGGAGGCCCCGGCAAACTGCGGTTTCGTGAAGGGCGAAAACGGGCCTTCCACCACGCGGATCGGCATCTGTGACGGGATCAGCCCGGGGGCAAGGCTGGCATAATCGGGCAGGGCGGCGATGGGCTGGCCGGGATCATCGGGCAGGATGTCGCGCAGCCGTTCGCCGGGCAGCAAAAGCGACATGCGGGCGCGCAGCACTTCGTGCCCCAGCTGCCCCGAAAGCTGCAGCGCCATCAGCTTGAGGATGGCGAGGCTGTCTGCGGGTTGCCAGGCGGCAATCTCGCTGGAAAAGAAGAACATCTCGGGCGCGCCGCGGCCCCGTGCCCCCAGATTGACCTGGCCGATCCACGCATTGACGCCGCGCGCATAGGCTTCCAGGGCGGCGGTGGTTTCGGCATCCTGCACCGCCACCGACTCGCGCGCATAGGTGTAAAGATCATAGCGCCGCATCAGCTCGTCGATCTTGACGGTGCGGCTGCCGAACACCTCGGACAGGCGGCCCTGCGCAGTGCGGCGCAGCATGGTCATCTGCCACAGCCTGTCCTGCGCATGGGCAAACCCCAGCGCGTAGAACACATCGGCATCGCTGGCGCCAAAGATATGCGGCACATTGTCATTGTTGCGGATGATTTCGACCGGGGCGCTGATGCCTGCGACGGTGAAATCTTCATCATAATCGGGCAAAGATCGCGACAGGAACCAATAGGCGACCACAACCACCAGCCCCGCCAGCACCAGAAGGCCGGTGAAGATACGCAGAAGCCAGCGGAAAAGCGTGAACATGGGGCCGTCCTTGACCTTGTGACAGGTTTCGGTTCCTAGTCGATCCCGCAAGCAGGAGCAATTGCGGAGGCATCACCATGGCGACAGTGGCATTTCTTGGCTTGGGGGTGATGGGCTTCCCGATGGCCGGGCATCTGGTGGCGGCAGGCCACAAGGTGACCGTTTACAACCGCAGCCCATCCAAGGCCGAGGCCTGGGTGGCAAAGCATGGCGGCACGGCAGCCGCCACCCCGCGTGATGCGGCAGAGGGCGTGGATTTCGTCATGGCCTGCGTGGGCAATGACGATGACCTGCGCGCGGTCTGCCTTGGGCCGGATGGCGCCTTTGCCGGGATGAAGCCCGGCGCGGTTTTCGTCGATCACACCACGGTTTCGGCGCATGTCACGCGCGAATTGCAGGCGATTGCCGCAGGCCAGGGCAAGGGCTTTGTCGATGCCCCGGTGTCGGGCGGGCAGGCGGGCGCCGAAAATGGTGTGCTGTCGGTGATGTGCGGCGGGGTGGAGGCCGAATATCTGGCGGCAGAGCCGGTGATCGCCGCCTATGCCCGCATCTGCCGCCGTCTGGGGGACAGCGGCGCCGGGCAGATCGCCAAGATGATGAACCAGATCTGTATCGCCAGCCTGGTGCAGGGCCTGGCCGAGGCGCTGGCCTTTGGTCAGAAGGCGGGGCTGGATGGCGCGGCGGTGGTCGAGGTGATTTCGCAGGGGGCGGCGGGCAGCTGGCAGATGGCCAACCGGCACAAGACCATGCTGGCCGATCAGTTCGATTTCGGCTTTGCGGTGGACTGGATGCGCAAGGATCTGAAGATCTGCCTGGAAACCGCCGACCAGATCGGCGCCAGCCTGCCGGTGACCGCGCTGGTGGATCAGTTCTACAAGGACGTGCAGCAGATGGGCGGCGGGCGCAATGATACGTCGAGCCTGATCCGGCGGCTTCCCAGGTGACAAGCGCCGGGGGGCTGTCTGCCCCCGGACCCCCGAGGATATTTGGACAACGGGAAGGGGGGGGCGCCGCTTCAGGGGATGATGCGGGTGTATTTGGTGCCCGACAGCGTGGCCCCGGCGATCAGGCCTGACTGGCCGAAGACCAGCGCGATGACCGGGTCGATTTCGGTGGTTTCCTTGCCGATGCTGCCACCCTGATCGGGCGTGGCATATTTCAGATCGGCACTCGCCGCCCAGCCGGCCGCGCCACGGAACTGGGTCAGCGCCTCTTGTGTCATGAAGAACAGCGCATGGGCATATTGCTGCGCGCCGATCTGCAGGCCGATGCTGGCCTTGGCGGCCGAGTAATAATCCACCGTCGCATCATTGATCCGCAGCGCGCCGCGCCCGAAGGCCCCGCCGATGCCAAAGCCTGCTTCGGTCACCAAGGGCATGTACAGCACGCCCAGGCTTTTGGCCGCCAGATCGCGGGTGCCGGGATAGCGGTTGAACAGGTAATTACGGGTTTCATCCACCCGCGCGTCGATCATGGCGGCGCCATTGCCACCCACGCCATTGCCGCAGGCGGCCAGGGCCAATGTTGCACCGGCGCTTCCGATCAGGGTCCGTCTGGAGATCATGTCTGCCTCGCTGCCTCAGATGGCGGGCTCTGTGGCCCAGTTACGCTAAATATAGCGGATCGGCGGCGTCCTGTCACCTTGCATGGCACGAAATGGCGAAAGCCCGCCGGTTCAGCCGCGCAGCAGCCGCGCCGCCTCGGGGGCGAAATAGGTCAGGATTCCGTCACAACCTGCGCGTTTGAAGGCCAGCAGGCTTTCCATCATCGCGGCCTCGCCCTTGATCCAGCCCCGTTCGGCGGCACCTTTGATCATCGCATATTCGCCCGATACCTGATAGGCATAGGTCGGCACGCCGAAAGTGTCTTTCACCCGGCGGCAGATATCCAGATAGGGCATCCCGGGCTTCACCATCACCATATCGGCGCCTTCGCGCAGATCGCGTTCGATCAGGCGCAGCGCCTCGTCGCTGTTGCCGGGGTCCATCTGATAGGTTTTCTTGTCACCCTTCAGCGCACCGCTGGCGCCCACCGCATCGCGGAACGGGCCGTAAAACGCGCTGGCGTATTTGGCCGCATAGGACAGGATCGCCACATCCTTGTGCCCGGCGCCTTCCAGCGCCTGCCGGATCGCGCCGATCCGGCCATCCATCATGTCGGATGGCCCCAGAATATCGGCGCCGCTGTCGGCCTGCGCCAGCGCCATCTTCACCAGCGCCTCTACCGTCTCGTCATTCAGGATCACGCCATCCCGCACCAGCCCGTCATGGCCATTGGCGTTATAGGGGTCAAGCGCGATATCGGTCATCACCGCCAGATCCGGCACCGCCGCCTTGATGGCGCGGATGCAGCGGTTGGTCAGGTTTTCGGGGTTCCAGGCCTCTTCGCAGGTTTCGGTCTTCACCGACGGGTCGGTATAGGGAAACAGGCAGATCGCCGGGATCCCCAGACCTGCTGCCTCTTGTGCCGCGATCAGCGCCTGATCCAGCGACAGCCGAAACACCCCGGGCATCGAGGCGATGGGTTCGCGAATGCCCACACCCTCGCGGATGAAGATCGGCCAGATCAGGTCATTCACCGTCAGCCCGTTTTCCTGTGTCAGGCGGCGCAGGGCATCGGTGCGGCGGGTGCGGCGGAAACGGGCGGCTGGAAACGGGGCCTGGATCGGGCGCATGTCGGCTCCTTTGCGGGCGAAAAGCTGGCACTGCGGCAACGTCTCTGCCGCGCCAAAGGATTTCTTGCCTGCCTGCCATGGAAAAGCGCGCGCGGCAAGGATAGGAATGTCGCATTGGCTGGCCCCTGCGGGCCGTTTTGCGGGGCCGTTACGTGCATTGGTATGAATTCGTTCTGGAGCTGATCGACCTGCGATCCTTCTCGAACCTCTGGTTCTGGATCATGCTGGCGGTGCAATGGTCCATGTCCAGCCATTGGGTGCTGGGCGTGCCCTTCGACCTGGTGCTGCGCGCCAAACATAAGGGCGGCCCGGCGCTGGAAGATCTGGAGGCCATCGCCCGGGTCAATGTGAACCGCCTGCTTTATATCACCCATGTATCCGGCATGTGGATCACCGGGCTGATGGCCTTTGGCCTGACCATGCTGGTGCTGCTGGGCTTCATCTACGATATCGAATTCGCGCAGGCGGTCTTCTGCATCACCTTCCCGATGACATTGGTGGGCCTGCTGTCCCTGCGCACCGCCCACAAGATTGCCGATGGCGATCATCAGGGCGAGGCGCTGCAATCGCGGCTGATCCGGCTGCGGCTGGCCACGCAGGGAATCGGGATGGTGTCGATCCTGTTCACCTCGCTTTGGGGGATGTATCAGAACATGCAGATCGGTGCGCTTGGCTAAGCCTTTACATCGGCGCCGGAAAAGATAGATCAGGCCCATGGCAGAACAAACGAAGATCATCCTCGGCGGCGCGCCGGAAGGTTACGACGCGCGGCTGCTGGCCAAAGAACTGGCGCGCGGGCGCCCCGTGATCCATGTTGCGCGCGACGACAAGCGGATGGAGGCGATGCGGGCCGCGCTGGCCTTCATGGCGCCCGATGCGCTGGTGCTGGATTTTCCGGCCTGGGATTGCCTGCCCTATGACCGGGTTTCGCCCAATCCCGAAATCTCGGCGCGGCGCATGTCCACGCTGGCGGCGCTGTCGCACGGGATGCCTGCGCCCTTCATCCTGCTGACCACGCTGAACGCCGTGACCCAGCGCATCCCGGCGCGGGCGCTGGTGGCGGGGGCCTCGTTCAGCGCGCAGGTGGGCAAGCGGGTGGATGAATTCGCACTGCGCACCTTCCTGGTGCGCATGGGATTCTCGCAGGTGGCCACCGTCACCGAACCCGGTGATTTCGCGGTGCGTGGCGGTATCGTGGATATCTTTCCGCCCGGCGATACGCGCGGAGTTGGCGGGCCGGTGCGGCTGGATTTCTTCGGGGATGTGCTGGACGGCCTGCGCCGCTTCGATCCCGAAACCCAGCGCACCACCGAAAAGCTGCAGGCGATCGACCTGGCGCCCATGTCGGAAATCGTGCTGGATGATGCCGCGATCACCCGCTTCCGCCAGACCTATCGCATCGAATTCGGCGCCACCAATGATGACCCGCTGTATGAGGCCGTCAGCGCCGGGCGCAAGCATCAGGGCATGGAACATTGGCTGCCCTGGTTCCATGACCGTCTGGAAACCCTGTTCGATTACCTGCCCGATGCCAGTGTGATGCTGGACGATCAGATGACGCCCGCCCGCCTGTCGCGCTGGGAAGGCATCACCGATCAGTTCGAATCGCGGCGCGATCACATGGCGGTCAAGGGGCGGATGGATACGGTCTACAAACCCTGTCCGCCCGATGCGCTTTACCTTGATGACCACGCGTTTGAAGCGGCGATTGCCGGGCATCGCGTCATACAGCTGTCGCCGCTGGCGCAATCGCCGGGGCCGGGGGTGCTGGATGCGGGCGGGCGGGCCGGGCGCAGTTTCGCCCCCGAACGCCAGCAGGAAAGCATCAGCCTGTTTGGCGCGCTGGCCGCGCATGTGAAGGCGCTGCAGGCCGACCGTCAGGTGGTGATCGCCAGCTGGTCGGATGGCGCGCGGGAACGGCTGAAAGGCCTGATGGAGGATCAGGATCTGGGTGGCGCCCGGCTGATCCGCGATGCCCGCGATCTGCCCGAAGGCAAGGGCGGGCTGTTCCTCGCCGTCTGGGCGCTGGAAGAAGGCTTTACAGCACCCGGGCTTGCGGTGATTTCGGAACAGGATGTTCTGGGCGACCGCCTGCTGGGCAAGCCGCGCCGCAAGCGCAAGGCCGAGAATTTCCTGCAGGATCTGGGCACGCTCAGCCCCGGCGATCTGGTGGTGCATGTCGAACATGGCGTGGGCCGCTTCATGGGGCTGGAAACCCTGCGCGTGCCCGAACGCGCCGCACGACTGCCCGGCGCTGTGAATATGCTGGTCTATGGCGGATGCGAAACTCTATCTGCCGGTGGAAAACATCGAACTGCTCAGCCGTTACGGGCAGGATGAAGGCCTGCTGGATCGGCTGGGTGGTGGCGCCTGGCAGGCCAAGAAGGCCAAGCTGAAGGAACGCATCCGCGAGATTGCCGACAGGCTGATGCGGATCGCCGCCGAACGCCATCTGCGCCACGCCCCGATCCTTGAGGCGCCCCATTCGGCATGGGAGGCTTTTGCTGCCCGTTTCCCCTATGTGGAAACCGACGATCAGCTGAGCGCGATTTCCGATGTGGTGGCCGATCTGGAGGCAGGCTCCCCGATGGACCGGCTGGTGGTGGGCGATGTGGGCTTCGGCAAGACCGAGGTGGCGATGCGCGCGGCCTTCCTCGCCGCCATGGCCGGCATGCAGGTGGCGGTGATCTGCCCCACCACGCTGCTGGCGCGCCAGCATTACCGCAGCTTTGCCGAACGCTTTCGCGGCTTCCCCATCGAGGTGCGGCCGCTGTCGCGCTTCGTTTCGGCCAAAGAGGCCGCCGCCACCCGCAAGGGGCTGGAAGATGGCACGGTGGATATCTGCGTCGGCACCCATGCCCTGCTGGCCAAGGCGGTGAAGATCAAGAACCTCGGGCTGCTCATCATCGACGAAGAACAGCATTTCGGCGTGTCGCATAAAGAGCGGCTGAAAGAGATGCGCGCCGAGGTGCATGTGCTGACGCTGACCGCGACGCCCATCCCGCGCACCCTGCAACTGTCGCTGACCGGCGTGCGCGACCTGTCGGTGATCGCCACGCCGCCGGTGGATCGTCTGGCAATCCGCACCTATGTTTCGGAATTCGACACCGTGACCATCCGCGAGGCGCTGCTGCGCGAACGCTATCGCGGCGGGCAAAGCTTCTTCGTGGTGCCGCGCCTGTCGGATCTGCCAGAGATCGAGGATTTCCTGAAGACCCATGTTCCCGAAGTGTCCTATGCCGTGGCCCATGGCCAGCTGGCGGCGGGCGATCTGGACGACCGGATGAACGCATTCTACGACGGCAAATACGACGTGCTGCTGGCGACCACCATCGTGGAAAGCGGGCTGGATATCCCCACCGCCAATACGATGATCATTCACCGCGCCGATATGTTCGGCCTGTCGCAGCTGTATCAGATCCGGGGCCGGGTGGGCCGTGCCAAGACCCGCGCCTATTGCTATCTGACCACGAAACCCCGCAGCCCGCTGACGCCGCAGGCACAAAAGCGGCTGAAACTGCTGGCCAGCCTTGACAGCCTCGGCGCCGGGTTCAACCTGGCCTCGCATGACCTCGATCTGCGCGGGGCGGGCAACCTGCTGGGCGAAGAACAATCGGGCCATATCCGCGAAGTGGGGTACGAGCTGTACCAGCAGATGCTGGAAGAAACGATTGCCAAGATCAAATCCGGCGAAATCAATGGGCTGGCCCCTGTGGATGACGCCTGGGCGCCGCAGATCAACCTGGGCGTGCCGGTGCTGATCCCCGAAGACTTCGTGCCCGATCTGGATATCCGCCTTGGCCTTTATCGCCGCCTCAGCCAGCTGACCACCAAGGTCGAGCTGGAGGGCTTCGCCGCTGAACTGATCGACCGCTTCGGCGCGCTGCCGAAAGAGGTGAACACCCTGCTGCTGGTGGTGCGGATCAAGGCGATGTGCAAACGCGCGGGCATTTCGCGGCTGGATGCCGGGCCGAAAGGCGCGACGGTGCAGTTTCACAATGACAAATTCGCCAATCCGGCGGGGCTGGTGGAATTTCTGCAGGCGCAGAAGGGCGCGCGTGTTTCGGGCAACAAGATCGTGCTGGCGGTGGATTGGCCCGGCGAAAGTGACCGCATCAAGGGCGCCTTCGGCATCGCCCGCGATCTGGCGGAAAAAGCGCTGAAACCCAATCCGAAATGAAAAAGGCCCGGCATCTGCCGGGCCCTTTCAATTCTATCCCAAGGATCAGAAGAAGGTGATATTGTCGTCGGTAAAGGCCGACAGCGTGACATTGTTGATGGTCAGCGTTTCGTCATTGTCGAAGGTGATGGTGACCACCCGGCCTTCCACCGACATCAGCGCCAGAACGTCGGCAAAGCTGTCAACGCCATAGCTGTCATCAATCGACAGCGTATCAAAGCCGCCCTTGAAATCGTTGATGACATCATTGCCACCGCCCTGGGTGATGACGAAGGTATCCGCGCCAGTGCCACCCAGCATGGTGTCATTGCCCGCGCCACCATCCAGCCGGTCATTGCCTGCGCCGCCGAACAGACGGTCTGCCGCATCGCCGCCCAGCAGCGTGTCGTTGCCCTCGCCGCCGGTCAGCGTGTCGGTGCCCGTGCCACCCTCCATCTGATCATTGCCGAAGCCACCGATCAGATTGTCGGCACCATCGCCGCCGAACATCAGATCATTGCCACCCGCGCCGCGGATCACATCGTTGCCGCCTTCGCCCAGCAGGCTGTCCACGCCGGTGCCACCGTCGATCGTATCATTGTCGGCGCCGCCGTTCAGCGTGTCGTTGCCCCCATCGCCGCGCAGCACATCAGCCCCGGCTTCGCCCAGCACGGAATCGTTGCCCGCCCCGGCGGAAACCGTGTCATCGCCCGTGCCGCCTTCGACGATATCGTTGCCGATCCCGGCAGAGAGATTGTCGTTATCGGCCCCGCCATAAAGCGAATCATTGCCCGCCCCGGTCGAGATCCGGTCGTTGCCGTCGCCGCCCACAACGCTGTCGGCGCCTTCGCCGTTGCCGCCGATGATCGTATCATTGCCCGCGCCGCCAAACAGGTTGTCGTTGCCTGCGCCGCCATTGATGTAATCGTTGCCCGCATCCCCCAGCAGGGTATCGGCGCCGTCGCCACCGTCGATCCGGTCATTGTCGGCGCCGCCGTCGATGCTGTCGGCACCTGCTGCGCCGATCAGCGTGTCATTGCCGGCACCACCAAGGATCGTGTCATTGCCGGCTTCACCGAAAATGCGGTCAGCCCCGCCCAGGCCGCTGGCGGTATCGTTGCCGGTGCCCAGTTCGATCAGGTCATCGTTGGTGGTGCCGGTCACGCTGTCATTGCCCGCGCCGGTATCCAGCGGTTCATCCGACCAGTCATGCAAAGCGGCGTTGCCGATGATCAGATCGGCTTCAACCGAGCCGCTGAAGGCATCGGTCAGTTCCGGCCGCACGATCTGGCCGGGTTTCATCGCGGTCGATGCCCAGGTCGAGGCGTTGGAGTTGGCGATGGAGCCGTTGAAAACCGCGTTATATCCGGCAAGGTTGGTGATGGCAGGCAGGCCATCGCCGGTCATCGCAAAGAAATAGTCAACCGCGCCGATTTCCACCTTCATCATCAGGGTGAAATTGGTTTCATCCCCATCGGTCCAGCGCACCTGCGCCACGGATACATCGGTGTTCAGGTCGATTTCCGTGCCGTTGATGGTGATCGACGGGGCAGAGCCCACGACATCATCAGGATCGACCGTGATGGGCGAATAATCCACCAGCGATGCTGTGTCGATCGAGTAGCGGAAGCTGAAGGCGCTCGATGTCACGATGGTCATGTTTGCTGCGGCAAAGGCGTTGGGAACGCCTGCAGCGTAAGAAATCTGATATCCGGCCAGCGTCGTCGTCGTCATGTCATGTCCTCTTGCACAAAACGGGCCGTCAATCGCCCACGATGAAAGCGTGTTAGCCGCGATCCGGGGCGGAAATGTGGAAATGCAGTGGCTTGTTGTGCCTTTTTAGAGGCGTTCGCCTGATACGGGAAACCTCTGCGCCGGCAGGTCAGCCGCGGGGCAACAGCCGCATCAGCAGGCTGCCAAGCGCCGTGAAACAGGTGATGCCGATGGCCAGCGGCAGCGGCGTGCCATTGAACGCAAGGCCCACCGGCATCGCCAGCAGTGCCGCCACCACCGTGGCAATCGCCCCGGTCCCCGATGCGGCCAGCCCGGCCACATGCCCCACAGGTTCCAGCGCGATGGCGTTCAGATTGCCCAGCGTCAGCCCCGCCATCATGAAGACAGTCACCGTCCAGCCCAGAAACAGGCCGAAATAAACCACCTCTGGCAGTGCAGGCAGGGCAAAGGCCGTGACCAGCGCAAAACTGCCTGAACACAGGATCTGCATCAGCAGGGTGGCCCGCACCATCAGCCGCATCCCCAGCCGCACCACCAGCGCCGCGTTGATCATGCTGGCGCTGCCCGCCAGAACCGCGATCAGGGCAAACCACAGCGGAAAGTTGTCGGCCCGGCCAAAGGTCGTATCGAAAATCTGCTGGGTGCTGGCCAGCATGGCATAGAGGCAGGCAAAGCACAAAGTCTGCACCATGGTCGCCACCGCTACCGTGCGGATCGAAAACACCTCGACCAGCGTGCGCGCCAGACTGCCGGGCGACAGCGGGCGCCGGGCGGCCGGCGGCAGGGTTTCGGGCTGCCGCAGCGCAAGCCAGATCATCCCACAGACGGAAAAGGCGATGAAGGCCACAAAGATGCCCCGCCAGCCCGCCGCCGCAATGATGAAGCTGCCCAGCAGCGGCGCCACGGCGGGCACCAGCGAAAAGATCATCATGGCAAAGCTGACGATCCGCGCCATCTCGCGCCCCTTGTACTGGTCGCGCACCATGGCCAGCGAAACGATGCGTGGCGCCGAAGCGCCGATGCCCTGCAGCAGCCGTGCCGCCAGCAGCAGATCCAGGCTGGGGGCAAAGGCCGCCATGGCGCAGGCGATGCAATAGAGCAGCGCCCCCCACAGGATCACCGGCCGCCGCCCGAACCTGTCGGACAGGGGGCCGACGGCAAAGGTGCCCAGACCCATGCCCATCACAAAGCTGATGACCACCAGCTGCGCCCGGTTGGCATCCTCGGGCGACAGGGCCGCGGCGATGGTGGGCAGCGCAGGCAGCATCGCGTCGATGGAAAAGGCCACCGTCGCGAACATCATGGCGATCAGCGCCGTGAACTCCGGCAGCGGCAGTCGTTGGGTCGGCGCGTTCATGCCTTGCCCTGTGCCGCAAGTTCGTCGATCACCTGACCCCAAAGCTGCGGCGGCTGTGCGCCCGACAGCGCATATTGATCCGCCACGATGAAGGTGGGCACTGCCGTGATGCCCTTTTCCCGCGCGTTCTTTTCCCGTGCGCGGATCTGGTCGCTGTCCGCATCCCCCAGCAGCAGCCGCCCGATCACCGCGCCATCCAGACCACATTCCGTGGCGATATCCACCAGAACCTGACTGCGGCCGATATCCCGCCCCTCGCGCCAATACCCCCGGAACAGCGCCGATACGACCGCGGCCTGCCGCCCCTCCAGCCCGGCCCAATGGATCAGGCGATGGGCATCAAAGGTATTGGGCGTGGTCTTGATCGCCTCGAAATTGAAGGAGACCCCGGCCTCGCGCCCCAGTTCCTCCAGCCGCACATGGGCGGCAACTGTGCGTTCCTGCGTGCCAAAGATCCGCAGCAGATACTCGCCCCGGTCCACCCCGGCCTTGGGGGTCTGCGGCGACAGCTGGAAGGGATGCCATTCAATCTGGAACGGATGGTCAGGATGGGCCTCCAGCGCGCGGTCCAGATTGGCCTTGCCGATATAGCACCAGGGGCAGACCGGGTCGGAAAAGATATCAAGGCGGATCATTCGGGTCTCCATGCCGCGGCCAGCGCGCCGGCAGTTCAGCTTGCCATTGGCATTGCGCGGCAGGGCCGGCACATGCTGCCACAGCCGGGGCTGGCGATAGCGGGCCAGACGGCTTTCGGCAAAGGCAGACAGCGGTTCAGGGTCAAGGGGGGCAGGGGCGGTATAGAAGCAGCCGATCACCGTCGTGCCGGGCTTCACTGCCACCTCGGCCACCGCGAAATCATCGGCGCCGGGCAGGCCCGCCAGCGCGGTCTCCACCTCAAGGGGCGAGACGCGATAGCCGCCGGGGTTCATCTGGTCATCGGCCCGCCCCCGATAGCGCAGCGCGCCATCGGGCTGCATTGCCACCAGATCGCCGGTCAGGAACCAGTCACCGTCAAACCGCGCCGCGGTTTCCGTCGGATCGTCCAGATAGCCCAGCATCAGCCCCGGATCGCTGCGATGCACGGCCAGCGTGCCGGCGCCGCCCCGTGGCACCGGACCCTCCGCGCCAAGCACCGCCACAAGGCGGCCGGGCTGCGGATAACCGGCACAGCCTTCGGGTGCAGGCCGCGCCGGGCTGCCAGAAATGAAGGTCGAACATTCCGACATGCCAAGCGCCTCGTGCAGGTCGGTGCCGGTGCGGTCGCGCCAGTCCTGCCGCAGGGCGGGCAGCAGGCTTTCCCCGGCGCTCAGGCCATGGCGCAGTTTCGGCAGGGCGGGCAGGGCGGTGCGCAGCATCTGCCGGATCACGCCGGGCGCTGCGGCCAGAAGGGTGGCATCGAACCGCTTTAGCAGCAGCGGCAGTTGCTCCGGCGTCACCCCCGCGCGCGGGGATCAGCGCGGTGGCGCCCACGGTCCACGGGTCCATCAGCCCGGTGCCCAGCGTATAGGTCCAGTTGAAGGCCCCCGCGTGCAGCAGCCGGTCGCCTTCGGCGAGCCCTTCCCAGCCTTCGTGCATCATGCGCCGCGCCCAGATTGCGCGATGGGCATGTTCCACCGCATTGGGCCGCCCCGAGGTGCCCGAGGTGAAGACGATATACCCCGGCCGGTCCGGCGTGCCCATGTGCCAGTCGCAGGGCGGCAGATCGCGCCATCGCCGGCCAGATCCGCGGCCGGTAAGACACCGGGCAGGCCAGTCCATCGGGCAGGGCGACGCCGTCGGCCGCGCGATGACCAGCGCAGGCGCGATGCGCGCGGCCATGGCGGTGATCTCGGGCCCGGTCAGCTGGGCCGAGGTCGGCACCGGCACCAGGCCGGCGGCAATGGCGCCCAGAAAGGCCACCGGAAAATCCGGCGTATTGCCCAGTCGCAGCAGCACCCGGTCGCCGGGGCTGCAGAGCCCACGCGCCAGCAGGCCCGCCGCCCGCCCCGCGCACGGCCCCGATCAGCCGCGCATAGGACCAGCGTTCGGCCCCGGTCGCGCCGATGACTGCCAACGCCAGCTTGTCCGGCGCGTCCTTTGCCCGCGCCAACACATGCGCCGCCATGTTGAACGGCGCGGGGCAGGGCGGGGGGGGCCCAAAATCGAATTGGCTTTCGAACGGATTTGAGGTCATGCCCCTTGGCTAGACCGCTGCGGTGCAGCGGTTGCAAGACAGGCAAGCCCTGCCGCGTACAAGCACGGGCCCATGAGCAGCAGCGCGACCGCCGTCCCTGATCCGCATCGCCCGCGCAAGCGGTGCGCTGAAGCCGCAGCTGAACCGCTTGACCTTGGGCAGCGCGTGCGCGGAGTTGCGCAAGGATAGTGGGCTGGACGCTGGAACAGGCCGCACAGAAGGCGGGGCTGGCCCGGTCCACCCTGTCCAAGATCGAAAACGGGCAGATGTCGCCCACCTATGAGGCGCTGAAGAAGCTGGCCGAAGGTCTGGCGATTTCGGTGCCGCAGCTGTTCACCCCGCCGTCTCGGGCACAGGTAAACGGGCGGCTGGCCGTCACCAAAGCGGGCGAAGGGCAGGCCCATGCCACCGCCACCTATGAACACGAACTGCTGGCCGGGGCGCTGCGGTCCAAGCAGATGCTGCCCTACCGCGCCACGATCCGCGCCCCGCGATGCGAGGAATTCGGCGGCTGGGTCCGCCGCGCGATGGCGGAGGACCTGCTGCTCATGTCAGCTGACCGGCGTGATCCGCTGGCGCTCTGCCGAATTCTACGAACCCGTCGATCTGCGCCGGGGCGACAATGCCTATTACGATGCCTCGATGGGGCATAATGTCATCAGCCTGTCGGAAGAGGATGCCACCCTTCTATGGGTCACCTCGCTCGGCTAAGCGGGCTGCGGTCAGGCCACCTTCAGCAGGGTCTGCAGGTCGCAGTTGCCGTCCACCATATCTGCCAGCGACCAACGGTCGAGCGAGGCATAAAAGGCCTCCACCGCTTCGGCCAATGCGCATTTCAGGCGGCAGCAGCCGACCAGCGGGCAGGAATTTTCGCCTCCCGCGAAACATTCGGTAAACGGCAGCGCGCTTTCAAAGGCGCGGAACACCTCGCCCACCACGATCTGTTCCGGCGGCCGCCCCAGCATCAGCCCACCCGACCTTCCGCGCACCGTATGCAGAAAGCCCTTCTGCGCCAGATGATGCACCACCTGCGCCAGATGGTTTTCCGACGCATTGCAGCCCTGCGCCACCTCATGCTTGCGCACCACCCGCCCGGGATTGACGGCACAGAACATCAGGGTCCGCATGGCAAGGTTTGTCCGTGTTGTCAGTCTCATGCCGTCAGACCTCCCCTGCTGCCCTGTTTCATTGCCGCATCTGTCTAGCTTGCGGGGTGCATCCCGCCCATGATCTGGATCATGTTTCCCCCGCACAGCTTTAACCCGCCGGGCGATCACTGCCCGTTTTGGTGGCTTTGGGCGAATCGTATCCGCACCCTCAAAACGCTTTGAAAATGGAAGCCCTTGTATCAAAGTAAAAAAATCGTGGTGATTTTTCAGGCTGTTTGCGCTAACAAACATCAGGAACTGCGATTTTGGATGCAGAGCCCGAACGGCTGCGACGCCCCGCAGCGCCAGCACGGTGTCACACTTGCCCAGACCCGTGCGGCGCGCATTACTGAGGTGGGGCCGCCCCGGCCGGAATGTTGAGAGATTGGACAAGACAGTGACGAACCTGACCGCATCGCAGCTCAAGGCAGATGTTCTTAGACACCTGACATTCACGCTTGGCAAGGACGCACCCCATGCCAGCATCTATGACTGGCGCATGGCGCTCAGCCACGCCATCCGTGACCGGATCATGGAGCCGTGGTTCGCCTCTACCCGCAAGACATGGGAAACCGGCCACAAGCGGGTCTATTACCTGTCGATGGAATTTCTGATCGGTCGCCTGCTGGAAGATGCGACGATCAACCTTGGCCTGCGCGACGTGGCCGAAAAGGCCATGACCCAGCTGGGGCAGGATTTCCGCGACATCGTCGAAGACGAACCCGATGCCGCGCTGGGCAATGGCGGGCTTGGCCGTCTGGCCGCCTGTTTCATGGAAAGCATGGCAACCGTCGGCTGCCCCGCCTATGGCTATGGCATCCGCTATGAACACGGCCTGTTCCGCCAGCGGTTCGAAGGCGGGCGTCAGGTGGAAACCCCGGAAGACTGGCTGACCCAGAGCCACCCGTGGGAGTTTGAACGGCCGGAGGCCGCCTATACCATCGGGTTCAAGGGCGAAATCCTGCAGAAGAACGGCCGCGACATCTGGGTGCCCGGCGAAACGGTGATCGCCGAGGCGCATGATACCCCGGTGATCGGCTGGCAGGGCAAATGGGCCAATACGCTGCGCCTGTGGTCGGCCAAGCCCACCACGCTGTTCGATCTGGATCGCTTCAACCGCGGCGATTACGCCGCCGCCGCCGAACCAGAGGCGCTGGCCCGCACGCTCAGCCGCGTGCTTTATCCCGATGACACCACCTATCAGGGCAAGGAACTGCGGCTGAAGCAGGAATTCCTGCTCACCTCTGCCGCGCTGCAGGATATCCTGCGCCGCCACATGGCGGGCGGCTATGCCATCACCGATCTGCCGAAACATGTGGCGATCCAGATGAACGACACCCATCCCGCGATTGCCGGGCCGGAACTGATCCGCCTGCTGGTCGATGAACACGGGATGGAATTCGAACCCGCGCTGGAAACCGCGCAGGCCTGTCTGGGCTATACCAACCACACCCTGCTGCCCGAGGCGCTGGAGCGTTGGGCCACCTTCACCTTCGGCAATGTGCTGCCGCGCCACATGCAGATCGTCGAACGGATCGACAGCTGGCACAAGGCCAAGCATCCCACCCGCCCGCATTGGGTGGGCATCGTGAAGCACCACGAGGTGCGGATGGGCGAACTGGCCGTCATCATGGCGCATAAGGTGAACGGGGTTTCGGCGCTTCATTCCGATCTGGTGAAGAAGAACCTGTTCAACGAACTGGAGACCCTGAACCCCGGCCATATCATCAACCAGACCAACGGGGTGACCCCGCGCCGCTGGCTGAAGATGTGCAACCGCCCGCTGGCGGCGCTGATTACCAAAACCATCGGCGAAGGCTGGGAGGCCGATCTGGACCGGCTGAAAGAGCTGGAACCGCATGTCGCCAAGAAGCCCTTCCTCAAGGCCTTCGATGCTGCCAAGCGGCAGAACAAGGTCGATCTGGCCGCATGGATCCAGGATCACTGCGGCGTCACCGTCTCGCCCGATGCGCTGTTCGATGTTCAGGTGAAGCGCATCCACGAATACAAGCGCCAGCTGCTGAACATTCTGGAAACCATCGCACGCTATCACGACATCAAGCAGAACCCCGAGGCTGACTGGGTGCCGCGCGTCAAGATATTCGGCGGCAAATCGGCGCCGGGCTATGCCGTGGCCAAGGAAATCATCCACCTCATCAATGATGTGGCCGCGGTGGTGAACAACGATCCCGAAATCGGCGACAAGCTGAAGATCGTCTATCCCGAAAACTACAATGTCAGCATGGCGGAACGGCTGATCCCGGCGGCAGATCTGTCAGAACAGATTTCTACCGCCGGCAAAGAGGCGTCGGGCACCGGCAACATGAAGTTCATGATGAACGGGGCGCCGACCATCGGCACGCTGGATGGCGCCAATGTCGAAATCCTGCAGGAGGTGGGGGCGGACAACTTCTTCCTGTTCGGCCTGACCGCCGAAGAGGTGGGGCCGCGCCGCGCCAATCCCGATCATGCCCGCGATGCCATTGCCGCCAGCCAGTCCTTGCAGGATGTGCTGCAGATGATCGCCGAAGGCCGGTTCAACCCCGAAGAGCCGGGCCGCTATCATCAGCTGGTGCATCGCGTCTGGCACCATGATTATTTCCTCGTCGCATCCGATTTCGACGCCTATCGTGAAGCGCAGGCCGAGGTGGATCGCGCCTATGCCGATCGTGACCGCTGGGTGAAGATGGCCGCGCTGAACACCGCGCGGTCGGGCTTCTTCTCGTCCGACCGGACGATCAAGGGATACATGGCCGATATCTGGGAACTGCCATCGGCCCTGTGATCCGGACATTCGCGGCGCCGGGCGAACCGGCGCCGCAGCAGAAGATTTCGCATGAGGGGGGAGACATGGCGAAAGCAGGGACCAAGGCCGGAGGCGGCGGCCGCAAGGGCAAGACCGCGCTGGTGGATGCCGCCACCGCCGAAGCGATCCGGCACGGGGGGCATGGCGATCCGTTCGCGGTGCTGGGGCCGCATGATGTGGCGGGCGAAACCGTGCTGCGGGTGTTCCAGCCCGGGGCGGATCATGTCTGGGCGCTGACCCCCGATCCTGTGCCGCTGGAGGCGCTGGGTGACGGTATGTTTGCGGGACGGCTGGCGGGACGCATACCATACAGTTTGCGGGCAGAGGGAAGCGGCACAACCTGGGAATGGCAAGACCCCTATCGCTTCGGCCCCGTGCTGGGCGAGCTGGACGAATACCTGCTGGGCGAAGGCACGCATCAGCGGCTCTGGCAGGTGCTGGGCGCCCATGTGATGACCCATGAAGGCGCCGAAGGCACCCATTTTGCCGTCTGGGCGCCCAGTGCCGAACGGGTTTCGGTGGTGGGCGATTTCAACATCTGGGATGGCCGACGCCACCCGATGCGCAAGCGCGGCGCCACGGGCGTGTGGGAGATCTTTATCCCCGGTCTGGGTGAAGGCACTGTTTACAAATACGAAATCCGTGGCCCCGGTGGTGTTCTGCTGCCGCTGAAGGCCGATCCGGTGGGCTTTGGGTCGGAACATGCGCCCAAGAATGCCTCGGTGGTGCGGCGCATCGACGGCGCCGCCTGGCAGGATGGCGCCTGGATGGACACCCGCGCCGCCCGGCACCGGATCGACGCGCCGATGTCGGTCTACGAGGTGCATCTGGGGTCGTGGAAACGCGCACCCGGCGGGCGGATGCTCAGCTATCTGGAACTGGCCGATCAGCTGATGGATTACGCCGCCGACATGGGCTTCACCCATATCGAGCTGCTGCCGGTTTCCGAATATCCCTTCGACGGCAGCTGGGGTTACCAGCCGGTCGGGCTGTTTGCGCCCACCATCCGCCACGGCACCCCGGCCGAGTTTCGCGCCATGGTGGATGCCGCGCATCGCAAGGGTCTTGGGCTGATTCTGGATTGGGTTCCGGGGCATTTTCCCAGCGATCCGCATGGGCTTGGCCAGTTTGACGGCACCGCGCTTTATGAACATGCCGACCCGCGCGAGGGGTTCCATCAGGACTGGAACACGCTCATCTACAACTATGGCCGGACGGAAGTGCAGAACTTCCTTGTGTCCAATGCCTTGTATTGGCTTGAGGAATTTCACATCGACGGGCTGCGCGTCGATGCCGTGGCCTCGATGCTCTACCGCGATTATTCGCGCAATGCGGGCGAATGGGTGCCCAACAAGGATGGCGGGCGCGAGAATTACGAAGCCATCGCCATGATGCGGCGCATGAACGAAACCGCCTATGGCGAATGTCCGGGCATCGTGACGATTGCCGAGGAAAGCACCGCTTTTCCCGGCGTGTCGCGGCCGGTGAACTGGGGCGGGCTGGGCTTCGGGTTCAAGTGGAACATGGGCTGGATGAATGACACGCTCAGCTACATGGGGCGCGATCCGGTCTATCGGAAATACCACCATCACCAGATGACCTTCGGCCTGCATTACGCCTGGTCGGAAAACTACATCCTGCCGATCAGCCATGACGAGGTGGTGCATGGCAAGGGCAGCATGTTGGAACGGATGCCGGGGGATGATGAACAGAAGTTCGCAAACCTGCGTGCCTACTACGGTTTCATGTGGGGGCATCCGGGCAAGAAGCTGCTATTCATGGGCTGCGAATTCGCCCAGGCGCGCGAATGGAACTACAGCCAGAGCCTCGACTGGCACCTGCTGGAGGATCCGCAGCACGGGGCACATCACAGCGGGATGCAGCGGCTGATCCGCGATCTGAACACGCTCTATCGCGGCACGCCCGCGCTGCATGTGAACGATACCCGGCCGGAAGGGTTTGAATGGCTGGAATCGAACGATGCCGAAGGCTCGACCTATGCCTGGCTGCGCAAGGGGGCGGCGGGGGATGCCATGGTGGCGGTGGTGGTGAACATGACCCCGGTAGAGCGGCGGATGCGCGTCGGCCTGCCGGAGACCGGGCTTTGGGAGGAAGTTTTGAACACGGATGCCGCCGTTTATGGCGGTGGCAACCGCGGCAATATGGGAGGCGTGCAGGCGGAACCAACCGCTTGGCACGGACAGGAATTTTCGGCCATGATCACCGTGCCGCCGCTGGCGGCCGTGTTCCTGCGCCAGTCAAAGGTTTGAGGGCGGCAAGCCCGAGGGAGGACAGTAATGAAAGCAAGACCCAATCAAAGGCTCTCGTCGCAGGCCATGGCCTTCGTTCTGGCGGGCGGGCGCGGTTCGCGCCTGAAAGAGCTGACAGACCGGCGCGCGAAGCCGGCCGTCTATTTTGGTGGCAAGACCCGGATCATCGACTTTGCCCTGTCGAATGCGGTGAATTCCGGCATCCGCAAGATGGCCATCGCCACGCAATACAAGGCGCACAGCCTGATCCGCCACATGCAGCGCGGCTGGAGCTTCTTTCGGGCGGAACGGAACGAATATCTGGACATCCTGCCCGCCAGCCAGCGGGTGAACGAGAACAAATGGTACATGGGCACCGCCGATGCGGTGACCCAGAACATCGACATCGTGGATGATTACGATGTGAAATACATCATCATTCTGGCGGGCGATCACATCTACAAGATGGATTACGAGGTGATGCTGCAACAGCATGTCAGCACCGGCGCCGATGTGACCATCGGCTGCCTGACCGTGCCGAAGGAAGAGGCCACGGCCTTTGGCGTGATGCATGTCGATGCCACCGGGCGCATCACCGATTTTCTGGAAAAACCCGCCAATCCGCCCACAATTCCGGGCGATCCGGACAATTCGCTGGCTTCGATGGGGATCTATGTCTTCGATTGGGCCTTCCTGCGCGAATTGCTGATTCAGGATGCCGAAGACCCGAATTCCAGCCATGATTTCGGCAATGACATCATTCCGCAGATCGTGGCGGGCGGCAAGGCGATGGCGCACAAGTTCAGCGAAAGCTGCGTGACCACGGGGCTGGAGGACGAGCCCTATTGGCGCGATGTGGGCACCATTGATGCCTTCTGGCAGGCCAATATCGACCTGACGGAATTCGTGCCCAAGCTGGATCTTTACGACAACAGCTGGCCGATCTGGACCTATGCCGAACTGGTGCCGCCTGCGAAGTTCATCCATGACGAGGACGGGCGGCGCGGTTCGGCGATTTCGTCGCTGGTGTCTGGGGATTGCATCGTTTCGGGGTCGGAGGTGCGCAATTCGCTGCTGTTCACCGGCTGCCGGACGCATAGCTATGCCAGCCTCGATCATGTGGTGGCGCTGCCGCATGTCGATGTGGGGCGCAATGCGGAACTGAGCAATTGCGTGATCGACCGCGGGGTGAAGATCCCCAACAAGCTGGTGGTGGGGCAAGACCCTGACGAAGATGCGAAATGGTTCCGCCGGTCGGAAGGCGGGGTGGTGCTGATCACGCAGGACATGATCGACCGCTGGTCGCGCGCCAAGCTGTAAGCGGCGGTTTTGCGGATAGGTCGGGGGGGCTGTCTGCCCCCCCGAACCCCCCCCGAGGATATTTGGGCCAAGATAAAGGACAAGGTGGTGGCAGGCATGGAGATGAAGCGGGTTCTTTCGGTGGCTTCGGAATGTGTGCCGCTGGTGAAGACGGGCGGGCTGGCCGATGTGGTGGGGGCGCTGCCGGGGGCGCTGGCCGGGGCGGGCTGGCAGATGCGGGTGTTGATGCCCGCCTATCGCGCCTTGCGGGCGCAGATCGGCGGTTGGCCGGAGGTGTTTGGCGAGGCCGATCTGTTCGGCGGGCCTGCGGTGGTGAAGGCGGGCGAGGTGGCAGGGGTGCAGATGCTGCTGCTGGATGCGCCGCATCTTTATGACCGCGACGGTGGCCCCTATAATGTGGGCGGCAGCGACTGGCCCGACAATCCGCGCCGCTTTGCCGCGCTGAGCTGGATCGCGGCACGGATCGCGCGCGAAGGGCTGGGCGATGGCTGGCGGCCGCAGGTGCTTCATGCGCATGACTGGCAGGCGGGCTTTGCCCCGGCCTATCTGGCCTTTGGCGGGCCGCGCGATGTGGCCAGTGTGATGACCATTCACAACATCGCCTTTCAGGGCTGGGCCGATGCCGGGCAGCTGGCGGCTTTGCGCTTGCCGGGGCACGAGTTCCATCCGGCCTCGCTGGAATATTACGGCGGGTTGTCGAGCCTGAAGGCGGGCCTCGTGACGGCGGACCGCATCACCACCGTGTCGCCCAGCTATGCGGCAGAGCTGATGCGCCCCGAATTCGGCATGGGGCTGCAGGGGGTGATTGCGGCGCGGGCGGCGGATGTGGCGGGCATCCTGAACGGGGTGGATGCCGGTGTCTGGGCGCCCGAGGCGGAGCCGGTGCCCTATGATGCGCGGCGGATGAAGGGCAAGGCGGAAAACCGCGCGGCGCTATGCGCGGAATTCGGGTTGGAGGTGCCGGGGCCGCTGGCCATCGTGGTCAGCCGGATGACCGATCAGAAGGGCATCGACCTGTTGCCGCAGGTGTTGCCGGAATTCATCGCGGCGGGCGGCGGGCTGGCCATGCTGGGATCGGGTGATCCGGCGCTGGAGGCGGCGATGCTGGCCATGGTGGCGCGCTTTCCGGGCCGGGTGGGGGTGCGGATCGGCTATGACGAAGGGCTGAGCCACCGGCTGTTTGCCGGGGGCGATGCTGTGCTGGTGCCCTCGCGGTTCGAGCCTTGCGGGCTGACGCAGATGTATGGCCTGCGCTATGGCACGGTGCCGGTGGTGGCGGCGGTGGGCGGGCTGGCCGATACGGTGATTCATGCCAATCCGGCGGCGCTGGCCAGCGGCGTGGCAACCGGCATCACCTTCCATCCCACCGATGCCACCGCCTTTGCCCAGGCGTTGCGCCAGCTGGTGGCGCTCTATGGCGATCCGGCGCAATGGGGCAGGGTGCAGAAACGCGCCATGGCGCAGCCGGTGGGATGGGAGGCCTCGGCCGCCGAATATGCCCGGCTGTATGACAGCATCCTGCGCGGTGCGGCATGAGTGCGGCGGCTGCCGACCGGCAGGGCGGGCATACGGTTTCGGCGGGGCGACCCTGGCCGATGGGCGCTACCTTCGATGGCGAAGGGGTGAATTTCGCGGTGTTTTCTGCCCATGCCCAAAGGGTGGAGCTGTGCCTGTTTTCGCAAGACGGGCGGCGCGAATTGTGCAGGCTGGAACTGCGCGAGCGGGATGGCGATATCTGGCACATCCATGTCGGCGGCCTGCCACCCGGCACGCTCTATGGCTACCGCGTGCATGGGCCCTATGTGCCGGAGGAGGGGCATCGCTTCAACCCCAACAAGCTGCTGATCGATCCCTATGCGCGGCAGCTGTCGGGGCGGCTGAAATGGTCGGATGCGCTGATGGGCTACAAGGTGGGGTCGCCCCGCGCGGATATGAGTTTCGATCCGCGCGACAGCGCCTTTGCCGTGCCGAAATCGGTGGTGGTGGATTCCAGCTTTCACTGGGGGCCGGACCGGCCGCCGCGCCATCCGATGAACGAAACGGTGATCTATGAGGCCCATGTGAAGGGGCTGACGGCGCTGCATCCCCAGGTGGAAAAGGGGCAGCGCGGCAGCTATCTGGGGCTGGCCTCGGATGCGGTGCTGGAACATCTGGTGAAGTTGGGCGTCACGGCGGTGGAACTGCTGCCGGTGCAGGCCTTTGTCGATGACCGCTTTCTGATCCAGAAGGGCTTGCGCAACTACTGGGGCTATCAGACCATCGCGTTTTTCGCCCCCGAACCCCGCTACATGAGCCGGGGCGAGATCTGGGAGTTTCAGACCATGGTGCGCCGCTTCCATGCGGCGGGGATCGAGGTGATCCTTGATGTGGTCTACAACCATTCCGGCGAGGGTGACGAGCTGGGGCCGACGCTGGCCTTTCGGGGCTTTGACAACCGCAGCTATTACCGCCTGCGCGAGGGCGGGCGCTATTACATCAACGACACTGGCACCGGCAACACGCTGAACCTGACGCAGCCCATGGTGCTGCGCATGGTGATGGACAGCTTGCGCTACTGGGTGGAGGAAATGCACGTCGACGGCTTTCGCTTCGATCTGGCATCGGTGCTGGGGCGCGAGGCCTATGGCTTTGATCCGAACGGCGGTTTCTTCGATGCGATCCGGCAGGATCCGGTGCTGAGCCGGGTGAAGCTGATCGCGGAACCCTGGGATATCGGGCCGGGCGGTTATCAGCTGGGCGCCTATCCGCATCCGTTTCTGGAATGGAACGACAGGTTCCGCGATGGCGTGCGGCGGTTCTGGCGTGGGGATGCCGGGCTGGCGCCGGATCTGGCGAAGCGGATTCTGGGCAGTTCGGAACGGTTCGATCATGCCGGGCGGGCGGCGACATCCTCGGTGAATTTCATCACCGCGCATGACGGGTTCACCCTGCAGGATCTGGTCAGCTATACGACGAAGCACAATCTGGCCAATGGCGAGGATAACCGTGATGGCCATTCCGACAATCATTCCGACAATTTCGGGGTAGAGGGCACCAGCAAGCTGCCCACGGTGCGGGCGGCCCGTGATCTGCGCAGGCGCAACCTGCTGGCGACCCTGCTGCTGAGCCAGGGCACGCCGATGATTCTGGCGGGAGACGAGCTGGGCAACAGCCAGCAGGGCAACAACAATGCCTATGCACAGGATAACGAGATCGGCTGGGTGGACTGGGGGCAGGAGGATGCGGGGTTCACGGCTTTCGTGGCGCGGCTGATCGCCCTGCGCCGGTCGCATCCGGTGCTGCGGCAGAAGCGGTTCCTGCATGGCAAGACGCGGGCGGCGGATGGTCTGCCCGATGTGATCTGGCGCCGGGCGGATGGCGGGCAGCCGGGCCCGGAGGATTGGCACGACCATGCGCTGCGCTGCCTGTGTCTGGAGCTGCGGATGGCGGCCGAGGCGGGCACCGACAGCAATGATGCCGTGTTCATGGTGTTCAACGCAGGCGAGGCCCGGGCGCTGACCCTGCCGGATACGGCGCCGGGCTGGCGGCTGTTGCTGAATAGCGCGCAACCCGAGGCGCCGCCTGCGGATGCCAAGCCGGGGCTTGAGGTTCCGGCACATTCCGTGCTTGTTTTCGAAGCAATTCAAACCTGAGGGCCGATATGACCGCCTTGACCATTGCCACCCAGCCGATTGCCGGGCAGAAACCCGGCACTTCGGGGCTTCGCAAGAAGACCCCGGTGTTCATGGGGCCGCATTATCTGCAGAATTTCGTGCAGGCCACCTTTGATGCCATCGGCGGGGCGGCGGGCAAGACCTTCGTTCTGGGCGGCGACGGGCGCTATTTCAACGACAGCGCGGCGCAGATCATCCTGAAGATGGCGGCGGCCAATGGCGCGGCGCGGGTGATCGTGGGGCAGAATGCGGTGCTGTCGACCCCGGCGGCCAGCCATCTGATCCGGCTGAACCAGACGGATGGCGGCCTCATCATGTCGGCCAGCCACAACCCCGGCGGGCCGGAAGAGGATTTCGGCGTGAAGTTCAACATGCCGAACGGCGGCCCCGCGCCCGAGGCCGTGACCGAGGCGATGTATCAACGCACCACGGAAATCATCGAATACCGCATTTCGGATGCCCCGGATATCGACCTGTCGGCCATCGGCCGCACCGAGGTGGATGGCATGGCGGTGGATGTGGTCGACAGCGTCACCGATTATGCGGCGCTGATGGAAACGCTGTTCGATTTCCCGGCGATCCGGGCGATGTTCGGCGCGGGCTTCACCATGCGTTTCGATGCGATGTGCGCGGTCACCGGGCCTTATGCGACCGAGATTCTGGAAAACCGGCTGGGGGCTGCCCCCGGCACGGTGACGCATGCCACGCCCTTGCCGGATTTCGGCGGGATGCACCCCGACCCGAACCCGACCTGGGCGCATGAGCTGATGGCCGAGATGATGGGCGATCAGTCCCCCGATTTCGGCGCGGCATCGGATGGCGACGGCGACCGCAACATGGTGGTGGGGCGCGGCATTTATGTCAGCCCGTCAGACAGCCTTGCCGTGCTGGCCGCCAATGCCCATCTGGCGCCGGGCTATGCCCGCGGGCTGGCCGGGGTTGCGCGGTCGATGCCGACCTCGGCTGCGGCAGATCGGGTGGCGGATTCCCTGGGCATCGCCAAGTTCGAAACGCCCACGGGGTGGAAATTCTTCGGCAACCTGCTGGATGCCGGAAAGGCCACGCTCTGCGGCGAGGAATCCTTTGGCACGGGGTCTGACCATGTGCGCGAGAAGGACGGGCTTTGGGCGGTGCTGCTGTGGCTGAACATCCTGGCGGTGCGGCAGCAATCGGTGGCCGAGATCATGGCGGACCATTTCGCCAAATTCGGTCGCAACTACTATAGCCGCCATGATTTCGAGGCGATCGAAACGGCAAAGGCCGATGCGATGATGGCCGAGCTGCGCGCGAGCCTGGCCGGGCTGCCGGGGCAGGTGGCAGAGGGTATGGAAATCGCCGCTGCCGATGATTTTGCCTATACCGATCCGGTGGATGGCTCGGTTTCGGCCAAGCAGGGCGTGCGGATCATCTTTGCCGATGGCTCGCGCATCGTGATGCGGCTTTCCGGCACCGGCACCGAAGGGGCGACGCTGCGGGTGTATCTGGAACGCTTCACCCCTGGCCCCGACGGGCTGGACCATGACCCGCAAGAGGCGCTGGCGCCGGTGATCCGTGCCGCACATCAGCTGGCGAAGATCAAAGAACATACGGGGCGGACAGAGCCGGATGTGATAACCTGATCCCGATCACCGCGAATGACGCCCGCGTAACCCTGCGCGGGCGTTCTGCTTTTCTGCCCTACCGCGACTTTCGGCTTGCTTGTGCCGGGGCGCAGCTGCGGTAATCTGTCACGCAGGGACGGAGGAACTGCCATGTCGGAACGGGCTTTGGCCACGGCGTTGATCGTAGATGATCATCCGCTGTTTTGTGATGCACTGTCGATCACGTTGCGCGCTGTGGCGGGGGTGTCGCAGGTGGAGACGGTAGACCGGCTGGAAACCGCGCTGGCGCGGCTGGACCTGTCGCCGCTGCCGGATGTGATTGTGCTGGATCTGAACCTGCCGGATGTGACCGGGGTGGATGGGCTGATCCGGCTGAAGGCGGCGGCGGGGCAGGTGCCTGTTGTCGTCGTGTCCAGCCTGGCGGATAACCGGGTGGTTTCGGCGGCGTTTCAGGCCGGGGCGGTGGGGTTTGTGCCGAAACATTCGCGGCGCGAAGTGTTCCGCGCGGCCTTTGATGCGATCCGCGAGGGCAAAAGCTATCTGCCCGAAGGCTATGTGCCGCCCGCGCCCGAAGGTGGCCCGGCCACCAGCCGCGAACATGCCATCGCCCGGCTGGCCCTGCTGACGAAACAGCAGGCCAAGATCCTGCAGCTGATCTGCGAGGGGCGGCTGAACAAGCAGATCGCCTATGAGCTGTCCATCGCCGAAACCACGGTGAAGGCGCATGTCACGGCGATCATGCGCAAGCTGGGGGTACAAAGCCGGACGCAGGCGGTGCTGCTGGCGGGCGAGACGAGTTTCTCCATGCCATCATGCCCGAGGATGGTTGAGGGTCGGGTCGAAAGGCTTGCCGGGACCTCGACGCTCGCCGTAGCATCGCGCTGGGAGAAGGACATGATCGCGCGCTGACAACCGCCTCACCGCCCTGGCCACAGGCGCTTTCGGATGCTGTCATGCCGCGCGCCCAATGCCGGGGCGCACGATCCCGATGTGTTGCCAAGACTGGCGCGCGATCTGGGCCCGGGGCCTTTTGCGTGGTGATCTCCTGTTCATCTCGCCCGAGGCGGATCTGGCGGCGCTGGAGGCGGGCCTGCCAGGGGCGTTTCCAGGTGTTGCCGGTGATCGGCTGCACCACCGCGGGCGAGATTTCGCCCGAGGGCTATGCCGAAGGCGAGATCGTGGCGGTGGCCCTGCCGCGTGGCCAACTTTGCCGCGCGATCTGCGCTGGTGATCGACCTGGCGGCCATGGACCGCGCAAGAGCTGATTGGCCGGCTGATCCGGGCGCGGCAGGGCTGGCGCGGCGCAGCCGGACTGGGAGACGTGAATTCGCCTTTCTGATGGTGGATGGCCTGTCGACGCGCGAGGATGAGCTGGCGGCCGCGCTGGCCTCGGGGCTTGGGCCGGTGCCGCTGTTTGGCGGATCGGCGGCGGATGGCACGCGGTTTCGGGAAACCTTCGTGCTGCAGGACGGGCAGGTTCTGCGCAACGCGGCGGTGCTGACGCTGGTCCGCACGGCCTGCACGGGTGCGAGGTGTTCAGCCTGGACCATCTGGTGCCGACCGAGCGCCGCATGGTGGTGACAGAGGCCGATCCGACCAGCCGCACGGTGCGCCGCATCAATGCCGAACCGGCGGCGCGCGAATATGCGCGGCTGCTGGGCAAGGATCCTGGCCAGCTGACCACCTTTACCTTTGCCGCCCATCCGGTTGTGGTGCGCATCGGCGGCAGGCATCATGTCCGCGCGATTCAGCAGGTGGCGCCCAACGGGGATCTGATCTTCTTTTCCGCCATCGACGAGGGGCTGGTGCTGACCCTGGCCGAACCGCAGGACATGGCGACGCATCTGGACGCGCGCGCTGACCGGCGCTCAGCGGGCAGAAAGCCAGCGGCGATCCTTGCCTGCGACTGCATCCTGCGCCGCGTCGCAGCCGAGGAAAGCCAGCGCTTCGGGGCAGTGTCCGGCTTGCTGAAAAGCCACGGTGTCGTGGGCTTTTCGACCTATGGTGAACAGATGAACGCCATGCACGTGAACCAGACGATGACCGGCGTAGCCATCTACCCACCGGGGGTGTGATGCGCCGGCCCGATGATCGAGACGCTGATCAATCCCGCCGACAGTGCCGAACGGCGGGCTGAAAAGCTGCTGGCCATCGCCGAGGTGCTGATGCGCCGGGTCGAACAGGTGACGGATGACAGCGGGGCGGCCTATGCCCAGTTCCAGCGCGCGGCGATGCTGGAAGATCAGGTCCGGTCGCGCACCCGCGATCTGGAACGCGCGCTGGACCTGCTGAACGAGTCCAACGGGCGCCTGGCCGAAGCCAACCGCGAGACCGAGGCCGCGCGGCAGAACCTGGCCGATGCCATCGAGACGGTGCAGGAGGGCTTTGCCCTGTTCGGGCCCGATGATGTGCTGGTGATGTGCAATTCACGCTTCGGGATGCACATGCTTGACCTGCGCGACCATCTGAAACCCGGCCTGCCGTTTGACGAATATGTGCAGCGCGTCAGCCTGTCGCGCTATCTGGCGCTGCCCGAGGGCGAAACCCCGCAGGATTGGGCGGTGAAGCGGCGCAGGCGGCATCAGGACCGGCATGTGATCTTCAACGTGCGGCTGATCTGGGATCGCTGGCTGCAGATATCCGAACACCGCACGGCGGACGGCGGCACGGTGATCCTGCAGACCGATGTGACCGATATCATCCTGGCTGGAGCGGCACGAACGCGGCAAGCTGCTGGACGATCAGGCCCGCATCATCCGTGCCACGTTGGATCATATCAACCAGGGGTGTGCGATCTTTGATGCCGAACGCCGTCTGGTGGGCTGGAACCAGCGGCTGGGCGACGCTGCTGTCGCTGCCGATGGGGCGGTTGCGGCGTGGGGCGTGCGTTCGACGACGCTGTTGGGCCGGTTGGCGCGCGAGGTGCAGTTTGGCGAGGGCATGACGGCGCAGCGCTTGACGGACTGGGTCGGCTGGCCGGCAGCCGGGGCGCCCGCGCTGACGTTCGAGTCGCGGCGCGGCGACGACTGATCCTGGACGTCTTTGCGCAGGAAATGCCGGACGGCGGCTTTGTGCTGAGCTTTACCGATGTGACGGCAGAACGCGCGGCACTTGAGGCGCTGAGCCGGGCCAACGAAACGCTGGAGGCCCGGGTGATGGGGCGGACGCTGGAACTGGAGGATGCGCTGGCCGATGCCGAACGCGCCAATGCCAGCCGGTCGCGGTTTGTGGCGGCGGCCAGCCATGATCTGCTGCAACCCCTGTCGGCGGCCAAGCTGTTCATCGGTTCCATCTCTGGTGAGGGGCTGGAACCGGGTGGCACCCGGTCGCGAGGCTGGAGCAAGGCGCAGAATGCGCTGATGTCGGTCGAAGGGCATTCTGGATGCGCTGCTGGACATCTCGAAGCTGGAATCCGGGCAAGGCTGGCGGTCAGCGTGGGGCCGGTGCAGCTGGGCCGCCTTCTTGCGGACCCTGGCCGAGGAATTCGCGCCGATGGCCGCGGCGAAGGATTTGCGGCTGGTGGTCATGCCCTGTTCGGCCATGGTGAAATCGGATCCGGCCTATCTGCGGCGCATCCTGCAGAACCTGATCGGCAATGCGATCCGCTATACCGACCGGGGCCGGGTGCTGGTCGGCGCGCGGCAGGCGCGGCGGCGTGGTGCGGCTGGAGGTCCGGGACACCGGGCCGGGCATCCCGAGAAGACGCGCAGAACGACATCTTCAGCGAGTTTCACCGCCTGAATGCCCGCGCCTCAGCTTGCGAGGGCATGGGGCTGGGCCTGGCCATCGTGGAACGGGCCTGTGCGCTGTTGGGGCATCCTTTGGGCCTGACGTCAGAAGTCGGGCGGGGGACCTGCTTCATGGTCCAGGTGCCGTTGTCCGAAGGGGCCGACACCCCGCTTCGGGCCGAGACCCCAGATCGTCTGCGTGGGCCGGTCGCTGCGGACAAGATCGCGTTTCTGGTGGAAAACGACGTCGAACTTCGCCGCGCGCTAGGGCTGTTGTTGGAAAAGTGGGGAATGACGGTGCTGGAGGCCGCCTCGGGCGAAGAGGCGCTGGCGCTGATCGAAGAGATCGGCATCCTGCCCGACATCTTCATCGTCGATCACCAGTTGGGCGACGGGATGACCGGGATCGAGGCCCTGGCGGCGCTGCGGGCGGCGCATGGGCCGGTGCCGTCGCGGCTGATCACTGCGGACAGGGGTGCTGCCGTGCAGGACCTTGCGGTGGCCTGCGCGGCGCATCGATATCCTACTTGAAGCCCATCGATCCGCGCGCCCTGAAGCCGTGGCGTTCACGCTACCGTCCTGCCCTATGACTTAGGCGTATAGACCGAGGCCCCCAAGCGGCCCCGGGCTGCTGCCGATCAAGAGGGGGGTTTTCCATGCTGCTCGTCGACTCGCGAGATCAAGGCCGGCCCGAAGACGGTCTGGGACGCGATCCTGAACCCCGAGGTGCTGAAGGAATGTATCCCCGGTTGCCAAAGCCTGACCGGTTCGGTCGCCGAGGGCTACGAGGCGGTGGTGAAGCAGAAGGTCGGCCCGGTCTCGGCCACCTTCACCGGGTTGGTCCAGCTTTCTGACATTGTGCCGGGCGAAAGCCTGACGATCTCGGGCGAGGGCAAGGGCGGACCTGCGGGCTTTGCCAAGGGCGGCGCCAAGGTGCGGTTCGAACCGATCCCGGATGGCACAAGGCTGAGCTATGAGGTGGAGGCCAGCGTGGGCGGCAAGCTTGCCCAGCTGGGCAGCCGCATCATCGACGGTTTCGCCAAGAAGATGGCGGATGAATTTTTCGAAAGGTTTCAGCAGGCGGTCGAAGGCCCCGCAGCCGTGGCAGAGGAGGCCCCGGAGGCAGAGCCCGCAACCGAACAGAAGAAGGGCTGGATCAAGCGGCTGCTCAGCTGAGCCCGCGCCTACGACCAAGGCATAAGCCAGGGAGGAGAGAATGACGAAAGTCTCGATGACGGTGAACGGCAAGGCCGTCTCCGGTGAGGTGGAGGGGCGGACGCTGCTTTCCACCTTCCTGCGGGAGAACCTGGGCCTGACCGGCACGCATATCGGCTGTGACACGTCGCAATGCGGGGCCTGCACCGTGCATGTGGACGGGCTGCAGGTGAAAAGCTGCACGATGTTTGCGCAGGAAGCGGCGGGGGCCAAGGTCAGCACCATCGAAGGCATGGCCAATGCCGATGGCACGCTTGGCGCGCATCCAGCAGGCGTTTCAGGATCATCACGGGTTGCAGTGCGGCTTCTGCACGCCGGGCATGGTGATGGCGGCGGCATCGCTGCTGGCAGTGAACCCCAGCCCCACGGAATCCGAGGTGCGCCACCATCTGGAAGGCAACATCTGCCGCTGCACCGGCTACCACAACATCGTCAAGGCGGTCATGGCAGCATCCGGGCAGGATGTGAGCCAGATCGCCGCGGAGTAATTTGTTTTCAATGATTTGCGGCGCATTCTTCGCGCAACGCATCAAGGGAGGAAGACATGCCGAAAGACGATGGACCGAAAAGTGGCGGGCCGAACGGCGGTGGCATCGGCGCCAGCACCAAGCGGCGCGAGGATGTGCGGTTTCTGACCGGCAAGGGCCGTTACACTGACGATATCAACATCCGTGGTCAGGCCTATGCCTGGTTCATCCGGTCTGATGTGGCGCATGGCCGGATCAACAGCATCGACAGCGCGGCGGCCGCGGCGATGCCCGGCGTCTTGCGCATTTTCACGGCCAGCGATTTTGCGGGCGTGGGTGGCATCCCCTGTGGCTGGCAGGTGACGGACAAGCACGGCAAACCCATGCTGGAACCCAAGCACCCGGTGCTGGCGGATGGCAAGGTGCGCCATGTCGGCGATCCGATCGCCGTGGTGGTGGCCGAAAGCCTGGATCAGGCGCGCGACGCCGCAGAGGCGGTCGAGATCGACATCACCGAACTGCCCGCCGGTCGTCGAACATGAAACAGGCGGCCGGCCGAGGGCGCGCCCAAGGTGCATGACGATCTGACGTCAAACCTTTGCTATGACTGGGGCTTTGTCGAAGACAACAAGGCCGCCGTGGACGAGGCGTTCGGCAAGGCCGCCCATGTCACCACGCTGGAACTGGTGAACAACCGGCTGGTCGCCAACCCGATGGAGCCGCGCGTGGCGGTGGGCGATTACGAAGGCCATTCCGGCAATTCCACGCTGTATACCACCAGCCAGAACCCGCATGTCATCCGCCTGCTGATGGGCGCCTTCGTGCTGGGCATCCCGGAAAACAAGCTGCGCGTGGTGGCGCCCGATGTGGGCGGCGGTTTCGGATCGAAGATCTATCACTACGCCGAAGAGGCCTTTGTCACCTTTGCCGCCAAACAGCTTGGCTGCCCGGTGAAATGGACCTCCAGCCGGTCGGAGGCGTTCATTTCCGATGCGCATGGCCGCGACCATGTGACCAAGATCGAACTGGCGCTGGATGCGGAGAACAACTTCATCGCGATCCGCACCGAAACCTATGCCAATATGGGGGCCTATCTGTCCACCTTCGCGCCGTCGATCCCGACCTGGCTGCATGGCACGCTGATGGCGGGCAACTACAAGACGCCGCTGATCTATGTGAACGTGAAGGCGGTGTTCACCAATACCGTGCCGGTGGATGCCTATCGCGGCGCGGGGCGGCCCGAGGCGACGTTCCAGCTGGAACGGCTGATCGACAAGGCGGCGCGCGAGCTGGGCGTGGATCCGGTGGCGCTGCGGCGGCAGAACTTCATCACCCCCGATCAGTTCCCGTATCAGACGCCGGTGGCCGTGGTTTACGATACCGGCAATTATCAGGCCACGATGGACAAGCTGATCGAGATCTCGGATCACGCAGGCTTCGCGGCGCGGGCGGCGGAAAGTGCGGCGCGCGGCAAATGGCGCGGCTTCGGCATTGCCCAGCTACATCGAGGCCTGCGGCATCGCGCCGTCGAACCTGGTGGGGCAGCTGGGCGCGCGGGCGGGGCTGTATGAAAGCGCCACGGTGCGGGTGAATGCCACCGGCTCGATCACGGTCTTCACCGGCAGCCACAGCCACGGGCAGGGGCATGAGACCAGCTTTGCCCAGGTGGTTTCTGACATGATCGGAATTGATGCGGGCCAGATCGAGATCGTGCATGGCGATACCTCGAACACGCCGATGGGCATGGGCACCTATGGGTCGCGCAGCCTTGCGGTCGGCGGGTCTGCCATGGTCAAGGCGGCCAACAAGATCATCAACAAGGCCAAGAAGATCGCGGCGCATCTGCTGGAAGCCGCTGATACCGACATCGAGCTGAAGGACGGCAAGTTCACCGTGGCGGGCACCGACAAATCGGTGGACTGGGCCGGGGTGACGCTGGCGGCCTATGTGCCGCACAACTACCCGCTGGAAAGCCTGGAACCGGGGCTGGAGGAAACGGCCTTCTACGATCCGTCGAACTTCACCTATCCCGCGGGCGCCTATGCCTGCGAGGTGGAGGTGGACCCCGAAACCGGCAAGGTGGAGATTCTGGCCTTCAGCGCGGCGGATGATTTCGGCAATATCATCAACCCGATGATCGTCGACGGGGCAGGTGCATGGCGGCCTTGGCCAGGGGATCGGGCAGGCGCTGATGGAAAACTGCGCCTATGACGACAACGGGCCAGCTGCTGTCAGCGTCGCTACATGGATTACGCCATGCCGCGCGCCGATGATCTGCCGATGTTCACGGTCGATCATTCCTGCTGCACGCCCTGCACCCACAACCCGCTGGGCGTGAAGGGCTGCGGCGAGGCGGGCGCCATCGGCTCGCCCCCTGCCGTGGTCAATGCGGTGATCGACGCGCTGCACCGTGCGGGGCGGCCACAGATATTGCCCATATCGACATGCCGCTGTCACCCGCCCGGGTGTGGCAGGCGCTGAACGCGTAAGGAGGATGTGATGCATAATTTCGAATTCGTCCGGCCATCTTCCCTTGCCGATGCCGTGGCGGCGCTGGCGTCCGAGGGCGCGCAGCCGCTGTCGGGCGGGCAGACGCTGATCCCCACGATGAAGCAGCGGCTGGCCGCGCCGGAGATGCTGGTCAGCCTGACCGGCATCCCCGAGCTGAAGGGCGTCTGCCGCGGCGATGGTGGCGTGCATATCGGGGCGGCCACGCCGCATGGCGTGGTGGCGCAGCAGGCGGCGGGCATCTATCCGGCGCTGGCGAAACTGGCGGGCGGCATCGGTGATCCGGCGGTGCGCAACCGCGTGGCACCATCGGCGGCAGCCTGGCCAATAACGACCCGTCGGCCTGCTATCCGGCGGCGGCGCTGGCCTCTTTCGCCACCATCGTCACCAACCGGCGCAGCATCGCGGCGGATGATTACTTTCAGGGCATGTTCACCACCGCGCTGGACGAGGGCGAGATCATCACCGAGGTCCGCTTCCCGATCCCGCAGAAGGCGGCCTATGTGAAGTTTGAACAGCCCGCCTCGCGCTTTGCCCTGGTCGGCGGTGTTTGTGGCGCGATATGCGGGCGGGGTGCGGGTGGCGATCACCGGCGCTTCAAACGAAGGCGTGTTCCGCTGGGCCGAGGCAGAGGCCGCGCTGACCGCCAGCTTTGCGCCTTCGGCGCTGGAGGGGCTGGCCCTGTCGGGCGACAACATGATCAGCGATCTGCACGGCACCGGCGCCTATCGCGCCCATCTGTGCAAGGTGCTGACCAAACGCGCGGTGCTGGCCGCGGCCTGATTTCATCTTGGCAAAAATATCCTCGCCGAAGGCAAGGCCCGCTGCACAGCGGGCGCGCTCTCTTTCAAGCCGGGTGTTGTGGTATCTCTTTCATCAGGTTCCCTATTAAGAGATTTGGGCCCGCCATTCGCCAGATAGACGGCACAGCCGGTCAGGGCGGCGTAATCATCGGCCACAACGGTTACCGCGAATTCGGTCTGCATCAGCGCCACCCGGCGTGGGCGGCGGAAGGTTTCCGTCAGGCCATAGCTGCGGAAATGTGGCTCCATCGCCAGTGACATGCCACCGATCAGATAGATGCCGCCATAGGGCAGGTGGATCAGCGCCAGATCGGCCAGCGTCTGCCCCAGGATGCGGGTGTAAAGCCGGGCGGCATGACCCGCCACCGGGGCGCCTGCTGCCAGCGCCTCCAGAACCTCGGCCGAGGCGGCGGTGCTGGCTTCACCGGCTTCGCTGGCGGCAAAAGCGTGCAGATTGGCCAGACCCCGGCCGGACAATGCCTCTTCCACGCCGGCATGGGCCACTTGCCCCCGCGAGGCCAGCAGGGTTTCCAGAAACCGCACCAGCCGCAGATCCTCGTCGCTTTGCGGCGGGCAGATTGACATGATGCCACATTCCGAAGGGGGCACCACACGACCCCAGGGGGTATCATGCACCGGCGCTGCATTGACGCCGGTGCCCAGCCCCACCACCAGCATGGAGCCGCCCTCTTCCACCGGGCCGTCGATCACCCGGCGCAGATTGGCCGCCGCGATATGCCCCAATGCCTGCCCCTGCGCCTGCAGATCATTCAGGATCGCCACCTGCGGCGCCCCCGTGGCCCGCGATACGCGCGCCGCGTCGATCACCCAGGGCAGATCGTCACTGTCGCGCAGGTTGGTCATCACGATGGCGCCATGGCGCAACGGCCCGGCCGCGGCCACACAGGCACCGGCCACCGGACCCACCGCTTCCTCTGCCATATAGCGCGCCAGAACCTCGTCAATGCCGTTCGAACCCGGCATTGCGATAGCGCCGCACCGAAGCCTCGCGGATGGCCCGCCCGTCGGCCAGGGCCACGCGGGTATTGGTGCCGCCGATATCGGCAACCAGCGAGAGGGGGGCGTCACTCATGGAAGTCTCCAGATGGTTGAGCGGTGCCGGGCCAGAGCAACCAGTTTCAGTTCCGCGCCAGCGCACGGGCCAGCGCGTGATAGGATGCTTTCGGGGTTCTTGCCAAGCTGTCGAAATCCACATGCACCAGACCGAAGCGCTTTTCATAGCCTTCGGCCCATTCGTAGTTATCCAGCAAAGACCAGTAGAAGAAGCCTTTCAGGTTGCAGCCCGCCGCAATCGCCGCCTGCGCCGCGCCGAAATGCCCGGCGATAAAGCTGGTGCGGGCGGCGTCCGGCAGATCTGGCAGATCGGCATTGGCCATGCCGTTTTCGGTGACATAGATCGGCAGATCCCCGACATGATCGCGCGACAGCCGGGTCAGAAACCCTTGCAGGCCTTCGGGATAGATCTCCCATCCCATCTGGGTCTTCGGCAGCGGCCCCGGCATTTCGCGCGTGGCGGGCCAGGGGGTGCCGGGGGCTGCGGCATGAATGTGGCGGGTGTAGTAATTCACCCCCAGCCAGTCGATCGGCTGCCCGATCAGCGGCATGTCATCCTGCCAGCCTGCGGGCAGATGCGGCGCCAGCCCTTCCAGCGCCTCGGGGGGGTAGCTTTGGGTCGTGATCGCTTCGATGAACCAGCGGTTGAAGATGGCATCCTGCCGGGCGGCGGCGGCAAGGTCTGCCGGGCTGTCGCTGGCGGGGGTGGCATGGTCGAAGTTCAGCACGATCCCCAGGTTCTTCTGCCCCATGCGGCGCATCCGTTCCATCGCCAGACCATGGGCCAGCAGGATGTGATGCATGGCGCGGGCGGCGGCGCGGATGTCGCGCATTCCGGGGGCATGGGCGCCGAGGAAATGCGACAGCCAGGCCACGCACCAGGGCTCGTTTATGGTGGCCACGGTTTCCACCCGGTCACCGATGCGCTGCAGCACGGTTTCCGCGAAATCGGCAAAGCGGGCGCAGGTGTCGCGGTTGCGCCAGCCGCCCAGATCGGCCAGCGCGGCCGGCAGATCCCAGTGATAGAGCGTGAGAAAGGGGCGCAGCCCGCGTTCGCCCATGCCATCCACCAGACGGTCATAGAAATCGAGGCCCGCAGGGTTCACCGTCCGGCCATCGGGCATCACCCGCGCCCAGCTGGTGGAAAAGCGGTAGGCATCAAAGCCCGCCGCCTTGACCAGATCCAGATCCTCCGCCCAGCGGTGGTAATGATCGCAGGCGGTGCTGCCATCCTCGGCCCGCACGACATTGCCGGGGGTGGCGGCGAAGGTATCCCAATGCGACGGACCGGCGCCGCCGAAACGGGCGCCTTCGATCTGATAGGCCGCCGTGGCGGCACCGAAGACAAAGCCTTCGGGAAAGGTGGCGCGGGGCGGGATCATGGGTCAGCCTTTGAATGGGCCGGTCGACTGGCCGATGATCAGCTCTGCTTCCAGCAGCCGTTCGATCGGTCCGGCCGCCTTGCCGGAGATGATGGAAAGCAACATATCCGCCGCCTGCCGCCCAGCTTCGCGCACCGAAGACCGTGTGGCGGTAAAGATCGGCACATCGTCGCCGTTGCGCAGATAGCTCAGCTCGTCATCATGGGTGATGACGGAAATATCACGACCCAGTTTCAGCCCGTTCTGTTCGATGGCCCGGCGCACGCCAAGCGCCATCAGCATGGAAGAGACGACAATGGCCGAAGGCGGCACGGGCAGGGCCAGCATGGTCTGCATGGCGCGGAAGCCTGCGGTTTCCGTCATCTCGTCACTGGCGAGGATCGACGGGTCCACGGCAATGTCGGCCGCCCCCAGCGCATCTTCATACCCGCTGCGGCGGCGGATCGCGAAATCCATGAATTCCAGCCCGTTCACCAGCCCGATGCGGCGGTGCCCCAGATCAATCAGGAATTCGGTTGCCCGTTTGAAGGCACGCCGGTTGTTCACATCGACCCAGCTGTAGGGCAGGGCGGCGCCGGTGGCCCGGCCATGCACGACAAAGGGCACCCGCATCTCTGTCAGCAGCGGGATGCGCGGATCATCCATCCGGGGGGCATGGACGATCACGCCATCCACCGTGCCCCGCGATTTCAACTCGCGGTAGGCGCGTTCCTCATTGTCATCCGGCACCACCGACAGCAGCATGTCATAGCCGTTGCGCGAATAGGTCTCGCCCGCGCCTGCGATGAAATCGGCGAACACCGGGTTCACGATTTCATGCCGCGTGGTCAGCGGGATCACATGGCCCACCGCCATGGCCCGGCCGGTGGCCAGCCGGATGGCGCGGGTATTGGGCTGATAGTTGTAGCGCCGCGCTGCCGCCGCCACACGTTCCCGCGTCGCCTCATTGACCTCGGGGTAGCCGTTCAGCGCGCGGCTGACGGTCGTGGGGGAGAGATCGAGTTTGCGGGCAAGCTCCTTGAGGTTCATTTTGCAGCCAAAGCGTTTCAAATTCGGCCCGACACTAACGACATCACACCGCAAGGTCAAAGACATATACACCCCGCTGCGCGGCGACATGCCGGTTTCTGCGCTTGCATTACAAGCATTTGGCCCCTCTGCATGGCAGAGTTTGGTTGACACAAACGGCCCGTCCCGCTTAGTTGAGGCATCCAAAGCGGTTTGAAACCGATTCCCGCATCCTTGCGGAAACCATCGGTCCTTCGCCGCAGGGTAGCTTACGGGAGGAGCGATATGACAAGAAATCTGTTTGCCGGCGCGGCTGTGCTGGCACTTGTGGCAGGGCAGGCCGGTGCGCAGGATCTGAAATTCGCACCTGGCGAGGATGCGAAATTCAACTGGGCCTCTTACGATGCGTTCAAGGCCGCGCATGATCTGAAAGGCCAGTCGCTCAAGATCGACGGGCCCTGGGGCGGGGTGGACAAGGCGCTGTTCGAAAGCGTCATCGCCTATTTCGAGGCCGCCACCGGCGCCGATGTCGAATATTCCGGCGGTGACGGGTTTGAACAGCGCGTGATGATTGATGTCGAGGCAGGCTCGCCCCCCGGTATCGCGGTGATCCCGCAGCCGGGCCTTGCCGCCGATCTGGCCAAACGCGGCAAGCTGACCGTGCTGAAACCGGAAATTGGCGAGTTCCTGAAGAATGATTATGCCGCCGGTGACAGCTGGGTGAACCTGTCCACCTATGCGGGCGCCGATGGCACCAAGGCGCTGTACGGCCTGTTCTACAAGGTCGATGTGAAATCGCTGGTCTGGTATGTGCCCGAGAATTTCGAGGATGCGGGCTATGACATCCCCGAATCCATGGAAGACCTGAAGGCGCTGTCGGATCAGATCGTGGCCGATGGCGGCACGCCCTGGTGCATCGGGCTGGGGTCGGGGGGTGCCACCGGCTGGCCTGCCACCGACTGGGTCGAAGACATGATGCTGCGGGTGAACACGCCCGAAGATTACGACAAATGGGTGTCGAACGAACTGGCTTTCGATGATCCGAAGGTCGTGGCTGCGATCGAGGAATATGGCGCCTTTGCCCGCAATGATGCCTGGGTGGCGGGCGGGGCAGGCGGCGTTGCCTCCACCGATTTCCGCGATGCGCCCAAGGGGCTCTTTGCCTCGCCGCCGACCTGCTACATGCACCGGCAGGCTTCGTTCATCCCGTCGTTCTTCCCCGAAGGCACGGTGGTGGGCGAAGATGCGGATTTCTTCTATTTCCCGGCCTATGCAGGCAAGGATCTGGGTCAGCCGGTGCTGGGCGCGGGCACGGTGTTTGTGATCACCCAGGACAGCCCGGTGGCGCAGGCCTTCATGGATTTCCTGACGACCCCCATCGCGCATGAGGTCTGGATGGCGCAATCCGGCTTCCTGACCCCGCTGAAAAGCGCCAACCCCGAAGTGTACGGCGATCCGACGCTGCGCAAGATGGGCGACATCCTGACCAGCGCCACCACCTTTCGTTTCGATGCCTCGGATCTGATGCCGGGTGCCATCGGCGCCGGTGCCTTCTGGACCGGCATGGTGGATTATTCGGGTGGCAAGGATGTGGCCGCCGTTGCCGCCGACATCCAGAAAACCTGGGACACGCTGAAGTAATCATCGCCCGGCCCGTCCGCGCTGCCGGGCGGGCCCCCCCATATCTTGTCAGACCCGGGGAGGGGCACTGATGGAACAACTTTTCATGGCCATGGCCACCATCGTCATCGGTGTGTTTGGTTGCGTGGCATATTTCTTCTTTTCCAATGTGGTGCTGGACAGCATCTATCCGCCGCGCGGACCTGACGCCGGGCGCAACATCGCCCGCGCCGCGCTGATCCGGCCCTGGCTGTTCCTGATGCCCGCGCTGCTGCTGCTGGCGGCCTATCTGGTCTATCCGTTGTTCGTGTCGATCTGGCTCAGCTTCATGGATGCCACCGGCGATAATTTCGTGGGGCTTGGCAATTACACCTGGTTGCTGAACGATCTGAAATTCCGTGAATCCCTGCAGAACAACATCCTCTGGCTGCTGGTGGTGCCTGCACTTTCCACCTTCTTTGGCCTGATCGCGGCAGCGCTGACCGATCGCATCGGCTGGGGCAATTTTGCCAAGGCGATGATCTTCATGCCCATGGCAATTTCCTTCATCGGCGCGGCGGTGATCTGGAAGTTCATCTATGATTACCGCGGCGACGGCCAGACAGAGGTGGGCGTGCTGAACGCCCTCTGGGTGGCGCTGGGGGGGCAGGCGCAAACCTGGCTGACGGTGGAACCTGCCAACAGTTTCCTGCTGATGATCGTGCTGGTCTGGATCCAGACCGGATTCGCCATGGTGATCCTGTCGGCCGCACTGCGCGGCATCCCCGAAGAAACCATCGAGGCCGCGATCCTGGATGGTGCCTCGCCGCTGCAGATCTTTGCGCGCATCAAGGTGCCGCAGATCTGGGGCACCATCGCCGTGGTCTGGACCACGATCACCATCACCGTGCTGAAGGTGTTCGATATCGTGCTGGCCATGACCAATGGCCAATGGGGCACGCAGGTTCTGGCCAATCTCATGTTCGACTGGATGTTCCGGGGCAATGACACTGGCCGGGCCTCGGCTGTGGCGCTGGTCATCATGATCATGGTCACGCCGATCATGATCTGGAACATCCGTAACGCCCGCAAGGAGATGCGCTGAGATGGACAATATCGCAGGCACCAAATCCTCGCTCGTCTGGGCGGTGCATCTGGCCACGGCGGCGCTTGTGCTGCTTTGGGTGCTGCCCACCATCGGGCTTCTGGTTTCGTCGTTCCGCGACCGTGACCAGATCACCACCTCGGGCTGGTGGATGTCGCTGTTTCCGTCGGAACAGAACATCGTCTATCGCGCCGGTGCAGCCGACAGCCAGCAGCAAGAGGGCACGCTCTGGGTGATCGCGGGCAATGTGTTTGACGGCGCGGGCGGCGAGGTGAAGGCCTTCGGCGTGAATTCCCGCGCGCCCACCGAATTTGCACCGGGCGCCGAGGCCCCGATGAACGATGGGGTCACCGGCACGGTGGCGGAAAATGGCGATTACCGGCTGGTTTCGCCCGTGGCCTTCGAGGGTCGTTCGCCCCGGTTGTTCGTCACATCGGTCACGCCGCCGCGCTTCACGCTCGACAATTACAACCGCGTGCTGTTTGCCGAAGGCATTGGCCGCGCCTTTCTGAACACCATGACTGTCACCATCCCGGCAACCGATCATCCCGATCCTGATCGCGGCCTTTGCCGCCTATGCGCTCGCCTGGATGGAATTTCCGGGCCGTGCCCTGCTGATCGCCGCGATCGTCGGCCTGCTGGTGGTGCCCTTGCAGCTGTCGCTGATCCCGCTGCTGAAGCTGCACAACAGCCTGGGGATAGGCAAGGAATATGTCGGCATCTGGCTGGCCCATTCCGGATTCGGCCTGCCACTCGCCATCTATCTGCTGCGCAACTACATGGTCGGCCTCCCGCGCGAGATCATCGAAAGCGCGCGGGTCGATGGGGCGACCGATTTCCAGATCTTCCTGAAGATCATCCTGCCGCTGTCCTTTCCGGCGCTGGCCAGCTTTGCCATCTTCCAGTTCCTCTGGACATGGAACGACCTGCTGGTGGCGACCGTCTTCCTCGGCAACAGCGCCGATCAGCTGGTGATGACCGGGCTGCTGCGCGAGCTGATGGGATCGAAGGGCGGCGAGTGGGAAATTCTGGCGGCCTCGGCCTTCGTGTCGATCTCTGTGCCGCTGATCGTGTTCTTTGCCATGCAGAAATATCTGGTGCGCGGCCTGCTGGCCGGCTCCGTGAAGTGAGGCCCAATGACCCTTCCTTATGACGAAACCTGGTGGCGCGGCGCGGTGATCTATCAGATCTACCCCCGCAGCTTTCAGGACAGCAACGGTGATGGCATCGGCGATCTGCCGGGCATCACCGCGCGGCTGCCGCATATCGCCGTGCTGGGGGCGGATGCGATCTGGATCAGCCCGTTCTTCACCTCGCCCATGAAGGATTTCGGCTATGATGTCAGCGATTACTGCGATGTCGATCCGATGTTCGGCACGGTGGATGATTTTCGCCAGCTGGTGACGGTGGCGCATGATCTGGGCCTGCGGGTGATGATCGACCTCGTGCTGTCGCATACCTCGGACCAGCACCCTTGGTTCAAGGAAAGCCGCCGTGACCGGGCGAACCCGAAGGCCAACTGGTATGTCTGGGCCGATCCGGCGCCGGATGGCACGCCGCCCAACAACTGGCTGTCGATCTTTGGCGGCTCTGCCTGGCAATGGGATACCCGGCGCCAGCAATATTACCTGCACAACTTCCTGACCTCGCAGCCGGATCTGAACTTTCACGAACCGGCGGTGCAGGATGCGCTGCTGGATGTGGAACGGTTCTGGCTCGATCTGGGGGTGGATGGTTTCCGGCTGGATACGATCAACTTCTATTTCGCCGATAAATACCTGCGGTCCAACCCGCCCCTGCCGCCTGCGCTGCGCAATGACAGTATCGCGCCTGCAGTGAACCCCTACAACCACCAGCTGCATCTGTTCGACAAGAACCAGCCGGAAAACCTCGATTTCCTGCGCCGTTTCCGCGATGTGCTGCGCCCCTATGGCGCAGCGGCGGTGGGCGAGGTGGGCGATGCCCAGCGCGGGCTGGAGATCATGGCCGAATATACCTCGGGCGGCGACAAGGTGCAGATGTGCTATCCGTTCGAAATGCTGCAACCGGCCCGGCTGACGGCGCAGGCGCTGCAGGAAACCTTTGCCCGCATGGCGAAGGCGGCGCCGGATGCCTGGCCCTGCTGGAGCTATTCGAACCACGATACCGTGCGCCACATCACCCGCTGGGATCTGACCGAGGCGGCGGCGAAATGCTATCTGTCGCTGCTGGTCTGCCTGCGCGGCTCGCTTTGCCTCTATCAGGGGGAAGAGCTGGGTCTGCCCGAGGCCGATGTGGCCTTCGAGGATCTGCAGGATCCCTATGGCATTGAATTCTGGCCGGAATTCAAGGGCCGCGATGGGGCCCGCACCCCGATGGTCTGGCAGCGCGACAATGCACAGGGCGGTTTTTCCACCGCCGCGAAAAGCTGGCTGCCGGTGACGGCGCCGCATCTGGCCCGCGCGGTGGCAGAGCAGGCGGGCGATCCGGCGTCGATGCTGGAACATTACCGGCAGGCTTTGGCCTTCCGCCGCGCCCATCCGGTGCTGCGCGACGGTGCGATGACCGAGATTCGCGCCGAAGGCGCGGTGGCGCGGTTCCTTCGGGATGGGGAGACGCAGATGTTCTGCGCCTTCAATCTCGGCGCGGGTATCGAAGACGTGGTGCTGCCGGAGGGGAGCTGGCAGCAGATCGGGGCGGAACTGGGCAGCCAGCCCGCCGAAGGCAACAAGGTGACGCTGGGCCCGTGGCAGATCTGCCTCGCGCGGCGCGGATAAGGGAGGGGCGGTATGGCCAATTTGAAGCTTGTCAACGTCGAGAAAGCCTATGGCGACGTGAAGGTGTTGAAGAACATCAACCTCGATATCAAGACCGGCGAGCTGATCGTGTTCGTGGGCCCTTCGGGTTGCGGCAAATCCACCCTGCTGCGGATGATCGCGGGGCTGGAGCGGATCACGGGCGGCGATTTCAGCATCGATTCGGTGCGGATGAACGATGTTCCCCCGGCGCAGCGCGGCATCGCCATGGTGTTTCAGTCCTACGCGCTTTATCCGCATATGACGGTGCGGCAGAACATGGAATTCGCGCTGAAGATCGCGAAGAAGACCGCCGCCGAAATCAATGCCGGTGTCGAAAAGGCCGCGCGCATCCTGCAGCTGACCCCCTATCTGGAACGGCTGCCCAAGGCGCTTTCGGGCGGGCAGCGGCAGCGGGTGGCGATCGGGCGGGCGATCGTGCGCGATCCCAAGGTCTATCTGTTCGACGAACCGCTGTCGAACCTCGATGCTGCGCTGCGGGTGGCCACGCGGATCGAGATTGCGCAGCTGAAAGAGGCGATGCCCGAATCGACCATGATCTACGTCACCCACGATCAGGTGGAGGCGATGACGCTGGCCAGCCGCATCGTGGTGCTGGCGGGCGGTGGCATCAGCCAGGTGGGCAGCCCGCTGGAGCTGTATGAGCGGCCCGAGAACGAATTTGTGGCGCAGTTCATCGGCAGCCCGGCGATGAACCTGATGGCGGGCGAGGTGGTGGAAACCGGCGCCTATACCCGTGTGCGGCTGGACAATGGCGGCGAGGCGGTGGCGGCCATCGCCACCACGGCCGCCGATCAGGGGATGAAGGTCAATCTGGGGGTGCGGCCCGAAGATCTGGTGGCGACCGATGGCCAGCCGCTGTTCACCGGCGAGGTGGAATTCACCGAAGCCCTGGGCGAGGTGACGCTGCTGTATTTCCGCCGTCAGGGCGAGGCGGCGCAGGTGGTGGCCAAGCTGCCGGGCATCAACCCGGGGCTGCGGCACCGGCAGGTCAGCCTGACCGCCGATCCGAAGAAGATCCACCTGTTCCACAACGGGCGCTCGCTGCTCTATCGCTGACAGCAGCAGCAACCACAGCGCCGACAGCACCGCCGCGATCAGCAGCGGCAGCCAGAGCGTGAAACGGGGCGGAGGCGGCAGGTTTTCCATGCCGCCTTCATCTCATGTAAAGATTTCCGGCCCGTTAATCGGCGCATGGATATCACCTGGATCACAAGCGAATCGGATTGGCGGCTGCCCTGGCCCGTGGCCCTGCAGCAATGCTGGGCCTATGGGCAGGCCATGGCGCGGCTGGGCGCCAGGGTGCGGCATGTGCTGCTGCGGCAGGGCGGGCAGGTGATCGCCGCGGCGCAGATGCTGGAACGGCGGGGGCTGCGCGTCATCAACCGGCCGCCGGGGCAGGCGGGGCCGCTGCTGCGCAGGCTGGCGCGTTTTCCGGGGCTTACCCTTTGCACCGGGGCGGCGGGGCATGGCTTCGTGCCGCTGGTCACGCCGCGCTTTCATGCCGAATGGGATCTGCGCCCCGATCCAGCCGATCTGCGGCGCGGCTTGCAGGGCAAATGGCGCAACCGGCTGCTGCGGGGCGAAACCCTGCCGATCCGCGAAGGCCCTGCAGGCGTGATGATGGATCTGGCCGCGCGCTGCGCAACACTGGCCCGGCAGCGCGGGTTCCGCGCCCTGCCGCCGGGCTTTCTGGCCGCGTGGGAGGGCGGGCGGCTGGTGCTGCACTGGTCGCCGGGCGGGCGGCTGGCGGCGGGGATCGTGGTGCTGATCCACGGGCAGGGCGCCACCTATCACTGCGGCTGGACCTCGGCCGAAGGCCGCGCCGCACAGGCCCATGCCGCGATGCTGTGGCAGGCGGCGCTGGTGCTGCGCGGGCAGGGGGTGCAGCGGCTTGATCTGGGCGCGGTGGATGCCACCAACCCCGGCCTCGCCCGGTTCAAGCTGGGCACCGGCGCGCGGCTGGTCAGCCTTGGCCCATCCTCACTCGTTCTGCCGGGATGACCGCGCATGAAAGATGAAGCCCAGAAAGTTCAGCAGCACCTGCGCCGCCAGGATCGCGGTCGATTGCGTCGGGTCGTAATCGGGTGCCACCTCCACCAGGTCGATGCCCACAACCTCGTGCTGCTGCGCCAGGCCCTGCAGGATCTCCAGCACCTCGTAATACAGAAACCCGCCATGCGAGGGCGTGCCCGTCCCCGGCGCGATCGAGGGGCAGAAGCCGTCGATGTCGATCGTCACATAGACCCGCGCGCCGGGAGGGATGCGCGCCAGCACCGCCTCGGTCCCCAGTTTGCGCACCTGCCGCACCGAAAGGATATCATCCCCCATGGCCCGCGCGGCCTCATAGCCATCCTTCGCGGTGGAACTCACATTGCGGATGCCCAGCGCGGTGATGCCGGTCACATGCGCCTGTTCTGCCGCGCGCCGCATCGGGTTGCCATGGCCATGCCGCACCCCGTGCCGCACATCGACGAAATCCAGATGCGCGTCGATCTGCACGATATGGATCGGCCCCTGATCGGCAAAGGCGCGGATGCAAGGGATGTTCACCGAATGGTCGCCGCCGATCACCACCGGCAGGGCGCCCGCCTTCAGCATGGCCCGCACGCCGGTTTCGATATTGGCATGGCTGGTTTCGGTATCGGTATGCACGATATCGGCATCCCCGATATCCACGATCCTCACATCGCCGCCCAGATAGATGCAATCATCCTCATGGTCATAGGCCCCGGCATGACCAAAGGAAAACAGGGTCGATGCCTCGCGCACCGCCCTTGGCCCGAAGCGCGCGCCGGCCCGGAACTGCGTGCCGAAATCGAAGGGCGCCCCCATCACCGCCACATCTGCGGCAATGGCGTCCCAATCGGCCACATAGGGCCGTTTGCCAAAGGTGGAAATACCGACGAAAGGCAGGTTCAGCCGCCCGGTTTCATAGCTGCCGCTCATGTGTTTCTCCCTCATGTGCCGGGGGATGCTGCCGTGGCGCGGGCGCGCTGGCAAGATGGCCCGAACCCTGCCTGTGGCCCGGCCCTGTGGCAATGCTGCATCTTGCCAGTGCCGCCGCATCGTCTAGGCATGGGGCAGGACAAGGAGCATGTGATGGCCGACCCGAAGCCTTTCCGCCCGAAGCAGTTTCCCCCGCCGGAATTTCCGCCACGGCGCCCGGCGCTGTTCGCCCGGATGCCGCCTGCGGTTTTCCCGGCCATCATGGGGCTTCTGGGCCTCGGTCTCGGCCTGCGGCGCGGCATGGAGTATCTGGGCCTGCCCCCCGGTCTGGCAGAGATGCTGCTGGGCGCCACTGTGGCACTCTGGGCTTTTGCCGCTTTCGGATATGCGGTGAAACTGGCGCGCAGGCCCGGCGTTCTGCTGGAGGATATGCGCATCCTGCCGGGCCGCGCCGGTCTGTCTGCCGCGGTGCTGGGGGCGCTGCTGTCGGCAGCCGCCCTGGTACCCTACAGCGCCGCGGCCGCCTGGGGCCTGCTGCTGGCGGGCCTTGTGCTGCAGGCGGGCCTGGCCGTGCTGGTGCTGCGCCTGTTCTTCACCGCCCCGGCTGAAGCGCGCGAGATCACGCCGGTCTGGCACCTGCATTTCGTGGGCTTCATCATCGGCGCGCTGGCCGCCGTGCCTTTGGGCGCCGATCTGCTGGGCCGGGTGATCCTGTTCGCCACGCTGCCGGTGGCGGGCGCCATCTGGCTGGCCTCGGCGCTGCAGCTGATCCGCCGCATCCCGCCCGCCCCGCTGCGCCCGCTGCTCGCCATCCATCTGGCCCCGGCCAGCCTGCTGGCCACCGTTGCCGCCAGCCTGGGCTTGCCGCAGCTTGGCCTCGGCCTGCTGGCTCTGGCGGCGGTAATCTTCCTTGGCTTGCTGGCCTGCCTGCGCTGGCTCACCCAGTCGGGCTTTTCCGCGCTCTGGGGCGCCTTCACCTTCCCGCTGGCCGCCTTCGTTTCGGCGCTTTACGCCAACGGCTTCGGCACCACCGCCACCATCCTGCTGTTGGCCAGCCTCGCCATCATACCGGCCATCGCCTGGAAGGTCTGCACCGCCTGGGCCAAGGGCAGCCTTGCCGCCAAGACCAACGCGGCCGAGGCCTAGATCCGCGCCACAAAGCCCCGTGCCAGCATCAGGCCGATGCGGTCGGCCTCGGCCCCCGCCGTGGCGGCAAGTCCGGGATGCGCCGCCGCCCAACCCGGATGCAGCCCCTCGATCAGCGCGGGGAACTCCCGGCTCCAATCCGCCACCACGGCGCGGCTCGCCTCGAAATGGAACTGCGTGCCATAGGTGGCCCGCCCGAGGCGGAAGGCCTGCTGCACGGCCCCGGCAGACTGGCCCAGATGCAGCGCGCCTTCGGGCAGGGAGAAGGTGTCGGAATGCCACTGGAACACCGGAAAGGCGCCGGGCAGGGCGGCAAACACCGGATCTGCCGCCGCGGCGCCTGTCAGCTCCACCGCGCACCAGCCAAATTCCGGCGCCGTGCCGATGTGGTTTTCGGCACCAAAGCCGCGCGCCAGGATCTGGCTGCCCAGACAGATGCCCAGCACCGCGCGATCCGCTTCCGAAAACGCCCGCATCCGCCGCGCCAGCTCTGGCAGATAGGGATGGCTGTCATCGGCCCGCGCGTCCTGCTCGCCGCCAAACACCACCAGCGCCTCATAATCTGCCAGCTCGGGCAGCCGCCCGTCGGCCCAGGGGCGATAGACCCCGATCCGCGCCGCCGCCTCGTGCAGCGCCACCCCCACCTGACCGTGATGGGTGATCCGGGTATTTTCCACGATGGCCACGCGCATGCCGCTCTCCATTCCTGCCGCCGCCATCCTGCATGGCGCCGCCGCCGCCTCAAGCCCCCGCGCACCTTCCACCTTCCCGTTGTCAAAATATCCTCAGGGGGTGAATGGCCCTCCAGGGCCAGAGGGGGCGCGAGCGCCCCCTTGCCACGCCCGCCGCCCAAAGCCAGCCCATCCGCCGTTTGCCCTTGCGCTTTGCCAAAAGCCGTGAAACAGGGAACCGCCAAACGATACCATCCATCGACCCGTTCTGGAGGCTCCCATGGAGATTCGCGAGGCACTCACCTTTGACGACGTGCTGCTTGTGCCGGCGGCGAGCAATGTGCTCCCCTCGGATGCCGATACGTCCACCTTCGTCACCCGCTCCATCCGGATGAACATCCCGCTGCTGTCTTCGGCGATGGATACCGTCACGGAAGGCCGCATGGCGATTGCCATGGCGCAATCCGGCGGGATCGGCGTGATCCACCGCAATCTGGATATCGAGGCGCAGGCCCGCGAAGTGCGCCGGGTCAAGCGGTTCGAAAGCGGCGTGGTCTATTCGCCCATCACCCTGACCGCCGATCAGACGCTGGCCGATGCCAAGCTGCTGCAGGACCGCTACAATGTCACCGGCTTTCCGGTGGTCGATGGCGATGGCCGCGTGGTGGGGATCGTCACCAACCGTGACATGCGCTTTGCCAGCGATGACCGCACGCCGGTCCGCGTGATGATGACCAGCGACAATCTGGCGATCCTGCAGGAACCCGCCGACCGCGAGGCCGCCATCAGCCTGATGAAGGCCCGCCGCATCGAAAAGCTGCTGGTGACCGATGGCACCGGCAAGCTGACCGGCCTGCTGACGCTGAAGGATACCGAACAATCGGTGCTGAACCCCCATGCCTGCAAGGATGAGATGGGCCGCCTGCGCGTCGCCGCCGCCTCGACCGTGGGCGATGCCGGGTTCGAGCGCAGCCAGGCCCTGATCGACGCGGGCGTGGATATGGTGGTGATCGACACCGCGCATGGCCATAGCGAAGGCGTGGCCATCGCCGTTGAACGCATCAAGCGGCTGTCGAACACCGTGCAGGTGGTGGCAGGCAATGTGGCCACGGCCGAGGCAACGCGCGCCCTGATCGGTGCCGGGGCCGATGCGGTGAAGGTGGGGATCGGCCCGGGTTCGATCTGCACCACGCGCATCGTGGCCGGTGTCGGCGTGCCGCAGCTGACCGCGATCATGGACAGCGCGCGGGCGGCAGGCGACATTCCGGTGATCGCTGATGGCGGCATCAAATTCTCGGGCGATTTTGCCAAGGCCATTGCGGCCGGGGCCTCCTGCGCCATGGTCGGTTCGGCCATCGCGGGCACCGATGAAAGCCCGGGCGAGGTGATCCTGTGGAATGGCCGCAGCTATAAATCCTATCGCGGCATGGGCAGCCTTGGCGCCATGGCGCGCGGCTCTGCCGACCGCTATTTCCAGAAGGATGCCGCATCCGACAAGCTGGTGCCCGAAGGCATCGAGGGCCAGGTGCCCTACAAGGGCTCCGTCGCCACCGTGCTGCACCAGATGGTCGGCGGCCTGCGTGCCGCCATGGGCTATACCGGCAACCGCACCGTGGCCGAAATGCGCGAAAACTGCCAGTTCGTGCGCATCACCGGCGCCGGGTTGAAGGAATCGCACGTTCATGACGTGCAGATCACCCGCGAAAGCCCGAACTACCGCGTCGGCTGATCGCGCCTGAACGAGGTTGGAATGAAGACGCCGCCTGCCGATCCGGCAGGCGGCGTTCTGCCATTTCAGGCGCGAACAGCCGCCGATGCACAGCTTCCAGGCGTCATGGCCCAGATTGGCCACCACCTGCCGCTCCTGATCCGGCAGCGGCGCCATGCAGCGGCCATCGCTGCCCCAAAGCCCGAGATAGCTGTAGTTCACCTTGTCATAGCTCACCCAGACCTGGCTCAGGTCGGCGCGGTCGGTCTGGACGATGAAGCCCATCTCGCTGCCCGACGGATCGGTGATTTCCTGCGCCTGGCCGTAATGGCCGGTCGGCTGCAGCGTGGTCGCCATGCAGCGATAGCTGGCATAGGGCGTTTCGCAATTGCCCACGAAGGATTCGCCCCGGAAAGCCGGGTTCGGCATCACGGCAGCGGCAGCCGGGGTCGAGAGGGCGAGCGGGGCGGGCGCGGGCGCGGCGCTGCCCTTCCGGCCCTGGTTGGTCACACATTCCTGCACCTTCAGCGCGGCGGCGCCGGTGCCCTGCAGCTTCATCTGATACCAGACCTCGCCCATATGCACTTCCATCAGGCTGCCATTGGCGATGGCGTCATATTCGCCGCGGTTGGGCCACATGATCACCCAGCTGCCATCCCCCCAGCCCGACAGGCCGGACGATTGGCCATCGACATCGAAGCTGCCATAGGGCGTTTCACCCTGGAACGGATGCTTGACGGCCAGCTGCCATTGCGGCGAGGCGTCATAGCCGAAGCGCCAGGTCATTTCCGGCAGGGCCATCTCGGCCGCGCAATAGGCAAAGTTTTCCGTGGTGAAACCGGCGTAGACCTTCCAGCCCTTCGTCTCGCCATAAAGCTCTTCATGCGCGATCTCGGGGTCGTTTGCGATATTGAACAATCCGTCGCCGGGCTCGGCAACCTGGGCTGCCACCGGGGTGGCCAAGACAGCAAGACAAACAACCGCAGGGCGAAGCAAGTATAGGGAAGACATGGGTTTTCTCATGAATGAATGGCTATTTCAGAACACAGGATCGTCTGCGCGCGTGTCTTGGGTCAAGAAGAAGATAGCCCCGATTTCATGGGCCGAAAACAGGGTTGCCCGCCCGCTCCAAGGCGTTGATCTGCGGTGGCAGATCAAGGTCTTTGGGTGTGTGCACCCAAAAATCTGTTTTATTTCAATATCTTGAATCGTCACCTCATCTGTAATACCTCGGCCACGTCCTTCCAGCCGCCTTTGAGGCCCGCCATGACCAGCTCTGCCCCCCTGCGCGCCGAACTTGCCCGGCACTATGATCTGACGCCTTCGCTTGCGGCGGCCGAGGAAACGCGGGCGATCTATGACCGCATGTCGCGCGTCGTCAGCTTTGCCGATTGGGCCCGCCATGCGCCCTATGTGCTGGCGATCAACCGGCTGAAGGCCGAACGCGATGCGGTGGTTCTGGCACATAATTACATGACGCCCGATATCTATCACGGCATTGCCGATGTGGTGGGCGACAGCCTGCAGCTGGCGATCGAGGCGACCAAGGTAAAGGCGCAGGTGATCGTGCAATGCGGCGTGCATTTCATGGCCGAAACCTCGAAAATCCTCAATCCGGCCAAGACCGTCCTGATGCCGGATATGGAGGCCGGCTGCTCGCTGGCCGAAAGCATCACCCCGGCGGGCATAGCCGAAATGCGGGCGCGCTATCCCGGTGCGCCGGTGGTCAGCTATGTGAACACCACGGCGGATGTGAAGGCGGCCTCGGATGTCTGCTGCACGTCTTCGAATGCGGCGCAGATCGTGGCGGCCATGCCGGGCGATACTGTCATCATGACGCCGGACCAGTATCTGGCGCAGAACGTGGCGAAACAGGTGCCGTGGAAGCGGATCGTCTGGTGGGAGGGCTCGTGCATCGTGCACGAACGCTTTACCGCGCAGGATCTGCGCGATTTCCGCGAATTCCAGCCCGATACCACCATCATCGCCCATCCCGAATGTCCGCCCGATGTGCTGGCGGAATCGGATTTCGCAGGCTCCACCTCCGGCATCATTGACTACGTCACCCGCAACCGCCCGGCCAAGGCGATGCTGGTCACCGAATGTTCCATGGCCTCGAACATTGCCGATGCCCTGCCGGATGTCGAATTTGTCGGCCCCTGCAACATGTGCCCCTACATGAAGATGATCACGCTGGAAAAGGTGCTCTGGTCGCTGCACAGCATGACCACGCCGGTCGAGGTGGAGGCCGAAGTGGCCGCCCGCGCCCGTATCGCGGTGGAACGGATGATCGACCTGTCGCGCAAGGCCGCCGCCTGATGGCCCGCACCCCGCGCATCGTCATCATCGGCGCGGGGATGGCGGCGCTGTCGGCGGCGCTGCGTCTCAGCCCGCGTCCGGTGCTGGTGATCTCGCCCGAACCGCTGGGCACCGGCGCCAGCTCCGCCTGGGCGCAGGGCGGCGTTGCGGCGGCGATGGGGCAGGGCGACAGCCCCGCCGCCCATGCGGCCGATACTTTGCGCGCAGGCGCAGGCATCGTGGACCCGGCGATTGCCACGCTGGTCACCGATGCGGCCCGCGATCACATCCTGGATCTGACCGGGAAGGGCGCCCCCTTCGACCGCGATGCGCAGGGCAATTATGTGCTCTCGCGCGAGGCGGCGCACGGCCAGGCCCGGGTGGTGCGGGTCAAGGGCGATCAGGCCGGGCGCGAGATCATGGCGGCGCTGATCGCCGCCGTCCGTGCCACCCCTTCGGTGCAGGTGATGGAGGGGGTGGCCGCGGCCCGGCTGCAGCTGACGCAGGGCCGCCTGTCCGGTGTCTGGCTGACGCGGGCCGATGGCACATCGGGCCTGACCCTGCTGGAAACGCCGACCGTTCTGCTGGCGGCAGGCGGGGCGGCAGGGCTTTATGCCACCACCACCAACCCGGCCCGCATCCGGGGGCAGGCTTTGGGCATGGCGGCGCGGGCAGGCGCCGTGGTGGCCGATGCCGAATTCGTGCAGTTCCACCCCACCGCCATCGCCACCGGCGAAGATCCGGCCCCGCTGGCGACCGAGGCCTTGCGTGGTGAAGGCGCCGTGCTGGTCAATGCCCTGGGGGACCGCTTCATGCTGGCCCTGCATCCCGATGCTGAACTGGCGCCGCGCGATATCGTCGCCCGCGCGATCTTTGCCGAAACGCAAGCGGGCCGCCGCCCCATGCTGGATACCCGCGCCTGTCTGGGCGCCGAAATCCTGACGAAATTCCCCGCCGTGGCCGGCGCTTGCCTGCGCGCGGGCCTTGATCCCGTGGCCGATCCCATCCCGGTGGCCGCCGCCGCGCATTACCATATGGGCGGCGTCGCCACCGATGCCGAGGGCCGGTCGTCGATCCCCGGCCTCTGGGTCTGTGGCGAGGCCGCCAGCACCGGGCTGCATGGCGCCAATCGTCTGGCTTCCAACGGGCTGCTGGAGGCGCTGGTCTTCGCCCGCCGCGCCGCCGATTCCCTCGCCGCCAGCATCCTGCCCGCCGATGCCCCCGCCGTGGCGCTGCAGTTTCCACCCGGCGCGCAGGGGGCCGATGCCATGGCCGTGGCCCGCCTGCGCCGGATCATGAACGATCATGTCGGCGTGGTGCGCAGCGCCGCAGGCCTGACCCGGGCGCTGTCCGATCTGGCCGATATCGCCCAATCCGCGCCGATGACAGAACCGCTGGCCAATATGCTGGCCGCCGCCCGCCTGATCGCAGGCGCGGCGCTGCTGCGGCAGGAAAGCCGGGGCGGCCATTTCCGCCAGGATTTTCCCGCCGCAGATCCCGCGCTGGCGCAAAGATCGCGCCTGACGCTTGACCAGATTCCCCTGACGGAGATTGCCTGAATGTTGCCCGACCTTCTGCTGGAACCGCTCGTCCGTGCCGCGCTGATCGAGGATCTGGGGCCGATGGGCGATGCCACCTGCCGCGCGGTGATTCCGCCGGGGCTGACCTATGCGGCCCGGCTGAACGCCCGGGGCGCGGGCGTGGCCTCTGGCCTGCGCATCGCCGCCATGGCCTTCCGTCTGGTCGATCCGGCGCTGCGGATCGACCAGATCGTGCAGGACGGTGCGGCGATTGGCCGGGGGGAAACCCTGATGGTGATCGAAGGCGCTGCCGCCTCGATCCTGATGGCGGAACGGGTGGCGCTGAATTTCGCGGGCCGGATGTGCGGCATTGCCAGCCTGACCGCGCGCTTCGTGGCCGAAACCCAGGGTACCAAAGCGCGCATCACCTGCACCCGCAAAACCACCCCCGGCCTGCGCGCGGTGGAAAAAGAGGCGGTGCGCCACGGCGGCGGGTCGAACCACCGCTATGGCCTGTCGGATGCCATTCTCATCAAGGACAATCACATTGCGGCCGCCGGGGGCATCCGCCCGGTGCTGGAGGCCTCCAGCCGCGCCCGCTCGCATATGATGCGCGTGGAAATCGAGGTGGACCGGCTGGATCAGCTGGCCGAGGTGCTAGAGATCGGCGGTGCCGATGTCGTGCTGCTGGACAATATGGCCACTGCCGATCTGGCGCAGGCCGTGCAGATGGTGGCGGGCCGTCTGGTGCTGGAGGCTTCGGGCAATATGGCGCTGCCCCGCATTGCCGAGGTGGCGGCCACCGGGGTGGATTACATCTCGGTCGGTGCGCTGACCCATTCTGCCCCGGTGCTGGATCTGGGTCTGGATTTCTGATCCCGCCGGGGGCGGCCGCCCCCCTTTAACGCCCCTGCCGCGCCGCCATCAGCCGCGGCGTGGGCTCTGCTGTCCCGCCCGTCTGTCCCGACACAGGCCAGACGCAAACCCGACGCGGATCAGACGCAGGCCAGACCGGCCTTCCACTGCCCTGCCGTGCTGCACAGGTCTTTGCCGATTGCAGCAGATGACCAAAGCCGCCCGGCCCCCTATGTTGGTTTCAGCACCAACAAGGAGGCCGATATGAGCTGGAACCCCGCACTCGACCCCGAAATCCCGATCGGGGATGCCGTGGATGCCATCGAAACCGTCATCGTGGCGCGGGCCCGCGATCTGGGTGGATTCGAGGTGCGCCGGGCGCTGCCCTCCACCCAGCGGCAGATGGTCGGCCCCTTCATCTTCTTCGATCAGATGGGCCCCGCCGAATTCGTGACGGGCAAGGGCATCGACGTGCGCCCGCATCCACATATCGGTCTGTCGACGGTGACATATCTATATCGTGGAAAGATGCACCACCGCGACAGCCTGGGCACAGATGCCTGGATCGAACCGGGCGCGGTCAATCTGATGACGGCAGGCCATGGCATCACCCATTCCGAACGCACGGATGGCGATCTGCGCCTGCACCCGCACGCGCTGTTCGGCATCCAGACCTGGCTGGCCCTGCCCAAAGATCACGAGGATGATCCCGCCGCCTTCCACCATTCCCCCAAGGCCGATCTGCCGGTGCTGGAAGGCGAGGGCAAAGAAGTGCGGCTCATCATGGGCCATGGCTGGGGCGCACGCGCGCCGGTGCCCACATCCAGCGAAACCCTTTATGCCGATGCGATTCTTTCCGCCGGTGCCGCCTTGCCCTTGCCCGACGATCACGAAGATCGCGGCGTCTATGTCCTCTCGGGCGAGGTGAGCGTCGGCGGCCAGACCTTTGGTCCGGGGCAGATGCTGGTGTTCCGTCCGGGCGACCGGATCTCTGTGAAAGCAGGCGAATCCGGGGCGCGGCTGATGGTTCTGGGCGGGGCCACCATGGATGGGCCGCGCCATATCTGGTGGAACTTCGTGGCCTCCAGCAAGGACAGGATCGACGCCGCCAAAGAGGCCTGGCGCGCCGGAGACTGGGCGCATGGCCGCTTTCGCCTGCCGCCGGCCGATGATGCCGAATTCATCCCGGCACCGGAAAAATGAAGCCAGGCCAATAATTTGCGAGTTTCTGAAAAAATCGTATTCCGGGCGCTTGACGCCGCCTGCGCCGAACCGTAATACACGCCTCACATCCGGGCGCTGGCTCGGGCGGCACAAGCGGTTGTAGCTCAGTTGGTTAGAGTACCGGCCTGTCACGCCGGGGGTCGCGGGTTCGAGCCCCGTCAACCGCGCCACCGCCCAGCCTGCGCCCCGGATGTATGATTGCGCGGTTGTAGCTCAGTTGGTTAGAGTATCGGCCTGTCACGCCGAGGGTCGCGGGTTCGAGCCCCGTCAACCGCGCCAAATCATACCTGCATAAAAGCCGGACCTTCGGGTTCGGCTTTTGCCATTCCGCCCGCGCCATTCCGCCGCCCGCCCGAACCCGCCGCCCCCGAACCTGCCGCCGTATGGGGCGCCCGCGCCCCCTCTTGCCTGCGGCAATTCACCCCCTGGGGATATTTGAACCAAGATGAAAGGGCTTGTGACCTGTGCTTTCATCTTGGCGGAAAATATCCTCGGGGGGAGGCGCCCGGCACGGGCGACGGGGGGCAGACGGCCCCCCGCCTGCGCCGGATGCGGGATCACAGTTTCAGGCGATAGCGCACATGGCCATCATAGGGCGCATAGCTGTCATAGAGCGCACGGGCGCGGCTGTTGGTTTCATCCGTGTGCCAGTACAGCCGATGCCAGCCGCGTGCTTTTGACAGGGCCACCAGATCATCCAGCAGCGCCCGCCCGACGCCTTTGCCCCGGGCGGCATCGCTGACGAACAGATCTTCCAGATAGCAGTCATCCCCCATTACCCAGGTGGAGCAATGATGGTGGTGCAGGGCAAAGCCCAGCATCCGGTCGCCCTCGAACGCCAGCCGGCCCGACAGGGGCGCGGCCGGATCCATCAGCCGGGCCCAGGTGCGGTCTGTCACGGCCGGATCGAGATCGACCTTGTAGAAGGCCAGATAGCCGGCCCAGAGCGCCCGCCAGGCGGTTTCATCGGCGGGGCCTGCGTCGCGGATCTGCAGGGTCATGCCAGGCTCTCCAGCAGGCGGGCCCAGCTGCGGATGCCCTTGTGGAAACATTCCAGATCGTATTTCTCGTTCGGGCTGTGGATCTGGTCATCGTCGCGGCCAAAGCCCAGCAGCATGGCATCCATGCCCAGATGGGTCTTGAAATAGCCCGCGATCGGGATTGATCCGCCACAGCCGACATAGGCGGCGGCGCGGCCCCATTCCGCGCCCAGGGCGGCGCGGGCGGCTTCGAAGGCGGGATGGGTGATCTGCATCACACCGGCCGGGCTGGCGCCGTGATCGGCGAAGGTGGCGGTGCAATCGGCGGGCAGCTGATCGCGCACCCATTGGCGGAAGTTCTGCCGCAGGGTATCCGGGTCTTGCTGGCCGACCAGACGGAAGGACACCTTGGCGCGGGCCTCGGCCGGCAGGACGGTCTTGAACCCGTCGCCGGTATAGCCGCCGGTGATGCCGTTCACCTCGGCCGTGGGGCGCGACCAGATCATTTCCAGCGGCGTGCGGTCCTGTTCTCCGGCCGGGACGGAAAGCCCCACATCGCCCAGGAATTTGGCATGGTCGAAGGCGAGGTTCTGCCATTGCGCCCGGATGTCATCGGGCAGTTCGGTGACGCCATCATAGAAGCCGGGCACCTGCACCCGGCCGGTATCATCGTGCAGATTGGCGAGGATTCGCGCCAGCACATGCACCGGATTGCGCGCCAGACCGCCGAACATGCCGGAATGGAGATCCTTGTTGGCGGCGTGGATGGTGATTTCCTCGCCCAGCAGGCCGCGCAGCATGGTGACGATGGCGGGCGCGGTATCCTGGAACAGGCCGGTATCGCAGATCAGCGCGATATCGGCCTGCAGCTCCGCCGCGTTTTCCTGCAGGAAGGGGATGAGCGAGGGCGAGCCTGATTCCTCTTCGCCTTCCAGAAAGATCGTCAGGCGGCAGGGCAGGGCGCCATGCACCGCTTTCCAGGCGCGCAGCGCCTCCAGAAAGGTCATCAGCTGGCCCTTGTCATCCGAGGCGCCGCGGGCGCGGATCACCTTTCCCTTCGGCGTGTCCTGCAGTTCGGGGGCGAAGGGATCGCGGTCCCACAGGGCCAGCGGATCGACCGGCTGCACATCGTAATGCCCGTAGAACAGCAGATGCGGCCCGCCTTCCCCGCCATGGGCAACCACCATCGGATGGCCGGGGGTGGGGCGGGCGGAGGCGTCGAATCCCAGCGATGTCAGATCCTCCACCAGCCAGTCGGCGGCGCGGGCGCAATCGGCCTTGAAGGCGGGATCGGTGGAAATCGAGGGGATGCGCAGCAGGGCCATCAGGCGGTCCAGCGCGTCGGGCAGGGTGGCGTCGATCTGTGCCAGCACGGCCTCTTGCGACATTGTCTTCTCCTTTTCGTGACCCGGATCGGGGATGGCGGCGAGCCTAGCAGGCTGTTCCCCCCTGTCCAGAGCTGCCGGGGCGCGATAAAAGGGCGGGCAGCACAGCGGAGGATCAGGATGACACGCAGGTTCAGCCTTTTGTTCATGGCGATGATTTGTGGCGGCACTGCCGCATCGGCGGAGCCGGTGACGGGGGCTGCTGCGGGCAAGCTGCTGTTTCCGCCCAAGGCGGCGGCGGTCGAGATGCTGCCGCAGGATGCGCTGAGCGATACCGATGTGGCGGCGCTGAAAATGGTGGGGGGTGGGCAGCCCTATTACGGGGCCATTGCCATTTCGCCCTCGGAGGGGCTGATGGTCGAGGCGACGGTGGCGGCGGTCAATCACCACAATGCCGATGCGGCCAAGGCGGCGGCATTGAAGGGCTGCGAGGAAAAGCGCAAGGGCGCCAAGGCCTGTGCCGTGGTGGCGGTGATTACACCGGAGGGCTGGAGCGCGCGGGATCTGCAGCTGTCTGCCGATGCGACGGCGGCCTTTGCCGAACATTATGCCGCGCCGGGGGCGCTGGCCGTATCGCCCGGCACCGGCAATTTTGGGATCGCCAAGGGCGAGGGCGCCGGGGATGCGGCGGTGGCGGCCTGTGAAGAAAAGGCCAAGGCCGGGGATTGTGCCGTGGTGATCCTGGACTGATGCGACGAAGGTTGGGGTGTATATCCATATTGCAAGGCTTGAATACATCTCGCCCTGCCGTATCCTGTGGTGGAAGACATCTGGCGTATCGGGTGGGCGGGACAAAATGCCCACTTTCCGATTCAGGATTTGACCAATATCAAGGCGCCCACTGCCGGGGCCGCTTAATTCAAGCCCAGCACGGCACCTCGCCGCAGAGCCAGGGAGACGGAAATGGACTATGACAAGACACTCGACAGCGCGATCCAGCGGCTGCATGACGAAGGGCGCTATCGCACCTTCATTGATATCGAGCGTCGCAAGGGCCATTTTCCCCATGCCATCTGGCGCCGGGCGGATGGCACCGAAAAAGATATAACCGTCTGGTGTGGCAACGATTATCTGGGCATGGGCCAGCATCCGGCGGTTCTGGAGGCCATGCATGAGGCGCTGGATGCCACCGGCGCCGGATCGGGCGGCACGCGCAACATTTCGGGCACCACGGTGTATCACAACCGCCTGGAAGCCGAGATTGCCGATCTGCATGGCAAGGAAGCGGCTTTGGTGTTTTCCAGCGCCTATATCGCCAATGATGCCACGCTGAGCACGCTGCACAAGCTGTTCCCCGGGCTTATCATCTATTCCGATGCGCTGAACCATGCCTCGATGATCGAGGGGATCAAGCGCAGTGGCGGGGCCAAGCGGATCTTCCGGCATAATGATGTGGCGCATCTGCGGGCGCTGATCGCGGCGGATGATCCGGCGGCGCCCAAGCTGATCGCCTTTGAATCGATCTATTCGATGGATGGCGATTTCGGCCCGATCCAGGAAATCTGCGACCTGGCCGATGAGGTGGGCGCGCTGACCTATCTGGACGAGGTGCACGCCGTGGGCATGTATGGCCCGCGCGGCGGCGGTGTGGCCGAACGCGATGGTCAGATGGCACGGGTGGATATCATCAACGCCACTTTGGGCAAGGCTTTCGGCGTGTTCGGCGGCTATATTGCTGCAAGTGCGAAGATGGTGGATGCCATCCGGTCTTATGCACCGGGCTTTATCTTCACCACCTCTTTGCCGCCGGTCGTTGCGGCCGGGGCGGCGGCGTCGATCGCCTTTCTGAAGACGGCAGAGGGGCAGAAGCTGCGTGATGCGCAGCAGCTGCACGCCAAGGTGTTGAAGCTGCGGCTGAAAGGCATGGGCCTGCCGATCATTGATTACGGCAGCCATATCGTGCCGGTGGTGATCGGTGACCCGGTTCACTGCAAGATGCTGTCGGACATGCTGCTGGAGCATTGCGGCGTCTATGTGCAGCCGATCAATTTCCCCACCGTGCCGCGCGGCACCGAACGGCTGCGTTTCACGCCTTCGCCGGTGCATGACCTGAAACAGATCGAGTCACTTGTTAAGGCAATGGACACGCTTTGGGGGCATTGTGCGCTGAATCGTGCCGAGGCTTCGGCCTGATTTCTTCTGCGGGTGCAAATGTCACTTGCCCGTGTTAGCTTTAGTCGCAATAGACAGAAACGAGTCGAGGACCAACCCGACTCGGGGACTTCGGGAAAGCTGTGGGGCAGGGCGCATGATCTGGCGGAGGACGCAACCTTCGGCGACAGAGATCGACAAGCCAAAGGGATTTGACGATTTCGAGCTTCGCCTTGGCGATGTGATGCGCGGCGAACGGGCCACGCTTGGTAAATCGCTGCTGGATGTGCAGCGGGAACTGAAGATCAAGGCGACCTATATCGCCGCCATTGAAAACTGCGATATCTCGGCCTTTGAAACCCAGGGTTTCGTGGCCGGATATGTGCGGTCTTATGCGCGGTATCTGAACCTTGATCCGGATTGGGCCTTCAAGCGGTTCTGTGACGAGGCGAAGTTCGAGGTGGCGCATGGCATGTCTGCCGCTGCCGCCCCGGCCACGATCACCGCAGCCCGGGCGCGCAATACCGCGCCTTCGGAATTTCGGGATCCGCTGGCCAATCCCAATGCCCTGTTCGTGCCCCGCAGCCAGAGCGTGCTGAGCCGGATCGAACCGGGTGCCGTGGGATCGCTGATGGTGCTGGTCGCGCTGATCGGGGCGCTGGGCTATGGTGGCTGGTCGGTGCTGCAAGAGGTGCAGCGCGTGCAGCTGGCCCCGGTGGATCAGGCGCCCGAAGTGGTGGCCGAGATTGATCCGCTGGGCAATATCGACGCGATGCCGCCCGTGGTGCGGACCGAACCCGAAACCGGCAGCACCGCACTGGCCGATGCCGGGCAGGGCGGTGATCTGCTGAACCGGCTGTACCGCCCCGAAGCGCTGGATGTGCCGGTGCTGGTGTCGCGGGATGGGCCGATTGCGGCCATCGACCCGCGGCAGACCGGCACGCTGGCGCCCGGCGATGCGGTGGTGACCCAGGTTGCACAGGTGGCAGGCAGCCCGGCGACACCGGAGGCCGGGGCCGAAGGCAGCGTGCAGGTTGTGGCCGAGGCGCCGAAAGGCGTGGAGATTCTGGCCGTGCGTCCCTCGTGGGTGCGGGTATCGGCGGCGGATGGCACGATTCTGTTTGAAAAGATCCTGGATTCCGGCGAACGCTATCCGGTGCCCCCGATGGAACAGGCCGCGCTGCTGCGGTCTGGCAATTCGGGTTCCGTGTATTTCGTGGTCAATGGCCAGACCTTCGGCCCGGCGGCCCCCGGACCGCAGGTGGTGAAGAACGTCGCGCTTTCGGAAGAGGCGCTGACGGCGAAATATACCGTGGCCAATATCGGGGATGATGCCGATCTGGCGCGGATCGTGAATGTGGCGCAGGCCGATGCGGCCATCGTCCCCCCCGTGGCTGAGTGATTTCACCGCTGCGTGATGTGACGGTGGTATGGATATCGAAGGCCCCGGTGGCAGTTGCCCCGGGGCCTTCGGGCTTTTATGTATCGGGCTGCAAGCAGCGAGAGGCAGATCATGTCGCATAACCCCATTCGCCCCTGGCGGAACATCGAGCGTCGCAAGTCGCGGCAGATCATGGTGGGCAAGGTGGCCGTGGGGGGCGATGCGCCGATCTCGGTGCAGACGATGACCAATACCATCACCTCGGATGTGGCGGCCACGCTGGAACAGGTGCAGCGCTGCGCCGTGGCGGGCGCCGATATCGTGCGGATTTCCACCCCCGATGAAGACAGCACCCGCGCGCTGAAGGCCATCGTGGCGGAAAGCCCGGTGCCGATCGTGGCGGATATCCATTTCCACTATAAACGCGCGATCGAGGCGGCAGAGGCGGGCGCGGCCTGTCTGCGCATCAACCCCGGCAATATCGGCGATGCCAAGCGCGTGGCCGAGGTGGTGCGGGCGGCCAAGGATCACGGCTGTTCGATCCGCATCGGGGTCAATGCGGGCAGCCTGGAGCGGCATCTGCTGGAGAAATACGGCGAGCCCTGCCCGGATGCCATGGTGGAAAGCGGGCTTGATCATATCAAGCTGCTGCAGGACAACGATTTTCACGAATACAAGATCAGCGTGAAGGCCAGCGATGTATTTCTGGCCGCCGCCGCCTATCAGCAGCTGGCCGAAGCCACGGATGCGCCGATCCATCTGGGCATCACCGAGGCCGGTGGTCTGATGTCGGGCACGGTGAAATCGGCGGTGGGCTTGGGCAATCTGCTGTGGGCCGGGATTGGCGATACGATCCGGGTTTCGCTGTCGGCCGATCCGGTGGAAGAGGTGAAGGTCGGGTTCGAAATCCTGAAATCCTTGGGGTTGCGGCATCGCGGCGTCACGATCATTTCCTGCCCCAGCTGTGCGCGGCAGGGGTTTGACGTGATCAAGACGGTTTCGGCGCTGGAAGACCGGCTGGCGCATATCACCACCTCGATGAGCCTGTCGATCATCGGCTGTGTGGTGAACGGCCCGGGCGAGGCGCTGATGACCGATATCGGCTTTACCGGCGGTGGGGCGGGATCGGGCATGGTGTATCTGGCGGGCAAGCAAAGCCACAAGATGACCAATGACCAGATGGTGGATCATATCGTGGAACTGGTGGAACAGAAGGCGGCCACGCTGGAAGCCGCCAAAGACGCGGCCGAGTGAGGCCTAGCCTGCGCGTTCCATCGCGCGCAGCGAATCCACCATATGGTCGATGAAGGCGCGCAGCCGGGCGGTCAGGCTATGCGCCGAAGGATAGATGAAATACAGGCCCCGGCGCGGGCTTGTCCAGTCTGGCAGCACCTGCACCAGCGTGCCTTCGGTCAGGCAGGGCTGGGCCAGCAGCCAGGGCAACAGCGCGACGCCCGCGCCGGCAATGGCCGCGTCGCGGACGGCGACGAAAGACCCCAGCGCCAGACCGGGGCGCAGGGGCACGCTGACCTCAGCGGCACAAAAATTGCTTCAAAAATGTTAGATGGCTGATTAGCTGATGCTGATAGTGAAACAAAAGAAATTTTCAAAGAATATATAGAAAGTAAGCAAATGCAAACATTTTTTTAAATTTATAAATAAGCTCTCATTATGGGGAGCTTATTTAGGTGCTGTTACTTTAGTTTCTTTGACATTATGAATATTAATAGAAATTTTTATCAGATATTTTTTTAATATGTCAACAATGATTGCAGATGAGTATAGTGGATATTTATATTTAGCTGCAATTTTCCTAGGTTTAGCTTATGCATTTAATGAAGATGCTCATATTAAAGAATTAACATTATTACTTCAAAAATGAGTGAAAAATCAAATAAATTGATTGATGTAATTGCTGGAAGTTTTACGATTGTAATTTTACTTTTTGCATTTTATAGAACAATATTATTTACCTATGACTCTTATTCTATGGATATGCTTTCTGAATCAGTTTCTGCAACTCCTTTATATCTGACTCAATTAGTTATGCCTGTGGGGATACTAATTTTTATTTTAAGTGTTTTAGTTTTTCGTATTAAGAAGGTTAAAAAATGATAAGTGATCCACTTATTTTATCCTATTGTTATAGTATTTATAATGTTTATATTTTTATTGTCATCAATTTGGATTGGAGTTTCACTTCTTTTAACTGGAATTGTAACTATGTTAATTTTTGATTCGCAGTTACCACCTTGATTTCAATATATGATAAGATAGTGATTTTATTAGCTTCATCAATGTATGATTCTTTAAACTCATGGTCGTTAGCTGCTTTACCTATGTTTATTCTAATGGGAGAAATTTTATATAAATCATCAATTTCAACTAAACTTTTAAATGGTTTGATGCCTTGGTTAAATTTCATTCCAGGAAAACTATTACATATAAATGTAGCTGCATGTTCTTTATTTGCCTTAGTTTCAGGTTAAAGTGCTGCAACAACTGCAACAGTTGGAAAAAATAACACTTGATGAGCTTGAAAAAGAGGTTATTCAAAATCTTTGGCATTAGGTTCCTCTTGCTGGAAGTGGAACACTTGGGTTTTTAATTATCTCCATCTTTAATTATGATTATTTATGGTGTATTATCTGATGTATCTATTGGGAAGTTATTTATGGCTGGAATATTACCGGGCTTGTTACTTGCAACTTTATATTCAGTTTATATTATGATTGTTTCAAAAATAGATAAAAAGTGTAGTTCCATTAGATGAAAATAAGATGTATTAAAAGATTTTATAAAATCTTTAGAAGAATTATTCCCAATATTATCTTTAATAACTGTGGTTTTAGGTTCTATTTATGGAGGAATTGCAACTCCTACAGAAGCTGCATCATTGGGTGTTTTAGGTTCAATTATATTAGCAATTTATTTTAAAAGTTTTTCTTAGAAGATTTAAAAATGCATTATTAAATACAATGAAAACATCTGTAATGGATAAGTTTTATTATTGTAGGTGCAGGATTTTTATCACAAGTTATAGGCTTTTGTAGGAATTGCAAGAGCTATTAGTGAATATATTGGAACTTTAGGTTTGACTCCTATAATGTTAATTTTAATCATTGGAATTATGTATATTTTTCTTGGAATGATTCTTGATGGTATTTCTATTGTTGTTATGACTTTACCGATTGTTTTACTCAATTATTGTTCTTTATGGCAGGATTTGATCCTTTGTGGTTTGGTATTTTTTAGTATTTATGGTTGAGTTATCTCAAATTACTCCACCGGTTGGATTCTCTTATTTGTTAATAGAAGGTATTAGTGGAGAAAGAATAGAATATATACTAAAAGCTACATTACCATATTTTTTTATTTTGATGATTGTTGCAGTTGTATTACATAACTTATTTTCCGCAAATAGTGCATTTCTTGCCAAATTATATGATAAAATAGGGTAAATTAATGCAAGGCGATGATATGAAAATAAAATAAATTGTGTTTATGGGCGAGAGTTTTGGTATTTGTTGGAAAATGGGAAATGATGAAGAAATCATGCCACTTATTGATATTACCAATTTAGCTTGTGGTTTTCATGCTGAGTGATTGATAGCAGCTACTATGAGTAGAAGTGTTATTTTAGCCAAAAAGTATAATGTTTCAATTGGTGCTCATCCATCATATCACGATTTATTAGAAGTTTTGGGAAGAAGAACAACGTTATTGTGTTCACTTGAAGAGATTAAATCTATAATTTTATATCAATTAGGGGCATTAAATGCTTTTTGTAGAGCAAATGGAACAGCTATTTCTTACGTAAAACCACATGGTGCTTTATACAATGACATGATGAGAGATGAAAATATTTTTAAAGCGATTTTGAATGCAGTTTCATCTTTTAATAAAAAATATTAGAGTTATGATTTTATCAGGTCAAAAAATGAAGAATATGATTATAACAAGCAAACATTATGAGCATAAATTTACTTTATGAAGTGTCTGCAGATAGAAATACAATGATGATGGAACTTTAGTTTCAAGAATGGATTCTAATGCCATAATTCTACGATGAATTAGAAGTTGTAAACCGAATAGCTAATCTAAAAGATAAAAGGTTATTTATATAGTGATAAAATGCTCAAAAACTATTTTTAAAAACGGATTCTGTTTAGAAAACTCATAGTGATAAATGATAAAGCCTTAGAATTTATTAAATTACTTAGAAAAGCTTTATAACTAAATGATTTTTAAAATAGTAAATGTAGATTCTCTGATTATCTATTTTGGAGATAAAATAGGTGAAGATATTGCTCTAGTGTACTTCTAAAAAGTTTATCAAGGTTTACGAAAGTTAAATCTTGATGGATTAATTGAAATTATTCCATCTGTATACTTCTATTTTTATTACTTTTTGATATTTTCAAAATATGATTTTGAAACTTTAAAAAATATAATTGAGCAAAATATAAACTTAGATTTAGAAGAGAATTTTGATGAAAAAATTATTACAGTTGATGTTTATTATGGAACTGAAGTTGGATTTGATTTAATTGATATGAGTTCTAAAACAAAACTAAGTATTGAAGAGATTATACAAATTCACTCAAATAAACTTTATGATGTTTATGCAATTGGTTTTTTGCCAGGGTTTGCATATCTTGCAAAAGTTGATGAAAGAATTGCCTTGCCAAGACTTTCTACTCCTAGAAAAATAGTTCCAAAAGGAAGTGTTGCAATTGCTGATATTCAAACTGCAATTTATCCTCAACAAAGCCCAGGAGGTTGGAATATTGTAGGTAAAACGGTTTTTGGAATTCTTTGATAAAAATCAGATAATTTATCACCATTAAATGTTGGAGATAAAGTAAAGTTTAATCCTATTCCAAAGGAAGAATTTATAAACGGAAGAGGTGTTTTATGAGTTTAGAAGTTGTAAATAATCCTCTTTTGTTACTATTCAAGATAAATAGAAGATTTGGATATTCACATATTGGAGTAACTCTCAAGTGGTGTAATGGATGAATATGCTTAGTTTTTACGTGCAAATCAATTATGAAAAATTCGTTAGATACAAATATTTTAGAAATTGCATTTTCAAATGTAGTTTTTAAAAGCAAATACAAATACTAAAATTGCAATTACAGGTGCTAGTTGTGAGTTTTTATAAATGATATACCAAAAGAATCTTGGAGAAGTCACAATATTAAAAATGGTGATATTATTAAAATGGGGAAGATTATATCTGGAAACAGGGTGTATTTATCTGTTTTTTGTGGTTTTAATATTGAAAAAAGAGTTTGGTAGTAATAGCGTTACTATAAAAGAAAATCTAGGTGGATTAGATGGAAATAAGTTAAAAAAAGGTGATATTTTGCCTTTTGAAAATCATCATTAAATTAACAATATACACCTAAAAAAGATTCATCTAAAATATGAGGATGAGCTAACTCTTAGAGTAATTTTTTCATATCAAGAGAATCATTTTTCAAAACAAGCCCCCCCCCCCCCCCCCCCCCCCCCCCCTGAAAAGAAGAGCAAAAAGTTTTTAAATTCAACATATTTAGTTACAAATGATTTTAATAGAATGGCTTGTAAATTAAGTGGTGAAGCAATCAAGTGTGATATAAATGGAATAATATCAGAAGGTATTGCTTTTGGAAGTATTCAAATACCAAGTGATGGACAACCAATAGTTTTATTAAAAGATAGACAAACAATTGGTGGTTATCCAAAAATTGGAGTTGTTTTAAGTATTGATTGTTTCAAACTATCACAAGCAAGAGCAAATACTAAAATAAGATTTGAAGAAATATCATATATAAAGAAGCAATTCAAAAGTTAAAAGAGTTTTATTCCTCTTTTTTATGAGTTAATAATTTCTCAAAAACCTCTTTTGATTCTTCTGCTTTTTCAAATGAGGAAATTTTAAATTCATATTTTGCTTTTATAAATAGTCCAGAATTACTTTTTAAAGAAGTAGTATTTGATAATAAATAATACTAAATTCAGGATAGCATCTATAATAGTTTTTTTTATTTTCTTTTTCTTCAATTAGTAAAAAATCATAAACTTGTTTTCATTATATCTAACAATTTCCCCCAGAATCAATATTTTCATCTTTTAATTTTTGATTGATAAATTTTTGTTGCAAATATCAGTAAATTATTTGCTAATAGTTCACCATATTCTTTTTGTATATAAATATAATCAATAACATCTACTAAAACACAAATTCCATTTTGTTTGAAAAGATGCATTTTTGATCTACAAAATTTAGTATAAATCCATTTTTTATTAAAAACTGTTTGTTAATTCATCTATAAAAAGTTCATCATTTAGATTTTTAAGCTCTCTTTTTTCAATAAAGCATTTTTTTATAAATATCACTTAATCTATTTAAATCTTTATTTATTATTGCATTAGTTAGCATTTTTTGTATCTTCTTTTAATATGCATAGTACTTTGTTCATAATTATATTCATATAACTTTCAATAGTATTAAAATCTTCTATAATTATATTATCTATCTCTTGTTTAAAAACTCTCATCATCTAAATTTATTTCTAATTCTTTGGAAACATGATAATTAAATTTTTCAAAATATAAACTGATGGAAGAATAATTTCTTTATTTAAAATTTCATTTGATGGTTAAGTTAGTTATTTTTTTAAGCTCTCTTTTCATCTTCTTTTCCAAAAAGTTCATTTATATACTCATAGGTTTTCCAATATGGTAACCTTTTGAGAATAGTCAATTCCTATATTTCTTACATATCTTAAAATTTTCTAAGTCACTTACAAATTCAGCAACTATTTTAATATTTTGTTGTTTTGAGAATAAACAATACTTTTTTATCAGATTCAAATAAATATCTTCTCATCTATTCTTTTTATTAATGAACCATCAATTTTTATATAATCAATATCTAAATTTAAAAATATTTTCATAATTAGAAAAACCAGTACCAAAATCATCGATAGCTATTTTTACACCAAATTTTTTTATTTCATTTATAAATTCATTTACAATATTAAAATTAGAAACTTTTTCACTTTCTAATATTTCAAAAGTAAGATAGTCTCCAACATTATTATTCTAATCTTATTTATTAAAGTTTTTTTAATTTGGGGATTTAAAATATCTATATAATCAGGATTAATACTAACATGAGATTTTGTATGCTTAAGAATAAATAAATAATGATTTTATCAATTAAAATATTCCATAGTTTTGTATTTAAGTCTACACTTTTTTGCTTTATGTATAAATATATTTTGCATTATTATATTTCCATTTTTATCAAACCAGCACATGTAACTGAACGAAGTATACT
>JAXHOJ010000055.1:0-18514 GCA_034519525.1 Gemmobacter sp. | reverse complement strand
TGCACCAGCGCAGCGCCGCCACATCCTCGGCGACGGGGGCGGTATTGTCGGGGCTGGCCAGATAGCGCTGCCATTCCGGCTGGCTGAGCGCGGGGGCGAAGCCGCGGGCGTAAAGATCCAGCAGCCGCACCTCGGCCCCCGATTGCGCCAGCTTTTCCAGCACCAGATCGCGGATGGCGGCGGTAAAGCTGGCCGGGTCGGGGTGGCAATAGACGACAAGCGCGCGCATGTCAGAGCCTTTCCATCTCGGTTGTTACCCGGGCCAGAAAGGCGCTGCGCTGCGCCTGCGTGGCCCGGTTCATATCGTGCAGCGCCAGATAGCGCAGCTTTTCCGGCCGGGTGACGCCCCAGAGCGCGCGGCGCACCACATGGCGCGGCGGATCGCCTGCCAGAAAGGTTTTCAGCCGGGTGCCGCCATAGGTGGTGACGGCGGCCAGCTTGCGGATATGGGTCAGCGCGGGTTTCACCACGCCATCCTCCAGCCGGAAGGACACGCCGGGCAGGAACACCCGATCCAGATAGCCCTTCAGGATCGCGGGAAAGCCGTAGTTCCAGATCGGGCAGACCAGCACCAGCGCCTGCGCGGCGCGCAGCCGCGCCACATGATCGGCCACCGGGGCGGTATTGTCGGGGAGGGTGTGATAGCCGCGGCGCTCCTCGGCTGTCAGGACCGGGGCGAAACCTTCGGCGTAAAGATCGCAGTCATCCACCTGCCAGCCGCGCCCGCGCAGGGTATCCACAACGCGGCCGTGCAGCGCGGCAGAGAAGCTTTCAGCGCAGGGATGTGCGAAACAGCGACCAAGACGCGGCACGCATCACCTTTCCTTCATCCTTCCCAATCCCTCGTTTCCGCCCCGCCTCCTTCAGTGCCCGCATAAGTGAGCCCCCCCAGAATACGGTGCGGCCCCACAGCGACCACCGTCAGCCATATCCCAGGCGATCATCTTGCCGGGGTTCAGCAGGCCCTGGGGATCGGCCTCGCGCTTGAAGGCCAGCTGCCGGGCATCCGCCGATTGGCGCCCACCTTCTTCCAGCGTGTAGCGGTGCGGGTTGAAGATCATCGCGCCCATGTCTTCGTGGATGCGCACGATCTCTTCCAGCCGGGCTTCGGTGGTAAAGCGCACCAGCGTCAGGCCCGCATAGATCACCCGGCCGCCTTCGCGCATCACCTCCAGATGCTGCATCAGTTCGGGGCCGAAATGGGCGCGGATCGCCTCGATCTTCTCCAGGAAATCCTCGCCCGCATAGCGCACCTGCAGATAGGTGATGGCCGGATCGACCTTCAGCGCGCGCAGGGTGGTGTGGTTCCAGCCATACTCGAATACCGGCCCGCGGCTCGCGCGGCCCATCGTCCGGTCGTCGACGCGGTAGATCACCCGCGCGCCGCGCCAGCGCCGCGGTGAAGGCCAGGAACCCGTCCAGCGCATGGGGCGCGACCATCAGGCCAGCAGACGGATCGCCGCGGCCGTGACCTGCGGCCCTGAAGCGCTGGAAATAGGCATCCGCGACCGGCGCCTCGCAGACGCGGGACCAGCTTCAGCAGGATGCCGTCCTGCATGCGCCAGGCCGGCGCCGTAGGCGCGGCCGCGGCAAAGTCGGGCGAAGCCGACAAACACCTCGACCCAGTCATAGGCGGGCGCCAGCGGCAGTTCGATTTCGGTGATGATGCCGTTGGTGCCATAGGCATGGGACACCCGGTGCAGTTCTTCGCCGCGAAATTCCAGGATGCGCGGCTCGGCCTCCATCGTCACCACACGCAGGCGGATGATATTGCCCAGATCGCGCAGGGCGCCCCAGCGCACCGATCCCACGCCGCCCGAGCCGCCGGCGATGAAGCCACCGATGGTGGCGGTGGCGGCGGTCGATGGCGTCATGCGCAGCTCCTGCCCCGAATGGGCGCGGGTGGCGGCATCCAGATCGCGGATCACGACAGCCGGGTTCCACGATCACGCGGCCGGCTGCGATCTCGCGGATCGCGGTCAGGTTTTTCATGTGCATCACGCAGCCGCCGGCCAGCGGCATGGCCTGCCCGTAATTGCCGGTGCCCGCGCCGCGCACGGTGACCGGCACGTCATGGGCATGGCAGGTTTTCAACACCTCGATCACCTCGGATTCGGAGCGGGGCGAGACGACGAAATCGGCGCAGACATGATCCAGCCGCGCCTTCAGAACCGGGGAATACCAGAAGAAATCCCGGCTTTTGGCGCGGATCGAGGCGGGGTTTTCATCCAGTTCCAGATGGGCGAGGGCGGCTTTGGCGGCATCTATGTTCATGGCTCAGCTCATCAGGTCATCGAGTTCGGCGTAATCCGGCAGGCTGCGGTCGATGGCGCGGCCATTGCGGATCACAATCCGGTCGGATTGCGGGCGGGAAAACAGTTCGGTCCAGCTGCGGGCCTTGCAGATCACCAGATCGGCGGGCTGGCCGGGGGCAAGCCTGGGCTGCGCAAATCCGCAGGCGGCGGCGGGGTTCTGAAAGAAGGCGCGCGGCCAGTCGGCGGCGGAATGATCGAGATGGGCGATGCGGGTCGCTTCGCGCATCACCTCGACCATGTCCATGTCGCCATAGGCATAGAAGGGATCGCGGGTATTGTCGGATGCAAAGCTGACATTGATGCCGCGCGCCCGCATTTCATGCACCAGGGTCACGCCGCGCCAGCGCGGGGTGCGGCCCGGCATCCTGTCCTGCAGATACATGTTGCACATCGGCAGGCTGACAACGTTGATCCCCGCCCGCGCCACCAGATCGAGCGTCGGCGCCCATTCGGCATCGTCCTGCACCGCCAGCGAGCAGCAATGGCCCACCGTCAGCGGCAGGGGAAAGCCGGTTTCCAGCACGGTTTCCGCAATCACCCGCAGTGTGGCCACGGACGGATCGCCGGTTTCATCGGCGTGGATGTCGGTGTGCAGCCCGCGCGCCTCTGCCAGGCGGAAGAAGGCCAGCAAGCGGTCTTTCAGATCGGGCATCGGGTAGGTGACGCAGCCCAGCACCCCGCCATGATCGGCGACAATATCGGCGGTGCGGCGATAGGGGCCGGTGTCATCCACCCCTTCGATGCCCACAAGGCAGGCGGCCTGCAGGTCGATCCTGCCTGCCCATGTCTCGCGCAGTTCGGCAAAGACCGGGAAGGAAATCGCATCCTGTGGGGCGATACTGTCAAGATGGGTGCGGATGGCGCTTGTGCCATGCGCAAAGGCGCAGCGGAGCGAGAAATCCATGCGCCTGCGCACATCCTCGGCCCGCCAGTTGGCGGCACGGTCGGCGCCCACGGTGGTCAGCGCGCCCATGAAGGTGCCATCGGGGTTGGCGGCGCGGGGCCAGATATGGCCCTTGTCCAGATGGGTGTGCATATCGGTGAAACAGGGCAGGGCGATGGCGCCGCCCATGTCGATCACCGGGCCGGGTTCGGGGCCGCTGGCCATATCGGCCAGCTTCCCGTTCGCAACATGCAGGGTCAGGGGGATCAGATCGCCGTCTTGTCCGGTCAGGCAGGCGGGGGTCTTGAGGTTCCTGAGGGTATAATCGCCGCTGGGCAGGGCGCGAAAATCCATCAAATCTCCCGTTTGAGGGCACTTTCGTGCCATTTGTGCAGCAAGGCGTGGCTGAGGAAGGACAGGCCCGCAAAGATCACCACCCCGGTTGCGGCGATCAGCGCAAGGGCCGCGAACATGCGCGGGATGTTCAGCCGATACCCGGCCTCCAGAATACGGAAGGCGAGGCCAGAACCGATGCCGCCCGTGCCCGCGACATATTCCGCCACCACGGCGCCAATCAGGCTGAGGCCGCCGGCGATGCGCAACCCGCCGAGGAAATAGGGCAGGGCGGCGGGCAGTTGCAGATAGCGCAGCCGCTGCCAGCGGGTGGCGCCATAGATGCGGAACAGATCGCGCAGGTTGTGATCGGCGGAATTCAGGCCAAGCGTGGTGTTCGACAGGATCGGGAAGAAGGCCACGATCCAGGCGCAGAGCAAGAGGCCGACCATGCGGTTTTCGACATAGATGAAGATCAGCGGCGCGACCGATACCACCGGCGTGACCTGCAGGATGACGGCGAAGGGATAGAATGACATTTCGGCAAAGCGGCTCTGGTTGAACAGAACCGCCAGGCCCACGCCGCCCGCAACGGCCACGGCCAGCGCCATCAGCGTGATCTGCACCGTCACCAGCAGCGCATCGAGCAGCATGGCCCAATCCTTCACCAGCGTCTGCAGCACCAGGCCGGGGCCGGGCAGGATGTAATGCGGGATCTGGTTCCAGACCACGACACGATCCCACAGCAGCACCGCCAGCTCGATGGTGGCCACCGGCAGCAGCCAGCGCGCCGACCGCTCTCGATCCGCGGCGGCGCGCGCGGCGCGTTCGTCAGCGTCGATCGGCGGCTTCGCAGGCGGCATCGGATCGGCCAGCGTCATGCGGCATCCCCCATGGCGTGATGCAGGGCGGCGGAGGCGTCGCGGCAGAGCGCGGCATAATCGGCGGAGGTGCGGAAATCCTCGCCGCGGGGATAGGGGGCATCGACGGTCAGTTCGCGGTCCACCCGTCCGGGACGGGCGGCCATGACCACGATGCGATCCGACAGGAAGACGCTTTCAAACACCGAATGGGTGACAAAGATCACCGTGCAGCCGATCTTGGCGCGCAGTTCCAGCAGATCATTGTTCAGCTTGTGGCGGGTGATTTCATCCAGCGCGGCAAAGGGTTCATCCATCAGGATCAGCCGGGGCGAGGTGACCAGCGCGCGGGCGATCGACACCCGCATCTTCATGCCACCTGAAAGTTCACGCGGATAGGCGTTCTCAAAAGCCGTCCAGCCCCACGCAGTTTCAGCACCTCGCCGGATCTGCGTCGCTGCACCGCCACGAAGCTTTTGCCGCGCAGCCGGAAGGGCAGCCAGACATTCTGCGCCACGGTGGCCCAGGGCATCAGCGTGGGTTCCTGGAACACCACGCCCAGATCGCCCGGGTTCCTGCCCGCCCTGCCAGCTGATCTGCCCGGCGGTGGGGTGCATCAGCCCGGCGATCAGCCGCAGCGCGGTGGATTTGCCACAGCCCGAGGGGCCGAGCAACGAGATGAAATCGCCCTCGTTCACCACAAGGTTCATACCCTGAAGCGCGACGGTCTGGCCGTTGAACACCTTGTTCACCGCCGCCATGCGGAGGATTTCGGGGCGTTGGCCCATGGGTTTGATCTTGCGCCAGGTGACGGCCATCATGGTCTCCGTTGCGGGCGGCGGGGGAAAGCCCGCCGCCCGTCAGATCACTTTTTCAGATCCATGCCGACGCCCGCGCCCACGAAGCTGAGGTTGATGGCCTTCGAATAATCCAGATCGGCAGGCACGACGCCGGCCGTTGCCATCTTGTCGAAGAAATCCTTGATCTTGGCCTCGGTCATCACGCCGATGCCCTTTTCCAGCGCATCGCCGGAATCGACGATCCCCGCCTCTTTCATCTTTTCGATGCCATAGGCGATCTGTTCATCCGTCATGTCAGGATTGTCTTTCTTGATCATGGCGTTGGCGGCGGCATTGTCGCCATAGAGGTAGTTGTACCAGCCCTTGATCGAGCCTTCGACGAAGCATTTCACCTGATCGGGCTTGGTGGCCACGGTATCGGCCATGGTTTCAATCAGGGTGGAATAGGTGGAATAGCCCGCATCGGCCAAGAGCCAGACATCGGGTTTGAAGCCGCCCTCCTTTTCCACCATCAGCGGTTCCGAAGACAGATAGCCCTGCATCGCCACGCCGTCATCGGCGAGGAAAGGGGCGGGGTTGAAGGTATAGACCTCGCGCTGTTCCTCGGTGAAGCCATAGGCCTTCATCATCCACTGGTAATAGCTGGCATAGCCTTCGTCGCCCACCAGCAGTTTCAGCGCTTTCAGATCCTCGAAGGATTTGGCCTTGCCCGGATGCGTCAGGAAAACCTGGGGTTCCTTCTGAAAGCTGGCAGCCACGGCCACCACTGGCACGCCCTCGGCAGCGGCGGAAAAGGTGCCCAGCAGGTTGCCGCCCATGTTGTAATCAATCTTGCCCGCCAGCATCAGCGCGCGGTTGTTCACCTGCGGCCCACCCGGCATGACGGTGACATCCAGCCCGCAGGCGGCATAGGTGCCGTCGGCCACGGACTGATAAAAGCCGCCATGTTCGGCCTGCGCCAGCCAGTTGGTGCCAAAGGTCACCGGTTCATTGGCGGCAGCCGCCGTTGCAAGGGTAGAGAAGCAGAGAGAGAGGGTCGTTGCCGTCTTCCGCATGATGATTTCCCTGTCGGTTGATTCTGTTTTCTTCAGGGTAGGTGGCCACCACGCGGCGTCATGGGGGCGGCAGCGGCGTGACGCAGATATTGGCAGCGACTGCCCTGAAAATCACCTGCGAATCCATCTGGTGCTTAAATCATGCGCGCTTCTGTGTGGCGGCTTTGTGCGTGGCGTGCAAATCTGGCCAAATCCCATACCTTTGGTCAGGTCTTGTGGTGAAAGCTGCATGTGGCCCGGCCCGATGATTGCGCAGAAGGAATGACCATGACCGAAACCGCCCGCGCCCTTCTGCCTGCCTCCATCCGCCCGCCCTTTGGCCGCTATGCGCATGGGGTTGAACTGCCACCGGGGGCGCGAATCGTGATGACCTCGGGGCAGCTTGGGCTTGGCCCGGATGATGTGGCGCCCGAGGGGGTGACGGCGCAGGCGCAGCTGTGCTTTGCCAATTGCGCAGCCATTCTGGCCGAGGCGGGCATGGGGCCTGCCGATGTGGTGCGGATCGTGGCCTATGTCACCAACCGGGCGCATATGGCCGAATACATGGCCGCGCGGGATGCCTGGCTGGCGGGGGTGACGCGGTTGCCCGCCTCTACCCTTGTGATCGTGACAGGGTTCACCCGGCCAGAGTTTCTGGTGGAGGTCGAGGTGACCGCCGCCGCCTGCTAGACAGCGGCCTGTTCGGGATCGCCCGGGCCTTGCAACAGGAAATCGGGTGGTGCTGCCGCCAGCACGGCCCGCAGTTTATGCGCCAGCTCCTTGCGCCGGTAGGGTTTTGACAGCAGGTGCAGCCCCGGGTCCAGCCGCCCCTGATGGACGATGGCATTGCCGCTGTAGCCCGAGGTGAACAGAACCTTCAGCCCCGGAAATTCGGCGCAGGCGCGTTCTGCCAGGGCGCGCCCCGGCAATTCGCCGGGCATCACCACATCGGTGAACAGCAGATCCACATCGCCCGCCGCCTGCAGGGCCGCAAGGGCGGCCTGCCCATCCGCCGCCGCTGTCACCCGGTAGCCCAGGCTTTCGACCAGACGCTGCACATGGCTGCGCAAGGCCGGATCATCCTCGGCCACCAGCACATGTTCGCCCTGGCCCATCGGGGCGTTTTCCGGCGCTTCGTCGCGGGTCACCTTGGACAGCTGGATGGATTCGGCGCTGCGCGGCAGATAGAGGCTGACCGTCGTGCCGAGATCGCGTTCGGAATAGATGCTGACATGGCCGCCCGACTGGCTGGCAAAGCCATGGACCATCGACAAGCCAAGCCCTGATCCCTTGCCCGCCGGTTTGGTGGTGAAGAACGGATCGAAGGCCCGGGCCAGCACCTCGGGCGGCATCCCGGTTCCGGTGTCAGAGAAGGTGATGCGCAGAAACTCCCCCGCCCGCGCGCCGGGATGGGTGGCCGCATAATCGCGATCCAGCTGCATGTTCTTCATTTCGATCATCAGCTGCCCGCCTTTCGGCATGGCATCACAGGCATTGACGGCCAGATTGAGCAGGGCCGTCTGCAGCTGCGTCGGATCTGCGGCCACGGGCCAAAGATCGGGCGGTATGTCCAGCCGCAGTGTGACATAGGCGGGCAGGGTGCGGGTGAGCATCCGCGTCAGCTCTGCCAGCACATCGGAGGGCGACAGGGCGCGCGGTTGCAGGGGTTGTTTGCGGGCAAAGGACAGCAGGCTTGCCACCAAATCGGCGCCGCGTTCGGCGGCCTGGGCAATGGCATTGGCCAGCGCCATCTGTTCGTCCGGGGCGGCGCCCTGCGACAGCAGTTCGGCATTGCCCAGAATGACGGTCAGCAGGTTGTTGAAATCATGCGCGACGCCGCCTGTCAGCTTGCCGACCGCATCCAGTTTCTGCGCCTGATGCAGGCGGTCGGCGGCCTCGACTGCCGCGCTCACATCCTCCATGGAGCCGATGATGCGGAAAGCCTCGCCATTTTCGTCGCGCAGGGCGCGTGCGCGGTCGCGCACATGGGCATAGCTGCCATCGCTGCGGCGGAACCTGTATTCGAACCGCAGATCCTCTTGTCGGCCGGCGATGAAGACCTGAAAGTTGCGCGCCTGGCGGGGCACGTCTTCGGGGTGGATCAGGCCTTCCCAGCGGCTGTCCTTGGGATGGGTTCCCTCCCAGTCATGCCCGAAGGTGCGCAGCATCCCGTCCGACCAGGAGACGGTGCCCTTGCGCAGATCTATGTCATAGATCACATCGGCGGCCACATGCAGCAGGGCGCGGAGGCGGTCTTCCTCCTCGCGCAGGCGGGTCACATCGACGATAGATCCGATGATCCGCAGCAGCCGCCCGGTCTCGTCGCGCTGGGCAAGCGCGCGGTCGATCACATGGGCAATGCGGCCATCGCCCCGCAGAACCCGATAGCTGTTTTCCCAGCGGTCGAGCCGGCTTGCCAGGGCCGTTTCCCGTGACCGTACCACCCTGTCGCGGTCGTCTTCGTGGATCGCCTGGCGCCAGCTGCCCGGGCCGGAATCGCCTGCCTTCGGGTCCAGCTGGAAATGTGTGGCGTAGTTGTCGGATCGCCAGATCTCGCCCGTCTGGGGTGACCAGTCATAGACCACATCCTGAGAGGCTTCGGCGGCAAGGCGAAACCGCTCCTGCCCTTCGCGCAGGGCGGTGATGTCAACGATCGACCCCACGCTCATCGACAGCCGCCCATCGGCATGGCGCAGGAAACGGGCCCGGTCGATCACCTGTGCATAGGTACCATCTGCCCGAATCAGCCGGTATTCCGAGGACCAGGACTCTGCCCCGGCGGCCATGGCGGCGGCATGGCTGCTGGTCACACGATCCCGATCATCGGGGTGCACAAGCCGCAGCCAGCGGCTCAGGCCTTCGGGGCCGCTTTGGGGCCGGTGCCCATAGTGCTGGACCAGCGCATCGCTCCACCAGTGGCGGCCGGTATCGGCATCAAAGATGAAGATCACATCCGTCGAGGCCGAGGTTGCCAGCCGGAACCGCTCTTCTGCGGCGTGCAGGGCGGTCACGTCCATCATGGCGCCCACCATGCGCGCACTTTGGCCGGATTTGTCGCGCAGAAGGTAGCCCCGGTCCAGAACATGGGCATATTGCCCGTCAGCGCGGCGGAAGCGATAGCTTTCCTCCCAGACACCGCCATCTGCCGGTTGTTCGGTTCCGACAGCGGCCTGCATCCGCGCCAGATCTTCGGGGTGGATCCGGCTCAGCCAGTTTTCGACGCGAAGCGGAAAGATGGCCGGATCATAGCCGAAGGCATCGCCGCCTTCGCAGGTCCAGACAAGGGCATCTGTCTGCATATCCCAGTCAAAGACCACGACCCCGGCCGCCCGGGCGGCAAGGCGATATCGGTTCGCAGTGCCGGTCAGACCAAGAATCGCGGGCACAGTGCCGCCATCCCAGGGCAGAAACTGTTCTTGCGCAAGAAGCACGGGTGTAGCGGCGATCATGGCAAGCAGTTCGTTCCGCGGAGTCCCTGCCGCCCCCCCAAAAGCCAAAGCCGCAGGGTTGGCGTGGAGGACCGTTTCGGCCAGCCTATCCAGAATCCAGATCGGTTGCCCGATTCTGTCGATTATCTCTGCCGTTGCCATTCCGTGCTACATCCTTACGTTGTGTGCAGTATGGCGCAGCACGGGCGGAGAAATGAAGCCGACATTTTGCGAAATCGTTCTGCTGTGAGGAAGGGTGGCACCGAAAAGACACCGCGCATTGCGTTTGCGCGGGCCTGATTGCGCCCTGATGGCGGAAGGTGGCGGAATTGTGTCGGTTTCACAGAGATGGCGATTAAATACTGCGCGCGAAGGTTTTATGAAGGCTAATTTTTAGGCAAGTGCTGCGGATGCCTTGACGCAAGGGTAAAGCCCTTTGCTGCAGCGCCGCAATTGAGGCTTTCTGACCCAGCCGGTGCCTGCTCGCCCGGCAAAGGTGAAACAGATGACGGCCCGGCCCGGGGGCATCCGGTGAACCGCAGCCGCTAAACAGGGGTCAGAAATGAACGCGATGAAGACCGCGATGCTCGGGGGGGCGTTCGCGCTTTCTCTGGCGGGGGCCGTGCAGGCTCAGGAGGAAACGATCAAGGTCGGCGTGCTGCATTCGCTTTCGGGGACGATGGCCATCTCCGAAACCACGCTCAAAGACACGATGCTGATGCTGATCGAAGAGCAGAACGCCAAGGGCGGTCTGCTGGGCAAGAAACTTGAGGCGGTGGTGGTCGATCCGGCCTCTGACTGGCCGCTGTTTGCCGAAAAGGCGCGCGAACTGCTGACCGTGTCGAATGTCGATGTGATGTTCGGCTGCTGGACCAGCGTGAGCCGCAAATCCGTGCTGCCGGTCATCGAGGAACTGAACGGCCTGCTGTTCTATCCGGTGCAATACGAAGGCGAGGAATCGTCGAAGAACGTGTTCTACACCGGCGCCGCGCCGAACCAGCAGGCGATCCCGGCCACCGACTATTTCCTGGATGAGCTGGGCGTGCAGAAATTCGCCCTGCTGGGCACCGATTACGTCTATCCGCGCACCACGAACAACATTCTGGAAGCCTATCTGATTTCCAAGGGCATCCCGAAAGAAGACATCTTCGTGAACTACACCCCCTTCGGACATTCTGACTGGTCGAAGATCGTGGCCGATGTCGTGGCGCTGGGCGCCGATGGCAAGAAGGTGGGCGTGATCTCCACCATCAACGGCGATGCCAATATCGGTTTCTACAAGGAACTGGCGGCGGCAGGCGTATCGGCAGATGAAATTCCGGTCGTTGCCTTCTCGGTGGGTGAAGAAGAACTGTCGGGTCTGGATACCTCGAACCTGGTGGGTCACCTGGCGGCCTGGAACTATTTCCAGTCTTCCGATGTTCCGGTGAACGCGGAATTCATCGCAAAATGGAAAGCCTTTATCGGGATGAAAAGCGCGTGACCAATGACCCGATGGAAGCGCATTACATCGGCTTCAACATGTGGGTGCAAGGCGGTCACGGCGGCTGGTACCACCGAAGTCGATGCCGTGCGCGAAAAGATGTATCGGGCAGGAAGTCCCGAACCTGACCGGGGGCACCGCCAAAATGCTGCCGAACCATCACCTGACCAAGCCGGTGCTGATCGGCGAAATCCGCGCCGATGGCCAGTTTGACATCATCAGCCAGACCGAGCCGGTGCCGGGCGATGCCTGGACCGATTTCCTGCCGGAATCGGCGGTGCTGGAATCGGATTGGACCGACCTGAATTGCGGCATGTACAACACCGAAACCAAAACCTGCGTGCAGCTGAAGTCGAACTACTGACCGCAGGCTGATCCGGCAGGGGTTCCCTGCCTTTCGAAGGGGCCGCGACGGCCCCTTCCGCTCCCCTCCGACGCGAACCGCAGGGACCATGCGCCATTTCATTCATGTTCTTCTGGCCGTGCTCATGTTGGCACTGCCCCAGATCGTTGCGAGCCCGGCCGCCCATGCGCAGGCCAGCCCCGGTGATGCTGCCACGATCCTTGACGAAAATCGCGATCTGATTGTCCGCGCTTCGCGCCAGACCATCGGGCCGGTGATCGCGGCGCTGGCAAGCTCGGGCGATCCGGCTGCCGCGCGGATCCTTGCCGCCTGGGAGGCCCGTCTGCTGGGCGTGCGCAAGGCTGATGGCGTGTTCTTCCTGCTGGCACCTGCCGAAGCTGGCTGGGGCCTGACCGCGCTTGACGGTACGGATGCCGGAACCGCGCCGAAATCTGATATCACGGATCTGAAACCCAATGCCGGGGTGCGCGGCCTGATTTCGACGGCATTGGTGCAGTTCACCCTGTCCGATCCGGATCCGGTCGCCCGCGCTGCGGCGCTGACCTCGATCGCCCGTGATCCGGCACCTGAACTGCTGGAGCCGCTGCGCGCCTCGATCGCCGGAGAAGCGGATCCTGCGCTGCAAGCGCAGAAGCAACGGCTGGAACGTCTGCTGACCCTGCAATACGGGGCCACTGCGGACGAACGTGTGGCCGCCATCGAAAGTTTTGGCACAGACCTTGGCCTGGATCTGCGCGGCGCCCTGAATCCGCTGGTAGCGACGAAACGCATCGCCTTTGCCGATGCACCGCCCCCGGATGCGAACATTGCCGCCATGCTGGCGCCGGGCAAGGATCTGCCCGAAGCCGAGGCCTATGACCTGCTGGTGGCGGCAGGGCTTGCCCCCGCCCGGCTGACCATAGCCGACCAGCGCGCGGCGCTAGCCGCCCATATAGTCGATGGCGCCGTAGGCGGCGTGCCGCTGGCTGCGCTGTCGGCCCAATCCGAACGCGACCGCGCCTATACGGCACTGGAAGCGGCGGGCACTGTGCCCACCGCCGCCACCGATGACGAGGTGACAGCCGCATTGGCCGCCCATGGCTTCGCGGATGTCTATGCCGAACCCGATGCGGCAGTGACCGCCGCTGCCAGCGCCGCGCTGGCCGCCATCGGCACCACGGTTGGCGCGATGCAGGCTGCCGATCTGGCGCTGGATGCGCTGTCGCTGGCCTCGATCTATTTCCTCGCCGCCATCGGCCTTGCCATCACCTTTGGCGTGATGCGCGTCATCAATATGGCGCATGGCGAATTCATCATGATGGGCGCCTATACCGGCTATGTGGTGCAGCTGTTCATCAGCAACTACACCCTGTCGATCGTCATCGCCCTGCCGCTGGCCTTTGCCGTGACCTTCGCAGCTGGGGTGGTGATGGAGCGTCTGGTGATCCGCCACCTCTACAAGCGCCCGCTGGAAACCCTGCTGGCCACCTTCGGCATTTCCATCGCGCTGCAGCAGCTGGCCAAGAACATCTTCGGCACCCAAGCCCGACCGCTGACATCGCCTGCCTGGCTCGATGGGGCCTGGGTGATGAATGATGTGGTGTCGATCAGCTATATCCGTATCGCCATCTTCGTGCTGGCTCTGCTGTTCCTCGGCTTCTTCCTCTGGCTGATGAAGCGCACCCGGCTGGGGCTGGAGGTCCGCGCCGTGACGCAGAACCCGGCGATGGCGGCCAGCATGGGCATCAACCCCGACCGTATCAACATGCTGACCTTCGGCATCGGATCGGGCATCGCAGGCATCGCGGGCGTGGCCATCGGCCTGTTCGCCAAGGTCACCTCGGAACTGGGCAGCGATTACATCGTGCAAAGCTTCATGACTGTGGTGGTTGGCGGGGTGGGCAACATCTGGGGCACGCTCGCCGGGGCCGCCATGATCGGCTTCCTGCAGAAGGGCATCGAATGGCTGAACCCGTCCAACACGCTGGCGGCGCAGACCTACATGATCCTGTTCATCATCCTGTTCATCCAGTTCCGGCCGCGGGGCATCATCGCCCTCAAGGGCCGCGCGGCGGGGGATTGAGCCGTTTCCGATGTTTTTCCCCTTCCTCTTGGCCCAAAGCCCCACGGGGGTGTGGGGGTGTGAAACCCCCACCGCCCCGGCCGGAGACCCGCAATGACCCAAGGCTTTTTGACCAAGAACCCCTCCGTGTTGTGGTTCCTTGCTGCGCTCGCGCTGTTCACGCTGGTGGTTACCGTGCTGGCCGAAGGCTTCGGTTTGGCCCTGCTGTCCACCTCGATGGTCAAGACGCTGGGCAAGACCCTGTGCCTTTGCCTCGTCGCGCTCGCCATGGATCTGATCTGGGGCTATGCGGGCATCCTGTCGCTGGGCCATATGGCCTTCTTCGCGGTCGGGGGCTACATGATCGGCATGTGGCTGATGTATGCCCGCACCGAAGAAATCGTGATCGGTGCGCTGTCCGGCGGCCCGCTGCCCGCCACCCCCGAGGAAATCCGGCAGGGTATCGCCACGCAGATCTTCGGCGTGGTCGGCGCCTCGGATTTCCCGCCGATCTGGGTTTTTGCCCATAGCCTGCCGCTGCAACTGATGATGGCCCTCGCCGTGCCGGGCCTGCTGGCGCTGGTGTTCGGCTGGCTGGCCTTCCGGTCGCGCGTGACCGGGGTTTACCTGTCGATCCTGACGCAGGCCATGACGCTGGCGCTGGCGCTGTATCTGTTCCAGAACGACAGCGGGCTGCGCGGCAACAACGGGCTGTCGGGCTTGCAGAACATGCCGGGCTGGCCGATGTCAGCCAGGCGACCCTGTCGATCTGGTTCTTCTGGGCCTCGGCGCTGGCGCTCGGCCTGGGCTATCTGCTGCTGGCCTGGGTCGTCTCGGGCAAGTTCGGCTCGGTCATCCGCGCGATCCGCGATGACGAGGCGCGGGTGCGCTTCCTCGGCTATTCTGTGGAAGGCTACAAGCTGTTCCTGTTCACCCTGACGGCGCTGATCGCCGCGGTTGCCGGGGCGCTGTATTACCCGCAGGCGGGCATCATCAACCCGGCCGAACTGGCGCCCATCGCCTCGATCTACCTGGCGGTCTGGGTGGCCATCGGCGGGCGCGGGCGGCTTTATGGCGCGGTGATCGGCGCGGCCTTGGTCTCGCTGTTGTCCAGCTGGTTCACCGGCGGACGCGCCCGATATTCCGCTGGGCTTTTACACCATCAACTGGGTCGACTGGTGGCTGGTGCTGCTGGGCGCGGCCTTTGTCGCCGTCACGCTGTTCGCACCGCAGGGCATCGGCGGGCTGTTCGACTGGTTCCAGGGCCTGCGCCGTCCGGATCGCAAGGGCGCGCAACTGGGCCCCGACGACGGCTCGCTGCAGGAAAAGGAGGCCCATGAATGAGCGCGCTGCTGGAAGTTTCGGGCGTCTCGGTCACCTTTGACGGGTTCCGCGCCATCAACAACCTGTCCTTCGTGATCGGCGCGGCCGAATTGCGCGCGATCATCGGGCCGAACGGCGCGGGCAAGACGACGTTCATGGACATCGTCACCGGCAAGACCCGGCCCGACACGGGCACGGTGACGCTTTGGCGAACGTCCCCGATCGCCTGCTGAAGCTGTCAGAGGCGCAGATCGCCCGCGCCGGGATCGGGCCGCAAGTTCCAGCGCCCGACGGTGTTCGAGGATCAGACGGTGGCCGAAAACCTGACCATGGCGCTGAAGGCCAACCGGGCGCCGTTCAAGGTGCTGTTCTGGAAGGAAACCGCCGCTGACCGCGCAAAGGTGGCCGAACTGGCCACCGAGGTGGGGCTGGGCGATCAGCTGGCCCGCAAATCCGGCGAGCTGAGCCATGGCCAGAAGCAATGGCTGGAAATCGGCATGCTGCTGGCGCAGGAACCGCGGCTGTTGCTGGTCGATGAACCGGCGGCGGGCATGACCTTGGCAGAGCGGGAACATACGACCAGCCTGTTGGTATCCCTGGCGAAAACCCGGGCGGTGGTGGTGGTCGAACATGACATGGAGTTCGTCCGCCGCCTGAACTGCAAGGTGACGGTGCTGCACGAAGGCGCGGTGCTGGCCGAAGGCTCGCTGGACCATGTCACCACGAACCCGCAAGTGATTGACGTTTATCTGGGGCGTGGATGAGATGCTGGAAACCGAAGGGCTGACGCTGCATTACGGCGGCAGCCAGATCCTGCATGGCATCTCGTTGCCGCCGAAGGCGGGCGAGGTGACCTGCATCATGGGCACCAATGGCGTGGGCAAGACCTCGCTGCTGAAGGCCATCGCGGGCACGCATCCCCGCTCCGGCGGCACGGTCCGGCTGGACGGCGAGGACGTCGGCCGAGCTGCCGCGCGCAGGCCATGGCACGGCGCGGGCTGGCGGTTGTGCCGCAGGGGCGGATGATCTTTCCGCTGCTGACGGTGCGCGAGAATCTGGAGACCGGCTTTGCCCTGCTGCCGCGTTCGGAACACCGCATCCCCGATGAGATTTATGACCTGTTCCCGGTGCTGAAGGACATGGCGCACCGCCGCGGCGGCGATCTGTCGGGCGGGCAGCAACAGCAACTGGCCATTGCCCGCGCCATGATCATGAAGCCCAAGGTGCTGCTGCTGGATGAGCCGACCGAGGGTATCCAGCCCAACATCATTCAGCAGATCGGCCGGGTCATCAGCTATCTGAAGGGCAAGGGTGGCATGGCCATCGTGCTGGTCGAGCAGTATTTCGAATTTGCCCATGATCTGGCCGACAGTTTCTATGTGCTGAAACGCGGCGCCGTGGCGATGGAAGGCACGAAAGAGACGCTGACGAAAGAGACGCTGCGGGCGACGGTGTCGGTCTGAATTTCAGCCGTCGCTAACCCCCTCCCTGACCCTCCCCCTGATAGGGGGAGGGAGTGAAACCTGAAGACAGAGGCAAGGTTCCCATCCCGAGATTTCCCCTCCCCCTGTCAGGGGGAGGGTCAGGGAGGGGGAAGCACACCGCCGCAATCACCAGGCCAGCAATTCTTCGCCCCGCCCGCCTGCCACTTCTTTCACCAGCCAGTCGCGGAAGGCCGCCACAGGCGGATAATCCGCCGCAGTCAGCGGCCAGACCAGATAATAGCTGCCCGTGCTGGGCACCGCCCCGCCGCAGGCGGCAATCAGCCGCCCCTCGGCCAGTTCGGCCTTCGCCAGAAATTCCGGCAGTAGTGCCACGCCCATGCCATAGATGGCGGATTGGATCATGGCCCCGAACTGATCGAACAGCATCCCCAGCGGTGCCGCCTCTGTAACGCCATGATGCGCGAACCACCCTGCCCAGGCATCGGGCCGGGTTTCCAGTTGCAAGAGCGGTAGGCCGATCAGATCGCGCGGGCCACGCACCGGATGACTGGCCAGAAAGCCCGGCGCGGCGCAGGCCACCATGCTTTCGCCGAACAGCCGGGCAAAACCGGCATCGGGCCAGGTGGCCTCGCCAAAATGGATGGCGGCGTCAAAGCCTTCCTCGGCGAAATCGAACGGCCGCAGCCGGGTGCCCAGGTTGATCGTCACCCCTGGATGATCGCGCAGGAAGCCCGGCAGCCGCGGCGCCAGCCAGCGGGTGCCGAAAGTTGGCAGGATCGAAAGCGCGAGCGTGCCGCCCCCGGGGGTAGACCGCACCCGCATGGACGCCCGGCTGACTTCGTGATCCCAGCGCCTGTGCCACTTCGCGCGCACCGGACATGCTTGACAGTGAGCACGAGCCTGCGCCCTAAGCCGCGGAACAACAGCTGCACCTGCTTCGGGCCTCCAGGTTCTGGATCAGACGGCTGACCGCGCCCTGCGTCAGGCTCAGATCCTGCGCCGCCGCCATGGTCGATCCGGTGCGGATCACCGATTCAAAGGCCGTCAGCAGCGAAACCGAGGGCAGCAGGCGCCGGGGTGTAGCCATGATATATGCGCTCCATACATGGATTGAGGCCAATCTAGCGTTATTCTGCCGGGACGAAATCCCTTATACGCATATGCAACGCATCATCCGAAAGGCAGACCCCATGGCCCTGAAACCTAAAGACGCCCCTGATCTTGGCCGGTTCGACTGGGAAGACCCCTTCCGTCTGAATGATCAGCTGACAGAGGAAGAACGCGCTCTGCGCGATGGTGCCCGCGCCTATGCGCAGGACAAGCTGCAGCCCCGCGTCATCGCCGCTTTCCGTGACGAAGTGACCGATGCCGAAATCTTCCGCGAAATGGGCGAAATGGGTCTGCTGGGCGTGACGGTGCCCGAGGAATATGGCGGTCTTGGCGCCTCTTACGTCGCCTATGGCCTCGTCGCCCGCGAGGTAGAGCGGGTGGACAGCGGTTATCGTTCGATGATGTCGGTGCAATCCTCGCTGGTGATGTATCCGATCTATGCCTATGGCAGCGAGGAACAGCGCCGCAAATACCTGCCGAAACTGGCCTCGGGCGAATATATCGGCTGCTTCGGGCTGACCGAACCCGATGCCGGATCTGACCCGGCAGGGATGAAGACGGTCGCCCGCAAGACGGCGCATGGCTATGTGCTGAACGGCGCGAAAATGTGGATTTCCAACGCGCCGATCGCAGATGTCTTTGTGGTCTGGGCGAAATCCGAGGCGCATGGCGGCAAGATCCGCGGCTTCGTGCTGGACAAGGGCATGAAGGGGCTGAGCGCGCCGAAGATCGGCGGCAAGCTTTCCCTGCGCGCCTCGATCACCGGCGAGATCGTGATGAAGGATGTGGAAGTGGGCGAAGACGCCCTGCTGCCCAATGTCGAGGGGCTGAAAGGCCCCTTCGGCTGCCTGAACCGCGCCCGCTATGGCATCAGCTGGGGGGTGATGGGGGCGGCCGAATTCTGCCTGAACGCGGCCCGCCAGTATGGGCTGGACCGCAAGCAGTTCAACAAGCCCATCGCCGCAGCACAGCAACTTTACCAGCAGAAACTGGCCAAACATATGCTGACAGAAATCACGCTTGGGCTTGCAGGCCAGCCTGGGCGTGGGTCTGCTGATGGACGAGGCCATCGCAGGCCCCAGAAATGATTTCGCT
>JAXHOJ010000054.1:32500-186828 GCA_034519525.1 Gemmobacter sp. | reverse complement strand
TGTACTTCCGTTCAGTTACGTATTACTTTATTTCAGACAGGATATCCCACCCTATCCAGCCCGCAGGCACATCACCGCGGCCCTGCCAGGTCACATCTGCCTGGCCTTGCCAGATCGCCTGAAACATGCGCCCCAGACGCCCCGTTGCCCCGATCACGACCATTTTCACACGCACCCGGCACTCCCTCGCCATCCGACAACTCTTGTGTTGAACGGGCTTCTGGTCGCAAGTATCTTTCTGCAGCTGCTAAAGTCCACTCTGCCAAGTGCGACGTGATCGGAGTTCGTGATGCAAATTTTAAATGGTCGACTGTTCTTGCTTGCAGTCGCCCTGTCTGTCCTTTCCGCTTGCTCGGATGTTCCCGGGGGGGCGCCCAGTGCCGGGCAGATCCTTGACGGCGCAGAAGATGCAGATGCGGCCTTTGCCGTGATCCCGATCAACAAGGACACGCTGCCCAAGGTAAAGTCTTGGCCGCTAAAGGAAAAATCAAACCTTCACGGCTGGCTGTCGCGCAAGAAAGGCCCGTCATCGCAGGTTGTTGAACCCGGCGATCTGATGGATCTTGCCATCTGGGACAGTGGCGATACCTCGCTGCTTAGTCAGGCAGGGCAGAAGGTCGTCTCCATCACGGCGATCCGCGTGACACCCGAAGGCAATATCTTCCTGCCCTATGTGGATGAGGTCCGCGTCGCCAAGAAGACCCCGGATGAGGCGCGCGACACGATTCAGGAACAGTTTTCCAAGATCATTCCCAGCGCACAGGTCCAGCTGACCCACACGCCAGGGCGCGAAAGCTCGGTCGATCTGGTCAGCGGTGTAACCAAACCCGGCAATTATCCGCTGCCCGACCGCGATTTCACCGTGCTCAGCCTGCTGGCTCTGGGCGGTGGCATCAGCGACAACCTGCAAAATCCGCAGGTCCGGCTGATGCGGGGGGGCAATCTTTATGGCATTTCGGCCAGCCGCCTGAAAGAAAACCCCTCGCTCGACACCACCTTGCGCGGCGGCGACAAGGTATTTGTCGAAAAGGACAGCCGCTATTTCCTGTCGCTCGGCGCTGCCGGCACAGAGGCGCAGGTGCCCTTCCCGTCTGACCGGATCAACGCGCTGGATGCGGCATCGCTGATTGGCGGCGTGCAGGAAAGCCGCGCCAATCCGAAAGGCGTGCTGGTTCTGCGCAATTACGCCACCACCGATCTGCGCAGCGATGGCAGCGGCCCGCACAAGCAGCGGATGATCTTCGCACTGGATCTGACCACGGCCGATGGCCTGTTCAGCGCGGGCGAGTTTGACATTGCAGACCGCGATCTGGTTCTGGTCACCGAAAGCTCGATCACGCAGGCCGATGCGGTGCTGGGTGTGGTGTATAACGTGCTGGGCATCCCGATCCGCACCCGCAACGCCCTGAACAACTGATAGATACCGGAAGGCGGCGCTTACTCGTCGCCTTCCAGTTTCGTCCGCATCTCGCGCAGCACCGGCAAGACCGCGCGCACCCGTTCGGCGCCCAGCGCCTGCACAACCTCGCCGATCAGCGGCGCGATGGCCTGCACCGCCGCATCGCGCGCCGAACGGCCGGCCGGGCTGATCGCCACGAATTTGCGCCGCGCATCATCCCAATCGGGCCGGATATGGATATGGCCCGCCCATTCCAGCTTGGTCAGCGTATTGGTCATCGCGCCCCGGGTCACATGAAAGCTGCGCGCCAGCTGGGCCGGCGTGCGTTCATCCCCCGCCCGCGCCAGATGGTTCAGCACCCCGAAATGCGACAGCTCCATCCCCTTGGGCAGCACTTTGGAAATGCGGTTGCGCGCCAGCTGATCCGCCATGAACAGCTCGCCGAACAGCGCAATCGCCAGATCTTCGGTTTTCTCTGCCATCACGGGCCGTCAAACGCGCGGTCGTGCTGCAACGCGGGCACGCGGCCGCGCGCCCGGTCCACCTCGGCCAGATCCAGATCGGCAAAGATCACGCCGGGTTCGGTGCCACCATCGGCCAGAACCTCGCCCCAGGGTGCGATGACAAGGCTGTGCCCATGCGTTCGACGCCCCTTGCCACCACCGGCGATTTCCGGGTGAAAGCCGGTCTGCGCCGGGGCCAGAACGAAACAGCCGGTTTCAATGGCACGGGCGCGCAGCAACACCTCCCAATGGGCCTGCCCCGTCAGGTGGTTGAAGGCGGCGGGCACCGTCAGGATCTGCGCCCCCGCCTGTGCCAGCCGCCGGAACAGATGGGCAAAGCGCAGGTCATAGCACACCGCCATGCCGATCTGCGCAAAAGGTGTCTCGGCCTGAACGGCGCGGTTGCCGGGGCGATAGCCTGCGGATTCGCGGTAAACCTCGGTCTCCGACACATTCACATCGAACATGTGGATCTTGTCATAACGCGCGGCAATTCCGCCATCCGGCCCGATCAGGAAAGACCGGTTGGCAAACCGCCCGTCGGCATCATGGGTCAACAGCCCCAGTGACCCGATCAGCAGCCAGATCCCCAGCGCCTTTGCCTCGGCCTGCAGGGCGGCCAGCGTTTCATCGGCCTCTTCATGCCGCAGCACCCGGCGCTGATGATCACGGTTCGCGCTCAGCAAGTTGGTACATTCGGGCGTCAGCACGAATTGCGCGCCCCCGGCCGCAGCCGCCCGCAACAGCGACAGGGTTTCCGGCAGGTTCACCGCCGGATCATCACCCACCGTCAGCTGAACAAGGCCGACCCGCACCGCTCAGCCCGCCAGCAGGGCGTCAAGCTTGCCCTGATGATCCAGCGCATGGATGTCATCCGACCCGCCGACATGCTGCCCGCCGATCCAGATCTGCGGCACGCTGCGCCGCCCGCCCGCCCGCTCGGCCATCGTCATGCGCAGATCGGGATCACGGCTGACGTCGATTTCGGTGAAGGCCGCACCCTTTTTCGTCAGCAGCCGTTTCGCGGCCAGGCAATAGGGGCAGGTCGGGGTGGTATAGATTTCGACGGGTTTCATGACTCATTCCTCGCAGTTGCAGCAACTATAAGGAATTAAGCATCCTTCGCAACGCGGCACAGCACCGCCACATCCACCCGCGCCGCCCCTGCCGCCAGACAGGCATCGGCGCAGACCGCCAATGTCGCCCCCGAGGTCATCACATCATCCACCAGCAGCACCGGCCGCCCGGCCAGCTGCCAGTCATGCCGCGGGTTCACCCGGATCGCGCCTTCCACATTCACGAACCGCCCTTCCCGGTCGCGCCCCTCCTGGCTGCGGGTATTGCGGCAGCGCAGCAGCAGATCGGGGCAATGCGGCAGGTTGCACAGCTTGCCCAATGCGGCGCCCAACACCGCCGATTGGTTATAGCGCCGCCGGATCAGCCGCATCCAATGCAGCGGCACCGGCGCAATCAGCGTATCGGGCGCCAGCAGCGGCGCCACCGCCCGGCGCAGCCAGTCTGCCGCCGGGCGCGCCAGATCCAGCCGGTCCCCATGTTTCAGCGCCATCACAAGCCGCCGCCCGTTGTCACGATACAGCATCACCGCGCGCCCCCGGCTCCAGGGTCGGGCAATCGCCAGGCAATCGTCGCATTGCACCGGCGCGCCCCCCTCTTCCCCCGGCAGCGGCGTGCCGCAGCAATCGCAGACCAACCCGGCAATGAAGGGCGTATCGCGCCAGCAACGCGCGCAAAGCCCGAAGTCCGTGGTCACCAACGCATCGCAGCTGAGACATTGCGGCGGGTAGATCAGCCTCACCGCCGCTTGTATTCTCATCCCACCCTCCTATGGTCCCGCAAAACGGAGGCAGCATGACCCCCCCACCGCTGACAGATCGCAAGGCCCTTTCCCGCAACCGCGCCCGCGCCAGCCGCGCGGCGCTGTTTCTGCACGAAGAGGCCGTGTTCGAAGTTCAGGAAAGACTGATTCCAGTTAACAGGGCGTTCACAGCCCCCGCCATCGTCACGCCTTTTGCCGAAATCTGGCAGGATGTGCTGCCGGGGGCGAAAATCCTGCCCGATGCCGAGGTGCTGGATTTGCAGCCCCAGGCACACGATCTGGTGATTCACGCCATGGCGCTGCATTGGGCCAATGATCCGGTGGGCCAGCTGGTGCAATGCCGCCGCGCGCTGAAACCCGACGGGCTGTTTCTGGGCTTCCTGCTGGGGGGCCAGACGCTGCACGAATTGCGCGCCGTTCTGGCCGAATCCGAGGCGGCGGTGGCCGGTGGCCTGTCGCCCCGCGTGCTGCCGATGGGCGAAATCCGCGATCTGGGCGGGCTGTTGCAGCGCGCCGGGCTGAACCTGCCGGTGGCCGATGCCTTTACCCGGCAGGCCAGCTATCGCGATGCGCTGCATCTGATGCAGGATCTGCGCGCCATGGGCGAAGCCAGCGCCCTGGCCGCCCGCCCCCGGCATTTCACCCGCCGCAGCCTGTTTGCCGATGCCGCACAGCGCTATCACACCGCTTATGGCTTGCCCGAAGGCCGGATTGCCGCCACCTTCGAGGTGATCTGCCTGACGGGCTGGGCCCCGCATGACAGCCAGCAGAAACCGCTGCGCCCCGGTTCGGCCATTCAGCGGCTGGAAGATGCCCTGAAGGCTGCGACAAAGAACAGCAATTGACCATCGCGCCACTGCCGCTATCTGGGCTGCAGGATAAAGGAGAAGACATATGCTGGACGCCACGCAGGACAAAGGGATGACGCTTCCCGGCACGGGCCGCCTTGCCCATGCCCCGGCAAACCACCCCCCCGTGCGCGAAGCGAAGATCGGGGTGCTGCTGGCCAATCTGGGCACGCCCGATCACTATGATTACTGGTCGATGCGGCGCTATCTGAACGAATTCCTGTCCGACCGCCGCGTGATCGACTTTCCGGCCTGGAAATGGCAGCCGCTGCTGCAGCTTATCATCCTGACCAAGCGCCCCTTCACCAGCGGCGCCAACTACAAGCTGATCTGGAACGAGGAAAAGGATGAAAGCCCGCTGATGACCATCACGCGGGATCAGACAGAGGCGATCGCCGCCGAATTGCGCAACAGCTATGGCGACAGCGTCATGGTGGATTTCTGTATGCGCTATGGCAATCCGTCAACCGAATCGAAGGTCCGCGCCATGGTTGCGGCCGGCTGCGAAAAGATCCTGTTCTTCCCGCTCTATCCGCATTACGCCGGCGCTACCTCGGCCACGGCGAATGACGCGTTCTTCCGCGCCCTGATGAAGGAAAAGCGCCAGCCCGCCAGCCGCACGGTGGCCGAATATTTCGACCATCCGCTGTATATCGAGGCCTTGGCGCAATCGGTGGAACGGGTCTATGCCCAGCTGGATCACCGGCCTGATGTGCTGGTCACCTCGTATCACGGGATGCCCAAGCGCTATCTGATGGAGGGCGATCCCTACCATTGCCAATGCGCCAAGACGAGCCGCCTGCTGCGCGAACGGCTGGGCTGGGAAAAGGGCGCCATCGACGTCACGTTCCAGTCGGTCTTCGGCCGCGAGGAATGGCTGCGCCCCTATACCGTCGAACATGTGGCCGAACTGGCAAAACAGGGCAAGAAGCGCATCGCCGTCATGGCCCCGGCCTTCAGCGCCGACTGCATCGAAACGCTGGAAGAGATCAACGGCGAGATCCGCGAAGCGTTTGAACATGCCGGGGGCGAGGTCTTCACCTATATCCCCTGCCTGAACGCTGATTCGGCACATGTCACCGCACTGTCCGAAGTGATTCGCAGCAATCTGTCCGGCTGGATCTGATCCAGGACGAAAAGCAAAAGGCGGCAGGAACCCCTGCCGCCTTTCAGATCAAACTGGCTGTCAGCTCAGTTGGAAGCAACAGCAGCCACAACGAGCAGCAGCAGCAGCGGAACGATAAAGCCGCCAGCCGACGACGAGGTCGCAGCTTCAACGACTTCCGGTTCCATGACCGGCTCAACCATGCCACCAGCGAAAGCAGCGGAAGCAGCGACCGTCAGAGCGGCTGCGAGAACAAGTTTCTTCATTTCGACCTCCAGTTATTGCACCGTATCGAATTTTGCAGAGGCGATACGGCACACCCAAGACTTACCTCGTATTGCGTTATGTAAACTTGAACCATGATACGCGCAATGAGGCCGTTTGGGGGGCCAAGGGCCGCCAGAGCATGGCGTCAAATTAGCAACACCTGCGTACCGACTTGCGCCAGCTCAAAAAGTTCCTCGACATGCTCATTGTACATCCCGATGCAACCATTGGAGGATTTCCGTCCAATCTTGCGCGTGTCATGCGTGCCATGGATGCGGTAATAGGTCCAGGAAAGCCACAGTGCCCGGGTGCCCAGCGGATTGTCCGGGCCGGGCCCGATGTAATCCGGCCAGTCGGGATTGCGCTCTTTCATCGACGGCGTCGGCCGCCATTCCGGGCCGACCACCTTCTTGATGATCTCGGTCCGGCCCCGGCGCGTCAGATCATCCGACAGCGGCACCGATGTGGGATACAGCTTGTACACCGACTGATCCGCCGACCAGAAATGCAGCGCGCGTGACTGCGTATCCACCAGAACCGCGCCATTGGTCAGGGTCGTGAAATAGGGCTGCCAGTCCAGCATCCGGAAGCTGGAGATATTCGCCCGGATGCCGGTATCTGCCCAGGCCGGGAGTGCTGCCGCACCCAGTGCCGCCGCAGCACCGCCAAGGAGTGCCCGGCGGGAGGGCGTGAAAATCTTGTCTGCGGACATCCGCTCGACTCCTTGCAAGTGAATTCGGGTGATTTTTATCGCTAAATGCCCTATTTCGCAAATCAAAGGCTTGTCAATTGCCCCTTCACGCAGACTTGGGTTTGAACCCCGGCACGGGATTGGCTAAAGACGGGCCATGCACAGGCATTGGTGATGGAATGATGACGAGACTCCCGGTCCTCGCACTCGCAGCGGCGGCTTTTCTGGCTGGCTGCGCCGCTGCCCCGCAGCAGAATCTGTATGGGCCTGACGGGCGGCCGCTGCCGCGTGTCTACAACATGACAGAAGCGGACAAGACCCAGATCCCCTATCGGGTTCTGGACTCGGTGAATTCACTGCGCACGGCCCGCGGCCTGGTGCCGATGCAGCTGAACGCCCAGCTGAACTCTGCCGCCTATGCCCATTCGCGCGACATGTCGGCGCAGAACCGGCCCTGGCATTTCGGGTCTGACGGGTCTTCGCCGCTGCTGCGGGTGCAGCGTGCCGGATATACCGGCCATTTCACCGGCGAGCTGGTATCGGAAACCTATCAGTCCGAGCTGGAAACCCTGGCCGAATGGCTGGAACAGCCCGATACCCGCAGCGTGGTCTTTGATGCCACGTCGAACGAGCTTGGCTTTTCCTGGTTCCAGGAGCCCAGCGGCAAGCTCTGGTGGACCCTGGTGACAGGTGACAGTACCCGCGCGCCGGTTGCCAATGTAAGCTCCATCGCCCTGGGCCGTGAAGTGACCTCTGAAATGGATCAGCTGGTCGGTCAGTAAGGCCTGCACAACCTGCAAAGCAAAAGGGGCCCCGCAAGGGCCCCTTTGTCATTCCGCCCCCTGTCGCTTCAGGGCAGGATGTGGATCGGTGTGTTCCGCCGGATCATTGAATAGATCACCTCGATCTCTTCATCCTTCACCGCGATGCAGCCCGCCGTCCAGTCGCCCTTGTTGCGGCCCTTATATTCGCTGCGCCCATGGATCATGATATCCCCACCCGGCGATTTGCCCTGCGATGCCGCAAAGGCCCGATCCCGCACATTCGGATAGGAAATCCCAAGCGACAGGTGGAACCGGCTTTTCGGATTGTGACGATCAATGAAATAGGTGCCCTCTGGCGTCTTGCCATCGCCTTCGAACTGCTTGTGCCCCACCGGGGTGAAGCCCAGCGCGATGTCATAGGTTTCAAGCACTTTGGAATTATGCAGCAGATACATCTTCCGGGCGCCCTTGTGCACCTGGATCGACGTCACGGCTTCACCGCGATAGCTGCGGAACTTGCCCTCTTCCTTGCCACAGGCCGCCAGGCCCAAAGCAAAGAGAAGCACGAAAATGATCCGCACGATGGTCATGGAGCGCCTGTTTTTATCTGCTTCTTGTTTTCTTGCCTTGCCTGAAAATAGCACGACAAGCCCCTGCAGGTTAATCCCGCTTCTGGGGGTGTCCGTTCACGCAACCGTGCGCAGACACACAGAACAAGGGTCATTTCCGGCTGAATCGCGCAGAAAGCTCCACATGGGCCGACCAGCGGAACTGATCCACAACCTGAATCCAGTCCAGCCGATAGCCGCCGTGAATCAGCACCTTTGCATCGCGGGCAAAGGTTGCCGGGTTGCAGGACACGGCCGCGATCACCGGCACACCGGATCGGGCGAGCGTTGCAGTCTGCGCTTCGGCCCCCGCGCGTGGCGGGTCGATGACCACGGCCCCCACCCCCTTGAACTCGTCCGGCTCCAGCGGGCGGCGGAACAGATCACGGGTTTCCGCCGTCACCCGATGCAGCCCGCCGGCCTGCCGCCAGCCGCGATCCAGCGCCGCGATCATGGCCGCATCGCCTTCGACCGCGCGGATATCGGCCTGTTCCGACAGGGGCAGCGCAAAGGTGCCCACGCCCGCGAACAGATCCACGATGCGGTCAGCCCCGCCCACCGCCTCGGTCACGGATGCCAGCAGCGCGGCCTCACCCTCTGCCGTGGCCTGCAGAAAGGCGCCCGGCGGCGGTGCAACCAATGCGCGGCCCATGCGCTGCATCGGATTGGTGCGCAAAGCCACAACCTCATCCCCCCAGGCCAGCCGGGCGATGCCATGCGCCTCGGCCACCCGGGCCAGTGCCAGCCGCAGATCGGCATCCAGCGGCTTGCCGCCCTGCACCAGAACATCCGGCCCCGCCAGGCTGCGCGTCACCAGCAGGTCAAGCTCTGCCGTGCGCGACCCGCCCGCCAGAACCAGCGCCTCCAGCCCCGGCATGGCCGCCATCAGATCGGGGTGCAGCAGCTGGCAGTTCGGCACCGGGATGATCAGATCCGATCCCCGCGCGTGAAAACCGATCAGCGTGCCATTCTTCGTCCGCCGCGCCGAAAGGCTCGCCCGCCGACGCGACCGGGGCGGCGAGGTGACAAGCGGCCGAAACTCTGCCTCCAGCCCCTGCCCCGCCAGCGCGCCCTGCACGATCCCCTGTTTCCAGTCCGCCACCAGTGAATCGCGGGCGTGCTGCATCAGGCACCCCCCACAGGACCGGGCATGGCTGCAAGGCGGCTTCACCCGATCGGCCGAGGGCGTGACGATCCGCACCCCCAGAAGCCGGTCCCCCTGCAGCTCCCCCTCGACAACCTCGCCCGGCAGGATCTGCGGCACGAAGACCGGCCCCGAAGGGCCCTCTGCGATGCCATCGCCATATTGGCCAAGGCGGGAAATGGTCAGCTGGCATGTCATGCGGGCGATCCGGGATCAAAGAATGAAGTCGGCGCTGGTAAGCACTTTTTCTCCCAGCCCGTCCAGCACGATCGTACCCGCACCGCCAATCAGCCCAAGATCAAGCCGCAGATCCCCGGCCCCGGCCAGCGCCGCCTGCTCGGCCAGCCCCAGCACAGCCTTCAGCGCCAGGCCTTGGGCCGAAAGGTCGATCCGGTCTTCGCCGGGCGCGAAATCCGTGATCAGATCCACCCCGGACATGCCGTTGAACACGAAGACATCGCTGCCCGCCCCGCCCGAAAGCGTATCATTGCCGCCGCCGCCCAGCAGCAGATCGGCACCCTCGCCGCCCGACAGACTGTCATCATCGGCACCACCGTTCAGCAGATCGGCATCCGCGCCGCCATCCATCGTATCTTCGCCCGCATGGCCGCGCAGCGTATCATTGCCGCTGTCACCAAAGATCTGGTCATCGGCCAGGCTGCCATAAGCCCGGTCATTCCCCGCCCCGGCATTCACCACACCCGACATCACGCCCATGCGGGAATCGAAAATGTCATTCCCGTCCCGCAGGACCACATCACCCTGCAACGTGCCCGAATTGCGCAGCACATCCATGCCCTGCGATCCGTTCACGGCCGAAATCGCCCCCGAAATCACACCTGTATTGATGATCAGCGTCGACCGGATCACCTGCGCGGTGGCGAACATATCCACCCCATCCGAAAGCCCCGAAATCGTGCCGGTATTGGTCAGCTTCAACCGCCCCGCCCCGACAGAGGCCAGAACCCCATCCATCAGCCCGCTGATCGTGCCATGATTGGCCAGCGTTACATCCGCCGCCGCATCCGAGGCAAAGGCACTGATACCATTCGCCCGCGTGCTGATGGTGCCCATGTTCACCAGCTCGAAACTGCCGCTCATCCGGGCGCTGACGGCATCGCCGGTGGCCGCCACCAGCGCGCCGGTCTGGCCGATGTGGATGGTGGATGAACTGCCATCCATCTCGATCGCGCTGAACCCCTGCGACACATTCACCAGACCAAAGACCGCAAGCGCACTGCCCACCCCCCTGATCTCGATTGCATCCAGCCGGAAGTCCGGCCCGAACACGTTCAGCACGCCGGTATTGGTGACAAGCCCGAACTGGTTGTCCACCAACCCCACCGGCAGCCGCGACACCGTCGAGATGACGAAATTGACCATGCACGCCTCCTTGCCCCGGCAGAAGGTTACTCTGCAGCCGCCGCACCGTCCACGTTTTCATCCACCCCGATGAACCCGCCGGACTGGCGGTTCCAATAGCGCGCATAAAGCCCGTCCTGCGCCAGCAGCGCATCATGCGGGCCTTCCTCCACGATCCGGCCCTGATCCAGCACCACGATCCGGTCCATGGCGGCAATCGTCGAAAGCCGGTGCGCAATGGCCAGCACCGTCTTGCCCACCATCACCCGGTCCAGCGCCTCCTGAATACTGGCCTCCACCTCGCTGTCCAGCGCGCTGGTCGCCTCGTCCAGAACCAGGATCGGCGCATCCTTCACAAAGGCCCGCGCCAGCGCGATGCGCTGCCGCTGCCCGCCCGAAAGTTTCACCCCCCGCTCGCCCAGATAGGCATCATAGCCCTTGCGGCCCTGATGATCTTCCATCGCCAGAATGAACTCATGCGCCTCGGCCTGTTTGGCGGCGGCGATGATCTCTTCCTCGGTCGCATCCGGTTTGCCATAGGCGATATTGTCGCGCGCCGATCGGTTGAACATCGCGGTTTCCTGCGTCACCATGCCGATCTGCCGCCGCAGGCTTTCCTGTGTCACCTGCCGCACATCCTGGCCATCGACCAGAACCTGCCCCTTTTCCGCATCGTAAAGCCGCAGCAGCAAGGACACGAGCGTGGATTTCCCGGCGCCCGAAGCCCCCACGATGCCGATCTTTTCGCCCGCCGCAATGCGCAGGGTCACGCCCTCCACCCCGCCCCGGCGGCGGCCATAGGCAAAACTGACCGCCTCATAGTCAATCGCACCGGCGATCTTCGGCAGATCCACCGCGCCCGGCACATCGGCCAGCTGATGCGGGATGGACAGCGTGCGCATGGCATCCTCCACCTCGCCCACGCTGGTATAGATCGACATCAGCGTAAAGCTCACCCAGCCGGTCATCTGCGCAATCCGCATCGCCACCGCGCCGGATGCCGCAATCGCCCCCGCCGTGGCCTCCCCCTGCTGCCACAGGATCACCGCCCCGCCAATCAGCAGGATCGGCAGCACCCCGGCCAGTGTCATCAGCGACAGGCGGAACCAGGTGGAAATCTCGCCGAATTCCAGACTGCGGGCCCGAAACACCTCCATGCTTTTCAGCGCCACGCGGTCTTCAAAGGCGGCATGGGCGAACAGCTTCACCGTCTTGATATTGGTGATCGTATCCACCACCTGCCCCGAAACCATCGCCCGCGCCGCGGCCCGCGCCGAAGAATTCTTCTTGATCCGCGGCATGAAGAACCGGATCAGCGCGAAATAGCCGAACATCCAGACAATCAGCGCCAGCGCGATCCAGCCATCAATCGCCAGCAGAAAGATGGCCGACCCGATCACCGAGGCCAGCGCGAAACAGATCGTATTGATGAATTCGGTCGCCACATCGGTAACCGCCCGCGCGGCCTGCATCTGTTTCTGCGCGATACGGCCCGCAAAATCATTGTCAAAGAATGTGACGCTCTGCCCCATCGTCCAGCGGTGCAACCGGCTCAGCACCAGCGGAAACACATTCGGCCCCACGATGACAGAGTTCGACGCCGAAGAGGCCCCAAAGGCCAGCGGGCGCAGCACCAGATAAAACAGCAGGAACAACAGCAGCAGCCCCATGTTATCGGCAAAAAATCCCGCCGGGCTGCCGCTGACCGCCGCATCCACCACCCAGCCCAGGATCAGCGCCGAAACCACCTCGGTCGTGCCCGAAATCGCGGAAATCACGCCCGCCACAATCAGCGGCGGCCAGGATCCGTTCAGGCACCAGGCAAAAAAGCCCGTCAGACGCTGGGGCGGCACACCCTGTGCCGGGCGAAAGGCGTCGATAAATCCGCCCAGCGTCTCGAATACTTTCAAACCTGTTCCTCCGTTCCGATGAAGCCGCCGGACTGGCGCGCCCAGAACCGGGCATATAGCCCGCCCTGCGCCAAAAGCGCGGCATGGCTGCCGTCTTCGGCCACGCCGCCATCTTCCAGCACCACGATGCGATCCATGGCCGAAATGGTGGAAAGCCGGTGCGCAATCGCGATCACGGTCTTGCCCTGCATCACCGTATCCAGCGTGTACTGGATGGCCGCCTCCACCTCGCTGTCCAGCGCGCTGGTCGCCTCGTCCAGGATCAGGATCGGCGCATCCTTCAGGATCACCCGCGCCAGCCCGATACGCTGCCGCTGCCCGCCCGAAAGTTTCACCCCCCGCTCGCCCACATGGGCATCATAACCCCGGCGCCCTTCCGGGTCTTCCAGCGTCAGGATGAACTCATGCGCCTCGGCCCGTTTCGCGGCCAGGATCATATCCGCCTCTGTCGCCTCGGGGCGGCCATACAGGATGTTTTCCCGCACCGAGCGGTGCAGAAGGCTGCTGTCCTGCTGCACCATGCCGATTTCGCGCCGCAACGAATCCTGCGTGACCCGCGCAATATCCTGCCCGTCGAACAGGATGCGCCCGCCTTCGCAATCATAGAACCGCAGCATCAGCTTCACCAAAGTCGATTTCCCGGCACCCGAACGCCCGACAACCCCGATCCGTTCCCCCGGCCGGATCGTCAGGCTGATGTCGCGCAGCCCCCCCGTGCCGCGCCCGTAGTGATGCGAGACATGATCCAGTACGATCTCGCCCCGCGTCAGCCGCAGGGGCTGTGCCTCCGGGGCATCCACCAGCCCGATGGGCTGGGTGATCGTCTCCATCCCCTCCTGCACCACCCCAAGCGCCTGCACCAAGCACGTGGTCGCCCACATGATCCAATAGGTCATGTTGTTCAGCCGCAGCACCAGCGCCGTCGCCGCCGCCACCGTGCCCACACTTGCCTGCCCCTGATACCACAGCAGGATCGCCCAGCCCGTGACGGCCACGATCAGGAACCCGTTCAGCACCGTCAGCGCCAGATCCATCTTGGTGACCACCCGCATCTCATGCTGAAAGGTGGTGCGCGCCTTTTCGATGGCCTCGGTGGCATGGCGCATTTCCAGATCGTGATGGGCAAACAGCTTTACCGAATGAATGTTGGTATAAGCATCCACCACCCGCCCGGTCACCGCAGACCGCGCATCCGAACTGGCCTTCGAGGCCGGGCCGGCCCGCCGCAACGTCCATTTCACCAGCGCCATATACAGGCCCAGCCACAGCACCAGCGGCAACAGCAACCGCAGATCCGCCTCGGCCAGCATGATGCCGGCCCCCACGATGGTCACGCTGGCAAAGGCCACCGCATCAAAGGTTTGAAACACCGCATCCCCGGCGGCCGGCGGCGTCTGCATGATGCGGTTGGCAATCCGCCCGGCAAAATCGCTTTCAAACCAGCCCACGGGCTGGCGCAGCACATGGTCATGCGCCCGAAACCGGATCATCGTGCCGAAATTCGGCAGGATGGTATTGTGCAGCAGCGCCACATTCACAAAATGCACCATCGGCCGCAGGATCAGCACGACCAGCGCCACCGCCATAATCTCGGTCCCGTAATCGGCCCAAACCTGTGCAGGCGTCGCCCTGCGCCAGCAGATCGACCACCCGCCCCACATACCAGATCAGCGCCACATCCGCCGCCGCCGTGATGATCGAGGTCAGCGCCGTAATCGCAAACACGCCCCGGAACGGCACGACATATTCCTTCAGGAACGGCCAAAGCCTGCGGGGTGGCGTATTGCTGCGGATATAGGGCCGATACGGATCGACCAGACCTTCAAAGAAGCGGAACATGGTGAAGCCTGATGAAAAATATCAGGCTTGGTATATGCGAATTTGACCGGAAGGAAAACCGCTCAACCCGAAAGTGATCTTCCGCGCAAAAGCACATCACGCCCGGCCCTCAGATCGCTGGCGCACCAAGCGGCCTCGATCTCTTTCAGCCGCGCGCCCAGCGCCTGCCCCTGCAGGCCGGGCATCAGATCAGCCGGTTTCACAGGCATCTGCGCGGCGGCGCCCCGCGCCACATCGGCGTCCCACCCGTCCGGCAGCGACATTTCCAGTAGCGCCGCCCGCGCCAGAACGGCATCCGCCGCCAGATCGGCCTGCATCCGCCAGCCCAGAACCGCCGGGCTTTCCCCCGAACCCACCGCATCGCGCAGCCGCCCCAGATCGCGGGCCTCGCTGCGCGACAGGCGCCAGCTTTGCGCCACATCCGCCCCGCCCAGCACCACCAGACGCCGCAACCAGCGCGGCGCCCGCCCGGCCTCCAGATGCACCAGCGGCGCCAGCCCCCGCGCATCGGCCCCTGGCAGAACCCGCGCCAGCACGCCCGCCTGCGCCATGGATGCCACAGCCGGTGCCGGATCCGCCGCCGCAAGCAGCTTTTTCATCTCGGCCCCGATGCGTTCTGCCGACAGCCCCGCCAGACCCTCGGCCAGCGCGGCACAGGCGGCCAGCCCTTCGGGATCAATGCCCTGCGCCGGATCGCCATACCATCGCATGAAAGCGGAAGAACCGCAGGATGCGCAGATAATCTTCGCGGATGCGCAGCGCCGGGTCACCTACAAAGCGCAGCCGCCGCGCCTGCAGATCGGGCAGCCCCCCCAGCGGGTCGATCACCGTGCCATCGGGCGCGGCATAAAGCGCGTTCATGGTGAAATCGCGCCGCGCGGCGTCCTCCTCGATCCGGTCCGAAAAGGCCACCACCGCATGGCGCCCGTCGGTTTCCACATCGCGGCGGAAGGTCGTCACCTCATGCGGCACGCCATTGGCCACCACCGTCACCGTGCCATGGTCGATGCCCGTCGGCACCACCTTGAACCCGGCCGCCCGGCACAGATCCGATACCACCTGAGGCGGCGCATCGCTGGCAATATCAATATCGCCCACCGGCACGCCCAGCAGCGCATTGCGCACGCAGCCGCCCACGAACAGCGCCCGCCAGCCCGCCGCCACCAGCACGGCGCAGATGGCCTGCGTTCCGGCATCGGCAATCCAGGCCCCGGTCACTTTCATGCCAGCCGGTCTGCCAGCCCGCGCAGGATGCGCGCCGTGGCGCCCCAGATATAATAAGGCCCCCAGGGCACGGCATAATAGCGCCGCCACTGGCCGCGCCACTGCCGCCGCTCGATCCGGTAACGGCTGCGATCCGCCAGATGCACCAGCGGCACGCGAAACACCTCTTCCACCTCGCCCGCCTCGGCGCGGGTCACGAATGGCCCGCCGATATGCGCCAGAATCGGGATCACCGTATAGCCGGTCACCGTTTCATGCGCAGGCAGTCGGCCCAGCACCCGCACCAGCGCCGGGTTCAGCCCCACTTCCTCTTGCGCCTCGCGCAGCGCCGCCGCCTCGGCCGAACGATCGCCGTCATCAATCTTGCCGCCGGGAAAGGCGATCTGCCCGGGGTGATGTTTCAACCCCGAAGCGCGTTTGGTCAGCAGCACCTCTGGCCCCGCCTGCCCTTCGCAGATGGCCACCAGAACCGCTGCAGGGCGCAGCTTGCGCCCCGCAGGCAGAACCACCGCCGGGTTCAGATCGTAATCCGAGCTTTCAGGCGCAGGCCGTTGCAGCGCCCGGATCAGATCTTCAGGTTGCATCGCGCGCCGCCTTCGCCGCCGCTTCCGCCTCGAACCCCAGGGTTGCCGGATCAAATTCGTAATGCGCGCCGCAGAACTGGCAATCGGCGGTCACGATGCCTTCGGGCGTCGTCATGTGGCGCAGATCCTTGGCCGAATAGATCGACATCGACGAGCGCACCTTTTCCGCCGAGCACGAACAGCCAAAGCGCACCGGCTGGGTTTCGAACACCCGCGGCCCTTCCTCGTGGAACAGCCGCACCAGCAGATCGGTGGGGGCGACGGAAGGCCCGATCAGCTCCATCTCCTCCACCGTTTCCAGCAGCATGTTCACCCGGTTCCAGTTCTCGCCATCCTCGCCCTGCACGATATCCTGTGCCTGCAGCAGACCGCCCTCGCCCGAGCCACCCTCCTGCGCCGCGAAGGGCGAGGCTTTGGGCATATGCTGGATCATCACGCCGCCGGCCCGCCAATGCGGCGCCCCGCCCGGTGTCTGCGACTGGCCATAGGTCAGTGCGAAATTGGTCGGCAGCTGTTCGGATTGCGCGAAATAGGTCTGGGCACAAGCCGCCAAAGTGCCGCCGGTCAGCGGGGTGATGCCCTGATAGGGGGTCGTACCTTGGCCCTGGTCGATGACGATCACGAAATAGCCCTCGCCCAGCAGATCAAAGGGCTTGTCGGCGCCCTCCAGCTGATCGGGTTCGAAATGGGCATAGGCCCGCATCCGGGCGGGCTGGCCGTCTTCGGTCGGGCCATAATAATCGGTGGCCACCATCTTGACCGCGCCGGTGCCCCGGATCTGCAGCGAAAGCCGCCAGCGCAGCTTGATCGTCTGGCCGATCAGCGCGGTCAGCAGCGTGGCCTCGCAGACCAAAGCCTCGATCTGCGGTGGGTAATTGTGTTGTTTCAGCACCTGATCCAGCACACCATCCAGCCGCGCCACGCGGCCGCGGATGTCGGCATGATCAAGTTGGAATGGCAGGACGGTATCGTCCCATGCGATTTGCGAGCCGATGGTCATGAAGTTTTCCCGGGGGGGTTTCCTGAAGGCGCCAGTCTTGGCATACCGCGCCTATATAGGCAGGGCAAGTTCGGGGTCCAAGGGATGATACGGCGCTATGGCGAGGCAGTGAAGGCAGGGCAGCGCTACAAGCGGCGCCCCGGCGTCTATGCGGTGCTGCTGGAGGGGGATCAGCTGCTGACCACCTTTCAGGACGCGCCGACCCCCGAATTTCAACTGCCCGGCGGCGGCATAGACCCCGGAGAGCATCCGATCGCCGCCCTCCACCGCGAGGTGATGGAGGAAACCGGTTGGCATATCCGCATCCGCCGCCGCATCGGGGCCTTCCGCCGGTTCTGCTATATGCCGGATTATGATCTCTGGGCCGAAAAGCTCTGCACCCTCTATCTGGCACAGCCCATCCTGCCCATCGGCCCGCCCACCGAACCGGGGCACAGCGCCGTCTGGCTGCCTGCGGCAGAGGCTGTCGGGCTTCTGGGAAATCCCGGTGACCGGGCGATGCTGACCCGGGTGCTGACAGGCGCGCGCTAACGCGACTCAGGTTAGCCGGCATAGCGGAACAGCACCCCCGAAACATCATCGGGAAAATCGCCGCCGCCCGTATGGGCGTGCAGCTCCCAGACCAGCGTTTCCAGCAGCGCCCGGTCCTCCAGATCGGCGTTGCGGCGCAAAAACATCTCCAGCCCCTCGGTGCCCAGTTCGGTGCCATCCGGGGCCGGACATTCCGTAACCCCGTCCGACAGCAGGAACAGCCGGTCCCCCGGTGCCAGCCGCGCCTCCACCCGGTCAAAGACCACATCGGGCAGCAGGCCGATCGGCAGCCCGCCCTGGCCAAGCCGTTCGATCGCCCCGCCCGCGCGGATGATCAGCGGATGGGGATGCCCGGCCTGCACCAGCTGCACCCGCCCGCTTTCCAGATCTACCTCGGCATAGGCCATCGTAAAGTATTGTTCGACCTGCATATCCTCCAGCATCATGCGGTTGAACCTTGCCGCCACCATCTCGGGCGGCCAGGCCCCCTGCCGCCCGTCGCCCCCGCCGCTGAGCGCCATGTTCTGATCGGGCGAGGCGCCGGACAGATGCCCCGCCAGCCGCGCCGTCATCATCGCAGAGGCCACGCCATGGCCCGAGACATCCACCGAATAAAGCGCAACCCGCCGCGCGCTGATTTCAAAGAACCCCGCCAGATCGCCGCCCACATGCCCCGAAGGTTTCAGCAGGATCGAGGCCGCGCCGCGCCCGAAATTCCGGTGCCTTTCGCGCACCATGGTCTGTTGCAGCCTGCGCGCCTCGATCAGGTCGCGGTCCAGCGAATCATAGACTTTCTGCAGTTCCGCCAATGTGCGCCCGATCAGGCGGTTCTTCTCCACCAGCTCGCGCTGCATCCCCAGAATCCGCTCCCCCGCCCGCAACCGCGCGTGCAGTTCATCGGCATTGACCGGCTTGGTCAGAAAATCATCGGCCCCCAGATCCAGCCCATGCGCCACCTCGCCCTTTTCGGATTTCGAGGTCAGCAGGATGAAATAGCCATAACTTTCCTGTGGCAAGGCGCGGAAGGCACGGCAGAAATCGGGGCCCGACAGGCCCGGCATCACCCAATCCGACAGGATGAAATCAAAGGCGGTGTGGCGGCACAGCGCCAGCGCCTCTTCCCCCGTAGCGGCCTCCATCACCTGATAGCCCTGCCGCATCAGCGACAGCGACAGCACCCGCCGCTGCGCCTTGCTGTCATCCACCACCAAAACCCGTCGCGGCACCACCGGCGCCTGCCGCCCGCCCCGCATCATGTTCATCCCGCCACTCCATCCCCGCCTGACAGGCAGATTCGGCGGCAGAGCTTAAGACTTGGTGAAAGCTAAAATGACGCGGGAAACGGGGGCGCGCAGTAACCGGCTGTTAATGTCGCGGGGCCAACCTGCGAACAGGGTGCAAGGCAAGTGACCGGGGGTTGACGTGATTGATTGGGAAAGGGTGGCGGATCTGCGGGCCGAAGTGGGCGAAGATGGCTTTGCCGAGATCATCAGCCTGTTTCTGGATGAAACCGATGTGGTCATCGCAAGGCTTGCGGCAGGCAGCGCCGATCTGGATGCCGATCTGCATTTCCTGAAAGGCAGCGCGCTGAACCTTGGCTTCCACCAGCTGGCCCTGCGCTGCCAGCAGACAGAGCGGCGCGGGATCGGCGCCCGGGCAGAGGCGGATCTGCCGGGGCTTGTATCGCTGTATCACGAATCGAAAGCCGAATTTCTGGCGGCCATGGCGCGGCTTACAGCGGCCTGATGCGCCATGGCCCCGCGATCAGATCAGAAATTCAGCCAAAGCATCATCGCCGGTGATATCGCGCCAGGTGAATCCGGCCGCATCCATCCGTTCGGCCATACGGTCGAAATTCTCTGCCGCCCTCGTTTCGATCCCGATCAGCACGGATCCGAAGTTCCGCGCCGATTTCTTCAGATATTCGAACCGCGCGATATCGTCATCCGGCCCCAGCATCATCAGAAACTCGCGCAGCGCGCCCGGCCGCTGCGGCATCCGCAGGATGAAATACTTCTTCAGCCCGGCATAGCGTTGCGCCCGCTCTTTCACCTCTGGAAGGCGCTCGAAATCGAAATTCCCGCCGGAGGTGACGCAAACCACGGTTTTCCCGCGAATATCCTCTGCCAGAACCGGCAGCACATCCACAGAAAGGGCGCCCGCGGGTTCCAGCACGATGCCTTCGACATTCAGCATCTCCAGCATGGTGATGCAGATCCGGTCTTCGGGCGCCAGCAGCACCTGATCGGGGCTGGCCCAGGACAGGCAGGCGAAGGTCGCCGCCCCAAGCCGTGCCACGGCCGCGCCATCGACAAAACTGTTGATGCGCGGCAGGGTGACGGGCTGCCCCGCCTGCAGGGCAGCCTGCATACTGGCCCCGCCCAAAGGCTCTACAAAGCGAAAGCCGGTCTCCGGCGCCACCGCGCGCAGATAGCGCGTCACACCAGAGGCAAGCCCGCCGCCCCCCACCGGCAGAATCACCAGATCCGGCGCGCGGCCCAGCTGATCCAGCAGCTCCACCCCCACGCTGGCCTGCCCTTCGATCACATCGGCATCATCGAAGGGCGACAGGAAATGCGCAGCCTGCGCCCGGCAGAACTCTTGCGAGGCGGCCAGCGTCTGGTCGAAATAATCGCCGGTCAGCACGATTTCGATGGAAGTGCCGCCAAAGGTGCGCGTCTTTTCGATCTTCTGCTGCGGCGTGGTCACCGGCATGAAGATCGTGCCCCGAACCCCGAAATGTCGGCAGGCATAGGCCATGCCCTGCGCATGGTTCCCTGCGCTGGCACAGACAAAATGCTGCTGATCGGGCTGGGCGGCCCGCACCTTGCGCATGGCGGTAAAGGCCCCGCGCAGCTTGTAGCTGCGCACAGGCGTCAGATCTTCGCGTTTCAGATAGATTTCGGCCCCGTAGCGCGCCGACAGATGATCGTTGCGCTGCAGGGGGGTGGGATCGAACAGGTCGCGCAGGGCTGCCGTGGTGAAGCGGGCGTTTTGGGCAAAATCACTCATACCCCGATTAGACCCGGCCAAGCGCGAATGGCAAGCCTCAGACCAGCGCGCGCTTTTCAATGTAATGGCCGTAAAGCGTGGTCAGGATGGAAATGCCGACCATCAGCTGCACCCAATTGGCCAGAAACTCCCACAGCAGTGCCAGAATACCGCCCAGCATCAGCAGCGGCAGCCCCAGCAGCACCGAAGCCAGCGCAGAAATCGCCGCGAGGCCCACCATGGTGCCGGTTTCGCCCGCCGTTGCCTCCCAGCCTGCGGTAAAGCGCACCGGCTCGCCCATGGCGATGCCGGGCAGGATGGCACTGAAACGGTAGAGCACCACGAAGACCGGCACCATCACCACCATCGGCACCAGCGAACCGGCAGCAGGCCCCATCAGCGGCACCAGAAGGAAGGCAACCAGCATCCCCACCACAGCCCCCACAGCCCCGGCAATCAGCCCGATCAGGATGGATTTGACAAAGTAATCCGCCATGCGGGCGCCATGGAACGGTGGCACGGCCCCCGGCGCATCCTCCACCCGCAGCACATAGCGGTGCCAGGCGACTGCAATCCACAAAGAGCCGACAAGAAAGGCAAAAACCGTCACCGCCAGGCCAAAAAGGTTTTCGGGCGTCTGCGCCGCGTCAGTGCCCGCAGCAGGCACCGGCGGCCCGAAGGCCAGCGCGATGGCCGCCTGTGCCACATAGATTGCCGCCGACATGCGCAGGGCCGCATTGAAATTGCCGAACACCTGACGAACAGAATGGATGAAAATATGCCAGGCCTTCATTGCGATCTCCTGTTGATCCAAGCCGAAACAGTCAGAGCCGCAGCGCCATGTCAACCGCCCGCAGGCCCTCCGGTGCTTGCCCTTGCCCCGATTTCCCTTTAATCGCGGGCGAAACCGTGAAGGAGCGCCACATGTCTAAGCCCAAGAAAGTCGTGCTTGCCTATTCCGGCGGCCTTGATACCTCGATCATCCTCAAGTGGCTGCAGACCGAATATGGCTGCGAGGTCATCACCTTCACCGCCGATCTGGGGCAGGGCGAAGAGCTGGAGCCCGCGCGTGCCAAGGCAGAGCTGCTGGGCATCAAGCCCGAGAATATCCATATCGTCGACGTGCGCGAAGAATTCGTGCGCGATTTCGTCTTCCCGATGTTCCGCGCCAATGCGGTCTATGAGGGGCTGTATCTGCTGGGCACCTCGATCGCGCGGCCGCTGATTTCGAAGCATCTTGTTGAAATTGCGCATAAACACGGCGCCGATGCCGTGGCCCATGGCGCCACCGGCAAGGGCAATGATCAGGTCCGGTTCGAGCTTTCGGCCTATGCGCTGGATCCGTCGATCAAGGTGATCGCGCCCTGGCGGGAATGGGATCTGACCTCGCGCACCAAGCTGATCGAATTCGCGGAAACCAACCAGATTCCGATCGCCAAGGACAAGCGCGGCGAGGCACCGTTCAGCGTGGATGCCAACCTGCTGCATACCAGCAGCGAGGGCAAGGCGCTGGAAAATCCGGCCGATGAGGCGCCGGATTATGTGTATCAGCGCACCGTTTCGCCGGAAGATGCGCCCAATACCCCGGAATATATCGAAGTCACCTTCGAAAAGGGCGATGCCGTGGCGATCAATGGCGAAACCCTGTCGCCGGCGACCATCCTGACCAAGCTGAACGAGCTGGGCGGCAAGCATGGCATCGGGCGGCTGGATTTTGTGGAAAACCGCTTTGTCGGCATGAAATCGCGCGGCATCTATGAAACGCCCGGCGGCACCGTGCTGCTGGAGGCGCATCGCGGCATTGAACAGATCACGCTGGATGCCGGTGCAGGCCACCTGAAGGACAGCCTGATGCCGCGCTATGCCGAACTGATCTACAACGGCTTCTGGTTCAGCCCCGAACGCGAGATGTTGCAGGCGCTCATCGACAAATCACAAGAAAATGTGTCGGGCACCGTGCGGCTGAAGCTTTACAAAGGCTCAGTGCATTGTGTAGGCCGCTGGTCGGACCATTCGCTCTACAGCGAAAAGCATGTGACCTTCGAAGAAGACGCCGGCGCCTATGATCAGAAAGACGCGGCCGGCTTCATCCGCCTGAACGCGCTGCGTCTGAAACTGATCGCCACGCGCAATGCCCGGGTGGCGAAGAAGTAAGCCTTTGTTTCACATGAAACATTTTTGGGCCGTGCCTTCGGGTGCGGCCCTTTGCTTTTGTGACGCAACGGCGTTGTTGCCCGGCAGATGCCGCTGGTCTTATCTGGCGCGAAAGCAGGGGGATAACATGGAACAGATCGCAGCTGATATTCGCAAAGCATTGGAAACCAAGGCTTTCTCAGGCAGCCTGAAGTTCGATTGCGGGGCGGATGGGGTGATTGTTCTGGCCGATGGCACCGCCAGCACAACAGACCGCGCGGCGGATTGCACCCTTCGGCTGAGCCGCGAGAATCTGGTGAGCCTGCTGAAGGGCAAGCTGAACCCGATGATGGCCATGGCGACGGGCAAGCTGAAGCTTTCGGGCAATCCGGCCGTCGCCATGGGGCTGGCAAAACTTCTGGGTTAAAGCGCCAAGGCCCGCAATTTGTTGTAGAAGGGCAGGGCCTGTTCCACCAGATCCTGATATTCGGGCGGCAGGTCGGGCAGGGGGCCTTCGGGTTCATCAAAGCCGGTGGAGGCATGGACGGCATTGTACCAATGCGGGGCCCAGGCGCCGTCATAGGATTTGGGGCCGGCGGGCCAGCGCAGCATGGATTCGGTGAAGGGAATCCCCAGCGCCGCGCAAAGATTTGTCAGCGTTTCCCGAGGCTTGGACCGGATATCGGCGCTATCGACCACGGGGGGCGCCTGGCCCAGCCAGCCCGCCACCTGATCGAACAGTTCGGCCTGCTGCACAAAGCCGATATCGGCCAGCGTCGGGCTTTCGCGCTTTTTGGAATAGCTGGCCACAACCCGCGCCGGATGGCGGATCAGGAACACATTGGTCAGCCCGCGCAGAAATCCGCGATCAAAACCGGGGATCATATGCAGGGTCATATGCTTTTGATACCAAAGGAATTTCTCTTCTGGCACCGGGCCGGTACAGGCCGCAGAAACCGCTGCGGGATCGGTTTCGCCGGCGGCGATCACCTCGGCGGCCATCGGATGATCCAGGCCGGTGGCGGCCAGATAGGCGGCATAGAACGGCTCGTCCCACACGGCACAATCGCCGCGCGCCGCGAAGGCATACATCATAGCGGTCGACAGATTGCGCGGCCCGCTCCACATTGCGATTTTCATGTCGGTTTCCTGTCTTCCCTGCGTCTGGCCTGCGTCGGGCATCTGTCCCGACAGCGTCAGGCGCCGACCAATGCCTTGTAAAGCCCGCGCAGACGTTCCGTGACCGGCCCCATCTGGCCGTTGCCGATCTGCCGCCCGTCGATCACGCCGACCGGAGTCTGCGCGCCGAAGGTGCCGGTGAGAAAGGCCTCGTCCGCGCCATAGGTATCGACCAGGCTGAAGTTCCGCTCATGCACCGGGATGCCATTTGCCCGGCAGATCTCGATCACCTTGCGGCGGGTGATGCCGTTCATGCAGTAGTCGCCCGTGCTCGTCCACACTTCGCCCTTGCGGATGATGAAGAAGTTGCAGGCGTTGGTGGTGTTCACGAAACCATGCACATCCAGCATCAGCGCCTCGTCGGCGCCGGCCTTTTGGGCGGCGATGCAGGCCAGGATGCAGTTCAGCTTGGAATGGCTGTTCAGCTTGGGGTCTTGCGTCATCGGCAGGCCGCGCAGATGCGGCACGGTGGCCAGCGTGATGGGGCGTGGGATGCTGGGGCGCGAATGTTCCATGATGATGGCAATGGTCGGCCCCTGCTGGCTGAGCTTGGGGTGCTGGAACGGCCGGGTCTTCACCCCGCGCGTGACCATCAGCCGGGCATGGGCATCGGTTTCCATGCCATTGGCGGCCTGGGTATCGAAGATCGCCTGTTTCACCTGATCGGGGGTCAGGCCGATATCAAGGTCGATCGCCTTGGCGGCCTCGAACAGCCGATCCATGTGTTCGTCCAGAAAGGACCAGCGGCCATTATAGAGCCGCACGCCCTCCCACACGCCATCGCCCAGCATGAAGCCCGAATCATAGACCGACACCACCGCCTCGGCCTTGGGCAGGATGCGGCCATTGACGTAGATGAGGATGTTTTCGTTGCGCGCGTCGTCTTCGGCCTGATGGGTGCTGACGTGATCTGTCATCATGGTCTCCTGTTGCGGGCAGGCTAGGCGCGGGGCCAGCGGCGCGCAAGACGGAAGGCGACAGGTTCAGGCCGATGCGCGGCGCGGGGTCAGCGCGTCAGTTCTTCCGCAACCACGGCCACCGGGGCCAGCACGATCTGGGTGGCGCTTTGCACCGTCAGCACCACGCCCGGCAGCAGGCCGACGCGGTCGGTCTGATCGGCGCCAAAGGCCTGATCCACCTCGCCAATGCGCTGCATCAGCTGCAAAAGGGCGGGGCTGTCACCGAGGTTGAAATGGCCCGCACCCGCCGAAAAGGCCTGGGTGTCCAGAAAGGTCACATTCAGATCGGCCACGCGGTTGATATCGGAAAGATTGCCCAGCCGCTGCGGCTGGCCGGTGATCCGCGCCGAAAGCGTCAGCAGGCGGTCGCGGTCTGATCCGAAGATCAGGAAGGGCTGAGGCAGGGCGCCATAGGCCTTGGCCTGCATCCGGAACAGATCCACGTCGATATCGGGCGAGATCAGGATCACACCGCCCATCTTGCCTTTCAGATTCTGGTCGCCCCGGATCGCCACCTGGCGCAGCGCCTCCATCGTGAGGGCAGAGCCCATGGAATGGGCGACAAGCAGGATCCGTTCGGCGCCGGCGGCCGCGGCTTCGCGCATCAGCAGTTCCAGCCCGTCGCGGGCGAACATTGCCGAATCCCGGTCTGACACATAGCCCAGCGGATTGCCGGCCGAGGGCCAGCTGTAATGCAGCGTCACGCCGGGCATATCCAGATCATGGCTAAGCTGGGCGATGCGATACAGGCCTTCGGCAAAGGTGTTGTTGAAGCCATGCACATAGATCACCGCTTCGCGCCGGCCCGGTGGCAGCTCTTTCAGCGCGGTGGACAGCTTTTTGCGGAAGGCGCTGGAATCCTTGTGCAACTCCTGTTCGACGGTGAGGAAGTGCTTGCGCGGATCGGGTTTGATCGACCGCCCTGGAAAGGTGATGGCCCCCAGCGCACGATCGGGCGGAACCGAGATGGCAAAGCGGCCGAACACCTCTGTTTCGGACCGCATGGCGCCGAAAGTGCCCTTTTCCACCTCGAATTTGCGGGTGGTGGCCACGAAGACCTCTTCGACATCGCCGACATCGGCGGCAGCGGGGTAAACCGTCACCGCCCCGCGCGGGGTGCAGGCTGTCAGGGCAACAAGGCAGATCGCCAGCGGAATGCGCGTCACGGTCAAGTGCTACCCCTTGGGTTCACAGGTCAGAGGACATAACGGCTCAGATCGGCGGAGCGGGCGAGGGCGCCCACATTGGCCTCGACGAAGGCGGCATCCACCACCACCTCTTCGCCGCCCCGGTCGGGCGCGGTGAAGGACAGTTCTTCGAAGACCCGCTCCAGTATCGTATACAGCCGTCTTGCCCCGATATTCTCGACACTGGCGTTCACTTCTGCGGCAATGCGCGCCAGAGCGGCGATGCCGTTTTCGGTGAAGCGGACGGTCACCTGTTCGGTGGCCATCAGCGCGGCATATTGCCGGGTCAGCGCATTGTCGGTTTCGGTGAGGATGCGGACAAAATCGCCTTCGGTCAGGGCCTGCAGTTCGACCCGGATGGGCAGGCGGCCCTGCAGTTCGGGCAGCAGATCCGAAGGTTTGGCGACATGGAAGGCGCCCGAGGCGATGAACAGGATGTGGTCGGTCTTGACCGGGCCGAATTTGGTGGAAACCGTGGTGCCCTCGATCAGCGGCAGCAGGTCGCGCTGCACACCTTCGCGCGAGACATCGGCGCCGCGTGCATCGGCACGGGCGCAGATCTTGTCGATTTCATCCAGAAAGACGATGCCGTTTTCCTGCACGGCTTCCAGCGCGGCGGCCCGCACGGCTTCGTCATCCAGCAGCTTGTCGGCCTCTTGCCCCAGCAGGATTTCATAGCTGTCGGCCACGGTCAGCTTCTTGCGGGTGCTGCGGGTGCCGAAGGCCTTGAACAGATCCTGCAGGCCCTGCATCTGCATTTCCATGCCATTGCCGCCACCGCCCATCATCGGGAAGGGGCTTTGATCGGGCACATCGAGTTCGATCAGCGTGCTGTCGAGCGCGCCGGTTTTCAGCTTGGCGCGAAACATTTCGCGGGTCTGTTCGCGGGCATCCTTGCCGGCGATGGCCTCGATCACCCGGTCTTCGGCGGCCTTCAGGGCGCGGGCCTTCACATCCTCGCGCATCCGTTCGCGGGTTTCGACCATGGCGGTATCCACCAGATCGCGGATGATGCTGTCGACATCGCGGCCGACATAGCCCACTTCGGTAAATTTGGTGGCTTCGACCTTGAGAAAGGGCGCGCGGGCCAGCTTGGCCAGCCGACGGCTGATTTCGGTCTTGCCCACGCCGGTGGGGCCGATCATCAGGATGTTCTTCGGATAGACCTCGTCGCGCAGATCATCGCCCAGCTGCTTGCGCCGCCAGCGGTTGCGCAGGGCGACGGAGACGGCGCGTTTGGCCTGCGCCTGCCCGATGATGAAGCGATCCAGTTCCGACACGATTTCGCGCGGGGTGAGATTGGTCATCGGCGGGCCTCCGTTACATCTGCGCATCACTTAAAGCTGTGCCGACCCCGTTTCAAGCAAGGCGCTGGACAGGGGGGCCGCTGTGGCGGCAGATTGCCGCCGCGTTTGTAACAAGGAGTTTCGCCATGCGCCCCCGTCGCGCCCCGCCCGCCCCGTTGATGCTGACCCGCCGCGCGCTGGCGCGGGGCCTGGCCATTGGCGCTGCTGCCATGGGCCTGCCGGTCAGCGCAGCACAGGCGGCCCCGGCGATCGACCCGGCGCTGCGCGATGCGGCCTTGCGCGGGCTGGCGCTGGCCGGGCATCGCGGTGATCCGGTTTCGGCGGCAGCGGCACGGGCCGCCATCGACCGGCTGGCCGAAACCGACCCCGAGGGCGCGCTGCTGGCCCGGCTGTACCGCAAGCTGGATGTGCGGCCGGCGGCCTATTCGCCGGGCGACATGCCGGCGGCGACGCCCGAAGCGCTGGCGGTGCTGCACGCGGCCATCGGCGCTGCGCGGCCGGTGTTCTTTGGCTATACCGATCTGTCTGACCAGGTGTCGGAACGGGCGGTGCAGCCCCTGGCTCTGGTGCATCCGCCGCAGGGGGTAAAGCTGCTGGCCTATTGCGAGGCGCGCGGGGATTACCGGCAGTTCTTTGTGCGGGCGATGCGCGATCTGGCCCCGCGCCCGGGTGGCTTTGCCGAACAGCGCATGGCCCTGCTGCAGGGGCTGGCAGAAAAGGAAGGCGCCTGAGGGATCAGGCGCCGATCCGTTCCACCGTCAGCCGGCCATTGGTGTAAACGCAGATATCGGCGGCAATCGCCATGGCGCGGCGGGCGATCTCTTCCGCCGGCAGATCGGTTTCCATCAGGCCGCGCGCGGCGGCCAGCGCGAAATTGCCGCCCGATCCGATGGCGGCCACGTCATGTTCGGGTTCCAGCACGTCGCCGGCCCCGGTGATCACGAAGAGGTCGCGCCCGTCGGTCACGATCAGCATGGCTTCGAGATTGCGGAGGTATTTGTCCATCCGCCAGTCCTTTGCCAGATCGACACAGGCGCGGGCCAGCTGGCCGGGTGCGGCCTCCAGCTTTTTCTCCAGCCGTTCCAGCAGGGTGAAGGCATCGGCGGTCGACCCCGCAAAGCCGCAGACCACATCGCGGCCACCGGGCGACAGGCGGCGCACCTTGCGCGCCGTGCCCTTGATGACGGTCTGGCCCAGGCTCACCTGGCCATCGCCTGCCACCACCACCTCGCCACCGCGGCGCACCGCCAGAATTGTGGTGCCATGCCAGCCGGGAAACCTGTCTTCTGCCATATCCATCTGCCTCCAGTGCCGCCCCTATATGGCGCGGCCAGCCGCGCCGGGCAAGCGGGCGGGCAGGTGAATGGGCGCCAGATGGGCGGCAGTCGGCCTGCGGCGGCCCGCGCTCCCTTTACTTGGGCGGGGTGTATGATAGGGGAAAGCAAACCGGATTTCAGAGGGGCGGACATTCATGAGCAAGCATTGTCTGATGGTGGGCGCGGGACTTTCAGGCGCCGTGATCGGGCGGATGCTGGCTGAGGCCGGCCACCGGATTACCATTGTGGATGCACGGCCGCATGTGGCGGGCAACTGCCATACCGAACGCGATGCCGATACGGATGTGATGGTGCATATCTATGGCCCGCATATCTTTCATACCGATGATGCCGAGGTGTGGGAATATGTGAACCGCCATGAAACCTTCCTGCCCTACAAGAACCGGGTGAAGACCACGTCGCAGGGGGCAGTGTATTCGCTGCCGGTGAACCTGCATACGATCAACCAGTTCTTTGGCCAGACCCTGCGCCCCGATGAGGCGCGGGTGTTCCTGGAATCGAAGGCCGATACTTCGATCGCCGATCCGCAGACCTTTGAAGAACAGGCTTTGCGCTTTGTCGGCCCAGATCTGTATGAGGCGTTTTTCAAGGGCTATACGATCAAGCAATGGGGCTGTTCGCCCAGCGAACTGCCGGCCTCGATCCTGAAACGGCTGCCGGTGCGGTTCAACTATGACGACAACTATTTCTTCCACCAGTTTCAGGGGATGCCGGAAAACGGCTATACCGCCATGGTGGAACGGATTCTGGACCATGAGAATATCACTGTCCGGCTGAACACCACGTTCAGCCGCGCTCAGGCGGCGGATTATGATCATGTGTTCTATTCCGGTCCGATTGATGGCTGGTTCGGCTTTGATCTGGGCCGGCTGGGCTATCGCACGCTGGATTTTGAACGGTTCAGCTATCAGGGCGATTATCAGGGCTGTGCCGTGATGAACTATGGCGATGTGGATGTGCCATATACCCGCATCACCGAACACAAGCATTTCTCGCCCTGGGAAAGCCATGAGGGATCGGTGCTGTACAAGGAATTCTCGCGCGCCTGCGGGCCCGAGGATATTCCGTATTACCCGATCCGGCAGGTGGCGGAAAAAACGCTGCTGGCCGAATATGTGGCCAAGGCCGAGGCCGAGCCGAATGTGACCTTCGTGGGCCGTCTGGGCACCTATCGTTACCTTGATATGGATGTGACGATCCGTGAGGCGCTGGATTGCGGGCGCCGCTTCCTGGCGGCGACGGAAGCCCAGGAAAAGATGCCTGCCTTCACGGTCAACCCGCTCTGATGTCTGCGGCGCGCATCTGTGCTGTTGTGGTCACCTACAACCGTCTGGCGCAGATCGGGCCGACGGTGGAGCGGCTGCTGGCCGAACCCATTGACGCGCTGGTGGTGGTGGACAATGGATCGACCGACGGCACGCGCGACATGCTGGCCGCGATCACCGATCCACGGCTGGATCTGATCCTGTCGCCGGCAAACCTTGGCGGGGCCGGCGGGTTCGAGCTGGCGCTGCGCCATGCGATGCAGCATCACGCGCCGGACTGGGTGCTGGTGCAGGATGACGACGCCAGACCGGAGCCGGGCGCGGTGGCGGCGTTTCGGGCGGCCGATACCGCCGATTGGGATGCCGTGGCGGCCGCCGTGCGCTTTCCCGATGGGCGGGTGTGCGGGATGAACCGGCCAGTGCTGAACCCGTTCTGGCATCCGAAGATCTTTCTGCGCACCTTCGCCGGCGGCGGGCGCGCGGCGTTTCATCTGAACGATGCCGATTATGACCGGACAGAACCGATGCGGGTGGATGGGGCGTCCTTCGTCGGGCTGTTTCTGTCGCGCCATGCCATCGAGCGTGGCGGGTTTCCGGAGGGGCGGCTGTTCGTCTATGCCGAAGACGGGCTGTATACGCTGGGCCTGACGGCGATCGGCTGTCGGATCGGGTTCTTTCCGGGCATCCGGTTTGAGCATGATTGTTCCACCTTTTCGGCGGATGGGGCGTTTCGCCCGATCTGGAAGACTTATTTCTACCACCGCAACCTGCTGTTGCTGTATCGCCGGGCGGCGGGGATCTGGTTCTGGCCGGCGCTGGCCATCGTATTGCCGAAATGGCTGCTGCGCGGGTTGAAACAGGGCGATCAGAAACGCGCCTTCTATCGGCTGCTGTTCTGGGCGGTGCGCGACGGGCTGACCCGCCGCATCGGCTGGCGGCTGGAAGATGTGCAGGCGGCGCTGTCTGCGGCAGAGTCTGATGCAGAGCGTTCATCACCTTCGCGTGGGGAAGGTGACGGGACGGCATAGGCGCGCTACACCGGAACAAACACCCGGAGGTTTCATGCGTTTTCTTGCTGCCCTTGCCCTTTGCTCTGCCCTTGTTACCCCTGCGCTGGCCGATGACTGGCAGGCCACGCTGGAGGCCGCGCGCGGCCAGACGGTTTATTTCAACGCCTGGGGCGGCGATACGCGCACCAATGATTTTCTGGCCTGGGTCGGAAATGAAACCGAGCGGCTTTATGGCGTCAGCGTCGAACATGTGAAGCTGACCGATACTGCCGAGGCGGTGACGCGCGTGCTGTCGGAAAAGACCGCCGGGCAGGATGCGGACGGCGCGGTGGATCTGATCTGGATCAACGGGCCGAATTTTCTGGCGATGAAAGAGCAGGGGCTGCTGCACGGGCCTTTTGTGCCGCAGCTGCCGAATGCGAAATATCTTGATCTGTCGCCGGGATCGGCAGCTTCAGTCGATTTCACCGTGCCGGTTGATGGCATGGAAAGCCCGTGGCGGCTGGCGAAATTCGTCTTTGTGGCCGATACCGCGCGGGCGGATGATCTGCCAACCTCGATGGCGGGTTTTGTCGACTGGGCGGCGGCGCATCCGGGGCGGATGACGCATCCTGACGCGTCGAATTTCATGGGGGCCACTTTCCTGAAACAGGCGCTGGTCGAACTGGCACCGGATGCCGCAGCCCTGCAAGCCGCGCCCACCGACGAAAGCTATGCAGCAGCCACTGCACCGCTTTGGGCCTGGTATGACGCGCTGCGCCCCCATCTGTGGCGAAGAAGCCCGACGCGAAGACCCGAAGATGAAAGCGTGCAGACCAAATTGCTGAACGATGGCGAGATCGACATTGCCATGAGCTTTGACCCGGCATCGACGGCCGCCTTCATCGAACAGGGCCTGCTGCCCGAAACCGCCCGGGTCTTCGTGCCCGAGGGAGGCAGCATCGGCAATATCAGCTTTGTCGCCATTCCGTATAATGCCGCCCACAAGGCTGGCGCCGAGGTGGTGGCGAATTTCCTGCTGGAGCCCGCCACGCAGGCCAAGGCGCAGGATATCAGCATCCTTGGCAGCTTTTCGGTGCTGGACCCGGCAAAGCTGGGGCCAGAGGAGCAGGCGCTGTTCTCGGCATTGCCCGCCGCACCGGCCTTGCCCCGGCTGGAGGATCTGGGGCCGACGCTGCTGGAGCCGCATCCCGGCTGGATGACCCGCGTGACCGCAGACTGGGCGCAGCGTAGCACGAAATGAAGCGGGCCGGCCGCGGGCTGCGGGCTGCTGTTCTGGCGGTGATTCTGGTGGGGTTCGCCCTGCCGATTGCCGCCGGGGCGGGGCTGACGCTGGCGGCGGCCCTGGGCCATCTGCCGGCGCTTGGGCAGGCAGGCCCGACACTGGCGCCGCTGCGCGAGCTGATCGGGCTGCCGGGTTTTGGCACGAGCCTGGCGCTGACGCTGTTCACCGGCATCGGATCTACGCTGCTGGCCCTGCTGGCGGCGCTGGGGTTGCTGGCCCGGTTTCCGGCGGCGTTGCGGGTGATGCCGCCGCTGCTGGCCACGCCCCATGCGGCGCTGGCGCTGGGGCTGGCGTTTCTGCTGGCGCCTTCGGGCTGGATCGCGCGGGTGATCGCGGTGCCGATGGGCTGGCAGGTGCCACCATCCATTGCCACGGTGAATGATGCGCAGGGTCTGGCGCTGCTGTTCGGGCTGGCGGTGAAAGAGATGCCGTTTCTGCTGTTGATGCTGGCTGCGGCGCAGGCGCGTCTGCCCATGGCGCAGATCATGGCGGCAGGCCGGTCTCTGGGCTATTCGGCGGGGGCGATCTGGCTGAAGCTGGTGCTTCCGCAGCTTTACCCGCTCGTCCGGCTGCCAGTGTTCATCACCCTGGCCTATGCCCTGTCGGTGGTGGATATGGCCATGATCCTTGGCCCCGGCCAACCCCCGCCGCTGGCTGTGGTGCTGACCCGCGGCTTTACCGATCCCGATCCGGCGATGATCCTGCCGGCGAGCGCCGGGGCAGTGCTTCTGGTGCTGCTGATTGCAGCGGTGATCGGGGTGTGGTGGCTGGCAGAGCGCGGCATGGCCCGTGCCGGGCGCCGCTGGATCATGCGGGGCGGGCGCGGGCGGCGGCTGAGCCTGGCGCTGCCTGCCGCGCTGGGGCATGGGCTGCTGCTGGCAGGCGTTTGCGCGCTGCTGCTGATCGCGGTCTGGGCCTTTGCCTTCCGATGGAGCTTTCCTGATCTCTGGCCCGAGGGGCTGACGCTGCGGGGCTGGATGTGGGGCAGCTGGGTGCGGCCGCTGGCCACGACGATGATGCTGGCGCTGGCCACAACGGCCCTGGCACTGGTGCTGGCCGTGGCCTGGCTGGAGGGCGAAGACCGGGGCCAGATGCCCCGTGCCCGCTGGGCCGAGGGCCTGCTGCTGACACCGCTGCTGCTGCCGCAGATCGGCTTTCTGTTCGGGTTGAACGGGCTGTTTCTGCAGCTTGGCCTGCAGCGTTTGCCTGCGGTCTTCTGGGCGCAGATGCTGTTCGTGTTTCCCTATGTTCTGCTGGCGCTGTCTGATCCCTGGCGCGCGATAGACCAGAGGCAGATCCGTGCAGCGGCGGCCTTGGGGGCCGGCCCGGGGCGGCGGCTGTTCCGCGTGAAGCTGCCGCTGCTGGCGGCACCGCTGCTGGCTGCCGCAGCACTTGGCATTGCGGTGTCGACCGCGCAGTTCCTGCCCACGCTGTTCATGGGGGCGGGCCGCGTGCCCACGCTGGCCACCGAGGCCGTGGCGCTGGCCTCTGGCGCGGACCGGCGGGCGGCGGCGGTTTCGGGCCTGCTGCTGGCGGGGCTGCCTGCATTGGCCTATGCGCTGGCCCTGGGCTTTCCGGCCCTGATGTTCCGCAACCGCCGCGCCATGAGGGCTGGATGACACTGGAATTGCGCGCCCTGACCCTGACCCCGCATGGCGGCACCCCGCTGTTTTCGGCGCTGAATCTCTCGGTGCCGCCGGGGGTGATCTATACGGTGATGGGCCCATCGGGGGTGGGTAAATCCACGCTGTTGGATGCCATCGGTGGCCATCTGGCGCCCGAATTCCGGCTGCAGGGCGAGATCTTTCTGGACGGGCTGAATGTGGGGAACCTGCCTGCCGAAGCCCGGCGCATCGGCCTGATGTTTCAGGAAGCACTGCTGTTCCCGCATCTGAGCGTGGGGGAAAACCTGGCCTTCGGCCTGACGCCCGCCCTGCGCGGCCGCAGCGCCCGGCGGCAGGCCATAGAAGCGGCGCTGGACCGGACCGGCCTGAGCGGGTTCTTTGATCGTGACCCCGCCACCCTGTCTGGCGGGCAGCGCGCCCGCGCCGCACTGATGCGGACCTTGCTGGCCCGCCCGCGCGCCCTGCTGCTGGACGAGCCGTTTTCGCGGCTGGATGCAGGTCTCAGATCCGAAATCCGCCATTTTGCCTTTGAACATGCGCGCGCCGAAGGGCTGCCCACGCTGCTGGTGACACATGATGAAAGCGATGCGCAGGCGGCAGGCGGGCCGGTGCATCTGCTCGCCTGATTTTACCCGGCTTTTTAGCTGTTAAGCCGTCTTTCACCGCGATCGGCCATTCTGGAGCTGGGTGTAAGACAGGTGTGTGGGATGGCGGGCAAGGGAAATGCCGCGCCAGTCATCATCAAACGGAAGAAGATCATAAGCGGCGGCGGGCACCACGGTGGGGCGTGGAAAGTGGCCTATGCCGATTTCGTGACGGCCATGATGGCCTTCTTCCTGCTGATGTGGCTGCTGGGCGCAACAACGGAAAAACAGCGCAAGGGGGTGGCGGATTACTTCAACCCCAATATTTCGCTGACCCGCAGCTCTGCGGGGGGTGAAGATGTGCTGCATGGCGAGGCGATGTTTTCCGACAAGCTGGAGGCGAAATCGGGCACCGGCATCGCCGGCGGGCGCGATCCGGGGGAAGAGGGTGCGCTTGCGGCGGCCAAGGCCGATATCGACCGGGCGCTGACAGCCTTTGGCGGTGAAAGCATGACGATGGAAATGGCCCTGCGCCATGTCGTGACCCGCGTGACGGATGAGGGGCTGGTGATCGAGCTTTACGATCTGGACGACAATCCGCTGTTCCTGGCGGAAACGGCGGATCCTGCCCCCGTTCTGCAACCGCTGGCCCGGATGCTGGCCGAAGTTCTGGCGATCACCCGCAACGGTATTGCGGTGAATGGCCATGTGCGGGCCTATCCGCTGGTGCTGCGGCGCAATCCGGCCTGGGATCTTTCGGCGGCACGGGCACAGGCGATGCGCAGCCTGCTGGAACAGGCGGGGCTGCCTGCAGATCGGCTGCGGCGCATTGCGGGCCATGCCGACCGCAAGCCGGTAACCGCAGATCCGATGGTGACGCGCAACAACCGTGTCGAAATCGTGCTGCTGCGGCGGGATCGCTGACGGAAAGCCGGTTCCGGTTAGGGCAATCTTAAGGCGAAGGGCGCAGCCTTGGTTTCACACGATGGAATCGAGGTTCAGAAAGGCGCGCTTTGCATGACGATTTCTTCTGCCCTGAATGCCGGTGTGGCCGGGCTTAATGCCAATGCCAGCCGGCTGGCCACCATATCGGACAATATCGCCAATTCCGGCACCTATGGCTACAAACGGGTCACCACCGATTTCGAGGCGCTGGTGATGACCGGCCAGCAGAATGCCTCCAGCTATTCTGCCGGGGGCGTGCGCAGCAGCAGTTCGCGGCTGATCGCGGAACGGGGGGCGCTGGTGTCGACCTCCAGCGCGCTGGATCTGGCGGTATCGGGGCGGGGGATGCTGCCTGTCGCCCCCCAGGCCGATGCCGATGCCATTTCGGCAGAATCCCTGCAGCTGACCACAACCGCCTCTTTCAGCCCGGATCGTGACGGCTATCTGAAAACCGATTCCGGTCTGGTGCTGATGGGCTGGCCTGCGGCGGCGGATGGCACTGTCTCTGCCACGTCGCGGGATACGGTCAGCGGGCTGCAACCCGTGGTGATCCGCACCAATGATCTGGCGGGTGATCCCACAACGGCGGTGAAACTGGGCGTCAACCTGCCCGCCACCGGAACGGAAGCCGAGGCGACGGGCGAGGCCTTGCCACTGACGGTGGAATATTACGGCAATCTTGGCACCACGGAATCGCTGCAGTTCACCTTCACGCCCACGGTGCCTGCCGATGGCAGTTCGAACAGCTGGCGGATGGTGGTGACGGATTCCGCATCGGACGGGGCAGTGGTGGGCGAATATGATCTGGTGTTCGATGCCACACGTGACGGCGGCGGGGCGCTGGCCTCTGTGACCGTGGTTGCGGGCGGGGCCTATGATGCAGCCACCGGCGCGATCACCCTTGATCTGGGCGGCGGGCCACTGGTGATGGAGATCGGCACCCCCGGCGGTGAATCGCTGCTGACCCAGATCGGTGACAGTTTCTCGCCCACGGCAGTGGGCAAGGACGGCTCTCCGGTTGGTACGCTGACGGGGGTGGAGGTGAATGAGGCGGGCCTGGTGGTGGCCACCTATGACACCGGGTTTACCCGCACGCTGTTTCAGGTGCCGCTGGTCGATGTGCCCAACCCCGACGGCCTGACCCCGCTGGACAATCAGGCCTATGGCGTATCGCCGGATTCGGGCGCCTTCTTCCTGTGGGATGCCGGTGAAGGGCCGACGGGCAATATCGCCGGCTATGCCCGCGAGGGATCGACCACCGATGTCGCGGCCGAACTGACGAGCCTGATCCAGACCCAGCGCGCCTATTCCTCCAATGCCAAGGTGATTCAGACGGTGGATGAAATGCTGCAGGAAACCACGAACATCAAACGCTGATCCCCCCTGATGACAGCCGGGACCACCCTTAAACCTGAGGAATATCATGAGCCTGTCTTCTGCAATGTCGGCTGCCATGTCTGGCCTGACGGCTGCATCGCGCATGGCCGAGGTGATCTCTGCCAATATCGCCAATGCCGCCACCCCCGGCTATGCCCGGCGAGAAACGCAGCTGGGCAGCCATGCCGAAAGTGCCGGGGTTTCCGTTCTGGGGATTTCGCGGCTGCAGGATCAGGCGCTGCTAGCGGATCGGCGCATCGCCACAGCCGAACAGGCAGCAGCGGCCGAATTGCTGCGACCTAGCCGGCGCGGGTTTCTGGAAACCGCAGAAGCTGCGCTGGGGGCGGCCGATGATACGGGCGGGCTGACGCAGCGGATTGCCGATCTGGATGCAGCTTTTCTGACGGCCGCTGCCCAGCCGGAATCTGAACCCCTGCTGGCAAAGGCGGTGCAGGCGGCAGCCGATCTGGCAGACCGGATTGCCGATGCTGCCAGAACCATTTCCGATGCCCGATCTGCCGCTGATACCCGGATCGGTAGCCAGATTGACACGCTCAATACCAGCCTTGCCCGGGTGGAGGATCTGAACAACCGGATCATGGCGGTGACTGCCCAGGGCGGCGACAGCTCGGCCCTTCAGGACCGGCGCCAACAGGAGATCGACACGATTGCCCAAATCCTGCCCCTGCGCGAGGTGGATCGTGGGAATGGCCGGATTGCCCTTTTCAGCGCGGGCGGCGCGACACTGATCGACGGGAAAGCCGCCGTCTTCGGCTTTACACCGGCAAAGCAGATAACCCCGGAAATGACATCTGGCGCAGGGCTGTCCGGCCTGACGCTGAACGGCCAGGCTGTCGATCCGGCAGGGCGGCTGATGTCCGGCGGCAGTCTGGCGACCGATTTTGCGATCCGCGACATGCTCGCCCCGGATGTCCAGCAAAGCCTGGATATGCTGGCCGCCGATCTGATGGCCCGGTTTTCCGCCAATGGGGTAGACCCGACCCTGGCGCAGGGTGCTTTGGGCCTGTTCGCCACGAACCTTTCTTCGGATATGCCGGGCCTGGCGCAGGCGCTGCAGATCAATCCACGCCTTGATCCGGCGGCAGGCGGCAACCTTGCCCTGTTGCGCGATGGGATCGGCGCAGGAACCCCCGGGCCAGTGGGCAATCCTGCGCATATCCTGCGGCTGCATCAGGCCCTGACCACTGCCAATGGTACTGGCCAAAGCGCGGCCAGCCATGCTTCGGCACTGCTTTCGGATATTGCCACACGCCGCCTGGAGGCCGAAGCGGATGACAGCTTTACCACCGCCCGACTTTCGGGGCTTGCCACCAGCGCAGCCGCGCAAGGCGTCGACAGTGATCAGGAGTTGCAGCAGCTTTTGCTGGTGGAGCAAGCGTTTTCAGCCAATGCCCGCGTGCTGCAAGTGGCTGATGACATGATCGGCACGATACTGGGGATCTGACATGACCATGGTTTCATTGGGTGATCTGGCCCGCACGCTGATGATGCAGCGCAATGTGGCTGCGACGAAGCTCACAATCCAGACCCTTTCCCAAGAGATGTCGACGGGGTTGACCGCAGATGTGGCAGCGCGTCTGAAGGGAAATCTGGCCCCCCTTCACGCACTGGATGCCACATTGTCACGGCTGGAAGCCTTCTCGGTTTCGACCGCAGATCTGCAACTCCGGGCCGAGGGTATGCAGGCCAGCCTTGCGCGGCTCGACAGCAGCGCTGCCGATCTGGCCAACGATCTGGCGACAGCGGAAAGCGGTGGCGCTATAGGCCTTGTCGGGATGGCTGCGGCCGGTGAGGCTGGTTTTCTGTCTGCTGTGGCAACGCTGAACACGGTTACCGCCGGGCGGTATGTGTTTTCAGGAATGAACAGTGATCGCGCGCCCCTGCCAGTGGGTGAAGACATGCTGGCACAGCTGCGCGATGCAACGGCGGGGGCCACGACTGCAGCAGAACTGCAGCAGCGGATCGAAGACTGGTTCGACGATCCAGCCCGCTTTGGGTATCGCGGAGCAGCGGGCGCCGCCGTGCCTCTGTCCGATGGTGAAAACCTTGTGCTCGACATCACCGCCGCAGATCCGGCCCTTCGCCAGACGCTGAGCGCCTTTGCCATGGCTGCGATGCTGAAGGACAGCCCGCTGGCGATGGAGGCACAGGCAGGGCTTGCGGTTGCCGCAGGATCTGCTTTGCGGGCGGCACAGCCCGGTCTGGACAGCCTCGCCGCCCGGATGGGTCAGGCAGAAGAACGGATCGCAGAGGCGCAGGGCCGCAATTCCGCCGAAAAGGCCGCTCTGGCTTTGGCCCGCGTGGATATGCTGAAGATTGACGAATTCGAAACCGCAACCCGACTGACCGCCGCGCAGGACAGGCTCGACATGCTGTTCGCCGTGACGGCGCGGCTATCGGGGCTGAAACTGTCGGATTACCTGCGATGATCCGTATGCTGATGGTTTTGCTGCTGCTGCCGGGCCTTGCCTTGGCAGGGCCGGTGCGGATCAAGGATCTGGTGGAGTTCGACGGCGTGCGCGGCAATGATCTGGTGGGATATGGCCTGGTTGTCGGGCTGAACGGCACTGGCGACGGGATCCGCAATACGCCCTACACCGAAGAAATCATGGCCAATCTGCTGGAGCGGCTGGGCGTCAATGTCACGGGTGAGGATTTTCGGCCCAAGAATGTGGCGGCCGTTTTCGTGACAGCCGCATTGCCACCCTTCTCCCGGTCCGGCGGACGGATTGATGTTACGGTTTCGGCCATCGGGGATGCCAAAAGCCTGTTGGGGGGCACGCTGGTGATGACGCCGCTGAACGGCGCGGATGGCGAGATTTACGCCGTGGCGCAGGGCACCATCATCGCCGGCGGCATCATGGCAGAGGGTGAGGCTGCGCGTGTGGTGCAGGGTGTGCCAACGGCAGGGGTCATCCCCTCGGGGGCAAGGGTGGAGCGCGAGGTGGAGTTCGATTTCACCTCGATAACCGCGCTGCGCCTTGGCCTGCGCGCGCCGGATTTCACAACGGCAGGCCGGATCGAGGATGCGATCAACCGTGAATTTGGCAGCCGCATCGCCACGATGATGGATGCGGGCACAGTCTCGCTGGATATCGGCCGGGCGCGGATGGCCTCGCCCGCGCATGTGATCGGACGTCTGGAGAATATCCTGGTGGAGCCTGAAACCCGGGCAAGGGTGGTTGTGGATCAGCGATCCGGCACCATCGTCATGGGGGCAGATGTGCGGATCAGCCGCGTGGCCGTGGCACAGGGCAACCTGACGTTGCGGGTGGAGGAGGCGCCGCTGGCGATCCAGCCCAATCCGTTCAGCGCAGGCGAAACTGTTGTGGTGCCGCGCAGCACCGCCGGTATCGAAAAGGCGCCCGGCACGGGTCTGGCCGAAATCACCGAAGGGGCTAACCTGTCGGATGTGGTTGCGGGACTGAACGCATTGGGCGTGGCCCCGCATGACATGATCGACATCCTGAAAAGCATAAACGCCGCCGGGGCGCTTCATGCGGAACTGCTGGTGCAATAGGGTGTCATTCTGGCCCGACAAAGCAGCAAGGTGTTAAAATACGGTCATGCTGCACAAATTATACGCAGATATCCAACGCTGATATCCCGCCGACTGTGCCTGCTCTTACGGCGACGTTGTTTGACTGGTGCGCTCTGGCTCTCAAAAGTGGGGCATGATGCTCCGTGACACCGGGCCGGAAGCCGCAACTCTGCAACGCAGCCATGGCGAGGCCAAGGTGGCCATTGCCATGCGGGGCGGACGGGCCGCACTTTCCGGGCTGTATCAACGCGGCTCTGCCAAGGCCTTTCTGCCATTGGGCGGCGGTGCCCCGGCGGAGGTGGTGTTTCTCAACACCTCTGGCGGGCTGACGGGGGGGGATAGCCTGCGGTTTTCACTGACGGTTGCCCCGGATCTGGCACTGACTGCAACAACGCAGACCGCCGAACGCGCCTATGCCGCGTCCAGCGGGCAGGCCATGGTGGAAGTGGCGTTGGATGTGGCACAGGCTGGGCGGCTGGACTGGTTACCGCAAGAGACCATCCTTTTTGAAAACAGCCACTTGCATCGCAGGACGACAATCACGCTCGCAGCCGATGCCAACTGTCTGATGGCGGAAACGCTGGTGCTGGGGCGCCATGCCATGGGCGAAACCCTGTCGGCAGCCCGGCTGATCGACCGGCGGCAAATCCTGCGTGGCGGGCGGCCGGTCTGGTCAGATACGCTGGCGCTGGGACCGGGGGCGCTGACTGACCGCAGCCTGCCCGCGCTGTTGGGCGCTGCGCGCTGCTATGCCGTGATTGCCTTCGTGGCACAGGGGGCGGAAGATGCCGCACCGGCCCTGCGCCCACTTCTGCCCAACCCTGACTGCGATACGGCAGTATCAGCCTGGAATGGGCGGTTGATCCTGCGTCTGGCCGCACCCGACCTTTGGCCACTGAAGCAACAGATGGCGCGGCTACTTTCCCAGTTGCGTGGCCGACCCTTGCCCAGGGTCTGGCAGATGAATGGAGATATCGCATGAACCTGACCCCCCGCGAACGGGAAAAGCTCATGATCAGCCTGGCGGCCATGGTGGCGCGCAACCGGCTGGCCCGTGGCGTGAAGCTCAACCACCCCGAGGCCATCGCGCTGATCACCGATTTCGTAGTGGAGGGCGCGCGGGATGGCCGCGCTGTTGCCGATCTGATGGAGGCGGGAGCCCATGTGATCACAGTGGATCAGTGCATGGCCGGCGTGCCCGAGATGATCCATTCGGTGCAGGTGGAGGCCACCTTTCCGGATGGCACCAAACTTGTCACCGTTCACCACCCGATCCGCTGAGAGGTCGCCATGATTCCCGGAGAAATCTTTCCTGCTGAAGGCTTTATCACCCTCAATGATGGGGCTGAGGCGATCACGCTGATGGTGGCGAATACGGGTGACCGGCCGATCCAGGTGGGCAGCCATTACCATTTTGCCGAAACCAACGTCGGGTTGCGCTTTGATCGCAGCGCCGCACGCGGGATGCGGCTGGATATCGCCTCGGGCACTGCGGTGCGGTTCGAGCCGGGGCAGGCGCGCGAGGTGCGGCTGGTGCCCTTCGGGGGGCTGCGCCGGGTCTACGGGTTCAACCAACAGGTCATGGGAGATCTGTAAATGGCTGTCAGAATTTCACGCCCCGCCTATGCGGCAATGTATGGCCCCACCACGGGCGACCGGCTGCGCCTGGGCGATACCGATCTTGTCATCGAGGTGGAACGCGACCTGACCACCTATGGCGAAGAGGTGAAGTTCGGCGGCGGCAAGGTGATCCGCGATGGCATGGGCCAAAGCCAGATCAGCCGGGCGGGTGGTGCAGTGGATACTGTGATCACAAATGCGCTGATCGTTGATCACACCGGCATCTACAAGGCCGATATCGGGCTGCGTGACGGGATCATTGCCGCCATCGGCAAGGCGGGCAACCCCGATACCCAGCCGGGTGTCACCATCATCATCGGGCCGTCCACCGATGTGATCGCCGGCGAAGGGCGGATCGTCACCGCCGGCGGCATGGATGCGCATATCCATTTCATCTGCCCGCAGCAGGCCGAAGATGCGCTGCATTCCGGCGTGACCACCATGCTGGGCGGCGGCACCGGCCCATCGCATGGCACGCTGGCCACCACCTGCACCCCCGGCCCCTGGCATATCGGGCGGATGCTGCAGGCGGTGGATGCCATTCCGATGAACTTCGGCATTTCGGGCAAGGGCAATGCCTCGCTGCCCGAAGGGCTGGTGGAAATGGTCAATGCCGGCGCCTGTGCGTTGAAATTGCACGAGGATTGGGGCACCACCCCCGCTGCCATCGACTGCTGCCTGAGTGTGGCCGATGACATGGATGTGCAGGTGATGATCCACACCGATACGCTGAACGAAAGCGGCTTTGTGGAAAATACCCTGGCCGCGATCAAGGGCCGCACCATCCACGCCTTTCATACCGAAGGGGCAGGCGGCGGCCATGCGCCCGATATCATGCGCGTGGTCAGCAGCCAGAACGTGATCCCCAGCTCTACCAACCCGACGATGCCCTATACCGTGAACACGGTTGAGGAGCATCTGGACATGCTGATGGTCTGCCACCACCTGGATCGCTCGATTCCCGAGGATGTGGCCTTTGCGGAAAGCCGCATCCGCAAGGAAACCATCGCCGCCGAAGATATCCTGCATGATATGGGGGCGTTTTCGGTAATCTCGTCCGACAGTCAGGCCATGGGGCGGATTGGCGAAGTGATTACCCGCACCTGGCAGACTGCGCATAAGATGAAGGTGCAGCGGGGCAGGCTGGCCGAGGAAACCGGCGCGAATGACAATTTCCGCGTCCGCCGCTATATCGCCAAATACACCATAAACCCGGCCATCACCCACGGGCTTTCCCGCCACATCGGCAGCATCGAGGTCGGCAAGCGCGCCGATCTGGTGCTGTGGTCGCCTGCCTTCTTTGGCGCCAAGCCGGACATGGTGCTGATGGGTGGAATGATCGTGCTGGCGCAGATGGGCGATCCGAACGGGTCGATCCCGGTGCAGCCGATGTATTCACGGCCGATGTTCGGCGCCCTGGGCAGGGCGCGGCATATGAGCTGTGCCACCTTCCTTTCGGGCGCAGCCATTGCCAATGGCGTGGGTGCCGAACTGGGCCTGCAGAAACAGCTGTATGCGGTGCAGGGCACGCGCAATATCGGCAAATCTGACATGCGCCTGAACGCCGTAACCCCGCAGATCGAGGTCAATCCCGAAACCTATGAGGTTCGGGCGGATGGTGTGCTGCTGACCTGCGAACCCGCGAAAGAGCTGCCGCTGGCACAGAGGTATTTCCTGTTCTAGTGCAACGCCTTCCCCTGCCCGGCCCGGCGGATCGGCCAGCCCGGCCGCGGTGCCGGATGGGGGGTATCTTCCACCTCCAGCGCAAGCGCGGCTTCCCGTGCTTGAAGCTGGCGGATCTGGGCGCGCAGGGCGGCCAGTTCATCAAGTAGCGTCTGGTCGGCCATCATGGATTCCTCCTTGCCGAACCAGTTTGCGACCGGAGAGTTAACGAATCATGGAACAGATCACCGCCCATTCCATCCTCCGCTCTGGCCAATGGCTGAAGGCGGATAGCCGCGTCATTCTGGGCTATGACGCCCGGTTTCTGCGCCGCAAACGCTTGCAGGCCGAAGATGGCAGCAGCTTTCTGGTTGATCTGGGCGAAACCACCAGCCTGGACCATGGCGATGCGTTTCAGCTGTCCGACGGGCGGCTGATTGTGGTGATTGCTGCGCAGGAACCTGTGGTGCAGATCCGGGGCGATCTGCCGCGGCTGGCCTGGCATATCGGCAACCGCCATACGCCCTGCCAGATTGCCGGTGATCATCTGGTGATACGCCGGGATCATGTGCTGGAAAAGATGCTGACCGGCCTGGGAGCTGCACTGACACTGGCCGAAGCCCCTTTCCGTCCCGAAGGGGGTGCCTATGGCCACGGCCGGACCATGGGCCATGACCATGGCCCTAATTCTGGACATGGACACAGCCATGGCGATGGGCATTTCCATTTTCATGGCTGATGACCGGCTGAAACTGCCTATTGGCTCGCCGGCTTTTCCGATCGGCGGTTTTGGCTATAGTCAGGGCCTGGAAGAGCCGATGGCAACCGGGATCATCCGCACTGCCGCAGATGTGGAGACCTGGGTGACCGCGATCCTTTGCCACGGATCGGCACGGACGGATGCGATCATCCTGACCCATGCCCGGGCGGGGGCCGATTGCCAGATGCTGTCTGATCTGATCCTCAGCTATGCCAGCTGTGCCGAACGCGAAACCGAGCTGATGGAACAGGGGCGGGCTTTCTGTGCCCTGATCGCCGGGATTACCGGGGCTGACCTGCCACTGGTGCCTTACCCTGTGGCCGTTGGCATGGCGACAGCATCGTTGGATCTGGGCACGCAAGAGGTGCTGGCGCTGTTCCTGCATGGGTCTGCGGCACAGATGGTTTCTGCGGCGACGCGGTTTCTGCCGCTGGGCCAGACCGAGGCTCAGGCGATGCTGACCAGACTGGCCCCGATTATCAACGCGGTTGCGGCCGAAGCTGCAACCGCCCCGCTTGACAGCATCGGCACTTTTGCCCCCGGTGCAGATATGGCTGCGATGCGCCATGAAACTTTGGAAGTCAGGATCTTTCGCACATGACCAGCCCCAATGGCCCTCTTCGTGTTGGAATCGGTGGCCCTGTCGGCGCCGGCAAGACCACGCTGACGGAAAAGCTTTGCGCGGCGCTGGCCGACCGCTGTTCCATGGCCGTCATCACCAATGACATCTATACCCGCGAAGATGCCGATTACCTGACCCGTGCGCAGGTTCTGCCAGCCGCCCGTATCCGGGGCGTTGAAACCGGCGGATGCCCGCATACCGCGATCCGCGAGGATGCCAGCATCAACCTGGCTGCGGTGGCCGATCTGCGCAGTGCCTTTGCGGATCTGGATCTGATCCTGATCGAATCCGGGGGCGACAATCTGGCGGCAACCTTCAGCCCCGAACTGGCCGATCTGTCGATCTATGTGATCGACACGGCCGCAGGGCAGGATATCCCGCGCAAGAAGGGACCCGGACTGGCGCGATCTGATCTGCTGGTTGTCAACAAGACGGATCTTGCGCCCCATGTCGGCGTCGATCTGGCACAGCTGGAGGCGGATACGCAAATTGCCCGTGGCGCGCGGCCCTATGTGATGGCCCGGCTGCGGCAGGGCCAAGGCGTTGAGGAGATTGTGAAGTTTCTGCAAGAAGAAGGCGGGCTGACCCTTCGGTGACTTGAAAACCGACATGCAAAATTAACACTTTCGTCGGATTTCACTGAGGTCGTACTTGCGTGGTGGGCAGGGCAGGGCCAAGTTGAAAGCAGATACAGTCAGGAATCGTAATGTTTGTAACGCCCAATGAAGCCTTTTCCCTGTCAATGCAGACCAGCCTGATGCTGGCCGAGGCACAGGCAGTTATCGCGATGCGGCTTTGGGGTATGGCGGGGCTCTGGAACGTGGCGCCCGAAGAAACCATGCGTATGGTCGAAGAAAAGACCGAAGCCATGACGGAATCGGCGTTTTCGGCAGGTCAGGCCGCAATGAGCGGCGCCGGCGCCGCAGCTGTTGCAATGGCTGCGCTGAAGCCGGTGCGCAAGCGCACCAGCTCCAACATGAAACGTTTGCAGAAGCGCGGGCCCGGCCTGCCGTTCTGACCTTTTGGGATCAGTGCGACAGTGCCTGATCGCCCCAGACTTGGGCAAGGCGTGCATCGCGGCCACAGCCTTCGCGGTAGAATTGATAGGCGTTCTTCTTCTGCATCGGCCCGCCGCGCGTGAGCACGATATCTGACGACTTATAGTAATCCTGATGATATTCCTCGGCGGGCCAGAAGTCCCCAGCCGACAGGACGGGCGTGACCACCTTCTTGCCAAGCACCTTTTCCGCTTCGGCAATGGCAGCCTCGGCTGTTGCGCGTTCAGCGTCTGTCGCGACGAAAATTGCAGTGCGATAGGTGTCGCCGCGGTCGCAGAACTGGCCACCGGCATCTGTCACATCAACAGAGCGCAGAAATTTGTGCATCAGATCCGCATAAGAGATCACCGCATCGTCATAGGTGATCTGCACCGCTTCGAAATGCCCGGTGCCGCCATTGACCACCTGCTTGTAGGTCGGCCCCTCTACCGTGCCACCCGTGAAGCCGGAGATCACATCCGTCACACCCTGAACCTTTTCGAAATCAGCCTCTACGCACCAGAAACAGCCGCCGGCCACCACGGCCTTGCGGATTTCGGCCTGCGCGCCTGTTGCCATCAGGGCAAGGCCCAAAGTCAATGCCATCAGCTTCATGTTTATCCTCCTGTCGCTGTGGCAAAGCTGTGCCGGAAGCCCAGTCCGGGCAACACAAGCCTGCGTGAGGCAGATGTCAGAGTCAGCGTGGCCGACGCAGGTAAACGTAATAGGCGCCGGCGCCACCGTGTTTCAGATGCGCCTCTGACACCTGCAGAACACAGGGGCCAAGCGGGGGCAGATGGAGCCAGTGCGGCACCTGATGTTTCAGAACACCATAGCGCGTCGGGATGGGGCCGTGATCCGGGCCTTGTTTCCCCTTGCCGGTGATGACCAGGACCAGCCGGTATCCGGCGCCCCAGCTGTTCAGGATGAAGCGGATCAGTTCGGGATGTGCTTCGGCCACCGTCATGCCATGAAGATCGAGCCGGGCCTCGGGCGACAGTTTGCCGCGGATCATGCGATCATGGTTCTTGCGATCCATCAACACAGGCGCAGTGGCAAGACGTTCTGCAAGCGGAGGCAGCACGTCGACCATAGGTTTGGCCTGGCTACGCTCGCCAATGCGGAAACGGTTCAGGCCCGGGGCAGGCGGGATCGGCTTCACCTCGGGCTTGTGGAAGGCAGAAGGCGGCTCTGCGGTGGTGGCTTCGGGTTTGCGCAGGAATACCGCACCGTGCATCGGGCGGGCTGTGCGGGCGACGGCCTGCCAGAGTTCATGTTCTTCGGGGCGGAGGGATCGGCGGCGGCTCATGGAAACGGCTCAGCACTCGCGAAGGCAAGGTCAATAGGCAGCAACATCAGCATCCGGCCACCATCCTTGACGATGCCCGCCGCATCGCCGGCCGCATCGCCCGTGCCATAATAGATATCTGCCCGCTGCGCGCCCTTGATGGCACCGCCGGTATCCTGCGCCACCATCAGCCGCCGCAAGGGAGCGCGGCCGTCCTTTTCGATCCAGACCGGCGCCCCCAGCAGATTGAAGGCAGGATCAACGGCCACTGACCGCATCGGGGTGATAGACCGGCCCATGGCCCCAATCGGGCCCTTGTCAGCCGCCAGATCGGGCAGACGCCGGAAAAAGACGTAAGAGGGGTTATGGTCCAGCAGGGCATTGCCCGGCGCCGGGTTCCGCTTGACCCAGCCACGGATCGTCTGGGCCGAGACCTGATCGGCGCTGTAGGTGCCGCGGCGCACCAGTTCCTGCCCGACAGAGCGGTAGGGATGCCCATTCTTTCCACCATAGCCCACGCGCAGCACGCGCCCATCCGGCATCCGGATGCGACCTGAGCCTTGGATATGCAGGAAAAACACATCAACCGGATCTTCGAGCCAGGCAATCTCAAGCCCGCGCCCACGCAACACCCCGGATTCAATGACCTGGCGCGAGTGATATTGAACCCCGTCACGAAGCTCGGGCGGGCGGGCATAGATCGGATAGGCAAAGCGCGGCGTTCGCGTGGGCGAGCCGTCCAGCAGGGGTTCATAATAACCGGTGAACAGGGCAGGCGGGCGACCGATCAGCACCGGGCGAAAGAACAGTTCGAAAAACGCGCGGGCACTTTCGGTGCTGCCGTCAGCATCGCGGGCCAAAGCGCAAAGTGGCCCCCATTCGGGGGCCTTCAGCAGATTACAGGTTTCCAGAAACGTGGTCAGAGCCGGGCGCTGATCATCATCGGACCAGCCATCCAGCTCTTCAAAGGTGATAACCTGCTGCGCAACCGCCATTACACCCGCACCCAGCCAGAGCGCGGTTGCCGTGGCAGCAATGCGAGCCAGAGCACGCATCACTCCCCGGTCGCGGTAAGTTGCCAGTTGGGATCAGCCGACCCCATGTTGCGCGAGAAGGTCCAGACATCGCGCTGGCGCTTTGCGGCCGTCGGGCTGCCTTCGATCACTGTCCCATTGGCGTCGCGCACAACGGTTGTCAGCTCGCCTACAAAGCGCACCGTGATTTCGCCAAGCCGTGTATCACGATCAAAGGTGGCTTCATGCAGGGCCATTTCGCGCAAGCCAACGAAATTCGCATCAACCGTCAGACCCTGCGCCTCGCGTGCGGCAACCGCTTCGGCGAAGCTGTCATAGACATCTGGCGAAAGGAACGGCTTGACCTGTGTCAGATCGCCACGCTCGAAGGCCATCAGGATCATTTCATAAGCACCGCGCGCGCCCTGCAGGAAGGTGCCCACGGAAAAATCGGGTTCCGCAAGTTTCATCCCCGCCAAAGCAACTGCCGAGGGCGAGCCATCGGCAACGTGATCGGTAATGTCACGATCCGGGCCGCCTTCGATCACCTCGAAATTACGGGCAGAGGTGCGGGCAGGCTCCGGCTCTGCCGGAAGAGGAGGCTTTTCAAAACCTTCACGGGTGCCCAGCACATTGCGGAGCTTGAGGATAAGAAAGACCGCGACCCCGGCAAGTACCAGGAGCTGGATCAATGAACTGTTCATACAGACCTCGACCGGCAAAGGGATGGCATCCGGGGGTTGGTATCCGGCACCGATGATCCTTATGTAGGGAAGGGGGTTGCACAAGTCCACCTGCTGCTGCCCGGAAGTTTATATGAGAGGATATCATGCGGCTGTTTGGCCCGTTCATTGCGCTGATTTTGATCGAGATTGCGCTGTTCATCACCCTTGGCGGGGCGATCGGGCTTTTGCCATCGCTGGCGGTGATCTTCGGCACCGGTGTTCTGGGGGTTGCCGTGATGCGGCGACAGGGGCGCCGCGCCGCGTTGGATCTGCGGGCAGCGCTGGATGGCATCCGCAAGCCCACGGCCCCACCGGCGGATGTGCTGGTGGTGTTTCTGGCCGGGCTGCTGCTGGTATCGCCCGGCTTTCTGGCAGATGCGCTGGGTCTTTTGCTGCTGATCCCGCCACTGCGGCGGGCATTGATCGCAATGGTGGCCAAGCGGATGCCGGTACAGGCCACGGCTGGCTTTGGTGTGCATCAGACCGGGCGGCCTGATGTGGTGATCGACGGCGAGTTCATCGAGATCGAGCAGACGCAGGTGTCGCAGGACCGTGGCCCCTCTGGCTGGACCAAACCCTGAGGCGCCCCGCAGCCATTGAGAGGTGGGATTTCTGCTGCTACAGAAGGATCAGCCCTACAGGGAACAGCAGGAGAGACCGATGACCGAGGCCAATGGCGCGACGCCCGGCGCCGCCCCGCAAGTGAAGATGAGCGTACTGGCGCAGTTCGTGCGCGATATGTCGTTCGAAAACATGGTGGCGCAGAAGGGCCTGACGAATGGCGACGTGCAGCCAGATATTCAGGTGGCGGTCAGCCTGGACGCGCGAAAGCGCCCGGCGGAGCACCAGTATGAAGTGATCAACAAATTCCGGGTGACATCGAAGAACAAGGTCAACGGCGATACGCTGTTCCTGCTGGAGCTGGAATATGGTGGCATCTTTCATGTCGAAGGCGTGGCCGACGAGCAGATGCACCCCTTCCTGCTGATCGAATGCCCGCGCCTGCTGTTCCCGTTCGTGCGGCGGATCATTTCGGATGTGACGCGCGATGGCGGCTTCCCGCCGCTGAACATCGACACGGTGGATTATCTGGCGCTGTACCGGCAGGAAATCGCGCGCCGGGCCGAAGCGGAAAAAGCGCAGCAGCCGAACAGGCTGCAGCCTCGATCAGCCGCGCGTTTGAACCAGATCGCACTGTCGCCCATCTTTGCCACAAAGGCCTGATGGGCGGCGGTTTCCTCTTCGGTCAACCGCGGCGGCAGCGCAGACGGCCGCGGGCGTGGGCGCCAGGATGGATCAGCCATCGTATCGACCGTTTGCCGGACCGTCGGGGCAGATGCCAAGACCAGATCGGGTTGCCGACCGCCAATCAGTTCCAGATAGACCTCGGCCAGAATCTCGCTATCCAGCAAGGCGCCGTGCTTTTCGCGCCTGGAATTGTCGATGCCGAAACGACGACAGAGCGCATCCAGCGAGGCAGGCGAGCCCGGAAATTTTCTGCGGGCCAAGGCCACAGTATCCAGCGCCTGGTCATTTGGCAGGGTAGGAAAGCCATGGGTGCGCAATTCCCAGTTCAGGAATTTCATGTCGAAAGCCGCGTTGTGGATGATCATCTTCGATGACCCCACGAAATCAAGAAAGTTCTGCGCCTCTTGCCGGAACAGCGGTTTGTCGCGCAGAAAATCATCCCCCAGACCATGTACCTCGAATGCTTCTTTTGGCATCGGACGCTGAGGGTTGAGGTAGACGTGAAAGGTGCGGCCCGTGGGCAGGTGGTTCAACAGCTCTACTGCACCGATCTCGACGATACGATGACCTTCGGACGGTTCGAACCCGGTGGTTTCGGTATCAAGGACGATTTCACGCATGACGGGTTTCCCGAATATAGGCGATCAGCGCCTCGACCGCCGCTTCGACGGCACGCAGGCTGAGCGTTTCGATGATGTGATTGGCGCGGGAGCGCTTTTCCGCATCAGGCATCTGACGTGCCAGTATCACGGCAAACTGCGCCTCGGTCATGCCGGGGCGTGCTAGAACGCGGGCGCGTTGCAGCGCAGGGGGGGCAGTGACCAGCAGCGTGGCATCCATTTCAGATTCTGACTTTTTTTCAAACAGCAACGGAATGTCAAAGACAGCAATATCAGAAGTGCAGTCTGCCAGAAAAATAGCGCGATCCTGCGAGACCAATGGATGGACAATGGCCTCCAGCCGCGGCAGCTGGGCAGGATCTGCCTGAAGCAGCCGCTTCAACGTTTCACGTGAAACACTCCCGTCTTCCACGGCGGCTGGAAAAACGGCCCCCAGGGGGCCAACTGCGGCGCCACCGCTGGCATAGAGCCGGTGAACGGCAGCATCCGCATCCCAGACCGGCAGGCCTGCCCTGCGAAAGAAATCTGCCGTGGTGGATTTTCCCATACCGATGGACCCGGTAAGACCGAGGCGGAAGGTTTTCATAGGCCCAGCACGGCCTTGCGTGTAGCCTCGTCAACCTCTGGCCGCTGACCGAACCACCGTTCAAAACCCGGCGCCGCCTGATGCAGCAGCATCCCCAGCCCATCCACGATCGTCGCGCCAGCCTCTTCGGCTTCGATCAGGAACTGGGTTTTCAACGGTGTATAGACGATATCCGTAGCCAGCGCGCCCCGCTCGATCGCCTCAAGCGAAATACCCAAGTCTGGCTTGCCCGCCATGCCGAGTGCAGTTGTGTTTACCACTGTGGCCGCGCCTTCAAGCATCCGGCCAGCCTGCGTCCAATCCCAGACAGTGATCTTTGCGCCAAAATCCTTGCGAAACGCCTCGGCCCTGGTACGGGTTCTGTTCGCGATGCGAATTTCTGGCACACCAACCTCGATGAGGGCGGCAACCACGGCGCGGGCAGCGCCACCAGCCCCCAGAACAGCCGCAGGCCCGACAGATGGCACCCATTGCGGCGCATTCTGGCGCAGATTGGCTATGAAGCCCACGCCATCCGTATTATCTGCATGTATCTTGCCATCCTTGCGGAAGATGAGGGTATTGGCGGCACCGATCAAGGCAGCCCGGTCTGTCACAATGTCGGCCAGCGCCAGAACCGCTTCCTTGTGCGGGATGGTAACGTTGATGCCGACAAAACCCAGCTTCGGCAGCATCTTCAATGCCTCTGGCAGATCGGCCTGAGTGATATCGATCGGAATATAGTGGCCTTTAATGCCATAGCGTTTCAGCCAGAAGCCGTGCAGCGCAGGAGAGCGGCTGTGCGCGACAGGATGGCCGATAACACCGGCAAGAGGGATGCGCGGATGGTCGGTCATGATGCGATGAAACCTCTTGCTTCAAGGTAGGACAGCAGGGGCAGCAGGGGCAGCCCCAGAATGGTAAAGTAATCGCCTTCGATGCGGCTGAAAAGTCGCACACCTTCTTCTTCAAGCTTATAGCCGCCCACTGAATGGCGGATACTGTCCCAGTTGCGGGAAAGATAGCCTTCAAGCCAAATGTCGGAAAAACTCCGCATCGTCAGGTCAGCACGACCGATATGGCGCCAAACAGGCTCTCCACGATCATAGAGAACAAGCGCAGAGAGCAGGCGATGGGTCTGGCCGCGCATCTGATGCAGTTGCGATCTGGCGTCGTCCAAAGTTTCAGGCTTGGCCCAGACGCGCCGATCAAATTCCAACACCTGATCACACCCCAGGACGAGCGCATCCAGATGGCGTTCTGCGATCTTGCGCGCCTTCATCTCGGCCAGAGTATCGGCAATGTCCCGCGGCTGCGCACCCTCGGCTTCAAGCGCCTGGCGAATGGTTTCTTCATCGACGCGCGGAGCCTCGGGAACGACATCAAGGCCTGCATTCCGCAGCAGGGAAAGACGGATGGCAGAGCTGGATGCGAGCAAAAACCTGCGGGCTGGCGTGGGGGTCATCCTGTGGAAAATCCTGCTTTGTTCTTGATGCTTGAATCCGGGTAACTGGGTCTTTCGGGGTCAGCTGTGACCGGGAGCCCAAGTTTGTCAAGTTGCCGTCCCCGGTTTTCCACCTGTGTGAATCTGCCCAAGCCCTGACTGGAGAAAACGGTTACCCACAGCTGCGGGAAAACTATGCTGCAAGGCAGGCTGAGGGAAGCGGCCTCGTAAAGCGTTGTGAGGAAAGCTGATTCTCATCTTTCATGCGACCGATCTTGCACAAACACGGGCAATCTTATCCACCGAAGGCAGACTGTGGGAAACTTTGGGGAGCGTGAGAGATTTCCAGTTATCCCCGCGACCTACTGCATCATTCCTTTTCTTATATCTTTCTTTAAGAAGAAGAGAGATGGAGGGCTGCGATGGGCGATTTTCTGGCAGAGTACTATGTGTGGACCAAGTTCCTGCATGTGATTTCCGTCATCAGCTGGATGGCCGGGTTGTTCTATCTGCCCCGACTGTTTGTCTATCACGCCGAAGAGGTCGGTTCTGGAAATGACACTGACCTGCTGTTCCAGACGATGGAGCGGCGTCTGCTGCGGGCGATCATGAATCCAGCGATGATCGCGACCTGGGTTTTCGGTTTGGCGTTGGTGTTCACCCCCGGGATCGTTGACTGGAGCATGGTCTGGCCCTGGACCAAGGCAGCCAGTGTGATCGCCATGACGTGGTTTCACCATTGGCTTGGGCTGCGCCGCAAGGATTTTGCAGCGGGTCAGAATAGGCTGGCCGGCCGTCGCTACCGGATGATGAACGAGGTGCCGACAGCCTTGATGCTGGTCATCGTGGCCTCCGTCATCGTGAAATTCTGAAAACATTGACTCGGATCGTGTTTGGCCCTAAGGCAGCCAGTGCAGGGCCGTCCGGCCTATCGCATTTCCCGAATGACATGACAGATTGCCTGGTATTTCAGGCATTGGATAAGCGGCTTCCATATGAACACCGAACGGCTCAACCTTTCCGACCTCAAGGCCAAGACACCGGCCGATCTTCTGGCCATGGCCGAGGAGTGGGAGATCGAGAATGCGCCCTCCATGCGCAAGGGCGAGATGATGTTCTCGATCCTGAAGGAACACGCCGAAGAGGGCTGGGAGATCGGCGGCGATGGCGTTCTAGAAGTTCTGCAGGACGGGTTCGGTTTTCTGCGCAGCCCTGAGGCAAACTATCTGTCCGGGCCGGATGATATCTATGTCAGCCCGGAAATGATCCGCCAGTTCAGTCTGCGCACCGGGGATACCATTGAAGGTGTCATCCAGGCCCCGCGCGAGAACGAACGGTATTTCAGCCTGGTCAAGGCGACGAAGATCAATTTCAATGATCCTGAAAAAGCGCGCCACAAGGTGCATTTTGACAACCTGACCCCGCTTTATCCGGATGAGCGGCTGAAAATGGAAATCGAGGATCCGACGATCCGCGACCGCTCGGCGCGGATCATTGATCTTGTTTCGCCTATCGGCAAGGGTCAGCGCGCGCTGATCGTGGCGCCCCCGCGCACCGGCAAGACGGTTCTGCTGCAGAACATCGCGCGCAGCATCGAGGTCAATCACCCGGAATGCTATCTGATCGTTCTGTTGATCGACGAACGGCCGGAAGAGGTGACCGACATGCAGCGCAGCGTGAAGGGCGAGGTTGTGTCTTCGACCTTTGACGAGCCGGCGACGCGGCATGTTGCTGTTGCTGAAATGGTTATCGAAAAGGCCAAGCGTCTGGTGGAGCACAAGCGCGATGTGGTGATCCTGCTGGACTCGATCACGCGTCTGGGCCGCGCCTTCAACACGGTTGTGCCGTCCTCGGGCAAGGTGCTGACCGGCGGTGTGGATGCGAATGCACTGCAGCGGCCCAAGCGCTTCTTTGGTGCAGCCCGGAACATCGAAGAGGGCGGGTCGCTGACCATCATCGCCACTGCGCTGATCGACACGGGCAGCCGGATGGACGAAGTGATCTTTGAGGAATTCAAAGGCACCGGCAACTGCGAAATCGTGCTGGACCGCAAGGTCGCAGACAAGCGCGTGTTCCCGGCAATGGATATCCTAAAATCGGGCACGCGGAAAGAAGAGCTTCTGGTCGAGAAAACCGACCTGCAGAAAACCTATGTGCTGCGCCGCATCCTGAACCCGATGGGAACGACAGATGCGATCGAGTTCCTGATTTCCAAACTGAAGCAGACCAAGACCAACGGTGAGTTCTTCGACTCGATGAATACCTGAGCCTTATCGGCCTGGAGGAACAGAGATGGATACGATCTTTGCCCTGGCTTCTGCCAGGGGCAGGGCGGGTGTTTCTGTAATCCGCCTGTCAGGCTCAGAATCACATACGGCTGTGCAGAGCCTCACGCGGCTTCCTTTGCCAGAAAGCCATCGCGCGGTGGTGCGTCGGCTGTACTCGGGTAGCGAAGTTCTGGATGAAGCGCTGGTGTTGTTGTTTGATGCCGGACGCAGCTTCACCGGTGAGCCTGTCGCCGAATTGCAGGTTCATGGCTCTGTCGCAGTGGTATCTGCAATTTTGAGGGTTCTTGGCGATTTTCCGGGCTTGCGTCTTGCTGAAGCCGGCGAATTTACGCGCCGGGCGCTGGAGAACGGGCGGCTTGATCTTGTGCAGGTGGAGGGTCTTTCGGACCTTATCGAGGCTGAAACCGAAGCTCAGCGTCGGCAGGCACTGCGCGTGCTTTCAGGCCATATCGGTCGCAAGGTGCAAGGCTGGCATGATCGGTTGTTGCGGGCAGCTGCGCTTCTTGAAGCTACAATTGATTTTGTTGACGAGGATGTGCCGGTCGATGTGACGCCAGAGGTTCGACAGATATTAGCAAGCCTTCTGGGTGAACTTCGATCAGAAGTAGCAGGATCTGCTGCCGCTGAGCGTATCCGTGACGGGTTCGAAGTGGCGATCATCGGCGCACCGAATGCCGGAAAATCGACGCTGTTGAATGCGCTGGCCGGCCGGGATGCGGCCATTACTTCGGACGTTGCAGGCACAACCCGCGATGTGATCGAAGTTCGGATGGACCTGCGCGGTCTTCCTGTGACGTTGCTGGATACGGCAGGGTTGCGTGAGGCCGAGGATAAAGTTGAAGCCATCGGGATATCCAGAGCAGTCGAGCGCGCTACACGGGCTGATCTGCGGGTCTTCCTGCTGTCAGATCCTGATGAGGTATTTGGCCTGCAGCCCCTGGAAGATGATCTTGTGGTCTTGGGTAAGGCGGATCTGCGCCGGGATGATGCGCAGTTTGCCGTTTCCGGCATTACAGGTGTTGGGATAGATCGTCTCGTTGTCGAAATTGGCGATCGCCTGCAAAAGCTGAGTGCCAATGCCTCCACACTTGTGCGTGAACGCCATCGCAAGTCTGTTCTGGTTGCGATCCGGGGTTTGGAAACGGCCGAAGCTGAGCTATGGATGGGGGCAGGCAGAATCGAACTTGCAGCTGAGGCTTTGAGGCAGGCGATCCGGGCCTTGGACTCATTGGTCGGCAAGATCGGCGTCGAGGATGTTCTGGGCGAGATCTTCGCCAATTTTTGTATCGGAAAGTAGGGATGTTTCACGTGAAACATTTTCAGGTGATTGTGATTGGTGCCGGCCATGCCGGGTGCGAGGCAGCTGCGGCTTCCGCGCGGATGGGCGCACAAACTGCAATTGTCACGCTGCGCAAACAGGATATTGGCACAATGTCCTGCAATCCTGCGATCGGGGGGCTGGGAAAGGGCCATCTGGTGCGCGAGATTGATGCGATGGATGGTGTGATGGGTGTTGTGGCAGATCGGGCCGGAATTCAGTTCCGCCTTCTGAATCGCCGCAAGGGGCCTGCAGTGCAGGGGCCAAGGGCCCAGGCAGATCGCAAGATCTATCGTTCTGCGATGTCAGACATACTTTCGACGATGCAGAATTTGACCATCATTGAAGGTGAAGTGAGTGACCTTTTGATGCAGGGCACCCGTGTAACCGGGGTTTGCCTTGCTGACGGGACACAGATCTACTCATCGACAGTGATCTTGACGGCGGGGACGTTCCTGAACGGGATCATCCATATAGGCGATGTGCGGCATAGTGCCGGCCGTATGGGGGATAAGCCGTCAATTGCGCTTGCTGAACGGCTGGGAGAATTTTCAATTGCGCGTGGCCGTCTGAAAACCGGAACGCCCCCCCGTTTGGATGGGACAACCATTCGTTGGGATCAACTGGGCAAGCAGCTTGGCGATGATGAGCCAGTGATGTTTTCGTTTCAGAATCGCCGCCCCTTTGTGCGGCAGATCGCTTGCGGCATTACCCATACCAATAGCAAGACGCATGATATTGTTCGGGCAAATCTTGGCCGCTCTGCCATGTATGGTGGGCATATCGAGGGGGTAGGGCCGCGTTACTGTCCTTCCATCGAAGATAAGGTGGTCCGCTTTGCCGATAAGGACAGCCATCAAGTATTTCTGGAGCCAGAGGGGCTTGAGGATACAACTGTCTATCCGAATGGCATTTCGAGTTCGCTGCCTGTTGAAGTGCAAGAGGCATATGTCCGCTCCATCGTGGGGCTGGAGGATGTGCGGATCCTTCAACCGGCATATGCTATCGAATACGATTATTTTGATCCTCGTGATCTGATGCCGACGCTTGAAAGCAAGTTAGTCCCTGCCTTGTATTTCGCGGGGCAGATCAACGGGACCACGGGCTACGAGGAAGCTGCGGCGCAGGGACTCGTGGCAGGTTTGAATGCTGCTGCTGCTGCACTGGGGCGTGATCCGATCCATTTTTCGCGGACGCAAAGTTATATCGGTGTGATGATCGACGATCTTCTTGGCCATGGTGTAACAGAGCCCTATCGGATGTTCACCTCTCGGGCCGAGTTTCGTCTCACACTGCGCGCAGACAATGCAGATCAAAGGCTGACGCCATTTGCACTGGATATCGGCTGCGCAAGTGAAGAACGGCGCGCATTGTTTGGCCAGAAGATGGAGCAGATCGAAGCAGGGAAGGCCGCACTTGCGGCTGTTCGATTGTCGGCAAAGGAGGCAGAAGCCATCGGTATCGCCGTCAGCCGTGATGGCGCAAGGCGCTCTGCGCTGGAGCTTCTGGCCTATCCTGACGCGGAAGTGAGCGCATTCGGGCAGGTTTGTTCAATCTTTGCCACACTTGAGGCGAACATTCAGACCCAGATCCAAACGGACGCACTCTATGCTCAGTATGCTGATCGCCAGTTTTCTGATGCGGCAGCTGTTCGCCGTGATGAACATCTTGAGATTCCACTGGATTTTGATTTTTCAGCCCTTTCCGGTCTTTCTGGCGAGCTTAAGCAGAAGCTTCAGCGGTATCGGCCCAGCAATATTGCCCAGGCTGGCCGGATCGAGGGTATGACTCCGGCTGCACTTGTGCTGATCTTGGCTCATCTCCGCAAGGCCGGGCTGAAGGCAGTTGGGGCATGACGAGCAACAGGCTGGCCGAAGCAGGAATTGATGTTTCACGTGAAACATCAGAGCGGCTGGAAAGCTTCGCGGCGCTGCTTCGAAAGTGGAATGGGGCGATCAATCTGGTGTCCAAGTCGACCCTGGATGATCTTTGGTCGCGCCATATTCTTGATTCGGCGCAACTTGCCACCTTTTTTCCTGAAGGAAAGGCGATCTGGGCTGATCTGGGCAGCGGCGGGGGGCTTCCTGGGCTTGTGCTTGCGATAATGGCCCATGATCTCAAGCCTGAGCTATCCTTCCAATTGGTCGAGGCTGATCAGCGCAAGGCAACGTTTCTGCGTCATGTCGTGCGCGAACTGTCTTTGAACGTGACAGTATCTTCCGCACGAATTGAGGCTCTGCCGCCAATCGGGGCAAATGTTCTTTCTGCACGCGCTTTAGCCCCGCTATCTGCCTTATGTGGCCATGCTGCCCGCCATCTGTGCCCCGGCGGCATCGCCATTTTTCCAAAAGGCAGCAATGCTGCAGATGAAATTGCAGATGCGCGCAAGCTGTGGTCTTTCGATGTCGAGGCTTTCCCAAGCCTGACCAGTCACGAAGCTGCAATCCTTCATATGAAGTTGATCCGCCATGTCTGATCTTACGCGCCCCCGGCAGCCTGTTATCATCGCCATTGCCAACCAGAAGGGCGGGGTGGGCAAGACGACAACGGCCATCAACCTTGGCGCGGCACTCGCTGAAGTCGGGGCAAGGGTTCTGTTGGTCGATCTGGATCCGCAGGGCAATGCCTCAACCGGCTTGGGTCTGGATGCGGCAAACCGGGCCCTCACCAGCTACGATGTGCTACTTGAAAATGTGCCGATCACAGACGCCATTCAATCAACCCTGGTTCCGAACCTTTTGATTTGCCCGGCAAATGCTGACCTTGCATCTGCAGATATCGAATTGGTCGCCAATGAAAAGCGCAGTTTCTTGCTGCATGATGCCCTGCGTCAGCGGGAACTTGATGCGCAAGCGCTTGATTTCATCCTTCTTGATTGCCCGCCATCCCTCAGCCTGCTGACTGTCAATGCACTTTGTGCGTGCCATTCCGTACTCATTCCGCTGCAAAGCGAGTTTTTTGCCTTGGAAGGCTTGTCACAGCTGATGCTGACCATCCGGCAGGTTCGCGAAGCCGCAAATCCGCAATTGCGGATTGAAGGTGTTGTTCTGACTATGTATGACGCGCGGAACAATCTTTCGCTTCAGGTAGAGCGCGATGTGCGTGAAACCTTGGGGGATTTGGTGTTTACCACTGTGATACCGCGTAATGTTCGTGTCAGTGAGGCACCGTCTTACGCAATGCCGGTTCTGTCCTATGACTCGGCTTCAAAGGGGAGCGAGGCATATCGTGGTCTCGCAAGAGAGATCGGGGCCAACCATGGGCTTGTCCATGCGAGCCCGGAAGTGAACTGATCATGGAAAAGAAAATGGAACGGCGCGGCTTGGGTCGTGGTTTGTCTGCCCTCATGGCTGACATCAATGTAGCGCCCGTTCAATCGGGCGAGGCTTCGCCGGCGACGGCGCGAAAGCCAGAAGTTCTTCCGATCGAGCGTCTGCAGCCCAACCCCAATCAGCCACGTCGCCATTTCACGGCAGAGAACCTTGAAGAGCTCTCTAAATCGTTGATGCAGAAAGGAATTCTGCAGCCTCTGATCGTTCGACCCATAGCAAATTCACAGCAGTATGAAATTGTCGCAGGAGAGCGCCGCTGGCGTGCTGCGCAGATGGCGCAGCTGCATGAAGTGCCGGTGCTGATCCGCGAATTTGACGATACCGAAGTTCTTGAAGTCGGGATCATTGAAAACATTCAGCGTGCCGATCTGAATGCCATCGAAGAGGCTTTGGCCTATCGGCAGCTGATGGATCGTTTCGGTCACACGCAGGAAAAGCTGGCTGAGGCGCTTTCTAAAAGCCGCAGCCATATTGCCAATCTGCTGCGACTTTTGAACTTGCCCGAGGATGTGCGTGATCTGGTTCGGGATGGTAAGTTGAGCGCAGGCCATGCACGTGCACTTATCACGGCGCCGAACCCATCCGATATTGCCAAGCAGGTTGTCGCCCGTGCTCTGACTGTCCGCGAAACTGAAGATTTGATGCGCAAGCCGTCTTCAGGCACCAGCGGAAACGGCGGGGCGGGTCGTTCGCGCTCAGCAGGTGGTGAAAAAGATGCTGATACCCGGGCATTGGAAATGGATCTTTCAGCCAACCTCAAAATGAGCGTCACGATTCACCATGAACCCGGTGGAGAGCGCGGGGTCTTGTCGGTTCGCTATACTTCGCTAGATGATCTGGATCTTCTCTGCCGCGTGCTGTCTCTTACACCGAGGGACGGCTCCATATGAACGCAGCTGCGCCGATCATGGCGGCGGCCTGAATTGCCAAGATCGTGGGCGCCAAGCCAAGAAAGAGCGACAAGAGCCAGGCGCCCAGCATCGACACGCTTGATATGCGCTTGGCAAACAGACTGATCGCGCCTCTTTCTCGCCAGGCAATGACCGGGGGGCCGAGGCGTGGGTGGCTTATGATCCAGTTGTGCAGACGCTCTGACGAGCGTGAAAAGCAGAATGCTGCAAGGATAATGAAGGGAACGGTCGGCAAAACCGGCGTGATGACACCGATCAGCCCAAGCCCGAGCGCGATGAACCCGCAGATCAGCCATATCAGCCGCATATCAAAGCGCCTTTACCAACTTGCCAAGGACTGCGTTCAACAGGGGTCGCCCCGCAGCTGTTGTTCGGATCGTATCGTTTGTGGCTTGTAGAAGACCCAACTCTACAAGTTCAGAAATAGGCCCGGCAGGATAGGGGCGGCCGAGTGCATCCTCCAGCCGTCGGCGTGAAATACCTATCGCCAGTCGCAAGCCCATCAAAAGGTATTCAATGCCGGCTTCTTCCGATGACAATGCGGGTTCGGCATCCTTCACACCATCTGCTGTTTCTGCAGCCGCCAGCCACAGCCCGGGTAGACGTTCTGCCGCTGTCGGGTGTCGTTTCCGGCCATAGGTTAGACGGCCATGGGCGCCTGGGCCAATCGGCATAATCACCGCCCGTCCAGTAGATCAGATTGTGTTTTGCTTCCTGCCCATGTGCGGCATGGTTTGAGATTTCATAGGCGGGCAAGCCTGCTACTTCTGTGATTTTCTGTGTCAGATCGAAAAAGTCAGCTGCGAGATCCTCTGTCGGCAAGCCATGCAGCAAACCTTTGGCGTGACGTTCACCAAAGACAGTGCCTTCCTCTACGGTAAGCTGGTAAAGTGATAGATGGCCCTGTGAAAGCTCGATTGCACGATGCAATTCCTGCTCCCAATCGCGCAGAGTTTGATCCTGCCGGGCATAGATCAGATCAAAACTGACCCTGTCAAAGCAGGACCGGGCGATATCCAGTGCAGAAAGTCCTTCCCTGGCCGAATGCATCCGTCCAAGCCGACGCAGATCACCATCATTCAATGCCTGCAGGCCGAGGGAAACCCTGTTCACCCTATGCGGCAAGTTTGTATCCGGCAAAGCGATCCGCCTCTACCGATGTCGGATTCGCCTCCAGTGTGATCTCCAGATCATTCGCCCCGTTCCAGACAGACAGCGCAGCATCTATCACGGTTTCCACTGTTTGCGGGGTCATCAGGGATGGCGTCCCACCACCGAAAAAGATCGTGCGCAGGGTTCGGCCAGGGACAAGCGCGGCTGTGCGTCTGATCTCTGAAACGTAAGCATCTGCCCAGCGTCGTTGATCAATCTTGGTCGCGACATGGCTGTTGAAGTCACAATAGGGGCATTTTGACTGGCAGAAGGGCCAATGGACATACAGGCCAAACCCGGCTTCCTGCCAGTCTTCCGGTGCATCACCCTTGCGCTCGACCTGTACCGGATCAGAGTGTTTCACGTGAAACAACCCTCTACCAGCTTGCGGAAGGCATCGGCGCGATGGCTGATACGGTTTTTCTCCCAACGGTCCATTTCACCAAAAGTCTCAGTGTAGCCATCAGGTTGAAAGATCGGGTCATACCCATGACCTTCCAGCCCGCGCCCTGGCCAGACAATTTGGCCGTTCATCCTGCCTTCAAAGACCTCATCATGCCCATCTGGCCATGCCAGCACAAGTGTACAGCAGAAGGTCGCCGTCCGCGGGAAGGGGGCTTTGGCCAACTCCAGCGCTGACCAGGTTTTTTGCATTGCCATCTCAAAATCACGGCCATTTGGTGTTTCTGCCCAGTCTGCAGTGTAAACGCCAGGCGCGCCACCGAGGCCGTCCACCATGATACCGGAGTCATCGGCGAGTGCCGGCAGGCCACTGGCCCGCATGGCTGCATGGGCTTTGATCCGCGCATTCCCGATAAAGGTCGTTTCCGTCTCTTCAGGTTCGGGCAGCCCAAGTTCGCCAGCCGAAACCGTGCTGATGCCGAAGGGCTGCAGCAATGCAGCGATTTCCTCCAGTTTGCCCTGATTATGGGTCGCCACCAGCAACCGCTGTTCGACGAATTTGCGCATCACGCCACCGCTGCCTTTTGGGCTGCGATCAGAGCATCTGCTCCGGCTTCTGCCAGATCCAGCAATTGGATCATTTCTTCGCGCGAAAAGGTGGAGCCTTCGGCAGACATTTGCACCTCGATAAGCCGCTTGCGGCCGGTGAGCACAAAGTTTCCATCGGTTCCTGCGGCAGAATCTTCCGCATAATCCAGATCCAGCAAGGGCTGTCCGGCATAGACACCGCAGGAAACAGCTGCAACATGGTCGATGATCGGGTCAGATACGATGGCGCCGGTTTTCATCAGCTTGTTCACCGCCAGTCGCAGCGCCACCCATCCCCCGGTGATTGATGCACAGCGTGTGCCGCCATCCGCCTGGATAACGTCGCAGTCAATCACGATCTGCCGTTCTCCAAGTGCAGAGCGGTCCACGCCAGCCCGCAGCGCCCGGCCGATCAGGCGCTGTATTTCCTGCGTGCGGCCACTTTGCTTGCCCAATGCAGCTTCGCGCCGGTTCCGGGAATGTGTGGCGCGCGGCAACATTCCGTATTCTGCAGTTACCCAACCCAGCCCGGTATTTTTCAGAAACGGCGGTGCCTTGTCTTCGATTGTGGCAGTGCAAAGCACATGCGTATCGCCCATGCGGATCAGGCAGGAGCCTTCCGCATGTTTTGTAACGTTGGTTTCGATCAAAACCGCACGCAACTCGTTCAAACTCCGTCCAGAGGGCCGCATATCTCTATCCTTGTGCATGATTTATGCCCAAATAGGCATCGGGGGCGATACGATGCAACCCTCATTGACGTCGCTATGACGGGCACTTTAATTTGACTGACCACAATGCTGGATGAATGAAATGTCTGACGGGACAACGATCCTATCGGAACTGAATGACAGATCGCGCGAGGTGTTTCGCAGGGTCGTCGAATCCTATCTGGCCTCCGGGGATCCGGTCGGGTCGCGCACCCTCACGCGTGATTTTTCTGAAAAGATATCCGCAGCCACGATCCGGAATGTGATGCAGGATCTGGAATATATGGGGCTGCTCGACAGCCCTCATATCTCGGCGGGCCGGGTGCCGACCCAGCTAGGTCTGCGGATGTTCGTCGATGGGTTGCTGGAGGTTGGCACTGTCGCCTCGGCTGATCGGGAGATGATAGATTCCACGCTTGGGAATGGCACCCCCGACGTGGCTAATCTTCTGGATCGGGTCGGATCGGCACTGTCCGGGATCACCCGCGGCGCAAGCCTTGTGGTGACGCCCAAGCATGAAGAGGCGCCGATCCGGCATATCGAATTCGTCAACCTTGCCCCGCAGCGGGCATTGGTCGTGCTGGTGTTTGCCGATGGCCATGTTGAAAATCGCTTGTTCACACCACCGCCTGGGCTGACCCCCTCGGCAATGCGCGAGGCGGCAAATTTCCTGAACGCATTGGCAGGGGGTAAAACGCTGTCTGACCTGCGCGGATCAGTGCGCAAGGATATCGAAAGCCGCCGGCAGGAAATCGATTCGCTGGCTCGGGCGCTGGTCGAAAGTGGGCTGGCGCTGTGGGAGGATGCAGGAGAGCAGAATGAACGGCTGCTTATCCGGGGCCGGGCCAATCTTCTGGAATCCACGTCGGAAACCACGGATCTGGATCGCATACGCCGCCTGTTCGACGATCTGGAACGAACGCGCGATCTGGCTGATTTCCTTGATCTGACTGAACAGGGCGAGGGGGTGCGCATTTTTATTGGCTCAGAGAACAAACTCTTTTCACTTTCGGGTTCCTCTCTGGTGGTCTCTCCCTATATGAACGCTGACCGGAAGATCATCGGCGCCGTGGGCGTGATTGGCCCGACGCGGCTGAACTACGGGCGTGTCGTGCCGATTGTCGACTATACGGCGCAACTTGTTGGCCGACTGGTGGCTGACAGGGGCATGGGATGATGGCACAGAGTATCGAGGAAGACGACATGGCGCAGGATCAGGCAGGTCCGAACGATCTGAAGCTGGAAGAGTTTGAAGAGTTCATCGAAGCAGACGAGCTGGAGGCGCTGCGCGCCGAACGCGACGAGCTGCGCGACAGGTTTATGCGTGCGCTGGCCGATGCCGAAAACGCCCGCAAGCGCGGCGAGCGCGACCGGCGCGAGGCTGAAAACTATGGCGGCTCCAAGCTGGCCCGCGACATGCTGCCAGTCTACGACAACTTGCGCCGGGCCCTCAATGCAGTGACCGAAGAGGCGCGGGCGCAGTCTTCGGCCATGATCGAAGGCGTGGAACTTACCCTGCGCGAGTTGATCTCGGTCCTGGGGCGCCATGGCGTCACCCCTATTGTCCCCGAGGTTGGCGAAACCTTCGATCCGCAACAACATCAGGCGATGTTCGAAGCGCCGGTTCCGGGCACCAAGGCGGGCCAGATCATTCAGGTCATGACCGAAGGCTTCATGATACATGACCGTCTGCTGCGTCCGGCGCAGGTGGGTGTTTCGTCCAATACAGGCGCCTGATCCGCACCACAGGCCCTTTGCAGGCGCTGGCTATCCCGCCAGCGCCTGTTTCATTTCATAAACCAGTTTCAGCGCCTCCATCGGCGTCAACTCGTCGGGGTTCAGCGCTTTCAGCCGCGCCTCCACCGCCGATTCCTTCTGCACCACCTTGGCCGGGGCAGGGGGCGCGGCGCGGAACAGCGGCAGATCGTCGATCAACGCCTTCTGCCGGTTGCCGCCTTCACGCTCGCCACTTTCCAGCGCTTCCAGCACCACCTTGGCGCGCTCGATCACCGCGGCTGGCAGGCCGGCCAGGCGCGCCACCTGCACGCCATAGCTGCGATCCGCCGCCCCCTTGCGCACCTCGTGCAGGAAGATCACTTCGCCGTCCCACTCCTTCACCGCAACAGTGGCATTTTCCACCCCCGGCAACTTGCCCGCCAGAGCCGTCATCTCGTGGTAATGGGTGGCGAAAAGCGCGCGGCAGCGGTTGGTGTCATGCAGGTGTTCCAGCGTGGCCCAGGCGATGCTCAGCCCGTCATAGGTGGCGGTGCCGCGCCCGATCTCGTCCAGAATCACCAACGCCCGGTCATCGGCCTGGTTGAGGATGGCCGCCGTCTCCACCATCTCCACCATGAAGGTGGATCGTCCGCGCGCCAGATCATCACTGGCCCCCACGCGGCTGAACAACTGGCTCACCAGGCCGATATGCGCGGCTTGGGCCGGCACATGGCTGCCCGCCTGCGCCAGAAGGGCGATCAGTGCATTCTGCCGCAGGAAGGTGGATTTACCCGCCATGTTCGGCCCGGTCAGCAGCCAGATCGCTGGCGTATGCTGTTCTGCCAATGCGCAATCATTGGCCACGAAGGATGTGTTGCCCTGTCGCCGCAACGCGCGTTCCACCACCGGATGCCGCCCGCGTTTCACATGAAACGCATGGCTGGCATCCATTCTGGGGCGCACCCAATCTTCGGCTGCGGAAAGATCGGCAAAGCCGGCGGCCAGATCCAGCTCAGCCAGGCTGGCTGCGGCGACTCCGATCCGCCCGGCTTCGGCCAGCACGGCTGCACGCAGGTTGGCGAAATGGCGCCGCTCGATCTCCAGCGCGTGATTGCCGGCGTTCAGGATCCGTGTCTCGATCTCGCTCAGCGGCACGGTGGTAAAGCGTACCTGATTGGCCGTGGTCTGGCGGTGGATGAATGTTTCGCTCAGCGGCGGTGCCAGCATCTTTTCGGCATGGGTCGAGGTGGTTTCGATGAAATAGCCCAGCACATTATTATGTTTTATCTTGAGGCTCTGAATACCTGTTCGTGCCACATAATCGGCCTGCATACCGGCGATCACGCCGCGGCCCTCATCGCGCAGCTGCCGGGTTTCGTCCAGATCGCCGTCAAAGCCCGCCGCGATAAAGCCTCCATCGCGGGCCAGAAGCGGCGGCTCTGCCACAAGCGATTGATCCAGAAGGGAAATCAGGTCATCCATCCCGATCAGCCCCAGTGCGGCCTCGGCCAGCAGGGGGCTATCCTGTCCTGCGATCCGATCGGCAATCAATGCCGCCTGCGACAGGCCATTGCGGATCGCGGCCAGGTCGCGCGGGCCGCCGCGGTCCAGCGCCAGGCGTGACAGCGCACGATCCATATCCGGCACCCGGCGCAGCGCCTCGCGCAGATCCTCGCGCAGCCGGGCATTGGCCAGCAGCAGGTCAATGGCATCATGTCGCGCCGCGATCTGCCCCAGATCGCGCGATGGGGCCGACAGCCGCCGTTCCAGCAGCCGCGCGCCGCCGGCCGTCACCGTGCGATCCACCGCATCCAGCAGGCTGCCCGCCCGGCCACCCGACAGGGCGGAGGTGATTTCCAGATTGCGCCGGGTTGCGGCGTCGATCTGCATGGCGCCGCCCAGAGCCTCGCGCTGTGGCTGGCGCAGCAGCGGAAGCTTGCCGCGCTGGGTCAGCTCCAGATATTCCACCAGCGCGCCCATGGCTGCCAGCTCGGCCCGGCCAAAGGTACCAAAAGCCTCCAGCGTGCCGACCTGCCACAAGGCGCATAGCCGCCGCTCGGCCCCTGTGCTGTCAAAGGCCGCCCGCGCCATCGGCGTGACGGCGGCGCCCAGATCCTCGGCCAGCCCGCGCAGATCGGCCTCGGCGGTATCGCTCACCAGCACCTCACGCGGGGCCAGACGGGCCAGTTCGGGCGACAGGCGCGCGCGCGGGCAGGGCATCACCCGCAGCTCGCCTGTCGAGATATCGGTCCAGGCCAGCGCGCCTTCGTCGCGCACCTCGGCAAAGGCAGCCAGATAGTTGTGCCGCCGGGCCTCCAGCAGGCTGTCTTCGGTCAGCGTGCCCGGCGTCACCAGCCGCACGACATCGCGCCGCACCACAGATTTCGACCCGCGCTTCTTTGCTTCGGCCGGGTCTTCCATCTGTTCGGCAATCGCCACGCGAAAGCCCTTGCGGATCAGCATCAGCAGATAACCTTCGGCAGCATGAACCGGCACACCGCACATCGGAATCGGCTCGCCCATGTGGGTGCCACGCTTCGTCAGCGCGATATCCAGCGCGCCGGATGCCGCCACCGCATCGTCAAAGAACATCTCGTAGAAATCGCCCATCCGGTAGAACAGGATCGCATCGGCATAGCCCGCCTTGATCTCCAGATACTGGGCCATCATCGGCGTCACGGTTTCTTCGGTCACGCAGCATCCCCCTGAAAGCCTGCCGACCCTACAGAACCCGCCCGTCCGCGAAAAGACCAACTGCATCGTTGGCATAGCCATGCCAGAGCGCTATGAGAGAGAACTTTCATTGCAGGATGGCCCCCTGATGACCAAGACCAAGATCACCCCGGAAGAAGCGCTCGCCTATCATCTGGAGCCGAAGCCCGGCAAATACGAGATCGTCGCCACCACGCCGATGGCCACCCAGCGCGACCTGTCGCTGGCCTATAGTCCGGGTGTGGCGGTTCCGGTGCAGGCGATCGCTGACCGGCCAGAGACGGCTTATGATTATACGGTCAAAGGCAATATGGTTGCCGTGATCTCCAATGGTACGGCGATCCTTGGCATGGGCAATCTGGGCGCGCTGGCGTCAAAGCCGGTGATGGAAGGCAAGGCTGTGCTGTTCAAGCGCTTTGCCGATGTGAACGCCATCGACATCGAACTGGATACCGAAGACCCGGAAGAGATCATTCAGGCCGTCCGCCTGATGGGGCCGACCTTCGGTGGCATCAACCTTGAAGACATCAAGGCGCCCGAATGTTTCATCATCGAACAGCGTCTGAAAGAAATCATGGATATCCCGGTATTCCATGATGATCAGCATGGCACGGCGGTGATCTGCGCAGCCGGTCTCATCAACGCGCTGGAGCTTTCGGGCAAGAAGATCGGCGATGTGAAGATTGTGTTGAACGGGGCGGGTGCCGCCGGCATCGCCTGCCTGGAACTTCTGAAATCCATGGGCGCCAAACATGACAATTGCATCATGTGCGATACCAAGGGCGTCATCTATCAGGGCCGCACCGAAGGCATGAACCAATGGAAATCGGCCCATGCCGCCAATACTCCGGCGCGCACGCTGGAAGAGGCGATGCGCGGCGCCGATGTCTTTCTGGGTGTGTCTGCCAAGGGTGCTGTGACGCCGGATATGGTGGCCAGCATGGCCGAAAACCCGGTGATCTTCGCCATGGCCAACCCCGATCCGGAAATCACCCCGGAAGAGGCGCACGCCGTGCGCGCCGATGCCATCGTGGCCACCGGGCGCAGCGATTACCCGAACCAGGTGAACAACGTTCTGGGCTTCCCCTATCTGTTCCGGGGCGCGCTGGACATCCACGCCCGCGCCATCAATGACGAGATGAAGATTGCCTGTGCGCAGGCGCTGGCGAAACTGGCGCGGGAAGACGTGCCGGATGAGGTGGCGATGGCCTATGGCCGCAAGCTCAGCTTCGGGCGCGATTACATCATCCCCACGCCGTTCGACCCCCGGCTGATCCATGTGATCCCGCCGGCCGTGGCCAAGGCTGGCATGGATACCGGCGTGGCGCGTCGCCCGATCATTGATCTCAAGGGCTATGAGGCCAGCCTGAAGGCGCGGATGGATCCGACCGCCTCGATCCTGCAGGGCGTTCACGCGCGGGCACGGCAGGCGCAGGCCCGCATGATCTTTGCCGAAGGCGATGATCCGCGCGTGCTGCGTGCCGCTGTCGCCTATCAGCGCGCCGGTCTGGGCAAGGCGCTGGTGGTGGGCCGCGAACAGGATGTGCGCGAAAAGCTGGATGCGGCAGGCCTTCATGACGCCGTGCGCGAGCTGGAGGTGGTGAATGCCGCCAATTCCCGCCATCTCGATCACTACAAGGATTTCCTGTACAACCGCCTGCAGCGCGAAGGGTTCGACAGGCTGGATATCCACCGTCTTGCAGCGCGTGACCGCCATGTGTTTTCGGCACTGATGCTGGCACATGGGCATGGCGATGGTGTGGTAACCGGGGCCACCCGCAAATCAGCGCATGTTCTGAAGCTCATCAACCATGTCTTCGATGCTGATGCCGCAGCCGGTGCCGTTGGGGTGACGGCGCTGCTGCACAAGGGCAAGATCGTGCTGATCGGCGATACGCTGGTGCAGGAATGGCCGGAACCGCAGGATCTGGCCAATATTGCTATCCGCTGCGCCAGCGTTGCCCGCGGGCTGGGGCTGGAACCGCGTGTGGCCTTCGTCAGTTTCTCGACCTTCGGCTATCCGGTTTCGGAACGCGCCACCAAGATGCACGAAGCCCCCAGGGTGCTGGATACGATGAAGGTGGATTTCGAATATGATGGCGAAATGACGGTAGATGTGGCGCTGAACCCTGGTGTCATGGCGCATTACCCGTTCTGCCGCCTGTCCGGCCCGGCCAATATCCTTGTGGTGCCGGCCCGGCATTCGGCTTCGATCTCGGTCAAGCTGTTGCAGGAAATGGCCGGTGCCACGGTGATCGGCCCGATCCTGACCGGGGTGAAAAAGCCGATCCAGATCTGTTCGACGAACTCCACCGTCAACGATATCCTGAACATGGCGGCGCTGGCTGCCTGCAAGATCGGCTAAAGGGAGGAAAGCGGCATGGCGATCTGGAATCTGGGGTCGATCAATATCGACCATGTCTATCGCGTGCCACATCTGCCGGCGCCGGGCGAAACGCTTTCGGCGCTGGAATACAGTCAGGGTCTGGGCGGCAAAGGGGCGAACCAGTCGGTCGCAGCCGCCCGGGCCGGCGCCATCTGCCATCATATCGGCGCCATCGGCCCGGGCAGTGGCTGGGTTCTGGATGAGCTGGCGGGTTATGGCGTCGATCTGGCGCATGTGACGGTGGGTGCGGTGCCCACGGGCCATGCCATCATCAACGTCGATCCGCAGGCAGAAAACAGCATCGTCATCTATCCCGGCGCCAACCGGGCGGTGACGGCAGATATGCTGGCCTCGGCTTTGGCCAGTGCCGAGGCCGGCGACAGCCTGTTGCTGCAGAACGAAACCTCGGCGCAGGCCGAAGCGGCGGCGGTGGCAGCGGCCAAGGGCTTGCGGGTGATCTATTCCGCTGCGCCCTTCGATATTGGCGCCGTGCGCGCCGTCTTGCCGCATGTTTCCCTACTGGTGATGAACGAGATCGAGGCCGAACAGCTGCGCGCTGCCGAAGGTGCGCTACCACCGCTGGATTGCATCATCACCAAGGGCGCGCAGGGGGCAGAGTGGATTTCGGCGAAGGCGTCGCCGATCTTCATGCCTGCCTTCAAGGTCGCCCCTGTCGATACCACGGGCGCCGGCGACACCTTCATCGGCACCTTGGCCGCCGCGCTGGATCTTGGCCTTGCGCCCGAGGCTGCCATGCGCCGCGCCTCGGCCGCTTCGGCTATTCAGGTCACCCGCGCAGGCGCCGCGCAGGCGATCCCTATGGCGACAGAGGTGGATGCCTTTCTGAACGCTCGTTCGTAAAGGCTAAACCGGCATCAGCACGGCGGTCTTCGTCCAGAGGATCGCCGTTTCGATCTGTCGGTCGGGATAGATCTGCGCCAGCGCCGCGCGATAGGCCGTCATCTGGCGTTTCAGCCCTTCCGGCACATCTTCGGCCCGGTCGGGCACCCGCGCGTTGGATTTGTAATCCACCGCCAGCACGCGATCCGCCGTCACCACCAGGCGGTCGATGGCGCCATACAGGCGCTGCCCCTGATACTCGGCGGTGATCGCCACTTCGGTCAGCGCATCCTCGGCAAAGATCGGCGCCAGATGAGGGGCCGCAATCACCCGCCCGGCCTCGGCCAGCAGCGCCGCACATTCCGCTGGATCGGGGATCAGCGAAGCCGCCAGCGTGGGCCATTGCGTGGCCTCTCTGCCCGGCAGATGTTCCAGCAGCAGATGCAGCCAGGTGCCGCGCAGCTTTGCATCTTCGCTTTCCCCCAGATGGTCGCCGGCAATCACTTTCGCCCCACCCAGACCAGAGGGGCTGAGGGGCTGGGGTGGCCGGGCAGGTTCGGCTGCAGGCAGGCCCAGCCATTGCGGCAGGACGGGAGCCAGAACAGGCGCCTCCGCCTCTTGCGTCGCGGCCGCCGCAGGCCAATCGCCAAAGCCATGACGCAGAACGCCATCCGCCCCGGTCTCGGCCCCCAGTCGCAGGGCGCCGGCCCGGATCAGATCATACCAGGCGGGCTCGCGATCTTCGCCCTTCTTCGCGTCCTTCTCGGATGCCAGCCTGCCGGCCGATGCCACGATCAGCCAGCTTTGCGCCCGCGTCAGCGCCACATAGAGCAGGCGCATACTTTCTGCGCGCTGTCGATCTTGCCGGGCGCGGCGGATATCGGTGATGGCCTCGGGGCTGCCTGCGCCTTCGGTACGCCAGACCGCGGTCTCGCCCAGCCGATAGATCTCGTCCCGGTCACGCGGGCTGTGGTCGGCGGTATCAGGCAGAATGACAATCGGCGCCTCCAGCCCCTTCGATCCATGCACCGTCATCACCCGGATCTTGCGGCCTGCGCTGTCCATCTGGCGTTTTACCTGCACGTCATCTGTCTGCAGCCAGGTCAGGAAGCCGGTCAGGCTGGGCACGTCATTGCGTTCATAGGCCAAAGCCTGTGACAGAAGCTCGTCGATGCCATCCTCGGCTTCGGCCCCCAGCCGCGCCAGCAAACGGCTGCGCCCGTCATGCCGGGTCAGCATCCGTTCGATCAGATCGAAAGGGCGCAAGAAATCGGCCTGATCGCGCATGTCCTTCAATATGCGCGTGGTTTCGACGTGATCTGCGTCATGGCGCAATGCCTCCCACAGATAGCCTTTGCGCGGCTGCGCCAGCCTGTAGAGCATATCCTCGGTCCAGCCGAACAGCGGCGAGCGCAGCAGTTCGGCCAGTGCCAGATCATCTTCGGGGGTCGAGAGAAAGGCGAGTAACGCGGTGATGTCCTTCACCGCGATTTCCCCGCCCAGATGCAGCCTGTCGGCGCCGGCGATGGGAAGCTGCAAGGCTTTGCAGGCGCGGATCACTTCGGAAAACAACGGCGACCGGCGGCGCACCAGAATCAGGAAATCCCCGGCATGAACCGGGCGAAAACCGGCGCCATCCGGGATCGGTGTCTGGGCGTCAAGGATCGCCTTGATCCGCTCCGCCACCTGCCGGCCAAGCTGCGCAGCGTGGTGTTCGCCGGTGACAAGATCGACTGGATCAGTCCAGTCCTCATCCTCCGGGTTTTCGGCAGCGGGGATGTGGGGCCAGATTTCCACCCGCCCCGGCATGGCATCGCGAAAGGCGATATGATGCGAGGCGCCGCCCAGATCGGGGTGCAGATGCGGCGGGAAGGTTTCATCCACCAGCCGTAGCACGGCGGGCGAAGACCGGAAGGAATGTTCCAGCTCCAGCCCCTGAAACGGTGCGCCGATGGCTTCCAGCCGACCCTTGAACAGATCGCGCATCCGGGCAAAGGCCGCCACATCGGCACCCTGAAACGAATAGATCGACTGTTTCTGATCGCCCACCACGAAAATCGTGCGTTCCACGTCCCGCGCGCCGGCGCCCGCCGTAAACTCCTGCGCCAGCAGTTCGATTACGCGCCACTGATCGGGCGAGGTATCCTGCGCCTCGTCCACGAGGATATGGTCGATGCCACCATCCAGCCGGAACAGCACCCATTGTGCCACGGCCGGATCGGTCAGCAGCGCCTTGGCACGGGCGATCAGATCATCGAAATCCAGCGCCCCGCGCAGCAGCTTGCGCTGCGCATACAGCGGCAGGAAGGCGGCGGCAAAGCGGTGCAGCGCCGCCGTGCGATCCGCCGCCATCAGCGCCAGCCGCCGGGGCCGCGCGGCCTCGACCCGCAGCATCAGCGCATCGAGCCGGTCTTGCAGATGCGCCAGCCTGGGCGCGGTGGCCTTGGTGGCCAGCCCAGAGAGTTTCGCAGTGTAGCTTTTCCCTTCGACCTTCGATTCCCCGAACAGCAGCGCCGATTCCAGCGCGGCCAACGTGCCAAGGCCCGGCGCAATGGCAATACCCGCGATCCTGGCCGCCAGTTTCACATCATGGGCCGAACCCGTGGCCAGAATGGCGGCTGTTTCCGCCAGAAGCTCCGCCTCGCCACCCAGCAGCACCTCGGCCACCAGCCTGTCAGCGCTGGCATCGGGCGGCAGGTCGAACAGTGCCCGGCATCCAGCGGCATCCAGCGGCGGGTCAAATCCGTCGCCCTGCCGTGCCACCTCGGCGGAAAGCTGCGAAAAATCCTCGCCGGTATACAGCCGGGCCAGAGCTTCCACCGCTTCGGAGGCCAGATGATCTGCCATCTCTTCCACGATCTCCTCGCGCAGCAGTTTGGCGGCGCGGTCGTCCAGCTCGGTGAACTGCGGCGAAACCCCTGCTTCCAGCGGAAAGCGGCGCAAGAGTGTGGCGCAAAAGCTGTGGATCGTCTGGATACGCAGCCCGCCCGGCGTTTCGATGGCACGGGCGAACAGGCGCCGCGCCTCGGCCAGTGTTTCACGGGAAACGCCGCCTTCGATGCCCAGTTCGGTCAGTGCGGCGCGCAGATCATCTTCCGGCTTCATCGCCCATTGGCCCAACCGGGCGAACAGGCGGTTCTGCATTTCCGATGCGGCGGCCTTGGTATAGGTCAGGCACAGGATGCGCTGCCGGTTCCACACCGGCCAGCAAAAGCCGCGCCACCCGGTCGGTCAGCACGCGGGTCTTGCCCGACCCGGCATTGGCCGACAGCCAGGTAGAATGACGCGGATGCGCCGCCTGCAACCTGTGCAGCTGCGCTGGCGTCATCGCGCATCATTTTCGCCACACTCTCTCCGGGTCGGGCTTGTCGGTCATTTCCCATTCGCCGAAGCGGGCCAGGTGATCGTAATCGCCGGGGAACTGGCTGGCGAATACGGCGCGACGGGCGGTATACCCAGTGCTGCGCAAAAGGTAGCGGTTGATCAGCCGATGCAGATCTTCCCACACCTTGCCGGTGACCGCCTCGGACATTTCTGCGGTTTCGATCTTGGGGCTGCTGCCCAGCCCGATATAGGAAATCCGCGCCACCGCGCGCGGGCCCAGCTGGCGAAATCCGCCGCGTTCGGCCATGGCAGCGGCCAGCAGCAACTGCTTGTCGAACTGTTCCTGCTGTTTTTTCGTGGGCGGCGTGCCGGTCTTGTAATCCAGGATATGCAGCCGCCCATCGGGCAGGGCATCAATCCTGTCCGGTGTCCCGTAAAGCTCGAAATCCAGCGGGTCGAGTTTTACCCGGCCGGTTTCCTCGATCCCTACAGCCGCGCCGCCTTCCATGCCGTCATGATCCAGAAAGAAATCCGCCGCACGATCCAGCCGCGCCAGCCAGAGCGCCCGCGCCGCAGGCCAGGGCGCCTGTGCCTGCAACACCCGTTCTGCAATGCGGATCAGCCGGGCCCGCGCCTCGGCCCGGGTTTCCTCGGGCCGTTCTTTCACGAAGGTTTCCAGAATTTCGTGCAGCAGCGATCCGCGCAGCCGTGCATCCGGGCTGCGGTGCAGTGGATCGAGCTTTTTCAGCCGCAGGATATAGCGTGCGTAGATGGCGTAAGGATCGCGGATCAATGTTGCCACCCGCGTCAGCGCCAGTTCGCGCGGGCGATGCGCCACTGGCGGGCGGGGCGCCGGCCGGCGGGCAGAGGGCTGCGGCGCTTCGGGCCGTTCCAGCGCATCGGCCAGCTGCAGCCAATGCGCGCCACGCGCCCGCATCTGTGCCAGCGCCGCAGGCCCACCCTGATCGGGCAGCCCGCCCAGCAGATTGACCAGCCGGTTCAGCCAGCGCGAGGGTACGGTTTCAGCATCCGCATTGCGATGGGCTCGGGTCAGGACGACCTCTGCGGCACCGATGGCCTGCTGGTAGTCATGGGCCGAAAGCCCGATGCGGCGTTCGGGCAGCAACAGCCCGGCATCCTTGCGCATCCGGCGGTTCATCCAGGGATCGGGCGGCGCGGCCTGGGGCCAGATGCCGTCATTCAACCCACCCAGAATGACCAGATCGGCACCCTGCACCCGCGCCTCCAGCGTGCCCCAGATCATCAGGCGTGGGTGGCCCGTCACTTCGTCGCGCACCTCACCGCGGTTCAGGATCGCGTCGAACAGGTTGCGGTAGTCGGCAAGCCGGAAGGAACCGCCTGCCTCGGCCTCGGCGGCAAGGCTTGTCACGGCGGCCAAAGCTGCCTCGCCGGCGGGTTTCAGCCATAGCTCGCCACTGTCCTCGCCCCAAGGGCCACGGGCCAGCGCCTCGGTGATCGCCAGATGTCGGGTCAGCAGGTCAGGCAATGGCGCCGCATCCAGTGTTTCCAGCCCGTCAAGCGTTGCAATGATCCACTCTGCCCAAGGCGCGGCTTGCGCGTCTTTCTGCACCCCGGCCCAGTGGCGCAGGCTGTCGGCATCAGGGAAAGGCGGGCCGTATTTGCGCAGCCGCAGTTCCAGATCGCGGGTCAGCTTCAGATGCGGGCCACGCTCGGCGGCACTGGCGACCAGCGGATGTTTCAGTAGCGTCAGCAGCGCCTCGGATGTCAGAGTCTCACCCATCAGCCGCGTCACATGCCTGAGCAGCCGCCCCGGGGCCGAAAGCGACAGCGGCCTACCTGCGGAATCATCAGGCAATATGCCCCAGCGATCCAGCGCCGCCGTCACCTGCCGCGTCAGTCCGCGATCGGGTGTGATCAGGGCCGCCACGCGATCGCCTTCTGCCGCCTCACGCAAGATGAGGGCAATTGCCAGCGCTTCATCGCGTGGGCTGTCCGCCTCGATCAGGGTCATGTCCTTGGTGGCCGCAGGAATATCTGTCAGCATCCGGCCTTCGGTCAGCCATTGATCCGTTACCGGGGCCGGTCGCAAGGACAGTGACACAAGCCGGTTGCGCGCCGGGCAGGGCCCTTTGGTTGCTGTCCATCGCGCGATCTGATCCGGGCGCAGGTCCAGCACTTCCATCAACCGGCGGAAGCGGTATTGCGGATGATCCTCGGCTGTCAGCGAATCCGCCATGGTCTGCCAGATTGGCGGGGGCATGTCGAAATCATAGCCGGGCAGCACCAATGCACCCTGAGGCAGCGCTGCCACCGCCTGCATGAAGCGTAGTGTCGTCCCGCGTGATGCGGTGGACCCCGCGACGATCACCGGCGCCTGTGGCGGATTGGCAGCCCAGCGGGCGGCCAAAGCCTCTACCACCCGACGCTGTCGCGCTTCGGGATCTGGGGCCGCATCGCTGCCAAAGAAGGGGCGCACGATTTGCATGAAGGCCTGCGTGCGTGTCCAATGGGCGGAATGGTTTGAAACATCGAGGCCTGCGATGGTTTCCGGAGATACGCCTTCACCCTGCATTTCATCCATCAGGGTCGCCAGACTGTCGGCCAGATCGTAAAGCGCGGCGCGGGGCGCCAGATCTGGCTGCGCTTCCAGCAGCCGCGCCACCAGTTGCACCAGTTCCAGCCGCCGCCGTAGCGGCGGGACAGCCGCGGGGATGCCCTCGACAGCCGCTTCCAGTGCCAGATCCGTAACAAGGCGGATGCGCGGCAGCAGCATCGCCCCCTGCGCGGTGAGCAGATCGACAATCCGGCGCCGCATCCGCTGGGTGTTCACGAACAACTGCACCCGTGCCATGGCCTCTGGCGGCTGGCCCTGCATACGGTCTTGCAGGCCGCGCACAAGCTCGGCCGGGAAATCTGCGCCAGAAGGCAGGGCGAAAATACGGGGGGGTGCGGGATCAAACATCGGCCAGCATCGCCTCGGCCTCGGCAATACCTTCAGGACGGCCGACATCGCACCAGCCCCCCTGATGCACCAGACCATAGGCCCGCCCCCGTGCAATCGCCTGATCCCACAACAGGTTCAATGAGAACACACGTTCAGGAATTTCTGCGAGCCCATCAGTCTTCAAGATCTGTGCGCCCAGATAGGCCAGACCCGGGGCACCCTTGGCGCGGCTGATCCGCCCCTCTGCATCCAGCAGAAAATCCCCTGCGCCCCGAAACCCGCGTGCCTCTGTGGCTGGCAGCAGCAGCAGGAGCGCATCCATCCGCTCTGGTTGCCATGCTGCCGCGAGTTCGGCGAGCGGGTTCAGCCCCGTCCAGATGGCATCGGTGTTCAAGGTGAAAACAGGTTCAGTCCCCAGCAGGGGCAAAGCGGCGCGCAACCCACCGCCGGTTTCCAGAATTTCATCACTTTCATCAGAGATGAGCGCCCGCCCGGCCAGATGGGCGCGGATCCTATGGGGCAGATAATGCACATTCGCCACGATACGGTGCAGCGCCAACCCCTCGGTCAGCGCAAGTGCGTGGTCTATCAGCGGCTTTCCCGCCACGGCGATCAACGGTTTCGGGCAATCGGCGGTCAATGCGCCCATGCGGGTGCCAAACCCCGCCGCGAACAGCATCAGGGCGCGGGGGGTGTGGGGCATTGCGCAGAAATCCTTGAAAGTCGTTCGGGCGTAGGTTCGGGCAGCAGCGCCATGCAGATATTGGCCAGCGGCGCCAAAGCCGGATGCGCGAGATTGCGTTGCAGCTGGCCCCAAACCCTTGGGATCAGCGCCAGATAGCCCGGCTTTCCGGCATGAAGGCAAAGCCGGGCGAAAATACCCAGAATTCTGAGACTGCGCTGGGCACCCAGCACGGCATAAGCGGTCTGAAAGGCAGCCTCCTCATCACCGCGCGCCGTGCAAAAGTGACGACTGATCGCGGTTTCCGTCATGGGTGATACATCACGCCGCGCGTCTTGTAACAGCGACACAAGATCATAGCCGGGCTGCCCCATCTGGCCCAGTTGGAAATCCAGAAGACCAACACGCGCCCGCCCCAGCCGGTCCGGTAGCCAAAGCAGATTTTCAGCGTGGTAATCCCGCAGGATCAAGACCCGAGGGCCGTCTGCGTGGCGGCTGATGAGTGCGGAAAGACACGCAACAAAGGCTGCGGTATCCACCCTGTCGCCCGTTATCGCAAAGCGATACCAATCAAGGGCGAAGGCCGCCGCATCGGCCCAATCCTTGGCAGAAAGATCGGGCAGACCTTTTGGTGCCGGTGCGGTTTGAAGGTGCAGCAGAACATCGGCTGCGGCCGTATAAAGCCTGTTTTCGGCCAAGGGATCGGCAGAAAGAACACGGGCGAAGATAGCGTCCCCCAGATCTTCCAGAAGCAAAAATCCATGCTCCAGATCCTCTGACAGCACTTCAGGTGCTGAAAGCCCCAGTTCGTGCAGATGTTTTGCGATACGCAGAAAATCGGCAGGATCATCACCTTTGCCGGGGGGGGCATCCATCAGAACCGCAGTTTTGCCCCTGTGCGACAGGCGATCATAGCTTCGATCCGAAGCATCACCTGCCAGAAACCAGGATGCAGCATCGCCCCATCCGGCGCGATTCAGGAAGCGCGCCTTTAATTCAGAACGAGGGTTCATGTATCTATCCAGTCTTGCCGCAGGGCCTGCAACAGGGGGCAATCGCGGGGCGCTGCAATCCGAACCCTGCGGCCCTCACCCTCTGTCGTGATCAGGATGTGTATGGCATCCAGCGGTGTCAGATCGCCCAGCCTGTCAGGCCATTCGACAAGACAGATCGAGTCGCGGAAAGCGGCCTCCAGACCCAGTTCGATGACCTCATCAGGGTGGCCAAGGCGATAGAGATCGGCATGCCAGATTTCGACGCTGGGCGCTTCATAGGTTTGCACCAAGGTGAAAGTGGGAGAAGGCACATCGGTCTCTTCACCCAGCAATGCCCGCAGGAAGGCCCGACAAAAATGCGTCTTGCCCGCGCCGATACTGCCAGACAACAACAGCACCATTCCGGCGCTTGCACGCTGTGCAAACCACTGGCCCAATCGGGCTGTTGCCGTTTCATCCGGCAGAAGAAAAGAGAGATCTGCATCTGCTGACATGCCTGCAGTCTTACCCTGCCAAGCGCTGGCTGCAAGCCTGTCAGGCACGCATCAGGGCGTGGGAACCATCAGTGTTTTCCGCGCCAGGGCTGACAATCTTGAACCGGGCGAGGGTTGATCCTCCGGCGAGTGTGGAAAAACAACAATCCAGCAATCTGCCATCCAGAAGGCGCACTGCGCCGGTGACCGGAACGCGCGCCTCTGTTTCTGCAGCGAAGCGTTCGCTTTCTGCCCAAAGTGCGCTTGGTCCTGTGCGGCTGCGCCAGTGATCACATAATGCAGTAAACGAACCCGCGCCAAGGCTTGCGGCCGGTTCATGTGACCACAGCTGATTATAGGCTGCATTCGTCATGACAAGCAGCCCGGCCGGCGAAAATACGGCCAGAGCCTGATCGACAGAATCAAGAACAGATTGGCTCAACTCCAGATCTGCGCGATAGCGCCGCATCCGGGATACTTCGGTGGAAATATCCTCAAACATCAGCGCGAGTGCGCCATTCGGATGCGGGCGGCCAATGATCCGGTAAGTCTGGCCGCTGGGTAGCGCCCATGTTTCCTCAAAATGCCCCGAGGAGGCCGCTCTTTCAATCTCTGCCATCTGTTTGCGCCAGGCGTGGTAATCTTTCGGCTCCGGTATCATGTTCCGGTCGCGCATTGCATCCAGCAGGGCAAACAGGGTTGGCCGCATCGACAGAAAATCAGGGGGCAGGCCTGACAGATCCAGCATTGCTGGATTGAACAGGGCCAGTTGGCGCTGCCTGTCAAAGATTGCCAGACCGATGGGCAAGTGGGCAAAAGTCTTCGTCAAGGTCTGTGTGAAATCGCGTAATGCGGTTTCGGCCTGAACCAGCGCATTGACCGGCTGCCCAATGAACAGCCGACCTGCCTCGGAATCCTGGCACAGGATGTCGAACCAGCTGTCGGGCTGATCGGCTTGGGTCAGGCGCAGCCGTTGCCCTGAAATACCCTGCATGGAGGCGACCTTGTCAAACAGACGGGGCAGGGGCCATGACAGATCCTGCCCAGGTTTCAGCCTGTCAATGGCATGATCCAGATAGGCGGAATTGGCCCAGATCACCTCGCCTTCAGGCCCTTCGCGCCAGATGATCGAAGGGATGCGCACCATGATATCGCGCAATTGGGCAAGCTCATCCTGCACAGCTTTTTCGGTTAGCACATCGTGTCCTGGCGCAGCAGTCTGCTCCTCCGGGTCCAGCAGCGTGATCCGCGTCAACCCCGCGCGCAACTCTGCCTTCAGCACCAGAGCAGGGTTCGCTTCGTCTCCGGTGGCCAACATCAGGCGGCCTTCGTTCTGCAGGCGCAGTAGCTGTGTTTCGAAGTCCGGGAAGCGGGGCGTGAGATAAGCCTGCAGCCGCATCCATGGGGTGCCGTTCAACCCGATGAGCGCCAGAAGCGCGCGTGCCGCAGGGGTTGAGTCGATCAGGATTTCGCCATCAAACAGGAACGTCGTTCCGCCATAGGTGTCTGAAAAAATTGCCTCACGTTGTCGCGCAGAGTTGCGATGCAGTGCCGCAAGCAGAAATGCCCCGAAAGCGGCAGCAAGAAAGGAGATAACCAAAAGCGTTCCGGCCTGGGCCAGATCAATATCCATCCGATTCTCCCAAAACGCATAATCATTGCCCCAGGCAACCCTGAGGAGAGAAGGTTAACACTGAGTTAAATTCTGGGCGCTTTGACGGCGGCTATCCGTCAAGATTCAACGTTTCAGGACAGGATTCAGTGTTCTCAGAGGTTTGGCGTGTTTTCTCCCAAGGCGCCCGCTGGAGCCTCGATCCTGCGCCGTGGCCAGCTTACATCGACGATAGCCCCTGATCTGTCGGGCTGATTCCCCGGGCCTGCATTGGCAAAGACGAGGGTGGCGCCAGTGCGCTCCAGCAGGGTCTTGGCAATGAAAAGGCCAAGTCCCATCCCCTCGTAGCCCGGGCGTTGTGCAGATTCTGGCTGTGCCTTGCGGCTGCGCATGAAGGGATCGCCGATCCGGCCCAGGATTTGCGGGGGATACCCTGAGCCATCATCCACGATGCGGATGCGGATCGTTGTCGCAGTCCATCCATATTCGGCCCAGACGGTTCCATGCGCAAAGTCGACGGCATTCTGGATCAGATTGCGCAGGCCGTGGATGATTTCGGGTTGTCGAAGGATCAGCGGTTCCCGCAAATCTTCATCCATCTGAAGCGCCGTGAAATGCACCATCTTGCCGCGGCCGATATGGGGTTCCGCCGCCTCACGCAGTACGACGGTCAGCGGTGCTTGCTGCATCTGCTTGTCGTCCTTGCCGGCCCGCCCCATGGATCGCAGGATATCACGGCAGCGATCTGCCTGATCGCGGATCAGCCGCGCATCTGCATGTAGATCTGGGTCATCTTCCAGTTCCTCCATCAGCTCGGCGCTGACCAGTTTTATGGTGGCCAGAGGCGAGCCAAGTTCATGTGCAGCGGCCGCAACCACGCCGCCCAGATCGGTCAGCTTCTGCTCGCGTGCCAGCGCCATCTGCGTGGCCAGAAGCGCATCCTGCATCGACTGCATCTCGCTTGCCACGCGCTGGGCATAGCTGCCCACGAAACCAATCCCGATCACCACGGCCAGCCAGAAACCGATGGCAAACAGCGCCGGCACATCGAAGGGCGTGCCATCCGGCAAGATCATGGCGATGTTGAACCGGGCCAGCAAAGTGACGAATACCACCGCTGTTGCCCCCAGAATCAGCGTTGCCCGCCCCGACAAAGCCGTTGCTGAAACCGCAACTGGCCCGAGGATCAGCAGTGCGAAGGGGTTGGTCATCCCGCCGGTCAGGAACAGAAGCACGGAAAGCTGCGCAAGATCGAACAGCAGTGTGAAGAAAACCTGCTGCTCGGTCAGGCGGGTGTTTTCTGGAAAGACAAAGACCGAAACCAGATTGGCAATGACCGAAGTGCCCACAACAAGGTAACACAGGCCAAAGGGAAACCCGATCTGTAGGTGGAATTCGGCTACGGCAAGTGCGACAATCTGCCCTGTGATGGCAGCCCATCGCAGCAGGATAAGCGTGCGCAGACGCAGGAAATCAGTTCTGGACTGTGATATGGCCATGATCGGAATGAGTTGCCGCCACTCTGTTGTTGAGCGATTTAGGCATTGTTATGTGCGTCAGCTTGCAGGATCAATGCGGCGTTGTGAAAGAGGATATTCGTGATGGCGAAGATTTATGCAGGACTGGCGGTTGCCGCCGTGATCGGTCTGGTGGGCGGCAGTGCGCTTTGGGTGATGCAAGGCAATTCTGATGATCCTTTCGCTGCCTGCCATGCAGGCGCGGTTGGCGGCGGTGATATCGGTGGCCCATTCACGCTGGTGGATGAAACCGGCGCGACCGTGACGGACAAGGAAGTGCTGACCAAGCCCACGCTGGTCTATTTTGGTTACACATTCTGTCCTGACGTCTGCCCGCTGGACAACGCACGCAACGCCGAGGCCGTGGATATTCTGGAAGAGCGTGGCTATGACGTGACCCCGCTTTTCATCTCGATCGACCCGAAACGGGACACGCCCGAGGTTCTGGCAGATTTTACCGACAACCTGCACCCGCGGATGGTCGGCCTGACCGGCAGCGAAGCTCAGGTGAAGGCGGCCTCACTGGCGTACAAGACCTATTTCAAGGCACAGCCCGCGGATGATGAATTCTATCTCGTCGATCACTCGACATTCACTTATCTGATGATGCCCGGCAGCGGATTTGCCGATTTTTTCAAGCGTGAAGCGACAGCCGAGGAAATGGCGGAACGCACCGCCTGTTTCGTGGATGTCGCACGCGGAATCGGGCAAAATTGACCTTCCGGGTAAACCGCCCTAGGTTCGCATGAAAGACGCGCAACAAAGGACGTGGCTATGATTGAAGATCTTGGGGCCGAACTTGGGGCCGATCGTTCCTTGCTGCTTGTGGATGATGACGAGCCCTTTGTGAAGCGCCTGGCCAAGGCGATGGAAAAGCGCGGCTTTCTGCCCGAAACGGCCGAAAGCGTTGCCGCAGGCAAAGCCATCGCCATGTCACGCCCGCCGGCCTATGCCGTGGTGGATCTGCGGCTGGAAGACGGCAACGGGCTGGATGTGGTCGAGGTGCTGCGCGAACGGCGGCCCGATTGCCGCATCGTGGTTCTGACCGGCTACGGCGCGATTGCAACAGCCGTGGCTGCAGTGAAGATTGGTGCAACGGATTATCTTTCGAAGCCGGCAGATGCGAATGAAGTGACCAATGCCCTGCTGTCGCGTGGGGATCATCTGCCGCAGCCGCCGGAAAATCCGATGTCCGCAGATCGGGTGCGGTGGGAGCATATCCAGCGCGTCTATGAAATGTGTGACCGCAATGTTTCTGAAACAGCGCGCCGTCTCAACATGCACCGGAGAACGCTGCAGCGTATTCTTGCGAAGCGTAGCCCTAAATAGTTGTCGGATTTCAAAGGCTGGTCTATAGATTTGGCCAAGGCACGGTAATAACCGGATGCCGCAATCAACTATTCGGTCTGAACCGAATTGCTGCAAAAGGGATGCCAGATATGGATCTGAATGGTCTGTCGTTGAAAGAGCTGAAGGATCTTCAGGCGCAAGTTGCAAAAGCAATTGCAAGCTATGAGGAACGCAAGAAGAAAGATGCTTTGGCCGAGCTTGAAGACCGGGCGCGCGCCTTGGGCTTTTCTCTCGCAGAGCTGACCGGGCTTCAGGTCACCCGCAAGCGCGCACCCGCAACGGCGAAATATGCAAATCCTGAAAACAGCGCAGATACCTGGTCTGGTCGCGGGCGCAAGCCCCGCTGGTTTGAAGCTGCCATCAAAGCCGGGCGTCAGATCGAAGATATGATGATCTAATCAACCGTCTATAGCGGCGATCAGACTATTGTGGCGGGCGGTGAAATCCGCCCGCACTTCTGCAGGCGGGCGCAGATGAATGGCAAGCTGTTTTATCAGCGCCATGTCGGGCTTGCCAAAAAAGCGGTTGGCTTCGGCATCGGAAAAACCAGCAATATGAACGGCCTCCATCCAGGCAGAAATCCTGTCAGCGGCCTTGATCGCTTTCTTGATCTGCGCGGGAAGCACAGCAGGCAGGCCGAACCGGATGTGGATTGCAGCGGTCAGCCGCAGATCAAGCTCGCCATAGCTGGGCCCTACTGCAGCTTTTACCGGGCTTATCATATCCCCGATCACATATTCCGGCGCATCATGCAGCAACGCAGCGAGGCGCCAGCTTGACGCAATTCCGGGATTTTGCCGGGCAAAGATCTCTTCCACCAGCAGTGAATGCTCTGCCACTGAATAAGGCCAGTCCCCCAAGGTCTGGCCATTCCATCGCGCAACAAAGGCAAGGCCATGGGCGATGTCTTCGATCTCGATATCCATCGGGGTCGGGTCCAGCAGATCCAGCCTGCGGCCCGAAAGCATCCTTTGCCAAGCCCGCGCCACCTTGGCCATCACAAGCACCCCGTCTGCTCCAGCAGCGCAATGGTTACACAGGCCCTGCGCGCATCGCAATGTGGCCCGGCACAGTTCAGCCCGCCAGCAGCGCCTCGGCCAGGGGGGCATCCACCACGATCTGATCGACATAACCGCCGCGCAGCGCAGCCAGTGTCGGTTCCAGCTTGTGCTGGCCGCTGACCACCAGCAGGCCAGTCATCCGGCGCAAGGTTTCATGATCGGCACCGATCAGCCGTTCATCCAGCGGGCCTAGAACTGGCGCACCTTTCCTGTCGATGAACCGCCCTGCAATGATGCCCACTGCGCCGCGTGCCACATAATCTGCGATATCTGCTTCGGACGCGATCTTGAATTGCACCACATGGGTATCCGGCGTGCAGGGGCTGAGCGAATAAATCGCCTTGGTGCAACGTCGCAGATTATCCAGCTGCTCGGATATGATCGGCTCTGCCCGCAGAAGCTTTGCCAGATCGGCTGTGCTGCAGACGGCCGGCGCATTCAGGTTGATACAGGCCGCAGAAAGCCTGCGGGCGATTTCGGTGGAACAGCTTTCTGATGTGGGCAGCAGCGGGTTTGCCATTGACCCGATCAGCTGCCGGACCGTCAGATTTTCAACCGGCCACCAAGGCACGTTTTCGGATACAAACCAAACGGTCTGGCCCCAGCTGACCCCCAATTCGTCACCGGGCACAACGAAATCTGGCAGGATCTGTGCAGCCGCCTCGCATACAAGCCGCGCCAACCGCTCGCCCGTCTGGCCCTCGTCGGGCACAACCAGCGCCTGTTGCAGGCCGAAACGGGTTTTCAGTGCATCCGCCACAGAGTTCAGGCGGAAGTGATCGCCAGAGATTTTCACGCAAACAATCTGCCGCTCTTTTGCCAGCTTCAGATAGCTGATGATCGTCGGCCGTGACAGGTTCAGCTGCTTGGCAATTTCACCTTGTGTCAGGTTCTTGACGAAATAGAGCCAGGCGACCTCTGCGACCGTGCGATTGGCTGGCTGATTGCTGCGTGACATGCGTTCTCCCTTGCGCCCCGTGGCTTAGCCCGCCGTCGCGGCGTGGTGAAGCACATCTTCGGAAATGCGCAGGTCGCTGTCCAGATCACGGTCCGGCGCAAGGCCAAGCCGGGTGAGATCGGCGTGATAGCCGCGCACAGCCTCGGCCGGGGTGGCGGCGCGATCGGCAACAGCGCGCATCCAGCGGATCAGTGCAGGCTGGTTCTCTGCCATGTTGATCTTGCGCCCGAACAGCGCCAGACGCCCGCCAAAGCGTTCGGCCTGGGCCACAAGCTCGAATGTGTCGCGGTTTGTGCCGCTTCCTCCGCCCAGCACACCCACGACAAGCGCAGGATCATGTGCCGCCAGTTCTTGCAGCGCATCCGGCCCATTATACCCGATCTTCAGAAATTCCGGCCGCTCCGCCCGCGTCAGGCTTCCCATCGCGCGCATGATGCAATCATTGACGAAAGCGCCCATATCCTGTGGGGCCACGCCGATATCGACATTGGGATTGAACACTTCCAGAAAGTGCATGATGCCTGCTGCCCGTGCTTCGGCCCGGAAAGCCGCATAGGCCTCTAGCGCGGCTGCATCGCGTTCGGCGTCGTTCAGAAAGGTGATCGAATACAGGCACAGCGGCGCCCGGGCAAACGCCAGATCAGCGCCGCGATAGGGGCGCGAGGGGAAGCTGCGATATTGCCCACCCCGCACAATACCCCAGACATCGGTGGCCTCATTCGCGCGGAAGGCAGGCATGACCGCCGATCCGTCAAAGGCGCCGGATTCGGCCAGGGCCTCGATATTGCTGGCAGAGGCGAGCAGGATGTCGATCACATCCTGTGCGATCAGCCCGCGCATCTGATCCAGAAATTCCGGCCGGGTCCGGTTGCCCGAAACCCGGCCTGTGGCATCGCGCCTGCGGCCAGTGGTCAGGATGCCACCTGAAAGATCGGCATCCTTGGCATCGGCAATCATGAAATCGCCGGTACGGTAGCCACCTGCACGGATGCGGGCGATCTTGTCGGCAAAACGGGTCTGGCTGGAGGGCAGCAGATTTGGCATGATTTGGCTTTCAGATAAGGCAAGACCGGCCGGTGGCACGATCAAAGATGTGAAGATGTTCCGGGGCAAGGGCGAAACTTGCGGTATCGCCCGGCGAAAGATTGCGGAAGTATTTGGTAACGAAAGACATTTCCGCGCCATCCACCTCGGCTATCACCTGTCCCTTCGCGCGCCCATGTTTTCCACCAGAACCACGGTGCCGCGGATCGCGCCTAGGCCGTGCCTTCGGCCACCAGCCCCATGCGCGAGGGGCGCAGGCCAAGCTCTACCTCTTGCCCATCGCTGACGGCAAACCGGCCTGAGGGCAGCGGAATACGGATGCTGCCTGCCACGGCCACACCATTTTCGATCCGACCCAGCCGGAAGTTCATGCTGGGCGATCCGATGAAATCCGCGACAAAGCGGGTGGTGCCTACCGGTCAAATATCTCGTCCGGCGTGCCCTGCTGTTCAATCTGGCCTGCACGCATCAGCACGATACGGTCGGCAATGGTCATCGCCTCCAACTGGTCATGGGCTCACGAAGATCGTGGTTGTCTGCAGGGCGTTGTGCATCTTGCGGATTTCTGTTCGCAGCTTTTCACGCAGCTTGGCATCCAGATTCGACAGCGGCTCGTCGAACAGGAACACCTTGGGCGTCTTGATCATCGCCCGCGCCATGGCGACGCGCTGTTGCTGCCCACCCGACATGTCGCTCTTGGGCTTTCGGTCCAGCAGCGGATCAAGACCCAGCATCCGCGCCACATCGGACAGCCGCCGGTCGATCTCTCTGCCTTTGCCACCCCTGCGCGGCGCAGGCCGAAGGTGATGTTGTCTGCCACGGTCATATGCGGATAAAGCGCATAGCTTTGAAACACCATGGCCACGCCGCGCTGGCCGGGGTGCAGATGCGTGACATCGGTGCCGCCGATGGTGATCCGGCCTGCTGTCACCTCTTCCAGCCCGGCGATCATCCGCAGCATGGTGGATTTGCCGCAGCCCGAAGGCCCAAGGAAAACCACAAATTCATGATCGGGGATCTGCAGGTTCAGCTCCTTCGATCACCGGATGGGCGCCGTAACTTTTCACGATGCCCGCACATTGGATATTGGCCATGGGGATCAGCCTTTTGCACGTCCGCCACCGCGGACCATGGAATTGATGAGGCCCATCAGAAGGCCGATGAAAACAAGCGGGGGCAGAACCAGCACCACGGTCGCCGCATTGATGACGCCCCAGGGCACCTCTTTGCCCAGCGAGGTGATCGAGGCTGCCACCACCGGCAGTGTCGCGTTCTGGGCGGCCAGTGTCAGGGCCAGCAACAATTCGTTCCAGACCAGCACGAAGGTGAAGACCAGCGCGCCGAACAGCGATGGCGCGGCAATGGGCAGCGAAAAGCGCCAGAACACCTCTGCCTCGGTGCAGCCTTCCATCGCCGCCGCCTCTTCGATCTCGCGCGGGACGCGGTCAAAGGCAGGCACCGCCAGCCAGATCACCGTGGAAATCGTGGTCACCAGATACACCAGTATCAGGCCGCCCAGACTGTCGTAGATGCCAAGGTCGAGATAGATGACGATGAAGGGTATGGCGATGGCCACCGGCGGCATGAAGCGCAGCGACAGGACAAAGAACTGTACATCATCCCCATAGCGCCTTGCATGGCGGGCCAGCGTATGGGCCGCCGGGATGCCAAGGGCTGCCCCCGATGCCCACCGCAACCGCAACCACGATCACGGAATTCACCAGCCCGTCGCGGATCGTGGGATTGCCAAGAATGGTTGCAAAATTCTCCAGCGTCGGGGTGAAGAACAGCTTTGGCACCGGCGTCACGATATCGCGCAGCTGCTTGAAGGCGCCAAGTGCGGTCCACAGGATCGGGGTCAGGGCAACCAGCACCACAAGACCAAGGGCCGCACGGGCCAGATTACGAAGGATCAGCGAGACCATTTTCTCCCCGCGCGCCAGATGAGGGTGAAGGCAAGTGTTGTGGCGATCAGCAGCAGGATCGACATGGCCGAGGCATAAGAGACCCGCCCGCCAAGGTTGATGCCGGTCTGATAGGCGTAAAGATCCAGCGTTTCGGTGGCAGTGCCAGGGCCTCCGCCGGTCATCACGAATATCAGGTCGAAGGATCGCAGCGATTCCACCGCCTTGACCAGAACAAGGCTTATCAGCGGGCCTTTCAGCATCGGCAGGGTGACATAGGCGTGGATTTCCCAGATGCGGGCATTGTCCAGCATCGCCGCCTCGATCGACATCGCGGGGCAGGGGTTTCCAGCAGCTTTACAAGGATCACGGTGAAGAACAGGCCCCATTGCCAGAGTATCCACCATGGCCACCGAAATCAGCGCGATCGAGGGATCGGCCAGAAACTCGATCGGGCCGATGCCGAACAGATCGGCAAACCAGTTGGCCAGCCCCAAAGAGGGGGAGTAGAGAAAGCGCCAGATGAAGGCCGCAGCCACCCGTGGCAAAAGAACCGGCGCCAGAAAGGCAAAGCAGATCAGGTTCCGCCACAAGGGCCGCTTGACGGTTTCATGCACCAGCACGGCCAGAAGGATGGCAACAGCCAGTGTTCCGGTTACCGTTATCAGCTCCCAGATCAACGAGATTTCCAGCCATTGAAAAACCGCTTGTCCCGCAGCAGGCGCAGATAGTTGTAAAGCCCGACATATTCGTAATCGGGAGACCGGAGCGCCCGGTTCATGACAGAAAACCAGACCGCGCCCGCCGTGGATACAGCGGCCAGCAGGCCCAGCACCGTCAAGGCAGGCGCAAGCGAAAGAAGGATGAACCGCTGTCGGGTCATGGATGTACCTCTGGAAAAGGGCCCGGTGCGACGGGGAGGCCACCGCACCGGGCGGCCGTCATTTGACGCGCGACAGCGCGTCTTCGGCGGCAAACACGGCCTCATCCAGGGCGCCCTGAATATCGTCGCGGGTTCCGGTGAACAGCTCTTCCAGGGCAAGGCCCAGCGTATCCCCGATTTCCGGCCATGCCGGGCTTGCCATGATCAGCAGGTTGGTGCGCGATCCGGTGGCCAGCAAGGCGTCGATATATTCCTGCGGGACGGATTTTACGCGGTCTGCCTCGCTCTGCAGTGTGGAAACACGGCCGATATCCGAAGCGATGCCTGCTGCCGGTCTCTGCTGCTCCATCTCTTTCGAGGTGGCCCAGCCCACGAAATCGCCCGCGATCACCTTGGCGCAATCATCCTTGGCGCCAACGCTTGAAAACGGCCCATCCATGCGCCCAGCTTAGCCGAAGGCAGCAGTTCGGGTGGCGGCGCATAGCCCACCTTGCCCGCAACCTGCGATTTGGCCGGGTCTTCCATCCAGGGCCCGAAAACATCGCTTTCGATCAGAACCGCCACCTGGCCGCCACGGAACGCCTCGACCGAATCCGACCAGTTGAAGGTGCCCACACCGGGCGGGGCCGATTTCATCAGCTCGATATACAACTCCGTCGCCTTGACGGCGGCTTCAGAGTTGAAGATCGGCGTTTCGCCATCCAGCCATTCGCCGCCCATCGCGCGGAAGAAGGGTGTCCAGCGCCAGACATTCATCCCCGATCCGCGCTGCCCGCGGGCCGCCCAGCCATATACCTTGTTTTCGGGATCGTGGGTCGCCTTGATGGCCGCCACCATCTCGTCCAGTGTCTTGGGCACGCCAGGCCTTTGGCCTCCAGCAGATCCTTGCGCACCATCATCACATCGCCGCCACCCACGAAGGGCGCGAAATAGAGAACGCCGCCCGAAGATGCGACATTGGCCAGATCGGCGCGAAATCCGCCAGATCATATTCGGCAGGCACCACATCGGCCAGGGGGTGAACCCAGCCCGCGCTGACATATTCGGCCAGATTGGCCTCGTCAATATACAGAACCTGATAGGCACCGGCTCCGGTCGAGGCATCAAGCCGCGCCTTGGCCCGCCGCTCGTTTTCACCCAGCAGGGTGATCTTCACCTCTGTGTCCCATTTGGCGTTGAACTCGGCCAGATGGGCATCCAGTGCCGTAACAGCGGGCATCCCCATCCGATCACGCTCAGGCTGGCCAGCTGGCCCCTTGCACTGCGCGGTATCCTGGGCCGCAGCGGCCAATGGCAAAAGCGCAATACATGCGCCCCTGCGAGCAGGGCGTTTCCATTTTTCATCTTCTCTCTCCCTGTTTGGCTGTCGTCCGGCCTGTCGCCCGATCCTCCGCCGATGCCCGTCAGGAGCACCCCCGCGCACAGGTCCATCATTCCCCGGTCAAGCCGCTGGAATTCCTTGTATCTGTCATCATCAGAACGCCACATGTCCGGGGTTCGGCAGATGGGTGCGGCCAATCCGGCTCACGGCGGCTGCCGCCGTGGTCAGATCGGGATAAATCCCACCTGCCACCGCCGCACAGATCGCGGCCCCCAATGCGCCCACCTCTTCTGCGGCAACAACCTCAACGGGCCGGTTGCAGACATCTGCAAAGACCTGTGCCCCCAATGCGGGGAACGTGCGGCCCCCACCCGTCAACGGCTTGCTGCACGCCAGATGCCGCCTGCATGGGGCAGGATCTCTTCGGCATGGCGGCGGTAGCTGGAAGGCCACGCCCTCACAGATCGCCCGGATCATGCTTTGCCGTGTCATCGGTTGCGGCCAATCCGACAAAGGCGCCCTGACGCGGCTTTGGCCCATGGACATAGGGCAGGAAATGGCAGCGCCGCGCAAAAACTGGGCTGTGATCCAATGCCGCCACGGCTTCGGCGGCCGTCAACCGCCCACGCTGGCGAGCCCTGTCCAGAGTACCACCCGAGGTTGGCAGCGGAAGAAGGGCCGCCTTCGGCCACCAGCCGGGCAGCCCCATCGCGGTGGATCATGCTCAGCAGCGGCTGGCGGCAGGGCAGGGTGTCTCGTCACCTCCATCGCGCTGATGGCCCAGGTGCCAGCAATCATCACCAGTCGCCCAGTCTCGATGTCACGCCCGCCCCTGCCGCAGCACACAGGCCGCCACATCCATCATCCCGCCTGCAACGGGCAAGCCTTCCGCGCAGCCCGGTTTCTGCCGCAGCCTCTTGCCGAAACCCGCCCGGCTCGCCATAGCCGAACTGGGCAATATGGGCGGCAGCTTCTCCAGCAGATCTGCCCGGCCAAGCGCCTGCAGGAGCTGGCAGAGAAGGAGTGGCCCCCCGGCCATATCCATCAGGCGCACCGCCGCTGGCACTCTGGTTGGATCTGTCAGCGCAGCGCCTGTCAGACAAAAGCGCAGGAAATCCCTTGCAGGCCAGCCCCCAGCGGGTTGCCGCCATCACCGTGGGCTCTGCTTCTGCAAGGCCTGCCAGCTGCATCAGGGTTTGCCCGCCCCAGAGCCGGTTCCCATTCAGCGCCGACAGGGCAGGCAGGCGCCCCCCTGACTTGCCAGCCTGTCGACCAGAGGCTGCGCGCGATGATCGACCGAAACGATCCCGGGCCGTGTGGCGCGACCCTCGGCATCCACCAGAAAAATGCCGTTGCCAAGCCGGTGCAGCCCACTGCGACCAGTTGCCCCGCGGCTGCCCTCGGTCAGCAGTGCCCGGATGGTTTGTGCGGTCGCCTGCCAGAAGGCCTGCGCATCGGCCCACTCCGCCCATCCGGCAGGTGCTGTGCTTCGCCCGCCGCGTGGCGCTGGGCGATCACCCGGCCATCCGGCGCGACCAGCGCCACCTTGACGGCTGTTCCCCCCGCGTCAATTGCCAGAACCAGTGGCGTTTCCTGTTCAGCCATGCCTGCCTCCCCGCTGTTGCAAGGCCAAGAATACGCGGATCTGTCGTCGCGGTCGCAAGCTGCGCCGCCGCCCAGTCAGAATCTTTTCCAAGAGCGGCAGCCAGAACCTCTGCAAGTTCCTGCAGGGTGGCGGCTGTCAGTTGCCCGCTCCAGCACCAGCCCGGCGGCGCAGCACCAGACATCTCCAGCGTTCAGGGCCATACGGGCATCGGCCAGCCAGAAACCTCGCGCCGCGTATAGGACGGAACGGTTGCTTCAAGCGCCGTATCATCCGCAGCCGCACAGAAGCGGCGACTTGCCCGGCCAGTGCGCCGCAGTTGGGCGACCAGACTTTCGGCCCGATCCATCTGTAGGTCAAACTGCTGGGGCCAAAGCGCGGGTATCGACAGGGGCTGCACCGGGATACGGCTCGATCTGCGGTGCTGCTTGCCGGGATTGCCCCAGATGCGCCAGAACCCGATCCGCCGCCTGTTCCAGAGCAATGGAACGGCGTTGTCCACTTCCCGCCGATTAGCGACAGGACGGGAAGGCCCGCGATATGGTGCTCGACAGAACATGGTCGCGCGCTGCCTGTGTTGCATTGCCCCCGCCCGCCTGCAACGGACGAATTCCGCTTGTCACGGCCACCACATGCTGCGGGCCGATTTTGATATCTTGCAAACAATCAACGCGCGCAGGGGCAGATAGGTGACCTCTTGCCCCGCTCTGCCTCCGTTGATCGGCGGGATCGGTGGTTCACTCGGTCGTACGCCCATCAGCACGGTGTCATCCACCGGCAGGCAGATCACCATCCGCCCTCAGAGCCATCGTCGAAATAGAACGCGCGTCCCGCCATGCGGCGCAGCAGATCCGGGTGGCGCAGAACCAGATACGCCCCCTTCACCCACGCACCAGCCGGGTCTGCAGGCCGAGCCGCGCCCATTCACCCGGTCGAGCGGCAGCACCGCGGGCATGACGATGATCTGCGGGCGCAGGGTTGCGCTGTTGCCGCTCGTGGTCTGTCACCCTCAGCGTGCCGGGGCCTGGGCGATGGCCGCCAATCCACATGATTGATCGCCGCTATCGACGTGTTTGCGCAGGCTTCGCCCAGCATTTCCATCACCAGGGCTTCTGGCCGCAGGATCTGTCCATCAAAATAGCTGACCACGGCGCGCATCCGCTGTGGCAGGCCCGGCGGAAAGCTCTGCTGGTAGCAAGGCCATGCGGAATCGCGGCAGCGCTGCCGCACGGCGCCAAAGCGTTCGTACAGGACCAGCGCACCGGCCAGCGCCGCAAGGCTGAGCGGCCCCGGGCGGCTCGACAGGCCAAGAAAACGCAGAACTGCAAGCGGCAGGCCAGAGATCAGCTCTGCCATGGGCACCACAATTTCCAGTGGCTTTACCAGATGCGGCGCATCTTGCAGCAGCAGATTGCGTTCGCGTGCGGCCTCTGCCACCAGCCGAAACTCACGCCCTTCCAGGTAACGCAGCCCGCCATGTGCCATCCGGCTGGAGGCCCCGCTGGCGCCCGCGCAGAAATCGCCGGTTTCCAGCAGCACGGCTGAGATACCATTCAGCCCCAGATCCCGCAAAGTGCCGATTCCATTCACACCGCCTCCGACGATCACGACTTGCGGTGCAGAGAGCGCAGCCAGCTTCGCCCATTCGCGCGCTCTGGCTCCTGTTTGCTGGGCGGTGATGGGGTGCGATTCCATGGGGCGATCCTGCTGTGATGCCCGAGAATTGCCAGATACTTTATTTATGTCAATCAAACATTACATTAATTAATACTTTTGTCGTACAGGTGCGGATATCAGTGTGTTATCCGCCTCTTCCTCTTTGCCGCGTCTCAACGGTCGGGGTGTTTCTCTCGACACTCCTGCCTAGATGGAAGCATGTCGCAACGGGCAGAACGCCACGCATCCATAGAAGCCAAAGCGCTGATATTATCTACTTTCTGGGTATCTTGCTGTGATGCAGCTTCACAGCCCACTGCCAGACGGGCACGACTGCCGTTCAAAAAATTGGGCCATGTCGCGGTTGTGGGCCTGCAGTGAAACGACACAACACAGGCTCCAGCCTCACAGGGCAGAAAGCAGCCGCGCGATATCCGGCGCATCTGTCGGCGTTAGGCAGAATACCGTACTATTCCAAAGACTTGCTGATCTGAAATGGCGCCTTCAGCGCCGTGTGCTGCGCAGATACTGGCGGTATCTGGCCTGGCTGTTCTTCAGATGGTGCCGCATCGCCTCGCGCGCGGCAGTTTCATCTCCATTCTGGATAGCAGTCACGATGGCTTCGTGCTCTGCCTCCAGAAGGCGTGGATACTCCGGTGTAACCGAGGATCACCATCGATCGCTGACGGCACGTCGCGGGATCAGTGTCTTGCCGATCAGCCGTAGGAACTCGCTGAACCAGCGGGTTGTTGGCAGCCTCGGCGATCGCGGTGTGAAAGGCAAAATCGGTGACCTGATGTCGGCTCGCCAAGGCGGGCGAGCCGACAAACTCCTTCAAATGCCTCAATGATGGTTTCTTCCTGTGCGGGCGAGCGGCGCAGCGCAGCAAGCCCTGCTGCATCACCCTCGACCGCCGTGCGCAACTCCAGCATCTCGATCAGCGAAGAAACGCGCGCCAGGTCCAGATTGCGAAACGGCAAGGTTTCTGCCGCCGGAGGCTCCAGCACGAAAACACCGGCGCCTTGGCGGGGCTCCACCAGGCGATCTGATCGCAGGGCGGCGATTGCTTCGCGCACGACCGTGCGGCTGACACCAAAATCCTGCGTCAGCCTGGCTTCCGAGGGCAGGCGATCTACCCGGCTTGAAGATGCCACCGGCAATCTGAGCCCGGATTGCGTCACGAACCTGCACAACAAGTGTCTGGCCCTGGGGGGGCTGTGCATCTGTGCCGGGTGTAATCGCCATGAGAACCCTCTTCAGCAAGGTTCTGCTTATGCCAAAGCAGTGCCTGGGCACAACTGCGCCATTACGCCAACCCCTCATCCAGCAGTTCTGGTGGGATATTCTGAAAGCTTGACGGGTCTGAGCCACCGTCTGATGGGCACCATTGTCCCGACGGAAGTAGCCGAAGTTTGGTGGATGCGGGGTATGGCCCGCCGGGACCATGGCGGTCGCAGACCTCGACGCCGGTGGGGGGAAGCCGTGCTGGCCAGCACCCGCCCGGCCTTGGCTGGCCCGCAGCGACCAGGCAGCAGGCGGCGGGCCAGCGCGGTGTCGGGGGCATCCAGATGCATGGTCGCGGTCAGCTGGCCCTCCAGGCTTCGGGCGATCTGCAGCATTTCTTCGGGTCTTGCGCGGTGACGATCAGGCCCAGCGGCCCGAAAACCTCTTCGCTCAGGTGTGATCTGCGCCAGCCAGTCCGCTCCTTTCACGATAAACAGTTGCGGCAGGGCCTGCCGCCGGTCGACAACTCTGCGTCCAGCGAGCCTGCACGCCGGTGCCTGCGGCGACACGGTCACGGCCGGTGGCATAGGCATGGGCGATGCCTTCGGTCAGCATCACCTGCGCCCCGACGCCCTGCAGCGCCGCAGCCGTGGCCTGCCCCAGCGCCGCAGCCTGATCTTCCATCACCACGGCAATGCCGGGATTGGTGCAGAACTGCCCCGCCCCCATCGTCAGGCTGCCCGCCCAGCCTGCGGCGATTCCGCGCCACGGGCCGACATTGCACCCGGAAGAATGAACATGGGGGTTAACAGAACCCAGCTCGCCGAAAAACGGGATCGGTTCGGGGCGCGTGGCGCAAAGATCGAACAGCGCCCGCCCGCCTGCAAGCGATCCGGTGAAACCCACGGCTTTTATAAACGGATTGGTAACGAGTGCCGTGCCAACATCCCGATGCCCGCCCTGAATCAGTGAAAACACGCCCGGAGGAAGATGACATGATGTGATGGCAGCCAGAATAGCTTCGGCGATGATCTCGCCGGTGCCGGGATGGGCGGAATGGCCCTTGACGACGACAGGGCAGCCTGCGGCGAGGGCCGAGGCCGTGTCCGCCCCCGGCGGTTGAAAAGGCCAGCGGGAAGTTGGAGGCGCCGAAGACGGCGACCGGGCCGATGGGGCGCTGGATCAGGCGGATGTCCGGGCGCGGTGCGGGCTGGCGGTCGGGCAGGGCCGGATCATGGCGGCGGTCGAGGTAATCGCCGTCGCGGATGTGGCTGGCAAACAGCCGCAGCTGTCCGGTGGTGCGGCCACGCTCGCCCTGCAGCCGGGCGGCGGGCAGGCCGGTTTCCTGGCTGCCGATTTCGGTGATGGCCTCGGCCCGGGCCTCGATCTCGTCGGCGATGGTGTCCAGAAACCGGGCGCGGTCTGCGCGGGAGATGCGGGAATAGGTCACAAACGCCGCTTCCGCCGCCGCACAGGCCGCCGCCACCAGATCGGCCGTGCCCACTGAAAACGAATGCGCCGGGCCATGCGCCGGTTCCGAGGTGAAACGGGCTTCGGTGGCGATCCAGGCGCCGGCGATCAGGTGGCGGCCGTGGGGGGTGAAGCTCATTGCTCATTCTCCTTGTAGATCGGGAACTGGGTGAACAGGCCGCCCTGATACCGCGCCATCGGATCATCCGGCGCTGGCTGCGGCTGCTCTGCATCCAGCCGCGCACGATAGTTTTCGGCATTGTCTTTCGGCGACCAGCCAAGCCAGTCGAGATGCGAATTATCCCACCAGCCCGCAGTATTGGCTGAGGCGCCCCAGATCACCGGGCAACCGAGGGTCGGGGCGCGAAACACCGCCGCGATCAGGCTTGCAAAATCGCCCTGCGAAAACCAGGTCGACAGCATCCGGTGGTTGACGGGCTCTGGCGTGCAGGAACCGATTCGCACCAGCGCAGTTTCCTGTCCGAATTTCTCGAAATACATCCGCGCGAGCGCTTCACCATAGACCTTTGACACGCCATAAAGCCCGTCCGGACGAAACGTGCAGTCCGGCCCCAGCTTCGCGTCCTGCGGATAGAAGCCGATCGTATGGTTGGAGCTTGCAAAGATGATACGGGGCATGCCGTGCGCCCGCGCAGCCTCGTAAAGATTATACAGGCCGATGATATTGCCGCTCAGAATCTGCGGGAACGGCCGTTCGACGGAAACGCCCCCCAGATGCAGGATTCCGTCGCAGCCTGATACCATCGCATCAACAGCGCCTGCATCCGCCAGATCGCAGTGGATGATTTCCTCGTTGGGTCGCGCCGCGCCGATTTCTGCGATATCGGCCAGGCGCAGAATATCTGCCATGGATGCCAGGCGATCCCGCATGACAGAACCAAGCGCGCCCGCTGCGCCGGTGATCAGAAGCCGCTTCATGCTGACCCTCCAGGAACAAATCCATCAATCACATGGCGTGGCAAAAGCGCGCCGGGATGCTGCACCACCTGCGCTGCCAGCCTCTGGCCGGCCAGCACGGCCTGCGCCATGTCGCTGCCGGACAGGCGCGCCGCCATATAGCCCGCATTGAAGCTGTCGCCTGCGCCGGTGGTATCGACAGGCACCACCGGTTCGGGGGCTGGTGACGACCACGCTGCCCCGTCGCTGCGCAATGCAAGCGGGCCCGTGCCATTTTTCACCACAACCTCTCGTGCGCCCACTTTTGCATAGCGATCCGCCGTCGCCTCGGGCGATGGATCGTCAAAAATCGCATGTTCGTCGTCGAAACTGGGCAGGCAGATCTCTGCCATGGCGGCTGCAGCGGTGATGGTCTGGCGCAGGGTTGCCAGATCTTGCCAAAGCCGGGGGCGCAGATTCGGGTCGAAAACCACGCGGCGCCCGGTCAAGGCAGACAGAAGCCGCGCGCGGCCCGCTGCGTCAAGAATGGCAAGCGTGATGCCGGACAGATAGATCACATCCGCCGCATCAAAGGCGGCTACCAGCCATTCTTCATCATCGGCAAGATGTCGGGCCGCCGATTGGCCGCGCCAGTAGCTGAAGCTGCGCTCGCCATTTTGCAGCGCAATCATGTACAGCCCGATGCTGCGCTGTGGATCGCGGTTGATCCAGGCCGTGCCAATCCCGGCCCGGGCAATATCCGTTACGGCGGCATCCGACATGGCATCTGCCCCAAGGCGCGTGCCGTAGCTGATCTGCCAGCCGGGGCGCAGGGCGGCAAGATACCAGGCCGTGTTGTAGGTATCGCCCGCGAAGGCGCTGCGCCACAGGCCGGGGCCAGCACCAGACAGTTCTACCATCATTTCGCCCAAAGACAGAATGCGCATCCTTCCTCCTGTTCGGACAGCACTTGACCGAGACAGCATATCATACAATAAGTGTCAAGACATATGACATCACTAGATCCAGAGGCCATGATGCTTTACGTTGAAACGCGCCATGCAGTACATGCTGACCATGCGAAGACGATGGATACTGCCACGCTGCGCCGCAATTTCCTGGCCTCTGACATGTTCACAGATGGGCAGATCCGGCTGATCTACACGCATTACGACCGTTTCGTGATGGGCGGCGCCGTGCCCGGCGGTGGCAGTCTGGTGCTGGATGCCGTGGCCGAGACGAAGACGCCGTCCTTCCTTGATCGGCGCGAGATGGGCATCGTGAACATTGGCGCCCCCGGCACTGTCCGCGCGGGTGGCGAAAGCTGGGTGCTTGACCGGGGCGATGTGCTGTATCTGGGGATGGGCGCCGGAGCGGTGACGTTCGAGGGCGAGGGGCGGTTCTACATCACCTCCTGCCCTGCGCATCACGCCTATCCCCATCGCCTGATCCGGCTGGCCGACAGCAAGGAGGTGCGGCTGGGGGCCACTGAGACCTCGAACAAGCGGGTTATCAACCAGTTCATCCATCCGCTGGTGATGGAAAGCTGCCAGTTGATCCTGGGCTATACCACGCTGGAAGAAGGCTCGATCTGGAACACCATTCCAAGCCATATCCATGACCGCCGGATGGAGGCCTATCTTTACTTCGGCATGGATGAGAAATCCCGTGTGCTGCATCTGATGGGCGAGCCTCAGGAAACCCGCCACCTGTTCATCGCCAATGAAGAGGGCGCGATCTCGCCGCCCTGGTCGATCCATTCGGGCGCGGGCATCGGCAGCTATACCTTCATCTGGGCCATGGCGGGTGACAATGTCGATTACACCGACATGGACTTTATCCAGCCGGGGGATCTGCGGTGAATATATTTTCGCTTCAAGGGCATAAGGCTTTGGTCACGGGCGCGAACACCGGTCTGGGGCAGGCGATCGCGCTGGGTCTGGCACAGGCGGGGGCCGTGGTTACCTGTGCGGCGCGGCGCGATTGCGCCGAGACGCTGGCCTTGATCGCCGCAGCAGGGGGCACCGCCGATGCCCTGCAGCTGGATTTTGCAGATCCCATGGCCGCAACCGGCAGCTTTGCCGGGCAGGGCTATTCGATTCTGGTGAACAACGCAGGAATCATTCGCCGTGCGGATAGTGTGGAGTTCACCGAATCGGATTGGGATGATGTGATCGACGTCAATCTGAAAGCGCTGTTCTTCACCAGCCAGGCTTTCGCCAAGGATTGCATCAACCGGGGTGCACCGGGGCGCATCGTCAATATCGCCTCTTTGCTGTCGTTCCAGGGGGGCATCCGCGTGCCGTCCTATACCGCGTCAAAACATGGGGTGGCGGGGCTGACCAAGCTGATGGCCAATGAATGGGCGGCCAAGGGCATCAACGTAAACGCCATTGCGCCCGGCTATATCGAAACCAGCAATACCGAGGCCCTGCGCGCCGACCCGGACCGCAACCGCGCCATTCTGGAGCGCATCCCGGCAGGCCGCTGGGGCCGTGCCGAGGATATTGCCGGAACCGCCGTATATCTGTGTTCTCAGGCGGCAGCCTATGTGCATGGCGCCGTGCTGAATGTCGATGGCGGATGGTTGGCGCGATAATTCATCATACAACTTGTATGATGAATATTGACGACGGCCGATTTTATTCGCTACAACTTCGGCAGCCACAGTTTCAAAGGATTCCCTGATGACCCCCGAACAGCTCAAGACCGCCCTTGGTTCCGGCCTTCTGTCCTTCCCGGTGACGCATTTCGATGCTGAAGGGAAATTTGCGCCTGACAGCTATCGCGCGCATGTGGAGTGGCTGGCCGGCTACAAGGCTCCGGTCTTGTTCGCGGCAGGCGGCACGGGCGAGTTCTTCTCGCTGACACCTGCCGAAATTCCGGGGATCGTTGCAGCCGCCAAAGAGGTGTCGGGTGAAACCGCCATCGTGTCTGGCTGCGGCTATGGCACCGATATGGCGGTGGAAATCGCCCAGTCTGTGGAAAAGATCGGCGCAGACGGCATCCTTCTGCTGCCGCATTACCTGATCGACGCCCCGCAGGACGGGCTTTACGCCCATATCAAGAAAATCTGCCAGTCGGTGGATTTCGGGGTGATGGTTTACAATCGTGACAATGCGGTTCTGCAGGCGGATACGCTGGCCCGCCTGTGTGACGACTGCCCCAACCTGATCGGCTTCAAGGATGGCACGGGGGATATCGGGCTGGTGCGTCAGATCACCGCCAAGATGGGCGACCGGCTGATGTATCTGGGCGGGATGCCCACGGCAGAACTGTTTGCCGAAGCCTATCTGGGCGCCGGTTTCACCACCTATTCCTCGGCCGTGTTCAATTTTGTTCCGGGCCTTGCGAACGAATTCTATGCCGCGCTCCGCGCCGGTGACCGTGCGACCTGCGCGCGCATCCTGAATGACTTTTTCTATCCGTTCATGGCGATCCGTAACCGCTCCAAGGGCTATGCGGTTTCGGCCATCAAGGCGGGTGTACGCCTGCAGGGCTTTGCGGCCGGTGGCGTGCGTGCGCCGCTGAAAGATCTGACCCCGGAAGAAGACGACATGATGGCCGCGCTGATCGCGCCTTACAAACGCTGAGGCCGCGATGAAGATCACCGCCGTTCGCACCCACCTTCTGGAACACCGGCTGGAGGTGCCGTTCGAAAGTGCCTCGATGCGGTTCGACCGGCGCGCCCATGTGCTTGTCGAAATCGAATGTAGCGACGGAACGGTGGGCTGGGGCGAATGTCTGGGCCCGGCCCGGCCCAATGCGGCGGTGGTTCAGGCCTATGCAGCATGGCTGATCGGGCAGAACCCGCTGGAAACCGAACGGCTTTGGGCCACGCTTTATAATGCGCTGCGCGATCAGGGGCAGCGCGGGCTGGCTGTCACCGCATTGTCGGGCATCGACATGGCGCTGTGGGATATCAAGGGCAAGGCGCTGGGTCAGCCGGTTTCGGTCTTGCTGGGCGGGCGCTGGCGCGAAAGCGTCCGCGCCTATGCCACTGGCAGCTTCAAGCGTGATGGTGTCGACCGGGTGGAGGATAATGCGCAGGAAATGGCGCAACGCCGGACCGAAGGCTTTCACGCCTGCAAGATCAAGATCGGCTTCGGGGTGGCAGAGGATCTGCGCGTGATCCGTGCGGTCCGCGCCGCCATCGGGCCTGACATGCGGCTGATGATTGACGCGAACCACGGTTATACCGTGACCGAGGCGATCCATATGGGGCGCGCCGCCGCAGATCTGGATATCGACTGGTTCGAAGAACCTGTGGTCCCAGAACAGCTGTCTGCCTACCGCGAGGTGCGGGCAGGGCAGCCGATCCCGGTGGCCGGTGGCGAAACCTGGCACAGCCGCTGGGGCATGTGGCCCGCCATCGAATCCCGCGCGGTGGATATTCTGCAGCCCGATCTTGCCGGTTGCGGTGGCTTTTCAGAGGCGATGAAGATCGCAACGCTCGCCAGCCTGCATGGCGTGCGCGTGGTGCCCCATGTCTGGGGAACGGGTGTTCACATTGCTGCGGCACTGCAATTCATGGCCGCCATGACGCCCGATCCGGTCCGGGTGAACCCGATTGAGCCGATCATGGAATTCGACCGCACCCATAACCCCTTCCGTCAGGCCATTCTGCAGACCCCGATCGAGGCGGTGAACGGCATTGTCGCCATTCCCTCTGCCCCCGGTCTGGGGATCGAGATCAACCGTGATGCGCTGGCCGAATACCGCATGGGGGATGCCTGATGCTGCTACGCAAACTGACCGGCGCGCCGCCTGCCGTCGCCTTTCCCAAAGGCGCGACGGATTGCCAGATGCACGTCTACCTGCCGCAATATCCCTCTGCCCCCGGTGCCATTCCCTTGCCGCCCGACCCGCTGCCGACGCCTGAACACTATAAAAGTGTCATGCGCTGGCTGGGTCTGGATCGGGTGGTGGTGACGCAGGGCAATGCCCATGGCCATGACAATGGCAACCTTCTGGCCTGTCTGGCCGCGCTGGGGGAGTGCGCGCGGGGTGTTGCGGTGATCGACCGCACGACATCCGATGTCGAAATCGCCCGCCTGTCGGCGGCCGGGATCGTCGGGGCACGGATCATGGATCTGCCGGGCGGGGCCGTGGGGCTTGACCAGCTGGAAGAGATCGACGCCCGCGCCCATGCCGCTGGCTGGATGATGGCGGTGCAGTTCGATGGATCGAACCTGCTGGATCATCTGCCGCGGCTGGAGCGTTTGAAATCCCGCTGGGTCTTCGATCACCATGGCAAGTTCTTCAAGGGGATCACGGCTGACAGCCCCGAGGTTGCGGCGGTCCTGCGGTTGATCGACCGTGGCAATTGCTGGTTCAAATTTGCGGGTGCCTATGAAAGCACGCGCTGCGGCTGGCCGTTCGAGGATGTGGCCGCCCCGTCGCGCCGCATTGCCGCCCATGCGCCGCAGCGCATCGTCTGGGGCACCAACTTTCCGCACAACATGATGCGCAGCAGCGCCGATTATCCCGACGACCTGCAGCTTGCCGAACTTGCGTTCAGCTGGCTGCCCAGCGGCACGCGTGACCGCGTGCTGACCGATAATCCGGCAGAGCTTTACGGATTTCCACCGTCGTAGCGGCAAAATAGGGCCGTGCAGGGCGCGAAACAGTGGAGGAGACACGCATGAAACGGATGGGCGGCAGGTGAAAGAAGGTTCTGCCGGCCGCAGCCGCATCGGGGTTTCGCGACACAAGAACTGGGCGAGGAACAATTTTCTAGGGTCGCCCGTCTATCTGTCGCCTTTTGACAAATATCCTGTGCGTCTGGCGCCCAAGCGATCCAGGAACAGAACTGAAACCTTCGCAGCGAACCGTGCCCAGACGTTCAGGGCTGTCAAGGAAACTGCACAGCTTCTCGCCACGCTGGCCTTGGTGCAGAAAGCCTAGAAGGACCCGGAAGAGCTGCCAAAGGGCATCGGCCTTGCTGGAAACCAGCGCCATCCGCTCGTGGAACGAGAAGGCATCCGATGGCCCTGTGAACCTGTTCAAAAGGCCCGCCTGGCCGCAGGCAAGTGATGGCCGACCGCATCCGCCCCATGCGCCAAGAAATGCTGACCGCCGAGCAAGCCCAGATCCAGTGTGACCAGCCCCGCGCTGCTGTCGCCCCTTCCCATCACCCTTTCCGCAGAGAGCACATCATGACCCTTTCGCGCTACTTTGATCAGTTCTGCCAAAGCTATAAGCCCTACAAGGGCGGGGCCTGGTGCTACGAGGATGGCTGCATCTATCGCGGGCTGGATCTGCTGGCGGCGGCCACAGGCGATCCGCGCTGGCGGGTCCATCTGCACCGGCTTGCCGATGCGCAGATCGGCACCAACGGCGCGCTGGCGGGCTATGACCCGGACGAGTTCAACATCGACAATATTCTGGCCGGCCGCATCCTGTTTCCGCTGGCCCGGGAAACCGGCGATCCGCGCTATATGCTTGCCGCCGGGCGGCTGGTGGCGCAGCTGGATCACCATCCGCGCATCATGGCCGGGAACTATTGGCACAAGAAACGCTATCCGCATCAGGTCTGGCTTGACGGGCTTTATATGGGCCTGCCCTTCCAGATCGAATATGCACAGGCCACGGGCAATCAGGCGCGCATTGCCGATGCGCTGGCACAGTTTTCCACCGCGCTGGCGCTGACCGCCACCGCAGGCGGGTTGCATGTGCATGGATATGACGAATGCCGCGAACAGCGCTGGGCGGATCCGGCCACCGGGAAATCGCCGGCTGTCTGGGCGCGGGCCATGGGGTGGCTGGCCATGGCGCTGGTGGATGCCTTGGCAGTGCTGCCGGAAGACAGCGCAACCCGCCCGCTGCGCAACCGCTGCCGGGCGATCCTGCTGGCAATCACGGCACGGCAGGGGGCATCGGGCCTCTGGCCGCAAGTGCTGGATGCGCCCGATTTGCCCGGCAATTACGATGAAAGCTCTGCCTCCGCGATGTTTGCCTATGCCCTGCTGCGGGCGGCACGGGCCGGCCTGGCAGGCGATGGCGAGGCCGATCTGCTGCGCAATGCCGGGTTGCGGGCGCTGACGGCGCTGGAAAGCACCCGGCTTGTAAGCGAAAACGGCGCGATCCGTATGGCAGGCATCTGCCATGTGGCGGGCCTGGGCGCGCTGTCCGGCCCCTATCGTGATGGCAGCCCGGCCTATTACCTGACCGAACAGGTGGTTTCCGATGATTCCAAAGGTGTGGGGCCGCTGATGATGGCCTATGCTGAGGCTTGCCTTGTTCCCGTGCCGGCCTGAACCTCATGAACCCGCCCATCAGCCCCGATAATCTTGTGCCTGCGCTGGCCCGTCTGGCGGCGCAGCGCGGCTTTTCCGCAGGCTGGCGGGCGTCAGGCGGGGATCCGGTGCAATGGCAGGCCGCCGGGCTGCGGCTGATGCAGGATCTTGCGCTGCCCGATCTGCCAGAGCCGGATTTTGCACCGGCCCTGCTGGCCGAAGAGGATCGCGGCGATCATATCGCCCGGCAGCTGCGGCTGACCCTGACGGAAGGCATGGAGGCAGGGGCACTGCTGCTGCTGCCCAAGGGTGATGGCCCGTTTCCGGCTGCGCTTGCCCTGCATGACCACGGCTCTGAATTCCGAATCGGCAAGGAAAAGTGCATCGTTCCGCTTGGGGGGCCACATCCGGTTGCCGAGGCCTGGCTGCAACGGTTCTTCGGTGGCCAAAGCCCGGGCCTCGGGCTGGTGCGGCTTGGGTTCGCGGTGCTTTCGGTCGATGCCTTGGGCTGGGGCGGGCGGCAGGGCAACGGATACGAGGCGCAGCAGGCGCTGGCGGCCAATCTGATGGCCATCGGCCTGACGCCTGCCGGGCTGATGGCCTGGGAGGACAGGCGCGCTGCGGCCTTTCTGGCCGATCTGCCGCAAGTGGATGCCAAGCGCATCGGCGCCCTCGGCTTTTCGCTGGGCGGCTTTCGCGCCTGGCAGGTTGCGGCACTGTCACCGCATGTTTCTGCGGCGGTTTCCATCAGCTGGATGGCCAGCCTGGCGGGCCTGCTGGTGCCGGGCAACAACCAGCTGCGCGGGCAATCGGCCTTCTGGATGACGCATCCCTTGCTGTTCCGCCATCTTGATCTGCCCGATATCGCGGGCCTTGCCGCGCCCAAGCCGCTCTGGGCCGAGGTGGGGCAGGGTGACCCGCTGTTCCCGGCCCCGGCGGTGACAGAGGCCTTTGCCAAACTGGCCGAGATCTGGCAGGCCCGGGGCGCAGAGGCCCGTCTGTCACTGCACCGCCCTCCCGGGGCGCACAGCTTCCTGCCTGACCGGCAGGCCGAAGCATTCGCATGGCTGGCCTGCCAGCTGGGCTAGCCCTTGCGGCGCAGCCCGGCGCGCGCTAGCACTCTTGCAGGGTGGCAAAGATGTCGGACAGCCACGGGGGGATCTGCATGAACGAAGGTGCCAAAGGCGCAGCCCATCGCAGCGAGGATTCGCTGGTGGACCGGATCAGCAATGCCCTGCGCCGCGATCTTGAGGCAGGCATCTTCCGCGCCGGCGACAAGCTGCCCAGCGAGAACGAACTGACCCGCCTGCACTCTGTCAGCCGCGCTGTGGTGCGCGAGGCCATCGCCGCCTTGCGCGCCGATGGTCTGGTTGAAGCGCGCAAGGGGGCGGGGGTCTTTGCGCTGGATACCAGCAACCGCCCGTCGCGCCCGTTTGACGATCTGACCACCGCGCGCATCTCTTCAGTGATCGAACTGCTGGAATTGCGCACCGCCTGCGAGATCGAGGCTGCGGCACTGGCCGCCGCCCGCCGGTCGCCTGCGCAGCTGGAAACCATCATGCAGGCTCATGCGGCGGTGGGCGAATGTCTGCGCAAGGGTCAGCCCACCAGCGACGCCGATTTCGCGCTGCATCTGGCGATTGCCGAAGCCACACAGAACCGCCGGTTTTCAGAATTCCTGAACATGATCCGGTCCGGCATCATCCCGCGGGGCGAATTGCAGGGGTCCGAACCCGGCGCCCGGCCCAAGGATTACAACCAGCATCTGCAGGAAGAACACAATCAGATCGTGGGTGCGATCATCGAAGGCGATGGCGCCGCGGCGCGTGACCGGATGCGCGATCACCTGCGCGGCAGTCTGGATCGTTACAAGGTGCTGCTGCGGGCGGGGCGCTCTTTGACCTGATCCAATCTTGTCAGACAGGATGGGATTATATATGTGATGACTCGGATACATACCGGAGGCCCTGCCATGTCCCTGCCTGTCTACCCTGTGCATCACCCCGATACCGGCGTTCAACGTCAGGTCTTGTCAGATTCCCCGGATCTGATGATGGTGTCCTTCCGCTTTGAAACCGGCGCGAAAGGCAAGCTGCACAGCCATCCACATGTGCAATCGACCTATGTTGCGCGCGGCAAGTTCCGGTTTTTCCGCGATGGACAGGCCTATGACCTGCAGCCGGGCGACAGTCTTGTGATGGCATCGGGTGTCGAACATGGCTGTCAGTGTCTGGAAGCGGGCGAGTTGATCGACTGTTTCACCCCGCGCCGCGACGATTTTCTCTGACGGGTTTCTGTCAGGCCGTTCAGGCTTGACAGACTCGCCCTAACTTGTCAGACAGGTTGAAACATCCTGTCAGCTTCATTTAGCAAAGCCGACGCGACATGGGGAGGATACATGTCAATCAACCACCTGCGCCTGCGCAGCGCCCTTGGGCAGGCGGGCACCATCGCGGTGACGCTGCTTGGGCTTTTGATGCTCACCTTCATCATCGGGCGGATGATGCCCGCAGACCCCGTGCGCGCCATCGTGGGCGAAGAGGCCTCGCCCGAAATCTATCAGCAGGTCTATCTGCAACTGGGTCTGGATCGCCCGGTGTGGGAACAGTTCCTGCGCTATCTGGGCGATGTGCTGACCGGCGATTTCGGCACCTCGATCCGCACAGGCAAGCCGGTGATCGAAGACATCCTGCATGTGATGCCCGCCACGATGGAGCTTGCCACCTTCGCCATCCTGATCGGCGCGGGTCTGGGCATCCCGCTGGGGGTCACGGCGGCGGTGAACAAGGACCGCTGGCCCGATCATCTGGTGCGGGTGTTCAGCCTGTTCGGCCATTCCATGCCGATCTTCTGGACAGGGATGATCGCGCTGATCGTGTTCTATGCCGGGCTGGGCTGGGTGGGCGGATCGGGGCGGATGAGCCAGTTCTACATCGGCATGGTGCCGGATCGCACCGGATTCCTGCTGATCGACAGCCTGATTTCCGGCCAGTTCGATGTCTTCGCCAGCGCCATCAACCACCTGATCCTGCCGGCCAGCCTGCTGGGCTATTCGTCTTCGGCCTATATCACCCGGATGACGCGCAGCTTCATGCTGGATCAGCTGGGCCAGGAATATATGACCACCGCGCGGGTAAAGGGTCTGTCGCGCGGGCAGACGATCTGGCGCCATGCCTTTGGCAATATCCGGGTGCAGCTGGTGACGATCGTGGCCCTGGCCTATGGCAGCCTTCTGGAAGGCGCGGTGCTGATCGAAACCGTCTTTGCCTGGCCGGGCTTTGGCCAGTATCTGACCAGCAACCTCATCATCGGTGACATGAACGCGGTGATGACCTGTGTGCTGATCGTGGGCGTGATCTTCATCGCGCTGAACCTTCTGTCCGATCTGCTGTATCGGCTGTTCGATCCGAGGACGAAATGACCGCTGCACCCGTTCCCCGCATGCCCGGCCCGCTGCTGGCCGCCCGCAATATCCTGACCTTCCTGCTGCGCGTGCCCACATCCGCCTTCGGGCTGGTGGTGCTGACGATCCTGATCCTTACGGCAGGCTTCGCGCCCTGGATCGCCACCCATGATCCCTATGTGCAGGATCTGAACAATGTGCTGCAGGCGCCCGGCAACGGCCATCTGTTCGGCACGGATGAACTGGGGCGCGATATCTTCAGCCGCCTTGTCTGGGGTGCGCGGATCACGCTGACCATCATCTTTCTGGTCTCCATCGTGGTCGGCCCCATCGGCCTGATCGTCGGCACCACCTCGGGTTATCTGGGCGGGCGGTTCGATACGGTGATGATGCGGATCACCGATATCTTCCTGTCTTTCCCCTCGCTGATCCTGTCGCTGGCCTTTGTCGCCGCGCTCGGGCCGAGCCTGAACAATGCCATCATCGCCATCGGGCTGACGGCCTGGCCCCCCATCGCCCGTCTGGCCCGCGCAGAAACGATGACCTTCCGCAAGGCCGATTACATTGCCGCCGCCCGGTTGCAGGGGGCATCGCCGCTGCGGATCATCGTGAAATCCATCATGCCGATGTGCCTGCCCTCGGTGCTGATCCGCCTGACGCTGAACATGGCAACGGTGATCCTGACAGCAGCAGGTCTTGGCTTTCTCGGCCTCGGCGCACAGCCGCCGCTGCCGGAATGGGGCGCCATGATCGCCACCGGGCGGCGCTACATGATCGACAGCTGGTGGCTGGTCACTTTTCCCGGTCTTGCCATCCTTTGCGTCAGCCTGGCTTTCAACCTTCTGGGCGATGGTTTGCGCGATGCGCTGGACCCCAAGCAGATGAACCGGAGGTGATCTGTGGAAAAACCCATTCTTGAGGTGCAGAACCTCTGCATCCGTTACAACGGCTCATCCGTCGATGCCGTGCGGGGCGTGTCCTTCACGCTGGGCCGTGAACGGCTGGGGATCGTGGGCGAAAGCGGTTCCGGCAAATCCACCGTGGGGCGGGCGCTGCTGCGGCTGCTGCCGGGGGCACGGGTAACGGCAGACCGGATGCAGTTCGAAGATCTGGATCTGCTGGGCCTGTCGGAACGGCAGATGCTCAAGGTCCGTGGCCGCCGCATGTCGATGATCCTGCAAGACCCGAAATTCTCGCTCAATCCCATTCAGCGGGTCGGGCATCAGGTGGCGGAAACCTTTCTGCGCCATTTCAGCGTGTCAAAGGCCGAAGCAAAGGCCAAGACGCTAGAGATGCTGGCAGCCGTGAAAATCCGCGATCCCGAACGGGTGCATGATCTTTACCCGCACGAGATTTCGGGCGGCATGGGCCAGCGCGTGATGATTGCCATGATGCTGCTGGCCGACCCCGATCTGGTGATCGCGGATGAGCCGACCAGCGCGCTGGATGTCACCGTGCGCCTGCAGGTGCTGACCATTCTGGATGGTCTGGTGCGCGATCGCGGCATCGGGCTTATCATGATCAGCCATGACCTGAACCTTGTCCGCAATTTCTGCGACCGGGTGCTGATCATGTATGCGGGCCGTGTGGTCGAAACGCTCGATGCCCGCAGCATGGATCAGGCACAGCATCCCTATACCCGTGGCCTGCTGGCGGCACAGCCGCGCATCGGCGGCCCGCGCCAGCCGCTGGCCGTGCTGGATCGCCGCCCCGAATGGAAAGAGGAGCCCGCGCAATGACCGCATCGGTTGACATCAACAACCTGTCGATCAGCTTTGGCACCGGCCCCGCTGCGGTCAAGGTGCTGCCGGGCGTCACCTTCTCGGTGGCGCCGGGTGAATGTTTCGGCCTGGTGGGCGAAAGCGGTTCTGGCAAATCCACCGTGCTGCGCTGTGTCTCGCTTCTGGCGGATTTCTGGCAGGGGGCTGTCAGGATCGGCGGCAAGGATGTGCGCAGCCTGCCGCTGAAAGAGCGCTGCCGCCTGCTGCAGATGGTGTTTCAGGATCCCTACGGCAGCCTGCACCCGCGCCAGTCGGTCCGCACCGTGCTGGCCGAACCCCTGCGCATCCACGGGCTGGACAACCGCGAGGCCCGGATGCGGCAGGCGCTGACCGATGTGGGGCTGCCGCTCGATTTCCTCGACCGCTTCCCGCATCAGCTGTCTGGCGGGCAGCGGCAGCGCGTGGCCATTGCGCGGGCGCTGATCCTCGAACCCTCGGTGCTGCTGCTGGATGAACCGACCTCGGCGCTGGATGTGTCGGTTCAGGCTGAAATCCTCAACCTTCTGGCCCGGCTGCGGGAAGAGCGGGGGTTCACCTATATCATGGTCACCCATGATCTGGCCGTGGTGGATCACATGTGCGACCGCTTCGCGGTGATGCTGCATGGCGAGATCACCGAGATCCTGCCGCGCACCGCCATTCCGGGCAATGGCGCGACCCATCCTTACGCGCGCGAACTGATCGCGGCCTCGCTGGAATACGAAGGCCAGATCTGACACCCGACGACAGCAACCCCAAAGGCCGCGCCGCTTGCGCGGCCTTTTGCATGGGCATTGCGGGGCCGACTGGCACGCAGGGCCAAGGGAGCAGCGCACGAAACCCCGGGCAGCGCACGATGGGCACAACGAAACGGGCGCATCCTGCGATGCGCCCGTTCCAAGGCCGATCCGTGGAGGGTGCGGATCAGGATCAGCGGTTCTTCGTCACGCCTTCAAACCGCGAGACCCAGGGCGAAACGATCATGCCCTGAACATCCGATTGAAAGGCGGCCGTATCGACGACCTCGGAAAACGGCAGGATCGACATCACCGATTGATCCATATACTCCTGAATTTCCTCGTAAAGTTTGGCCTGCTTCGCCGCGTCCCGCTCCAGCAGCGCCACTTCGATCATCTCGTTCAGCTTCGCGTCGTAATAGCTGGTGCGCCATCCCTGATAGTTGGTCAGCTTCGCTTCGTCACTGTTGTCGGGGTTATAGGCCAGCGCCCGCAGGTTGCTGTCGGGGTGGGGTTGCTGCCCGCCGCCACCGCGGCCCACCAGCAGTTCAAAGTTCCGCTCGCGCATGGCGCCATAGATCTGATCGCCCGATCCGGTAATCAGCTCTGCCTCGATCCCTGCCTGCGCCAGCGTGTTCTGGATCGCGGTTGCCGCCTTCATGAACGGATCTTCCGACAGGACGCGCAAGGTGGTCTTGAACCCGTCAGGATATCCCGCCTCTGCCAACAGCGCCTTGGCCTGCGCCACATCCAGCTTGTAGCCCGGATCGGGCAGCAGCCCCAGAACGCCGGTCGACAGCGGGCGCTGATGCTGTTTGCCATAGAACGGCATCACGGCCTTGTTCAGCCCTTCGTAATCAATCAGCAGCCGAAGCGCCGCGCGCACCTTGGGATTGGCGAAGCGTTCGTCCTTCATCGACACCGACAGGTAGTAAAAGCCCGAACCGGGGGCCGAGGCGACGGTGATCTTCTCGTCCCCCTCCAGCGCCACAAGATCGGGCGCCTGCATCGAATAGGCCACGTCGATATCGCCCTGTTCCAGCATAAGCCGCTGCGATTGCGATTCCGGCAGGTGGCGCATCAACACGCGGCTCATGGCCGGGGCAGGGCCCCAATAGGCATCATTGCGCGTCAGGATGATATATTCGTTCGAGGCCCATTGCGTCAGCACGAAAGGCCCAGACCCCGCCGAATTCAGCGTCAGCCAGGCCGCCCCCAGATCGCCATCCTTTTCATTGGCCAGCACCGTCTTGCTGTCCAGAATCGACCCCGGCCCGCTTTGTGCCAGAACCATCATGATCAGCGCCGGGTCATCGGCCTTGGGCAGGGTCATCACAAAGGTGCGGTCATCTTCGGCCACGAACAGCGTGTCCGCCGCATCTGCCGTAAAGCCGCGCGATTTCAGGAACGAGGCCTGCGCCAGGTTCAGCGTCATCAGCCGCTTCAGGCTCCAGACCACATCCTGCGCGGTGACGGGGTTGCCGCTGGCGAATTTCGCATCGGCCCGCAGGGTAAAGCGGATCGACATGCGATCTTCCGCAATTTCCCATGTCTCGGCCAGACGCGGCTGGATGCTGCGGTCTTCGGGCGACAGGATCACCAGCGTATCATAGACATTGTTCAGAACCTGAACCGTCTCGCGCCCGGTGATCGTGGCCGGGTCCAGCGTCAGGATATTGTTCATCGTTGTGGCAACGATCAGCTGATCTGCCGGGGTTTCGGCCCAGGCGCCCGAAGGCGCCGCGCCGATCAGCAGCGCAGCCAGTGCTACAGATGCCAGAAAGTGCTTCATGTTTCCTCCCATGAACTGCCGCATCAAGGGCGCGCGGCTCGCCTCTTGGCCATCATGTCAGACATGTGGCTATTATCTTCTGCGCTGTCAGGCAAGCATCCGGGCAACAGGTGCCACCAGCGCCCGGCCAATCGCTGCCGTCTGATCGGCCGCCAGATGCACACCATCCGCCGGATCGGCGCTTGCCACGGTTGCGGCATCGAAAAAGCCACAGCCCAGCTCGGTCGCCAGCGCCTGATACAGCGGCGCCAGCAGGCGCGATTCTGCAATGCTGCGCCCGCCTGCCGGATGCCCCGACGGGCCTTCACCACAGGCGGGCGGCGCCACGATCAACAGCTGCGGCACGGATTTGCGCGGCTTGTAGGGAAAGGTTTCAATGATCTGCGCCAACCGCCGCATCCCGGCCTGTGCCGCAATCGCGCGGCCCCCGTGAACCGCTTTCAGGTCATTGGTGCCCAGCATCACGATCACCAGATCCAGCGGCATATGCGCCGAAAGCGCGACGGGCAGGGCCTTTGCGCCATTGCGGCAGGCGGCCCCTGCATCATCGTCCCGGCAGGTGGTGCGCCCACCCACGCCATCGGCATGGATACGCACCGATCCCAGCGCCGCTTCCAGAACCCGCGGCCATTGCGCGCCGTCCGGGTGGCGCAACCCGGTCACCGGATCCGCCCCCCAGGTCAGGCTGTCACCAAAGGCAAGGATCGTCTTCATTCTCAACCCCTTGCGATCAGGAAACCCGGTTCGCTTCGATGAAATCAAAGTCGATGTCCTCGCCCAGACCCGGCCGGTCCGGCACATGCACAAAGCCGTCGGCATCCATCGGATCAGACAGCGATTTCAGGTAATCATGCCCATCATCATATTCCAGGAACGGATGCAGCAGCCCGCGTTCATACCAGCGGCAGTTCTTCGACGCGGCCACGACATGCAGGTTCATCGCGGTATTGCCATGCACCTCGCAGTCCATGCCGAAGGCTTCGGCCATCCGCATGGTCTTCAGCGCGGGGGTGATCCCGCCCACATCATTGACCCCGGTGCGCAGGATATCGCAGGCGCCGTGTTTCACCCATTCGGCGCGGTGCCAATGCTTGCCCGCAGCACTTTCCGGGCCGATCACCGGGATATCCAGATTATCCGCCAGCCATTTGTACGAAGACATGGATTGTTCATCCATCGGCTCTTCGATCCAGTCGAACCCCAGCTTTTCAAGGCCGCGGCCCAGTGCCAGGGCATCGCTGCGGCTGTACCAGTGGAAGGCGTCGATCATCAGGCTGATATCCGGCCCCACGGCCTCGCGCACGGCGGCGCAGGCTTTCAGATCCATCTTCACATCCGGCGCCCAGCTGACAGGTGGCATCCAGGTGTGCAGCTTGATCCCCTTGTAGCCGCGTTTGACCAGTGTTTCGGCAAAGCGGCCGTAATCCTCTGGCGTTGCCAGGCCGCCCTCCAGCTCGTCGCCGCACATGATGCTGCCATAGGCCAGAACCTTGTCGCGATAGGCCCCGATCAGCTTGTGCACGGGCTGGTTCAGGCTGCGCCCCGCCAGATCCCACAGCGCGCAATCCACCACCGCCAGCGTGCGGTCGGTCAGCTGTGCCGCCGATCCGCGCTGCCAGTGGGCCAGATCCTGCCACAGCCGCTCGCGGTCCCTATAATCCTGACCAATAAGCACTTTCTTCACGAATTTCTCAAGGACATGCGGGCGCACGATCTCGGGTGCGGTGAAGGAATGGCCTTCATGCCCGTCCTCGGTGCGGATGGTCAGCATGGCCTGCTGCACCTGATGCGCAGGTCCGGGATGGGCATGGCCGGCGCTGTCGGAATGGCGGCGCGTGGTGGTCAGAAATACTCGCGCCTCGACGTCGGTGATGATCATGCCCGCTCCTCTGCAGTCTGTCGCGGTCAGCATGGATTCGCCGGTCGCGTTTTGATTTGATACCTAGATGTCTGGCATAAAGTCAATATTTGTATGACAGGTTGCAGGCCTGCAATCCGACTCCAATCAAACCCAAGTTATTCTGTCACCTTTTGCCTTGCCCCCGGCAGCTTTTCCCGCATAAACCCTGCAAAACTGCGGAGGCGTCATGGCGGATCACGCATTTCCGGCCACAGGCCGCCGGGGCATGGCCCCTGGATTCTGGCTGGGCCTCGGGGCGCTGGCTCTCTTGTCCGCGATCAGCCTTTGCATCGGGGTGGCGACGCTGGTGCCGGGCACGGATCAGGGCTGGATGGTGCTGACGATCTCGCGCATCCCCCGCACGCTGGCCGCCCTGCTGACCGGATCGGCGCTGGCCGTTTCCGGCGTGGTGATGCAGCAGGTGGTGCGCAACCGCTTCGTCGAACCCGGCAGCGTGGGCACCACCGAAAGCGCGGCGCTGGGTCTGCTGGCGGTCACGCTGCTGGCCCCGGCGGCCCCGATCTGGGCCAAGATGGCGGTGGCGGCACTGGCCGCGCTGGCGGGTACGGTGCTGTTTGCCCGGATCATCCGCAACCTCCCCCCACGCGAGCCGCTCTTGGTGCCGCTGGCCGGCATGATGCTGGCCGCCATTCTGGGTGCCCTTGTCACCTTCATCGCCTGGGAAACCGATCTGATGCAGCTTGTCGCGGTCTGGCTCATGTCGGGCGAATTCTCCGGCGTCATCGCCGGCCGGTACGAGCTGTTGTGGATCGCCGGGGCCAGCGCCGTGCTGGCCTGGTTCGCGGCAGATCGCTTTGCCATCCTTGGGCTGGGCGCCGAGGCGGCAACCACCCTGGGCCTCGATGCCCGGGCGGTTCTGCGGCTGGGGCTGACCGTGGTGGCGCTGGTGGCGGCCATGGTCGTGGTGTCAGTTGGCATGGTGCCGTTTGTCGGGCTGGTGGTGCCCAATATCGTGTCACGCCTGATGGGCGACAATCTGCGCGCCACGCTGCCGGTGGTGGCGCTGTTCGGCGCCGTGCTGGTGCTGGCCTGCGATATCATCGGGCGCCTTGTGATCTATCCCTATGAAATCCCCGCCGGAACCGTTCTGGGCGTGGCGGGGGCCGGGGTCTTTCTCTGGCTTCTGTGGCACAGGCCCGGCCATGGCTGATATCGCATCCCCCCGCGCCAGGATCACATCCCCGCTGACCCTTCGGCTGGCCGGTCTGACCGGGCTGCTGCTGGCACTGGCCGCGCTTTGGCTGTTGCAGGGGCTGGGCGGCGGCAACTGGTCTTTCATTCTGGGCCTGCGGGCGCAGAAACTGGCGGCGCTGGTCACCATCGGCGCCTCTGTCGGGGTGGCGACGGTGCTGTTTCAGACCGTCTCGGGCAACCGCATCCTGACGCCGTCCATCATGGGGTTTGACGCGCTTTATGGGCTGATGCAGGTGCTGCTGGTGGCGGGTCTTGGCATCGTGGGGTTTGCCCAGCTGCCTGCCAGCGCAAAATTCCTGACCGAAACCGCACTGATGACCGGGGTGGCGCTGCTGCTGTTCGGCGCGCTGCTGCGCGGCGGCGCAAGGGATGTGGCACGCACCATCCTGACTGGCGTTATCCTCGGCGTGTTGTTCCGGGCAGGGCAGGGGCTGGTATCGCGCACGCTGGACCCGAATGATTTTGCGGTGGTGCAATCGGCCACCTTCGCCAATTTCGGCAGACCACGGGGCGAGGTGCTGGGCATCGGCATGATGGCCACCTTTGCCGCCTGCGCAGTGGCGATCTGGCTTTCCCCCCGGTTGGATGTGATGGCGCTGGGGCGGGAAAAGGCGGTGACGCTGGGCCTGAACTGGGGCCGCATGGTGCTGGGCGTGCTGGCGCTGGTGGCGGTGCTGGTTGCCGTTGCCACCGCGCTGGTCGGGCCGCTGGCCTTTCTGGGTCTGATCGTGGCCGGGCTGGCCCATGCGGCAGTCGGGCGGTTGCCCGGCGGGGCGCGGCATGGCGCGCTGCTGCCCACGGCAGCGCTGATCGGCCCCGTTCTGCTGATCGGCGGGCAATGGCTGTTCGAACGCCTGCTGGGTGCGCAGGCCACGCTCAGCGTGGTGATCGAATTTGCAGGCGGGATGATGTTTCTGGCGCTGCTGCTGAAAGGAAAGATCCGATGACCGGCATCACCATCACGGGTCTGGCCCATGCCATCGGTGCGGCGCCGATCCTGTCAGACATATCCCTTGATCTGCCGGCAGGCCGGATCACCGCGCTGATCGGGCCGAACGGGGCGGGAAAATCCACCCTGCTGCGGCTGATCGCCCGGCTGGAGCCGTTGCAGAAGGGCCGGATCATCGTCAACGGGCTGGATCTGGCGCAGACGCCTTCGGCCCGGCTGGCGCTGGAAATGGCCTTTCTGGGCCAGCATATGGCCAGCGGCACAAGGCTGCGCCTGCGCGAACTGGTGGCCTTCGGCCGCTGGCCCCATTGCAAGGGCCGCCCCGGCCCGGCAGATCAGGCTGCGATCACCCAGGCACTTGCGGATTTTGATCTTGCCGCGCTGGAACACCGCTTTCTGGATGAACTGTCGGGCGGGCAAGCGCAGCGCGGGCATCTGGCGATGACCTTCGCGCAGCAGACCCCCTGGGTTCTGCTGGACGAGCCGCTGAACAACCTCGATATCGCCCATGCCCGCGGGCTGATGGCGCATCTGGCGCGGGCGCGCGATGCCGGGCGTTCGGTGGTCGTGGTGCTGCATGATCTGAACCATGCCGCCGCCTGGGCCGATCATGTGGTGGCGATGAAGGCCGGCCGGGTGATCGCCGCCGGGCCACCGGCGCAGGTCATCACCGGCCCCGCGCTGTCGGCGCTGTATGAAACCGATGTGCAGGTGGCGCACCATGCAGGCCGTCCGCTGGTGCTGCACCATCTGTAGTCTCGTTTGCCCCTGCGCCCCTCTCGCGGTGCTTGTGCCCTGCCGCCGGGCGTGATGTGGTGAACCCCACAGCCCGAAGGAGCCAGTTGCCATGCAGCCCGCCAGACTCGTTCTTCTTGCCAGCCTTCTGCCGCTGGCCGCCTGCCAGCCGGGCGACATGCCGACCCCCTCGGGGGCCGAGGATTTCGCCACCTATTGCGCAGCCTGTCATGGCCGCGATGGCAAGGGCGCGGGATCGGTGGCCGATACGATGGACAAGCCGCCTGCCGATCTGACGCAGCTGGCCGCCGCCAACGACGGCAGCTTTCCGATGACCCGGGTGATGAGCAAGATCTGGGGCTATGCCAAGGCGCCGGATGGCACGGTGATGCCGCAATTCGCGCCGCTGCTGGATGGCGAACGCATGGTGCTGTTCGACAGCGGCGACGGCATCGACACGCCCACCCCGCTGCGGCTGGTGCAACTGGCCCAACATCTCCGCTCCCTGCAGGATTAAGCCCTTGTTCGCGCGCCACCGCCGCTTTCTGCTGGCTTTTCTGCTGGGCGCGGCACTGGGTCTGGGTGCCATCGCGCTGGGCCAGCCGCCCGGCCGGGCGGGGCTGATCGCGGCGAATGGCTTCTTTGCCACCTATCTTGTGCTCATGGCGGTCTATATCCATGGCATGACCCCGTCTGACCTGCGCCGCCATGCCGATCTGTCGGATGAGGGTGTGCCGCTGATCGCCGCGCTGGCTTTGGGCTCGGTCGTGCTCAGCCTGACGGCCATCGCCTTTTCCCTCCAGCAGGCCTCGGGCACCGAAGCGGCGCTGGCCGTGGCCTCGGTGCCGCTGGGCTGGTCCATGCTGCATGTGCTGGCCGCCTTCCACTATGCCGCGCTCTGGTATGGCGGCAATGCGCGCGGGCTGGCCTTCCCCGGCAATGCCGCGCCGGATGCCTGGGATTTTCTGTATTTCAGCTTTACCATCGGCATGACGGCGCAGGTGTCGGATGTGGTGGTGGAACGCCCGGCCCTGCGCCGTCTGGTGCTGGGCCATGGCATCGTGTCGTTCTTCTACAACACCGTCATTCTGGCTTTTGCCGTCAACGCCGCGCTGCGCTGACGGCGCGCCGGATCAATGGTTGTGGCCTGCGTGGCTGTGTGCGCTGGCATCGGCTGCGGTGATTTCGGCATGGGCCTGAATATGCTGGCCGCCGATCTCCACCTCGATCTCCAGCTCTTCGCCTTCGGCCAGCGCCTCGGGCAGATCGGCCAGCCGCAGCGCCAGAACCTTCGGCATCAGATCCACCTCACCCCCCTGCGGCACCGGCAGGCCGGGCAGCACGGCCCAGCTTTCGCCCGCCGCGCCATAGCTGAAGCCCACCAGATCCAGCGCGCGGCCCAAAGCCTCGCCCCCGGTCAACATGGCTTCGGTGGCAGAGGTGTTTTCGATCTCCATATAGATCAGCGCCTCGGCGCCTTTCGCGGCAGCCGGGGTCCAGGCGTGCAGGATGCGCAACCCCTCGGCCTCGGCCAGATGATGGTCATGATCCTCTGCCAGCGCCTGGCTGGCGGCAAGGGTGGCAAGGCAAAGCAGCAAGACACGCATCGCGGTTCCTTTCAGGTCCGAAGGTCAGACAGCAGCGGGCGACGGATCGCCGCCCAGGCAGGCAGCAGGGCCAGCAGCAGCGTCAGGCTGACGAAACCCGCCACCAGATGCAGCTCGCCCCAGCCAAGATCTGCGCGCACCAGAACATCGGTGCGGGCGGTCACAAAGGCCGACAGCAGCCGCGCCGCCGACCAGCCCAGCCCCAACCCCAGCAGCGCGCCGCTGGCAATCAGCGTGGCTGAATAGCTCCAGACCACGGCAAAGACAAAGCGCGCCGGGGCACCAATGGCGCGCAGCACGGCCAGACTGCGGGCGATCAGCCGGACCAGGATCATCAGCCCGATCAACACCGACAGCGTCACCAGAACCTGGGTCATCACCGCCAGCAGGGACATGACGGCCCGCACCTCCCGCATCAGCCCGTGCAGTTGTGCCAGCACCGTGCCGGGAAAGAAGGCCATCATGTCAGGCCGCGAAAACCGTGATTTCAACGCGTAATTGCCCCAAAGCTCGGTTGCGCGCACCAGCACCGCCGGCGTGCCGGGCATATAGCCCGGATCAAAGGGCGGGCCGATCTGCACCGATCCCGGCGCATGGCCAGTGGCCAGCCCATGCACCGCCCAGACGCCTTCCACCGGAACCAGAATGGCGCGGTCCCAGGGGCTGCCGGTGGGGGCCATGCGTCCCGTCACCGTATACCCCGCCCCGGCATGGGCGTCGGTTTCGGCAGCCGGGCCATGGCCATGGGCGGGGGTGAAGCTGTCAGCGACCGCCAGAGGCACGAAGGCACCCGCCACCGCCTCTGTCTCGCTGGCAAACAATCGCCCTTCGGCCAGCGGCCCGGCCAGGTGGGTGACAAAAGCCGCCGTTGTGCCCACAACGGGCGCTGCGCCAAAACTGTCGCCAAAGGCGATGGGTGCGGCGAAATCCACGCCATCGGCGCTGGCAATCTCGGCATATTGTGCGCCGGTCAGCAGCGGCATGTCCGAAGGCTGCAGATAGACCGCCGCCAGCATCGCCGTCACCTCGCTGCCCGGGGCGGCTACGATCAGATCAAACTTCTCGGCCGCCCGGGCCGAACCCTGCCGCAACCCGCGCTCCTGCGCCACCAGCCCGACGCCAAGACCCACCGAGACTGCAATCAGCAGCACGAACAGCAGGTTCACCCAGCCAAACCGGCGCAGCATGGCCCGCACCAATGGACCCGGCGCCAGCCCGCGCAGCACCAATGCCCCCGCAGCCATCCCCGGCGCGATCAGCAGCAGGGTGACCAGCAGATCCTGCCATCCGGGCGGCAGGCCCGACCAGAGATCACCCATGATCCGCCTCCGTGATCCGCCCATCCGCCACATGCAGGCGCCGCGCCATCCGTGCGGCAAGGCCCGTATCATGGGTGACGGCGATCAGGGCGCGCCCACCCTCCTGCGCCAGCCGCACCAGATCTGCGCCCAAAGCATCTGCCGCCGCCCGGTCCAGGCTGGCGGTGGGTTCATCGGCCAGAATGATGGCCGGGTCTGCCGCCAGCGCCCGCGCCACCGCGATACGCTGCCGCTCGCCCCCGGAAAAGGATCCGACCGTGCGCCCGCCCACCGCCCCCAGCCCCAGCTGCGCCAGCCAGCCCTGCGCGCCCTGCCGGATGGCCCCGCGCCGGTCCGCCGGGGCAAAAGACGCCGCCAGCGCGGCATTGCCAAGCGCCGACAGCTCTTCGAACAGATTGAAATCCTGAAAGATCAGCCCCACCCGCTCACGCCGGAAGCTGGCCCTTTGCGCATCAGACAGGGCGGCAAGATCCAGATCATCCCACAGCACCCGCCCGGCCACCGGCCGCACCAGCCCCGACAGCACGTTCAGCAGCGTGGATTTGCCCGCACCCGAGGGGCCGGTGATGGCAACGGATTGGCCTGCGGCGATCTCCAGCCGGTCCACGGTCAGCAGCGTCCTGCCGCCACTGCCCTCGACCCGCAGCCCTTCAATCCGCAGGGCGGGCGCGCCCATGGCTCAGGCCCGCGCGAAGGTGGCATCGCTCAGGCGCACCTTGGAATAGAACCCCAGCTCAGGGTCAACATAATCGCCCAGCTCCAGCACGCCTTCCGCCAGCAGCGGCACGTTGAACGGCACCACATCAACAATCCGCTTGGCATAGACCGCCAGAATGTCATCCGGCCAGGGCATCCCCGGTTCGCAGAACGGGCAGACCGCCATGGGCCGGTTGGTCAGCACGAAAAACACCGAATTGGCCTTCAGCGGTGGCGCCATGAAACCCGAAACCGTGATCCGGCTGCCCTTTGCGGCCAGCGCGGCATCGGAAAAGCTCAGATCCTTGTTGTAAAGATCGCGCAGACGGATCGGCGCATCTTCGGCGCGCAGCATCCCGGCCAGCGATAGGGCGGGCAGGGCGGCAAGGAAATGGCGGCGGTGCATGGCGGTATCCTTCGATGCGTCGGTCGTGAAACGGCAAACGGGCCCCGGAACGATCCGGGGCCCGCGCCATAGGATCGCGCCTTATTCGGCGGTGACAGCGTGGTTCATGACGTGGAAGATCACGTTCTGCTCGATCACGCCGCCGAACAGATGCGCCCAGGGGCCGCGCGCAAACACCGCGACATCTTCACCCGAATGGGTTTCCGAGGTCATCGGGATCAGCGCCTGCTGCAGGTAATCCGCATCGGTGGCCTGTTCTTCGGTCAGATCGGGGCGGCTGCCGGCAAAGGTCTTGTCGGCCTGTTCCACCAGCACCGAACCGGCGCCGTTCAGATAGCCCGCCACGGTATAAGGCTTGCCATCGGCGGCCAGGTTGGGCTTGCCGTTGTGCTCGATCCCGGCCTCGTTCTCTTCCATGCACAGGCCGTTGATCTTGGAGCCGCGGCCGCAATAGCCGTTGAACGAGATGGCATGTTCATGGTCGGCGGTGACGATGATGAGCGTCTCCTCGGCATTGGTCAGTTCCATGGCCTTGGCGATGGCATCGGCAAAGGCCTTGCCGTCGGTCAGCACGCGGAACAGGTTGCCGTCGTGGTTGGCATGGTCAACCCGGCCGGCCTCGATCGACAGGTAGAAGCCGTTTTCGTTGGACGACAGGCCCTTGATCGCGGCTTCGGTCATTTCGGCCAGCGAAGGCTCGCCGGTGCGGTCATGATCGTATTTCATGTGGCCGGATTCGAACAGGCCCAGAACCGGGGCATTGTTGCCCATGGTCAGTGCGGCGAAATCGGTATCGGCAAACACCACCTGCGCGCCAGCGGCCTGGGCTTCTTCCACCAGGTTGCGGCCATCGGTGCGCTTGCCGGCCTTGCCTTCGGCATCGGTCACCGCTTCGGGCAGGAAGTGGCCACGGCCACCGCCCAGGGCGATGTCGATCACACCGGCTTTCATCTGGTCGATCAGCTGATCGGCGATGTCTTTCTGGGTGCAGCCTTCCGGCAGTTTGGAATTGTCTTCCCAGTCGCGGTTCACGCTGCGGGCGTAAACGGCGGCCGGGGTGGCATGGGTGATGCGCGCGGTCGAGATGACGCCGACCGATTTACCCATATCCGTCACGATTTCCGCAAAGGTCTTGACGCCCGCTGTCGCACCGGCAGCGCAATCGCTGACATTCACGCTGTCCAGCACGTTGATCATGCCGTTCTTCGTCTTGATGCCGGTGTTCATCGCGGCAGCGGTCGGCGCCGAATCGGGCGTCTGGCCGTTGGACGAATAGGTTTTCACCAGCGCGACATTCGGGAAGGTTTCGAACGGCTGCACATAATCATCGCCCAGACCGCCGGCCTGCTGGCCCGAGAACAGGCGGATGGCATAGTTGGTGCCCACGCCATTGCCATCAGCGGTGAACAGGATCACGTTCTTGGCTTTCTTGGTGATCGGCTGAACGGCCATGCGTTCGGTGATCGCGGCCTGACCGGCCTTGAACCAGTCGCTGCCGGCCTGCGGCAGATCCTGGGCCAGAGCAGCGGCCGAAAAGGCAACAAGAGCAGAGGTGGCAAGAAGCAGATGTTTCATGATGGTCCCTCGGTTTGGCTTTTCCTCCGCTCTAGGCCGCTTGGGTGACCGCTGCGTGACATATTGATGCCGCGCCCATGAAAGGCGCGGCAGGACAGAAGGCCAGACCGCCCTCTGCTGTCAAAGCTGGTTCAGAATATCCTCCCAGACCTCGAACCGCAGCACGCTGTCGGTTTTCAGCTGATCCGACACCATGTCGATCTGGATCAGGTTGTTCCGGATGCGCAGCAGCGAGTCCTGCAGGTTCAGCGCCGGGTCGATCATCAGCCGGTCTTCGGCAGGATCGAAATCCTGCAGCTCCACCTCGCCGTTTTCCAGCGCATCGCGGCTCAGCACGAAGGTATCCGCCCCGGCCCCCCCGATCATCGTGGTTGTGCCGCCATTGGCCACCAGCGTGTCATTGCCCGCCCCGCCGCGCAGCAGGCTGCGGGTGATGCTGCCGATCAGCATGTCAAAACCGCCGCCACCGTCCAGCGTATCATTGCCGCTGTCGCCCATCAGCTTGTCATTGCCCGCCCCACCCGACAGGCTGTCATTTCCGGCGCCGCCGCTGATCTGGTCATCCCCCGCATCACCGCTCAGCCGGTCATGGCCGCCCCGGCCCTCCAGAATGTCATCGCCGCCCAGCCCGCGCATCACATCGCGCCCGACCGTGCCGATGATCTGGTTGATCTTGCCGCTGCCCTCGACCAGCGCTGCATTCAGCTTTGCAAAGATCGGGGCAAGCCCGCCCGAAAAGGTGAAATCCGCAGTTTTCAGAAAGCCCTCAAGGTTCTGGCGCACGCCCAGCTGGATCTCGAACAGCGCAATATCCCGCGCGCTCAGCGGATCATCCAGCGAAACCACGGCAATCCGGTTCGCCTCATCCGCCCATTCGATGGACAGCGCCGCCCGGTTGGGCCGCAGGCCCAGCTGCGCAAAGGCGGAAATGTCGATCCGGTCCCCCGTGCCATAGTCCTGAATCCGGTCCAGCCCTGCGGCATTGGTGATGATGAACCTGTCGCCACCGATCCCCCCGATCAGCGTATCCGATCCCGCGCCGCCCTCCAGCGTATCGGCGCCGATCTCGCCCACCAGCCGGTCATCGCCATCACCGCCGGTCAGCCGGTCATTGCCAAAGCCCCCGATCAGCACATCCGCCCCGGCATCGCCTGACAGCAGGTCATTGCCCGCCCCGCCTTCCAGCCGGTCCGCGCCCGCCCCGCCGGAAATGTCATCATCCCCGCCCAGCCCCACCACCCGGTCATCGCCATCCAGCGCCGCCATCTTGTCGGCCTTGGCGGTGCCGGTCATCCGGTCGGCGCCCGAGGTGCCGATATTGCCCTCGGTAGGTTTCAAGATCACATCGGCAATATGCCCGACCAGCGCGCTGACCCCGCCCACAAGATTGACAATGGGTGATTTGTCCGCGCCGCTGACCTCGATATCATCGCCCCTGGTGTTCATGAAGCCGCGCAGACCTGCCATCAGCTGCACCGGCAGCCCGCCGATCTTGACCATCGCCCCCATCTCCATTCCTGCGGGCTGCGGCCCGGCTGTCGCAATCTTCAGCGTATCGGTGCCAAAGGCAAAATCGGTGATGCGATCCACCCCTGTGCCGGGGCTGATGATGAAAACATCGGCGCCGCCCCCGCCTGCAAGGTTGTCGACACCATCGCCACCCTCCAGCGTATCGCGCCCCGCCCCGCCCGACAGCCGGTCATCCCCGGCCCCACCTTCCAGCCGGTTGTCGCCGCCATCGCCGGTGATCGTGTCATTGCGGGCCGTGCCGATCACGTTTTCAAAATTCGAAATCACATCGGTCTGGCTGCGGGTGCCATCCGCCTCATATGCGCGGCCGGCCTTCAGATCGACCTCCACGCCCCGGTCAGGCTCTGTCCGGGCGCCGTAATAGGCCACCCACCCCGGATCGAGCAGATGGTCATAGCCATCGGTCATGCTGAATTCGGTCACAAGCGTATCCACACCGCCGCGCCCGTCCAGCGTGTCATTGCCCAGCCCACCGCAGAGCATGTTGTCTTCCTTGTCGCCCCGGATCACATCGGCGCTGGCCGAACCCAGCACGTTCTCGATGCCGCTCAGCCGCGAGGTCCGCGTGGCGTAATTCTCGTAATAATCCCCCGAGGTCAGCGCCGTGCCCGCCGCCAGATCCAGACGCACCGCCGTCCGGTCATCCTGAAACAGCGTGCCCTCGAACCGGCCATAGGTGACCCAGTCGATGCCGCCCGCGCCATCCACCGTATCGCGGCCATTGCGGCTCAGGTCATACAGCTCCAGCGGGGCATCGCTGCCGGTGATCCGGTCATCGCCCTGCGAACCGCGCACCGCCTCGAAATTGCGAAAGCTGGTGCGATAACTGCCCCAGTCAGCAATCGAAAACGTCCAGGAGATGGTATCCACCCCCTCGCCATCCACGGTCACGATGGAGGACACCGTTTCGCTGACATCCCGGCCTTCCCAGCTGGCAATGCCGGTGGCCAGATTGACGGTGGCAAAATAGCGTGGATAGGGCAGGGCATAATCCCAGTTGTAGCTGGCCCCCGGATCAAAGGTGCTGGATCCGAAATCCAGCATGTCGAACCCGGCGCCCCCGGCGAAATCGTCATCGCCGCTGCTGATCGCCACCACATCATCACCCGCGCCCAGATTGGCCTGATGGCGCCCGTCATGTGCAGGGGTGGCAACGAAATATTCCCAGTAGCTGCCGCCGCTGCTGCCCACCCAGCGGCGATCTAGCACATGGCCGATCATGGCGCCCCCGGCCACATATTGCGGATCCCCATCCAGGGTCAGCGCGCCGTCGTCCCGACCGATGCTTACATATTCAAGAACTGCGTCTGCCATGAAAATCCCCTTGGGGAATATGCGTGAAACATGTCCAGCCGGTGCCCGGGGGCCTTCCGGTGGGCTCTGTGCCGGGCCCGCCCTGCATCGCAGAACCGGGCTGTCGCAAGCAAAATTGTAAGGCAATCATGCGCAGCTTAACCCCGCGGCGGCTTTCGATCAAGCTTCGGGGGCATCCAATCACAGCATCCTCCCCCATCCGGGGGAGGCGGGGCTAGCCCGCGCCGTGCAGCAGCCCGCGCATCTGCGCCCGCAGTTCCTTCAGCTCGAAAGGTTTGGTGATGAACCCGTCCGCCCCCAATGCGTGGCTTTTCTGCCGTTCCACCAGGGATCCCCGCGCCGTCATCATCAGGATCTTCACATCCGACAGGCTCGGGTCCAGCCGCACAGACTGGCAGACCTCATAGCCCGAAACTTCGGGAAGCATCACATCCAGCAGCACCAGATCCGGGTGGGTGGCGCGGATACGTCGCAGCGCATCGGCACCGCTGGCGACGCGGTCATGCACATAGCCTTCGCGCGTGATCAGGAAATCCAGCGCCATGGCGATATTATCCTCATCCTCCACCACCAGGATCCGGTGCCGCTTTTCACCGTCGGACATGTCTTATCCCCTCCGCTTCTGGCCGTGGCGCGGCACGGGGCGGGCAGGGGGCATATCCGACACCAACACCCCGGAAACCCCAGCCTTTGCTGGACCGGAACATGGCCGTAAGCTATGGCAAGGCGGGTAGAGGAGAACGATCATGGTCACGGACATTCTGCAAACTCAGATGACGGATATATTCCGGGCAGGTCTGATCATTGCGCTGATTTTCACGATGCTGCGCACGCGCGCGGTGACAGGAACCGCCTTGCCGCTGCTGGCCGGGATCGTGTTTGTCGCGGTCGTGGTGCCACTGACCAGTGCAGGGCCTGCAATCGGCCCGATGTGGATGCAGATCGCGCTGGGCCTGGTGTCCAACGCCATTCTGCTTGCCATCGGCCTGGCGGTCTGGTCGCTGGCCGTCCGGCTGCGCCGCTAGGCGCCGCCGCAAAGAAGAAAGGGCCGGGTTTCCCCGGCCCTCTGTATCCGGATCAATCCGCGAAGATGTCTTTCTTGTGCGTGCCGCCCGGCACGAACAGGACACCGATCACCACCGTCATCAGCGCGACGACGATCGCATACCACAGGCCTGCATAGATATTGCCGGTCTGGGCAGAGATGGCGAAGGCCGTTGCGGGCAGCAGGCCCCCGAACCAGCCGTTGCCGATGTGATAGGGCAGCGACAGGCCGGAATACCGGATCCGCGTCGGGAACAGTTCCACCAGCATTGCGGCCATCGGGCCATAGACCATCGTCACCAGCAGGATCAGATAGGTCAGGATGGCGATGATCAGCAGCTTCTGCCCGGTAAAGATGTCGACGAAATTCGAAGCCTTGGCGACGGTTTCGTTCTTGGCAGCCACCAGCGGATAGCCCGCAGCCAGCAGCGCATCATTCACCGATTTTTCAAAGGCGGCCTTAGCGGCCTTGGCCTCATCGCCCGACAGCGCCGCAGCCTCGTAGGCCGGGATCAACGTCTCACCGATCTTCACCTCAGCAACAGAGCCTGCCGCACCTTCCACCGTGGTGTAGTTGGCCGAAGATTTGGCCAGCAGCGCCTTGGTGATATCGCAGGACGAGGTGAACTTGGCAGTGCCGGTCGGGTTGAACTGGAACGAGCAGCTTTCCGGGTCGGCGGTCACGACGATCGGGGTCTGGTGGGCATTGTAAAGCGCCGGGTTGGCGGTCTTCGTCAGCAGTTCGAACACCGGGAAATAGGTGATCGCGGCGATCAGGCAGCCGGCCAGGATGATCGGCTTGCGGCCGATCTTGTCAGACAGCGACCCGAAGAACAGGAAGCCGCCGGTGCCCAGGATCAGCGACCATGCCACCAGAACGTTGGCGGTGAAGCTGTCCACCTTGATGACGTTCTGCACATAGAACAGCGCGTAAAACTGGCCCGAGTACCAGACCACAGCCTGACCGGCGACAAGGCCCAGCAGCGCGATGATGGCGATCTTGGCATTCTTCCACTGGCCAAAGGCTTCGCGCAGCGGGGCTTTCGACTGCGAACCCTCTTCCTTCATCTTCTTGAAGGCGGGGGATTCATTCATCTGCAGACGGATGTAAAGCGAGATCAGCAGCAGGCCGATCGAGCCCAGGAACGGGATGCGCCAGCCCCAGGAATTGAAGGCTTTCATCATGGCAGGGGTGCCATCGGCATTCATCACCGCGGCGCCGGCAGCATCAAGCACCGCCACTTCCGGGTAATTGCCGTTGACATAGCCCTGAACCATCAGGATCACGATCAGCGACAGCAGCAGTCCGACGGTTGCCGTGGTCTGGATGAAGGCAGTGAAATATCCACGCTGGCCCTGCGGCGCGTGTTCGGCCACATAGACGGCCGCACCACCATATTCGCCGCCCAGAGCCAGGCCCTGTGCCATGCGCAATGCGATCAGGATGATCGGTGCCGCAACGCCCCAGGATTGATAGCCGGGCAGCAGACCCACGAGGAAAGTCGAGATGCCCATGATGAGGATCGTGGCGAGGAAGGTATATTTCCGGCCGATCAGGTCGCCCATCGCGCCGAACACCAGCGCGCCGAAGGGGCGCACGATGAACCCTGCCGCAAAGGCCAGCAGCGCAAACACGTTGCGGGTGGCTTCGGGGAAGGCGGTGAAGAACTGCGCGCCGATGATCGCGGCGAGCGAGCCGTAAAGATAGAAATCATACCATTCAAAGATCGTCCCGGCGGACGAGGCCATGATGACCTTCCGTTCTTCCGCCGTCATCGGACGGGAGCGTACTGCTGCCACGTCGGATTGCATTGCCATTAGGCGTCCTCCTTGCTGTTCCGGCACTTCGGCCGGTCCCCTGATTGAGCACAGTCTTCCTGTCGGTTCCGCACGGGCGGTTCCGGTTCAGGCCCGGTTGGCGGGGTGCCCCGCCAGCCGTCGCTATGCGCGCCTGCCCTGCGGGCCTGGCGCCTCCCCTTGCTTCCGCGCCCGGAACCTCCCCCGGCCGCGGATCTCCTTGCTTACGCGCAGACCTTCGTGACGATATGCGCGATGTTTGTGCGGATATCTGCGATGTTATTCATGGCGTTGACGGTCTGCAGGATGTTTTTCTGCGCGTAGTATGTGATGAGCGGCGCGGTTTGTGCGTGATAGGCCCTGAGCCTTTCGCGGACGGTTTCGGCGGTGTCATCGGCGCGGCGTTTGAACTCCGTGCCGCCGCATCTGTCGCAGATGCCCGCAGTTGCGGGCAGCTTGAAGCTGTCGTGATAGCCTTCGCCGCAGCCGGCGCAGGTGTAGCGGCCTGCGACGCGGCCGATCATGGCCTCGTCATCGACCTCCAGGCTGATGGCGGCGGTGACCTGGCGGCCGCTGCGGGCCAGCAGGTCATCCAGGGCGGCGGCCTGTCCGGTGGTGCGGGGAAAGCCGTCGAGGATGATGCCGCGGCCCAGATCGGGCTGCGCCATGCGGTCCTGCAGGATGGCCAGCACGATCTCGTCCGAGACGAGGCCGCCTGCCGCCATCACCGCCTGGGCCCGCAGCCCGGCCTCGGTGCCCGCGGCCACGGCGGCGCGCAGCAGATCGCCGGTGGACAGCTGCACCAGGCCGAAATCCTCTTCCAGCATCCGGGCCTGAGTGCCCTTGCCTGCGCCGGGCGGGCCCAGCAGGATCAGCACGGCGGGCTGCGTCGTCACGGTTGCTTGCACATCCATCATCGGCCCCGCCCCCTCAGCCCTTGTTCATCCGGTTGGCGATCAGCTCTTCGACCACTGCCGGATCGGCCAGGGTCGAGATATCGCCAAGCGCGCCAAAGTCGTTTTCGGCGATCTTGCGCAGGATGCGGCGCATGATCTTGCCCGACCGGGTCTTCGGCAGGCCGGGGGCCCACTGGATCAGATCGGGGGTGGCGATCGGGCCGATCTCGGTGCGGACCCATTTCACCAGATCCTTGCGCAGATCCTCCGAGGGTTCGACATCGTTCATCAGGGTGACATAGGCATAGATGCCCTGGCCCTTGATGTCATGCGGATAGCCCACCACGGCAGCCTCGGCCACCTTGGCATGGGCGACCAGCGCCGATTCCACCTCGGCCGTGCCCATCCGGTGGCCCGAGACGTTGATCACGTCATCGACCCGGCCGGTGATCCAGTAATAGCCGTCGCGGTCGCGGCGGCAGCCGTCGCCGGTGAAGTAATAGCCGCGGTACTGGCTGAAATAGGCCTCCTGGAAGCGGTCATGATCGCCCCAGAGCGTGCGCATCTGCCCCGGCCAGCTGTCCGAGATGCACAGCACCCCTTCGGCCTCGGTCTCGTCCTGGCGCTTGGCCGTCGCCGGATCCAGCACCACCGGCTTGACCCCGAAGAACGGCGTGGTGGCCGAACCCGGTTTCGTGGGCGTGGCGCCCGGCAGCGGCGTGATCATATGGCCGCCGGTTTCGGTCTGCCAGAAGGTATCGACGATCTGGCAGCGGCCCTTGCCGACATGGCGGTCATACCAGACCCAGGCCTCGGGGTTGATCGGCTCGCCCACCGACCCCAGCACGCGCAGCTTCGACAGATCGTATTTTTCCACCCATTCCGGGCCCTGGCCCATCAGGCTGCGGATCGCGGTCGGCGCGGTATAGAACTGCGTCACGCCATGCTTTTCGCAGACCTCCCAGAAGCGGCCCGCATCCGGATAGGTCGGCACGCCCTCGAACATGATGGTGGTCGCGCCATTGGCCAGCGGGCCATAGACGATATAGCTGTGCCCGGTGACCCAGCCGACATCGGCGGTGCACCAGAAGACATCGCCATCCTGATAGTCGAAGGTATATTGATGCGTCATCGCGGCATAGACCAGATAGCCGCCGGTGGTATGCACCACGCCCTTCGGCTTGCCGGTCGAGCCGGAGGTATAGAGGATGAACAGCGGATCTTCGGCATTCATCGGGCGCGGCGGACATTCGGGCGAGACCATCTCCATCATCGCCAGCACGTCGACATCGCGGCCCTGGATCCAGGAGGTCTGGTCGCCGGTGTGTTTCACCACCAGGCAGCGCACCTTGTCCGAGCAGTGCAGCAGCGCGGCATCGGTATTGGATTTCAGCGGCGTGCGTTTGCCGCCGCGCGGGGCGGTATCGGCGGTGATGACCAGCTTGGCGCCGCAATCATTGATCCGGTTGGCCAGCGCATCGGGCGAAAAGCCTGCAAAGACAATGGAATGGATGGCGCCGATCCGGGCGCAGGCCAGCATGGCATAGGCGGCCTCGGGGATCATCGGCAGATAGATCACCACGCGGTCGCCGCGCATCACGCCCTGGCTCAGCAGCACATTGGCGAAGCGGTTCACCTTCTCGGCCAGGGTCTTGTAGGTGATGTGCAGCGCCGGGGTCTTCGGATCATCCGGCTCCCAGATGATCGCCGTCTGCAGCGCCCGGTCCTTCAGATGCCGGTCGATGCAGTTCACGCTCGCGTTCAGAACCCCGTCCTCGAACCATTTGATCGACACCTTGCCAAAGGTGAAATCGGTGTTCTTCACCCGGGTATAGGGCTTGATCCAATCCAGCCGCTGCCCCTCGCGCCCCCAGAACCCCTCCGCATCCCCGATCGATTCCGCATAAAGCGCACGGTACCGATCCGCATCCGCATGCGAGGCCCCAAAGCCAGAAGGCACTTCCCGAAGATCAGGTGCAATGTCGCCAGATTGATGGTTCATAAATCTCTCCCCCGTCAGTCAAAGAGGGCCGCACATGGCATGTCGGTATGGCTCTCTCGTTGAGTCATTGTAAACGATTATGTGAAATCTTGCTAACCCATTTTATATAAATAATTTTTATGTAAATTCATTTACGGATTATCAGGGAAATATGTAAATTTTTGGGGCTTGTCTGAAAATATCTCCCTCCAAACACGGTTTAGAGCAGCGCGTTTTGCCATGTGGCGCGTAAGGCGTTCTTTGCAGCGGGCCGCATGGGGTGCGGGCGGGTTTTTCTCGCCCGAGAAACAGTCGGCCGGGTACGAATCACTGGCTGCCCGCTGCCACCCGACGCACAATACGCGCGGAGCGGGCTTGGCCTGGGCCTGTCTGCGGCTTGGCGGGGGAGCATCTCCCAATCCACGGGCGCCCGCGGCAAGCCGTTGGCGCCTGGCGTCATGGGGGTATCAGAAATCTCCTGCAGGAATTCGCTAAAGAACAGGCCTGCGCCGGAATGGTTTGCGCCGCCCCGAAGGGCGGCGCTTTGAAAGTTCGTGGCTTCAAACGCTCAGGTCATCACGCCTCTGCGGTGCGTGCCCTGCAAGTGGCCCTGATGAACATGCGTCTTGCGGGTTCAGCCGCATTTGCTCTGGCCGCAGCTGCCGCAGGTCATGCAGCCTTCGACCATGCGCAGGTCATAGCTGCCGCAGCTGTCGCAGGCCTTGCCCGGGCGGCTGCCGACGGCAATCACCTCGGCCTTGGGATCGGATTTCAGCCCCATGCCCTCGCCCTCGATGAAGCCGATGCTGACCAGATGCCGTTCGATCACGCCGCCGATGGCCGCCAGGATCGAGGGGATATAGCGCCCGTCCATCCAGGCGCCGCCGCGTGGATCGAAGACCGCCTTCAGTTCTTCCACCACAAAGCTCACATCGCCACCGCGCCGGAACACCGCCGAAATCATCCGCGTCAGCGCCACCGTCCAGGCAAAATGCTCCATGTTCTTGGAATTGATGAACACTTCGAACGGGCGGCGATGGCCTGCGATGATGATATCGTTGATGGTGATGTACAGGGCATGTTCGCTGCCCGGCCATTTCACCTTGTAGGTCTGCCCCTCCAGCGCCGCCGGGCGATCCAGCGGTTCCGACAGATAGACCACCTCGCCCTCCTGCGCGGCCTGCGGCGCCTCGGCCGGGGTTTTCTCGCTGCTTTCGCTGACGGTCAGCACCGAGCCGGTCACCGCATTGGGGCGGTAGGTGGTGCAACCTTTGCAGCCCTGATCCCAGGCGGCCATATAGACCTCTTTGAAGGCTTCAAAGCTGATATCTTCCGGGCAGTTGATCGTCTTGGAAATCGAGCTGTCGATCCATTTCTGCGCCGCCGCCTGCATCCGCACGTGATCCAGCGGTGGCAGGGTCTGCGCATTCACGAAATAATCGGGCAGCGCAGTGTCACCTTTCAGATCACGCCACATTTTCACTGCATAATCAACAACTTCCTCTTCGGTGCGCGAACCATCCTTCTGCAGAACCTTGCGTTTGTAGGCGTAGGCGAAAACCGGCTCGATCCCCGAAGAGACGTTGCCTGCGTAAAGCGAGATCGTGCCTGTGGGCGCGATCGAGGTCAGCAATGCATTGCGGATGCCGTGGGTGCGGATCGCCGCGCGCACATCCTCATCCATCTGAAGCATATTGCCCGAGGCCAGATAGCCCTCGGCGTCGAACAGCGGGAAGGGCCCCTTTTCCTTCGCAAGATCGACCGAGGCAAGATAGGACGCCCGGGCGATCGCCTTCATCCAGGCCTCTGTCTGCACCGCAGCGGCTTCCGATCCATAGCGCAGCCCCAGCATCAGCAGTGCATCGGCCAGGCCGGTCACACCCAGGCCGATGCGGCGTTTGTTGCGGGCCTCTGCCTCCTGTTCGGGCAGGGGGAAGCGCGAGGCATCCACCACATTGTCCATCATCCGCACGGCGAGGCGCACCAGATCATCCAGCGCCGCCGGGTTCATCTGCGCCTGGGGCGTGAACGGATCGCTGACCAGCGTGGCCAGGTTGATCGACCCCAGCAGGCAGGCACCATAGGGCGGCAGCGGCTGTTCCCCGCAGGGGTTGGTGGCGGCGATGGTTTCGCAATAGGCCAGATTGTTCATCCGGTTGATGCGGTCGATGAAGATCACGCCGGGTTCGGCGAAATCATAGGTGTTGCGCATGATGCGGTTCCACAGGTCACGCGCCTGAACTGTCTTGTAGATCCGCCCCCCGAACTGAAGATCCCATGCGGCATCGGCCTTTACCGCATCCATGAACGGATCGGTTATAAGGACCGAAAGGTTAAACATCCGCAAACGCGCGGGATCTTTTTTCGCTTCGATGAAGGCTTCGACATCCGGGTGATCGCAGCGCATGGTGGCCATCATCGCGCCGCGGCGCGACCCGGCCGACATGATGGTGCGGCACATCGCATCCCAGACATCCATGAAGGACAGCGGGCCGGAGGCATCGGCGGCCACGCCCTTCACCTCGGCCCCGCGAGGCCGTATCGTGCTGAAATCATAGCCGATTCCGCCGCCTTGCTGCATGGTCAGCGCGGCCTCTTTCAGCGCGTCGAAGATGCCGCCCATGCTGTCGGGCACGGTGCCCATGACAAAGCAGTTGAACAGCGTGACCGCCCGGCCGGTGCCCGCGCCGGCCGTAATCCGGCCGGCCGGCAGGTATTTGAAGCCTTCAAGCGCCGCATAGAACCGCTTTTCCCAATGCGCGGGATCTTTTTCAACCTCGGCCAGCGCGCGGGCGATCCGGCGCCAGGTGTCTTCGATCGAGCCGTCGACAGGCGTGCCATCCGCCGATTTGAGCCGATATTTCATATCCCAGATTTGCTCGGCAATGGGGGCAGCGAATCGGGACATCGGCAGTTTCCTTGATCTGATAGGAGAATATCTTGTGCATCGCGCACGCGGGCGTACAGGATAAAGCGTCTGGCGGGGAGCGGCAACCCTTGAAGCCGGGAACCATGCTGTTAACTATCCGTCAACAGAATGGAGAAAGCGATGGCCGGGCACATCAATCTGCTTAAACTTTGTGTCGGGGCGGATTCGGTCGAGGATCTGGAGGATTGGCAGGCCAGCCAGCGCCCGCGCTGGCCCGCAGGCCGCGCGGTGCATGTGACGCGGATGTGGCCCAAGCGCGAGGCCGAAGTGCTGGCAGGCGGATCCTTGTTCTGGGTTATCAAGGGCTTGATTCTTGCGCGGCAGCGTATCCTGGGGCTAGAGCGGGTAGAGGGGGCGGATGGCATTGCGCGCTGCGCGCTGATCCTGGATGCGGCAGTGATCCGCACCGAAGCCGCGCCGCGCAGGCCGTTCCAGGGGTGGCGCTATCTGGCAGCGGAAGACAGCCCGCGCGACCTGCCACAGGGCCGGGCGCGCGAGGAGCCATTGCCCGAAGGTCTGGCCCGTGCCCTGGCCGAGATCGGGCTGCGCTGACGTTTTTCCGTATGGTATCTGTCGGTTAGATGTCTGGCTTCTGTCGGGACGGCCGCATTAACGCCATGGCAACCTTTGCACCGTCAGACTGGCGGTGAAAGGAGGCCAAGATGCGAATCCTGCAGGCGATCATCGGCTGGGTTGCGGCGCTGTGGTCAGGGCGTGGCGATCTGCAGTTTGGCGGCCAAAGCGGCCATGGCCGCCGTTTCTGCGGCGCCCCAATCGGCGGCACGGGCCAGAAACAGCGTGGCCTGGCTGCGGTGGATGACCGCATCGCCGAGTATCTTCAGATGGTTCGCGCGCAGGGTTTCGCCGGTGGAGGTGATATCGGCCACCGCCTCGGCCGTCAGGTTTTTCACCGTGCCTTCGGTGGCGCCCTGACTGTCGACCAGCTGATAATCGGCCACGCCGGTTTCCGTAAGGAACTCTCGCACCAGCCGGTGATATTTCGTGGCAATCCGCAGGCGGAACCCGTGCCGCGCGCGGAAGGCGCTGGCGACGGCATCCAGATCGTTCAGCGTTTCAACGTCGATCCAGCAGGCCGGAACCGCGATGATCAGATCGGCATGGCCAAAGCCCAGCGGGGCCAGTTCGGCAACCTGCTGGTTCCAGTCGGCCAGCTTGTCGCGCACCAGATCCGATCCGGTGACGCCCAGGTGGATGCGCCCGGCCGCCAGCTCACGTGGGATCTCGCCCGCAGACAGCAGCACCAGTTCCACATCCGCGATGCCTTCGACCGCGCCGGAATATTCGCGTTCGGCGCCGTTGCGGCTCATGGTGACGCCGCGCGCGCCGAACCAGTCGAAGGTCTTTTCCATCAGCCGCCCCTTGGACGGCACCCCGATCTTCAGGCTCATGCCAGGCCCCTTCAGCGCTGCGCCACCGGCGCGGGCCGGATGACCCCGCCCACCGCCGGGATCGAGCGCGCCCTGCCCCAGCACGGCCGTCAGCGCATCATAGCGCCCGCCCGAGGCCACGGGGGGCAGCTCGGCATCAATGGCGCCCCCCTGATCGGCACGATGGAAGGTGAACACGAAGCCGTCGTAATATTCCAGCGTGGTGCGGCCGTGGCTGGCCTCGAAGGCCAGGCTGGCCGTGTCGATCCCCCGGGTGCGCAGCGCGGCCAGCCGGGATTCAAAGCGATCCACCGCCGGGGTGATGGCGGGCATCAGCGGCGCGATGCCGCGCAGATGGGCCAGTGCGGCATCGGCCGGGGCGGCAAGGCCCAGCAGATCGTACAGCAGGGCCGCTTCGGGCGCGGCAATCGGCGGGGTGTCGGCATCATCCAGCAGGGCAGCGCTGCGTTCGGCCACTTCGGCACTGCTGCGCAGGCCGATCTGCGGGCCTGCCTCTGCCATCAGCGCCTCGGCTGCGGCACCGCCAGCCGCTCCAGCAGGCGCAGCCGCGCCGGCGGGCACGGGCGGCCCGGCCGGCAAACCGATCCAGCAGGGCGCGGAACCGCCGGGGCCGCCAGACATGGCGCAGCAGCGCCGCCTTGCGCCGTGGCGTGGTGGACAAGCCCTCGCACCGCCGCCATCAGGATACCGATATCGCCGGTCAGCGCCTGCAGGCCCAGGGGTGCCAGCAGGCCTGCGAACAGTGCAAAAACCTCGGCATCGGCCTGCGGGGCATCGCGGTCGAAAACCTCGAAGCCGACCTGCAGATATTCGCTGGCGCGCGGCCCGATGTGATCCTGTTTGCGGAACACCTCGCCCATGTAGCAATAGCGCGCCGGGTCGGCGCCGCCCGCCATATGCGCCTGCACCACCGGCACGGTGAAATCGGGGCGCAGCATCATCTCGCCGCGCAGCGGATCCTGCGTGACATAGGCGCGGGCCCGGATATCCTCGCCGTAGAGATCCAGCAGGGTTTCGGCGGGCTGCAGGATATCCGCCTCGACCGCCGTAGCCCCGGTGGCGCGGAAGGCGGCAAACAGCGCCTCTGCCTCGGCGCGGGCGGCGGGGGTGACGGTCATTGGTCCAGCATCCGGCGCACACTGGCCACCAGATCGGCGCGCGGCACCTCGACCTGCGCCGGGCGATCTTTCCATTCTTCCAGCGTGGCATTCTGGGCGATCTGTGCCCCCAGCACCAGATCCTTGAGGATGACAGTGCCCTTCGCCGCCTCGTCGCCGCCCTGGATCACGGCAACCGGGCTTTGCCGTTTATCGGCGTATTTCAACTGGTTGCCGAAGTTCTTGGGGTTGCCCAGATAGACCTCGGCGCGGATGCCCGCGCGGCGCAGATCGCCGACCATGGCCATGTAATCGGCCATCCGGTCGCGGTCCATCACCGTCACGATCACCGGGCCGATCCCGCCACCCATGCTGCGCCCCTTGGCGCGCAGCGCGGCCAGCAGGCGATCCACCCCGATGGAAACGCCGGTGGCGGGCACCGACTGGCCGGTGAACCGCTTGACCAGATCGTCATACCGCCCACCGCCAGAGACAGAGCCGAACTGCCGCTTGCGGCCCTTTTCATCGAGGATTTCAAAGGTCAGCTCGGCCTCGAACACCGGGCCGGTGTAATAGCCAAGGCCACGCACCACGCCGGGGTCGATCAGGATGCGGTCGGCGCCATAGCCCTGGGCATCCAGCAGTTCAGCCATGGTTTCAAGCTCTTGCACGCCATCAAGACCCATAGCCGAAGGCCCGACCAGATCGCGCAGCCGGGCGGCAGTGGCGGTGCCCGTGTCGCGCTTGGCGGCCATGAAGGCCATCACCACCTCGGCCTGTTCATCGCTCAGCCCCGCGCCCTTGGTGAAATCGCCGCTGTCATCCTTGCGGCCCGCGCCCAGCAGCGCGCGCACGCCGTCTTCGCCCAGACGGTCGATCTTGTCGATGGCGCGCAGCACGATGCCACGTTCGGTTTCGAACCGGCTGGCATCGGAGGGGTCCAGCACGCCCGCCACCTCCATCACGCCGTTCAGCACCTTGCGGTTGTTCACCCGCACGATGTAATCGCCGCGCGGGATGCCCACCGCCTCCAGCGCGTCGGACAGCATCGCGCAGATTTCGGCATCCGCCGCCACGCTGGCGCGACCCGACCGTATCGGCATCGCATTGATAAAACTGCCGGAACCGCCCCGGACCCGGCTTTTCATTGCGCCAGACCGGCCCCATGGCATAGCGGCGATAGGGCGAGGGCAGATCGTTGCGGAACTGCGCGGCCACGCGGGCCAGCGGCGCCGTCAGGTCATAGCGCAGGGCCAGCCACTGGTCATCCTCGTCCTGCCAGCCGAACACGCCTTCATTGGGGCGATCGACATCGGGCAGAAATTTTCCCAGCGCCTCGACGGTTTCGACCGCGCTGGTTTCCAGCGGATCAAAGCCATAGGCATGGTAAACCCCGGCGATCTGATCCAGCATCGCCTTGCGTTCGGTGACCTCGGCACCGAAGTAATCGCGAAAGCCTTTGGGCGGTTCGGCCCGGGGGCGCCGCGCGGGTTTTTCTTTGGCGGGTTTGTCCGTCGACATCGGGAGGCCTCGCTTGCAATCGGGCCTGCCTTAGCGGATGGGGGCCTTGGCGACAAGTCGGGAGAGGGCAATGGACCGGATCATGGCACTGGAAGAGCGGATCGCGCATCTGATGCGGGCGCAGGAGGAGCTTTCGGACGTGGTGGCCCGCCAGGCGCAGGAGATCGCGCGGCTGGAACGCCGCGTCGGCCTGCTGCTGGAGCGCGAGGCGGACCGCGAGGCGATGGCGGGTACGATTCCGCTGGCCGACCAGCGCCCGCCGCATTGGTGAGCGGCGAATCCGGCGGGCACCGACGGAATGGGAGCCTGCGCGCGTAACAGTCTGAACGCCGGTTTTGCCTGCAGCATAAACCTTTCTGCGCCTGCGAATTACGCAGGGCTGTAACCTGCCCGTTGGCCGCTGCGCAACAGGCAGGCAGATTCGTGCCGGATCGGTCACTGGAACGTGCAGCCGATCTTGCAAAGCGCTGCCACAGACCGATATAGGAGGCCGAAAAGGGGCAGCCGTCGCAAGCCCCGTAAATACTGGATTTCACGCCATGTCTTTCGGCCTTAAAGCCGTCTCCTCGCTGTCTCGCCGGTCGCTGATTCTTGCTGCGGGGTCTACCGCTGCCTTGGCTGCGGCCGGGCTTGGTATGCCGCTGCGCGCCCAGGATGCGCCGGTGCCTGCTGCACCGCAGCAATTTTCCTTCGATCTGCTGACCGAGCAGATGCGGAGCAAGGCGGGCGAAGCCTTTGCCGTGCCGGAAAAGATCGGCGGATTCTTTGCCGGGCTGAAATATGACGATTACCGGCTGGTCAGCTATAACCCCGAACGCGCGCGCTGGCGCGAGGACGAGGGCAGCCAGTTCCAGCTACACGCCTTCCCCATGGGCTGGCTGTTTGCCGAACCTGTGGCGATGTATCAGGTGGAATCGGGTGTGGCGGCGGAAATGGCCTTTACCACCGATGATTTCCGCTTTCTGAACGAGCTGGCGGCCAAGGTGCCTGCCGGTGAAAAGATGCCGGGCGTGGCCGGGTTCCGTCTGCATTACCCGCTGAACCGTCTGGATGTGATGGATGAGCTGGTGGCGTTTCTGGGGGCCTCGTATTTCCGGGCCCTGGGGCAGGAATCGGGTTACGGCCTGTCGGCCCGGGGGCTTGCGCTGAACACGGCGACGGATACGGCCGAGGAGTTCCCGCGGTTTTCCGCCTTCTGGATCGAAAAGCCGCAGCCCGGCGCGCGTGAGGCGGTGGTTTATGCCGCGCTGGAATCGCCTTCGGTGACCGGCGCCTATCGCTTTGTCATCCGCCCCGGTGTGGAGACGGTGATGGAAGTGACGGCGCGGCTGTTCTTCCGGGCCGATGTGGCGCAGCTGGGCATTGCGCCGCTGACCTCGATGTATCTTTATTCCGAACGCAACCGCCACAAGTTCGACGATTATCGCCCGCAGGTGCATGACAGCGACGGGCTGCGCATCACCCGTGCCGATGGCGATGTGCTGTGGCGGCCGCTGAACAACCCGCCGCGTCTGGCCGGATCGCATTTCGGCGAGGCCAGCCCGCGCGCCTTTGGTCTGCATCAGCGCGACCGCGAGTTCATGAACTATCAGGATGCCGAAGCCCATTACGAACGCCGCCCCTCGCTGGAGGTGGAGCCGATCGGGGATTGGGGCCGTGGCGCCGTGCGTATGGTCGGAGATTCCGTCGGATCTGGAAGTGAACGACAATATCGTGGCCTTCTGGACCCCGGAAGCGCCGGTGAAGGCCGGGGATTCGCGCGAGTTTGCCTATCGTCTGCGCTGGGGCAACCTGCCGGTCGAAGACCGCGACGATATGGGCTGGGTGCTGGAAACCCGGTCGGGGATCGGCGGCGTTTCGGGCGTGGAGCAGGCCGAGCAGATCCGCAAGTTCGTGATTGATTTCACCGGAGGCCCGCTGGACCCGCTGCCTGCGGATTCAGAGGTGGAGCCGATGGTGACGGTGCATGGCGGCGAGATCACCGCGCAAAGCATCCAGCGTGTCTGGGGATCGGATATCTGGCGCCTGGCGCTGGATGTGAAGGCGGAAGAGGGGGCGACTGTGGAACTGGTTGCCCATCTTGCGGGTTATGGACGGAAGCTTACGGAAACCTGGCTCTATCAGTGGATCAATGCGTGATGTCTAAGATTGCCGCCCTTCTCCGCTGCAGGAGTGCCGAAATCGAGGCTCTGGTGCAGGATATCGGAACGTTGCCCGCTGCGCCGCTGGCCATGCCCAAGCAGATGCTGGAAACGGCAGAACCGCTGACCCTGCGCCGTCTGGCGCGGGCGGTGCTTGCCCTGTTGCAGATCGGACCGGCACCGCGCCGGGAGATGTAATCCATGCCTCCGCCGGTTGCACGCGCGCAGGCGCGTGACCGGGCCACGCTGCCCCGCAGCGTGGCCATTGTGCTTAGCCTTGTTGCCGGGGCGGGGGCATTCATGCTGTTCCTGCAATTCGGCTGGTCTGACGGGCTGGATGTCATCGACATTCTGCGCTCCGTGCTGATCCTGATTTCAAGCTGGTGGCTGGCCTGGGGCGCGGTGCAGGGCCTGATGGGGCTTGCGACCGATGCCCGCCCCCCGGCGGTGCGGCTGGAAGGGCCGCTGACCGAGACGGTCGTGGTGATCGTGCCGGTCTACAACGAAGATCCGGTCACCACCTTTTCCCGCATTGCCGCGATGGATGAAAGCCTGCAGGCCACGGGCGCTGCGGGCCAGTTTCATATCGCCATCCTGTCGGATACCCGGAACGATGCGATTGCGGCGCGGGAAAAGCTGTGGTTCCTGCAGATGGTGGAAGAGCGGGGCGCCAAGGGGCGGATGTTCTACCGCCGCCGGGCCGACAACCGCGGCAAGAAGGCCGGAAACATCGAGGATTTCATCCAGACTTCGGGTGGGGCCTATGATCTGGCGCTGATTCTGGATGCCGACAGCCTGATGGAGGGCGCCACGATCGTCGAAATGGCCCGCCGGATGCAGGCCGAACCCGATATCGGCCTGCTGCAGACGCTGCCGGTGGTGACGCGGGCGCGCACGCGGTTTGGCCGGGCGATGCAGTTTTCGGCCGCCTTCCATTCGCCGGTCTTTGCCCGTGGCCTTGCCATGATGCAGGGGCGCACCGGGCCGTTCTGGGGGCATAATGCCATCGTGCGGGTGCGGGCCTTTGCCGAAAGCTGTGGCTTGCCGGAACTGCGCGGCAAGCCGCCCTTTGGTGGCCATGTGATGAGCCATGACTATGTCGAGGCGGCGCTGCTGGCCCGCGCAGGATGGCGCGTGCGGCTGGATGACGATCTGGGCGGATCGTTCGAGGAAGGCCCGGAAAACCTGGTGGATCATGCCAAGCGCGACCGGCGCTGGTGTCAGGGCAATCTGCAACATGTGCGGCTGCTGATGGCGCCCGGCCTGAAACCCTGGAGCCGCTTCGTGTTCTTTCAAGGCATCATGGCCTATATCTCGCCGCTGTTCTGGATTGGCTTCATGCTGGCGTCGATTGCGGCGCCGTTCTTTGCGCCGCCGCCGGACTACTTTCCTGAACCTTACTGGCCCTTCCCGATCTTTCCGCAGGCGGAAACATCAAAGGCCATCGGTCTTGCCATCGGCGTGTTCGGCCTGTTGATCCTGCCGAAATTCGCCGTGGCGCTGAATGCGGCGATGAGCGGGCGGGCAAGGAATTTCGGCGGGGCGCTGCGCACCTTTGCCTCGATGCTGGCGGAGCTGCTGTTTTCCTCGGTCAGTGCGCCGGTGCTGCTGGCCTATCAGACGCGCAGCGTGTTTCAGGTGCTGCTGGGCCGCGATGGTGGCTGGCCGACGAACAACCGGGGCGACGGGCGGCTGAGCCTGGGCGAGGCCTGGGCGGGCAGCCACTGGGTGGTGACGACGGGCCTCGTCGGCTTGGCGGGCACCTGGATTCTGGCGCCGGGGCTGGTGGTCTGGATGCTGCCGGTGCTGGTGCCGATGATGCTGGCGCCGGTCATCATCAGCTGGTCTTCGCGCCCGGCCACCAGCGGGCTGTTCGTCACGCCGATGGATCTGGCAGAGGCGCCGGTGATGCGGCGCCAGCGCGAGATTCTGGCGGCCTGGGAGGGCAACATGATCGCCATGCGCGATATTGCCCCGGTTGCTGCGGGTGCGGAGCGCCAGCATGTCTGACCCGGTGGCGGCCAAGCCCGGGCGTGACCCGCGGCTGGATGTGTTTCGCGGCCTGTCGCTGGTGATGATCTTCATCAACCATGTGCCGGGCACGATCTATGAACATCTGACCACCAAGCAATTTCGGCTTTTCCGATGCCGCCGAAGGTTTCGTGCTGATGTCGGGCATTGCGGCCGGGCTGGCCTACATGCGCTATTTCGCTGGGCATGGGCCCTACTGGGCGGGGGTGGCGCGGCTGTGGCGGCGGGCCTGGCAATTGTACATGGTGCATATCGTCACCACCGTCATGGCCATTGGCGTGGCGGCGGCCACGGCCCTGTGGTTCAACGACTTCGGCATGATGCAGCAGTTGCAGATCGAAAAGCTGTATCAGAAGCCGCTGGGCTTTCTGATCGGGGTGCCTTTGCTGGGCCATCAGCTGGGTTATGCGAATATCCTGCCGCTGTATGCCGTGCTGATGATCGCGGCGCCGCTGCTGATCTGGCTGGCGCTGCGTTTTCCGCGCGCCCTGCTGGCGGCTTCGGTGCTGCTGTGGTTCGTGGTGTCGCTGTTCTGGTGGAACATCCCCAATTACCCCAATCGCTATGGCTGGTTCCTGAATCCGATGTCCTGGCAGCTGCTGTTCGTGCTGGGGCTGCTGACCGGGATCGCCATGAAACGCGGGCAGCGCTTCGTGCCGGTGAAAGGCTGGCTGCTGGCGATCTGTGCGGGCTGGCTGCTGCTGACGCTGGGGGTGACGCAGGTGCAGGCGATTTCTGACAGGTTCGGGCATGGCATGTGGCTGGTGAAGGAATATCTGCACGCGCCCTGGATCGTGACCAGTTTCGACAAGGGCTTTCTGACGCTGCCGCGGCTGACCCATGCGCTGGCGCTGGCCTATGTGCTGAGCGCGTTTCCGGCCGTGCGGCAGGCCTGCGGCAGCGCGGTGGCCGCGCCTTTTGCGTTGCTGGGGCGCCATGCACTGCCGGTGTTCGGCATGGGGGTGGTGCTGTGCTATGCGGCCAATGGCGCGCGGCTGGTGCTGCCGCCGTCGATCTGGGTGGATACGCTGCTGATCGGCGGGGGAATCGCCTTGTTCCTGATCTTTGCCTGGTCGAAAGAGGCCTGGGCGCGGGCCGAAATGGCCGCAACACTGCGCTGAAAATTTCTGCTTTTGTGCACCATGTGCCCGCTGTCTATGGCAGCCGGGCCTTATTCTGATGCCGCGCTGCAGCTTTTTCTTGACCGAAGGGAAATCTTGACGCATCGGTGTGAATGAACATTCATTCTCTGGCCGCAAGGCAATGACCCAGTATTCCGCGATCCCATCAGATACGGCGCCGTCAGACCCGGATGCAGCCCCCACGCGGTCGCGCGAGGATGAAATCCTTGACCGTATCCGCAGCATCTTTGCCGAAAAGGGCTTTGATGGCGCCTCGATGCAGGAGCTGGCCCGCGCGGCAGGCATGAGCGTGGGCAATTTCTACCGCTATTTCCCGTCCAAGGCCGCCATGGTCGAGGCGATGATCGGCCGCGATCTGGCCGAGCTGGGGGAAAAGTTTGCCTGTATCGCCGCCGCCCCCGATCCGTTGCAGGCGCTGCGCTGCGGCCTGCATGAACGTGTGGCCGAAGGCTGTGCCGCTGTCACGGAAGAGCGTGCGATGTGGGCGGAAATTTCGGCGGCAGCGCATCGCAAGCCCGAGATCGGTTGCGCGGTGCAGCGGCTGGAGCAGGAAATCAGCGGTTATCTGTGCCGGGCCTTTGCACTGGCAGCGGGGCTGCCCGCCGATGTGGCTACCCGGCGCTTCGGAGCCCATGCGCGCACGGCCATAACGCTGGTGCGGGCTTCGGCGCTGATGAATTCCGGTGCCGGGCAGCCGCCCGATACTGAACTGACGGCGCTGTTGCAGCGTATGATTGATGTCATTCTTGAGGATGTGCGCGCGGCGGGTGCCGCTGTGCCGAAAGAGGTTTGAGACGATGCAGGCGAAGGTAATTGCACTGGGTCTGATGGTGGCGCTGGTGGCCCCTGCTGCGGCACAGGCCGAAGCGGCCACCGATCCGGCGCCCGGGGCGGGCCCCGGGGCTGGTATTGTCCTGCCCGCGATTTCGGTTTCGGCGCTGGAGCGGATGGTGCTGCAGGACCGGGTGATTGCGGGCGGGCTGGTCGGGGCGGTGGAGCAGGTGCTGGTTCAGCCGCTGATCGAGGGCCAGCCGATCGAAACGCTGGAGGCCGAAGTGGGCGATTATGTCGAGGCCGGGCAGGTTCTGGCGCGGCTGTCGCTGACCACGCTGGAATTGCAGCGCAGCCAGCTTCTGGCCTCGCTGGCTTCGGCCAGTGCGGGTGTGGCGCAGGCCGAGGCTGGCGTTCTGGAAGCCCGGGCTTCGGCAGACGAGGCGCAGCGCGTGGCCACACGGCAGGCGGCACTGCAGAAAAGCGGCAATGCTGCCCAGGCGGCGGTGGATCAGGCGCGGGCTGCGGCAGAATCGGCGGCGGCCCGGGTGACGGCAACCGAAAAATCGCTTGAGGCGGCGCAGGCCCAGGTGGCCCTGGCCGAAGCGCAGCTGGCCAATGTCGAACTGAACATGAAACGCGCCAGCGTGGTGGCGCCGGTGGCGGGCGAGGTTCTGTCGCGCAATGCGCAGGTGGGCGGGGTGGCCAGCGCTGCGGGCGAGCCGATGTTCGTGCTGATGAAGGATGGTGCGCTGGAAGTGCGGGCCGATATCGCGGAATCCGATCTGGTGCGGCTGCAACCCGGCATGGCGGCGCTGATCCGCGTGGTGGGCGCGTCAGAGCCGCTGCGCGGCACCGTGCGGCTGGTGGAACCCGGTGTCAGCACCGCAACCCGGCTTGGGACGGCGCGCATCACCCTGGAAAACGCCCGCACGGTGCGGGCAGGCATGTATGCCGATGCCGAGATCATTCTCGCCGAGCGCGAGGTTCTGGCCGTGCCGGGCAGTGCTGTCGGCTCGGGGCCGGATGGCTATTCCGTGATGCGGGTGGCGGCGGATGGCACGGTGAAGCGGGTGCTGGTGGAGATCGGCATCCGGGACCGGGGGATGGTTGAGATCGTGACGGGCTTGTTCTCTGGCGACCGGATCGTGACGAAGGCCGGCGCCTTCGTGCGGGATGGCGACAAGGTGAACCCGATTCTGGCTTCTGTGGAATGAGGGGCGCAAGATGAATTTCTCTGCCTGGGCGATCCGCAACCCGATTGCGCCGATCCTTGCCTTTGTCATGCTGATGGTGCTGGGATGGCAAAGCTTCAACAGCCTGCCGATCACGCGCTTTCCCAATATTGATGTGCCGCTGGTGTCGGTGGTGATTACCCAGTCGGGCGCCGCCCCGGCCGAGATGGAAACCCAGATCACCAAAGAGGTGGAAGACGCCGTGGCGGGCATCGCCGGGGTGAAGAACGTCACCTCGACGGTGAATGACGGGGTTTCGACGGCGGCCATTGAATTTCGCATGGATGTGCCCACCGACAAGGCGGTGCAGGATGTGAAGGATGCCATCGACAAGATCCGCGGCGATCTGCCTGCGGATGTGGATGCGCCCATTGTCAGCCGCATCGACGTGGAGGGGCAGGCCATCATGACCTTTGCCGTCTCTGCGCCGAACCTGACGATGGAAGAGCTGTCGTGGTTCGTGGATGATACGGTGAAACGGGCGCTGCAGGGCAAATCCGGCATTGGCAAGATAGATCGCTATGGCGGTGCCGACCGGGAAATCCGCATCGAGCTGGACCCGGTGAAGCTGGGCAGTTTTGGTGTGACGGCGCAGGCGGTCAGCGCGCAGCTGCGGGCCACGAATACCGATCTGGGCAGCGGCCGGTCAGAGCTGGGCGCGGGCGAACAGGCAATCCGCACGCTGGGCAATGCCCAGACGGTAGAGCGGCTGTCGGGCACGACCATCGCGCTGGGTGGCGGCCGCTTCGTGCGGCTGGATCAGCTGGGCAGCATTACGGATACCTATGAAGAGCTGCGATCCTTCTCGCGCTTCAACGGCGATCAGGTGGTGACCTTTGCGGTGTTCCGGTCCAAGGGCGCATCCGAGGTGACGGTGGCCGAAACCGTGGATGCCACGCTGGACGAGATCAGGGCGCAGCACCCGGATATCGGCATCACGCTGGTGGATGACACGGTGTTCTATACCGTGGGCAACTATGAAAGTGCGCTGCATACCCTGCTGGAAGGGGCGATCCTTGCGGTTCTGGTGGTGTTTGCCTTTCTGAAGAACTGGCGGGCCACGGCGATTGCGGCGGTGGCGCTGCCGCTTTCGGCCATTCCCACGTTTTATGTGATGGATCTGCTGGGCTTTTCGCTGAACCTCGTCAGCCTGCTGGCGATCACGCTGGCAACCGGCATTCTGGTGGATGATGCGATTGTGGAGATCGAGAACATCGCGCGCCACATCCGCATGGGCAAGACGCCGTACCGGGCGTCGATTGATGCGGCGGATGAAATCGGGCTGGCGGTGATCGCCACCACCTTCACCATTGTGGCGGTGTTCGTGCCGGTCAGCTTCATGCCGGGGATTCCGGGGCAGTATTTCCGGCAGTTCGGCCTGACGGTGGCCATATCCGTGCTGTTCTCGCTGCTGGTGGCGCGGTTGATAACGCCGCTGATGGCGGCCTATCTGATGCGGGCCAAGGATGCCGCCGGGCATGACGACCATGAAGACGGCTGGTTCATGCGGCAGTATCTGCGGATCGTGCGTGTAACCACGGCGGGGCGGTTGCCTTTGCCGCTGCCGCGCCGCTGGCTGGGGCTGCGGGCGCCGTCTGATGTGGCGCCCGGGTCGATGGCGGCGCGCGTTGTCACGCTGCCGGGGCGCTATCTGACGCTGCTTTCGGGGTTTGGCGTGCTGATCGTATCGCTGTATTTCATGATGCAGATTCCCGGCAGTTTCATTCCCCCGGAAGATGTCAGCCGGATTTCGATCAGCGTGGAACTGCCGCCCGGATCGACGCTGGAGGAAACCGGCCGCACCACTGACATGATGCAGGAACGCATCGCCGGGGTGGCCGGGGTGGCGAATGTGTTTGTGCTGGGCGGCTCGTCGCCCTCGGGCGATCTGGACGTGCGGCGCGCCTCGGTGACCGTGCTGCTGGACAAGCTGGACCATTCGCTGCTGCACGGGTGATGCGGATGGGGCAGGGGCTGCCTGTGGTGGGCGGTCTGATTCCGCCGGTGGAAAGTTCGGGGCGCGTGCGTCCGCAGAACGAGATCGAGGCCGAAATCTTTGAACGCCTGCGCGATGTGCCCGATGTTCTGGCCTACAAGCTGAATGACCGGGCCGAGCGTGATCTGTCTTTCTCGATCCTGTCGGATAACGAGGCCGATCTGAACATTGCCGCCGCGCGGCTGGAAGAGGCGTTGCGGGGCGATCCGCTGCTGGCCAATGTCTCGACGGAAGGGGCCTTGCCGCGCCCGGAACTGCAGATCACCCCGAAGGTGGAAGAGGCGGCGCGCATGGGCGTGACCACGGCGGCCATTGCCGAAGTGGTGCGCGTGGCCACCATCGGTGATCTGGACGGGGCCTTGGCGAAACTGTCGATCGACAATCGGCTGGTGCCGGTGCGGGTGCGACTGGATGATGCCAGCCGGGCCGATCTGTCGCGCATCGCCGCACTGCGGGTGATGACGGCTGCGGGCGGATCGGTGCCGCTGGCGGCGGTGGCGGATATTCGCATGGCCGAAGGGCCGTCGATGATCGAACGCCACAACCGCAGCCGCCGTGCCACCATCGGTGCCAACCTGCCGGTGGGCGTGGCGCTGGGCACGGCATCGACCCGGTTCAAGGAGGTCGTGGCAGGCGCGTCGACCTGCCGGCCGACGGTGCGCGTGTCGTGCCGATCGGGGGATGCCGAAGTGCAGGCCGAGATGCTGCAAAGCTTTGGCAATGCGATGATCATGGGCCTGATGCTGGTGCTGACGGTGCTGATCCTGCTGTTCAAATCGGTTATGCAGCCCTTCACCATCCTGTTTTCGCTGCCTCTGGCCATTGGCGGGGTTGCGGCGGCGCTGATCCTGACCAATTCGGCGCTGTCGATGCCGGTGTTGATCGGGATCCTGATGCTGATGGGGATCGTGACCAAGAATGCCATCCTGCTGATTGATTTCGCCATCGAAATGCGGGTGCGCGGCATGGACCGGATGAAGGCGGTGATGGAGGCGGGCCACAAGCGGGCGCAGCCGATCGTCATGACCTCGATCGCCATGTCGGCGGGGATGTTGCCTTCGGCGCTGGGCGTGGGTGAGGGCGGCAGTTTCCGGGCGCCCATGGCCACGGCGGTGATCGGGGGCATCATCATGTCAACCATCCTGTCGCTGGTGATCGTGCCGGCCTTCTTCCTCATCATGGATGATCTGTCGCGGCTTCTGGTCTGGTTGACGCGCCGGATGGTGGGCAAGGGCGAGGCAGAGCCGGAGGTTCTGCCGCCCGATGTGCTGACGCGCGAGTTGACGGATCTGGAGGCGCGGGTGGCACAGCTGGAGGCCGGGAGGCCCGGCAGCAGCAAGCCCAAGCTGATCGTCGCGGAATAGGATGCGCCGCCCTTCGGGGCGGCGTTCGTCTTCCCGCGGCCTGCGTCTTGCATGATGGCTGCGCCCGTCGCAGGATCGCCGGAAAGAGGAGGAAGCGATGGGCGACCTGAAAGCGGCTTTGGCTAAAATTGATACGGCAAATGCAGCCGATCCCAATAGTGAGGACGGGCGCCCCGCGGCGCTGCTGTACGGCGAGCGGATGAGCGCAGAGCTTGCACGGCTGTTCCCCGATGCCGCGGATGTGCTGGAGATCGCGGCGCGGGGCCAGCATGTGGAGCGCTGGATGCTGCCGCGCAGCGCCTATCCCGAAGGCAAGGCGGGCTATCTGGACTGGCGCCGCGAACAGGGCCGCCGCCATGCCGCACGGGTGGCCGGGATCATGGCCGAAGCCGGATATGGGCCAGAGGCACAGGACCGGGTGGGTGTGCTGCTGCGCAAGGAGGGCATCAAGCGCGATGCCGAGGTGCAGGCGCTGGAGGATGTGATCTGTTTCGTCTTCCTGCGGTTCTATTTCGCGGATTTCGCCGCCAAACATGCGCAAGAGGATGTGCTGGGCATCGTTGCCAAGACCGCGCGCAAGATGTCGGCTGCGGGGCGGGCCCGGGTTCTGGCCGAATTTGACCTGCCGCCCGCCCTGGCGGCCGCCGTGCAGGGAGCAGAGGCATGATCGGCCGGGCGCTTGTGGCCCGCGCGGGCGAAGGGAAAAGCTATGCTGTCGGGTTCGAGGATCTGGCGCTGGAGGCCTGGCCTGCGGGCGATGTGGTGATCCGGGTCAGCCATTCGGGGCTGAATTACAAGGATGCGCTGGCCATCACCGGGCGTGGCCCGATCATCCGCAGCTTTCCGATGGTGCTGGGTATTGATCTGGCGGGCGAGGTCATCGAAAGCGCGAGCCCACGGTTTGCGGCCGGGGATCGGGTGATCGTCAATGGCTGGGGCCTGTCGGAAACACGCTGGGGCGCCTATGCCCAGGTGGTGCGGATGCCCGAAAGCGTGGTGCAGCCGCTGCCCGCCGGGCTCAGCCCGGAACAGGCGATGCAGATCGGCACGGCAGGTTATACCGCCATGCTGTGCGCCATGGCGCTGATGGATCACGGGCTGCAGCCGGGGCGCGATGCCGTGCTGGTCACCGGCGCTTCGGGCGGTGTGGGATCGGTTGCGGTCAGCCTGCTGGCGCGGGCCGGATATGAGGTGATCGCCGTCAGCGGGCGGCCGGGGCAGGAAGCCTTTCTGAAATCGCTGGGTGCTGCGCAGGTTCTGGGGCGTGAGGCGGTTTCGGCTGGCGGGCGGCCGATGGCGAAAGAACGCTGGGCCGGGGTGGTGGATGTGGCGGGCGGGCAGCTGCTGGCCGATGCGATCGCCCAGACACGCTATGACGGCATCGTGGCGGCCTGTGGCATGGCGGGTGGCGCGGCACTGGCCAGCAGTGTTTTCCCGTTCATCCTGCGCGGTGTCACCCTGCGGGGGGTCGATTCGGTGATGGTGCCCATGGCGCGGCGTCTGGCTGCCTGGGCGCGGCTGGATGCGGATCTGGACCGCGATCTGCTGGCGCAGCTGGGCCGGACGCATGATTTTGCAGATCTGCCGCAGCTTGCCGTTGATCTGCTGGAGGGGCGGTTGCAGGGGCGGGTTGCCGTCCGCCTGTAAATCCGCGCGGTGCAGGGGGCGCTCGCGCCCCCTCTGGCCTGCGGCCATTCACCCCCTGAGGGTATTTTTGCCAAGAGGAAAGGGAAAGGCCTGTGTCCCATTTCCTCTTGGCTCAAATACCCCGGGGGTCCGGGGGCTGGCCTCCGGCGGGTGCCTGCCCTTACGGCGCCCAATCCGGGGCGCGCTTTTCCAGAAAGGCCTGGATGCCTTCTTCGGTATCGCGCCAGAGCATGTTTTCCTGCATCACCCTTGCCGTATGGTCATAAGCATCGGCCAAGGGCAGCGGCAGCTGATCGTAGAAGGCCCGCTTGCCGATCTTCACGGCGGCGGAAAGTTTCGTGGCAATGGTCTGTGCCAGGTCCAGTGTTGTCTCTGACAGCCGGTCTGCCGCTGCGGTGCGGTTGATGAGCCCGACCTCTTGCGCGCGTGTGGCGTCGATGAAGGCGCCTGTTGAGAGCATTTCAAAGGCGATCTTGGCAGGTACATTGCGGGACAGTGCCACCATCGGCGTGGAGCAGAACAGCCCGATATTCACCCCGTTCACGCCAAAGCGCGTGCCTTCGGCAGCCACCGCCATGTCGCAGGAGGCCACAAGCTGGCAACCGGCTGCTGTGGCGATACCCTGAACTTCGGCAATCACCGGCTGGGGCAGGGCAGGGATGGCCTGCATCACCGCGCCGCAGCGGGTGAAGAGATCAAGGAAATAGGCCGCCCCACGATCCGGCGCCTGGCGGGCTGCCTGCATCTCTTTCAGGTCATGCCCGGCACAGAAGGCCTTGCCTGCGCCGCGCAGGATCACCACCCGCACAGAAGTGTCATCGGCAAGCCGGGCCAAAGCCTCGCGCAGCGCCGCCAGCATGGCATCCGACAGCGCATTCAGATTGCCGGGGCTGTTGAGCGTCAGCCGCGCCACGCGGCCCAGGTCTTCGCGCAGGATCAGTTCGGTCATCTTGTCATTCCTCCCGTTTGCCGGAAAGGTATCCTCCGGCGGCTTGGGAGGGAAGCGAATGGCACTGGTGATGCAGCTTGCGGAGCTGGAGGCGTTTCTGGCGCGGGAGTTCCCGCAGGTTGCGGCGGATTTTTCGCTGGAGCGGGTGGAAGAGGCGGCGCTGGTGATGCGGCTGAAGGTGGCGGACCGGCATCTGCGGCCGGGCGGCACGGTATCCGGGCCGTCGATGTTCGCTTTGGCCGATGTGGCGATCTATCTGGCGATCCTGTCACGGATCGGGCCGGTGGCGCTGGCGGTGACAACGAACTGCAGCATTGATTTCATGCGCAAACCCGAAGCGGGCCGGGATCTGCTGGCCGAGGCCCGTTTGTTGAAGCTGGGCCGCACTCTGGCTGTGGGGGATGTTCTGCTGCGGTCTGACGGGGCCGACCATGTGGTGGCGCGGGCGGGGCTGACCTATGCCATCCCGCCACGCTGAGGGCGTCAGCCCTTGCTGCGCACGAAGCGGCCTTCGACGGTTGCCCCGCTTTCGATGGCGACTGTCGCATAGGCGACATCGGCTTTCACCCGGGCGGCGCTGCGCAGCATCAGAGTGGCGCAGCTGATCTTGCCATCCACCTTGCCGCGCACATCGACGGTTTCGGCGGTAACGCTGCCTTTGACAAAGCCTTCGGCGCCGATCACCAGCGTGCGGGCGTTGATCCGGCCCTCAACCTCGCCCATGATCTCCACGATCCCGTCAGAGCCGAGATCGCCCTTGATGCGCACATCCTGCGCGATGACGGAGCGGCCGGCCTGGGCGGCGGGGCGATGCGATTCGGCGGGAATGGTCATGCTGTCTGTCCTGTTGGGCTTGTCTGCAGATAGAGAAGCAGGGGCGCGGCCGGGTCAAGGGGGAAGGGCGTTTGCGGGTGTCGGATGTCGCCCTTGGGCATGACGACAGGGGTAGGCTCTGCTTGGCTGGTGGCAGACAGGAGGCCCCATGACTGATGATTTCTTTCGCCCCGTATCCGGTTTCGATCTGCCGCGCTATGCGGGTGTGCCCACGTTCATGCGGTTGCCGCATGTGGGGCTGGATGATCCGCGGCTGGCACAGGTGCAGGTGGGGCTGATCGGTGCGCCCTGGGATGGTGGCACCACCAACCGGCCCGGGCCGCGCCACGGGCCGCGCCAGCTGCGCGATGCCTCCACCATGATGCGGGCGCAGAATGGTGTGACCGGCGTGCGCCCGTTCGAGGCCTTGCGCTGCGCCGATCTGGGGGATGTGCCGCCCAATCCGGCGGATCTGATGGATACCATGGCACGGATGGAGACATTCTATACCCGGGTGCGCGCTGCGGGCATCCGGCCGCTGACGGCGGGCGGTGACCATCTGTGTTCGCTGCCGATCCTGCGGGCGCTGGCGAAGGACCGCCCTTTGGGCATGATTCACTTCGACAGCCATACCGATCTGTTCCACAGCTATTTCGGCGGCACGATGTACACCCATGGCACGCCTTTCCGCCGCGCGGTGGAAGAGGGTCTGCTGGATCCGCATCGGGTGTGCATGATCGGTATCCGTGGCACCACCTATGACAGTGAAGATCGTGATTTCGCCCGGGCCGTGGGGATACGGGTCATTCCGATTGAAGAATTCCATGCCCGCGGCGTGGCCGATGTGATGGCTGAGGCGCGCAGTATCGCGGGCAGTGGCGAGACCTACATCAGCTATGACATCGACTTTGTTGATCCCGCCTATGCCCCGGGCACCGGCACGCCCGAGGTGGGCGGCCCCAACAGCTGGCAGGCGCTGCAGGTGGTGCAGGGGCTGGGCGGCGTCAGAATCGTGGGCGCGGATCTGGTCGAAGTGTCGCCACCTTTCGATCCGTCGGGGGCAACAGCCTATCTGGGTGCCACGATTCTGTTTGAATTGCTGTGCATGATGGCCGCTGCCGCCTGACTTCTGCCGGTCTGAACCGGGGGCGTGGAAAATATGCAGGCT
>JAXHOJ010000054.1:0-30000 GCA_034519525.1 Gemmobacter sp. | reverse complement strand
GGACCGATGTGCGCCAGACGCGCATCACGGCGATATTGTTCAAGTCTAGTACACTAACCAGTGCGCACTGTTCGGAGCGTGCAAGCATGGCGCCAAGTGCGATGCTTGTTGAAACTCAGAGCAGGCGGCAATGGCAAGACGAGCCTTGCTCTTTCTGGATCAAATCAAGCGCGAAAAGGGCGTTTGGTGGATGCCTAGGCAGCAAGAGGCGATGAAGGACGTGATACCCTGCGTTAAGCCATGGGGAGCCGGGAATAGGCTTTGATCCATGGATCTCCGAATGGGGGAACCCACCTGACATTCTATTGTTGTTGCGTCGCAGCGATGTGACGCAGTCATCAATAGGGTAAATCAGGTATCTTAACCCTGAATACATAGGGGTTTTGAAGCGAACCCGGGGAACTGAAACATCTAAGTACCCGGAGGAAAGGAAATCAATAGAGACTCCGCTAGTAGTGGCGAGCGAACGCGGACCAGCCGAGCCTGGAAGAGTGACTGGAACTGTCTGGAAAGGCAGGCCATAGCGGGTGACAGCCCCGTACAGGAAGCTCCACAGGACATATTAAGTAGGGCGGGACACGTGAAATCCTGTCTGAAGATCGGGGGACCACCCCCGAAGGCTAAGTACTCCTTGCTGACCGATAGCGAACCAGTACCGTGAGGGAAAGGTGAAAAGCACCCCGACGAGGGGAGTGAAACAGTACCTGAAACCGGACGCTTACAAGCAGTCGGAGGGGCATCAGCCCTGACGGCGTACCTTTTGTATAATGGGTCAACGACTTGGTCTATCGAGCAAGCTTAAGCCGTTAGGTGTAGGCGCAGCGAAAGCGAGTCTTAAAAGGGCGCATGAGTTCGACGGATCAGACCCGAAACCAGGTGATCTAGCCATGAGCAGGATGAAGGTACGGTAACACGTACTGGAGGTCCGAACCAACACCCGTTGAAAAGGGTCTGGATGACTTGTGGCTAGGGGTGAAAGGCCAATCAAACCTGGAGATAGCTGGTTCTCCGCGAAAGCTATTTAGGTAGCGCCTCGGACGAATACCTTGGGGGGTAGAGCACTGCATGGATGATGGGGGCCCACAGCCTTACTGAGTCTAAGCAAACTCCGAATACCCAAGAGTAATATCCGGGAGACACACGGCGGGTGCTAACGTCCGTCGTGAAGAGGGAAACAACCCTGACCTGCAGCTAAGGCCCCTAATTCGTGGCTAAGTGGGAAAGCATGTGGGACGGCCAAAACAACCAGGAGGTTGGCTTAGAAGCAGCCATCCTTTAAAGATAGCGTAACAGCTCACTGGTCTAGATAAGCTGTCCTGCGGCGAAGATGTAACGGGGCTCAAGCCACGAGCCGAAGCTCAGGATGCGTAGCAATACGCGTGGTAGCGGAGCGTTCTGTGATATAGCTCCATGCCTCTTGCCTTCCTTACGGGGAAGCATGGAGGCGAGGAGCTTTCTGTGAAGCCAGGCCGTAAGGCAACTGGTGGAGAGATCAGAAGCGAGAATGTTGACATGAGTAGCGACAAACAGGGTGAGAGACCCTGTCGCCGAAAGTCCAAGGGTTCCTGCTTAAAGCTAATCTGAGCAGGGTAAGCCGGCCCCTAAGGCGAGGCCGAAAGGCGTAGTCGATGGGAACACGGTTAATATTCCGTGGCCAGGAGGATGTGACGGATCTCGACGGTTGTTCTTCCTTATCGGATTGGAAGGGCCGCTTAGAGGTTCCTGGAAATAGCCCTCCACAAGACCGTACCCCAAACCGACACAGGTGGACTGGTAGAGAATACCAAGGCGCTTGAGAGAACCACATCAAAGGAACTCGGCAAAATGCTCCCGTAAGTTCGCGAGAAGGGAGCCCGGCTTGTAGGCAACTATGAGCCGGGGGCACAAACCAGGGGGTGGCGACTGTTTACTTAAAACACAGGGCTGTGCGAAGCCGTAAGGCGACGTATACAGTCTGACGCCTGCCCGGTGCTGGAAGGTTAAAAGGAGGGGTGCAAGCTCTGAATTGAAGCCCCAGTAAACGGCGGCCGTAACTATAACGGTCCTAAGGTAGCGAAATTCCTTGTCGGGTAAGTTCCGACCTGCACGAATGGCGTAACGATCTCCCCGCTGTCTCTGATGTGGACTCAGCGAAATTGAACTGTGTGTCAAGATGCACACTTCCCGCGGTTAGACGGAAAGACCCCATGAACCTTTACTCCAGCTTTGCACTGGCATCAGGATTGTGATGTGCAGGATAGGTGGTAGGCATCGAACCGGGGACGCCAGTTCCCGTGGAGCCTCCCTTGAGATACCACCCTTCGCACTCTTGATGTCTAACCGCGGCCCGTTATCCGGGTCCGGGACCCTGCATGGTGGGGAGTTTGACTGGGGCGGTCGCCTCCCAAACAGTAACGGAGGCGCGCGAAGGTGGGCTCAGACCGGTCGGAAATCGGTCGTCGAGTGCAATGGCAGAAGCCCGCCTGACTGCAAGACTGACAAGTCGAGCAGAGACGAAAGTCGGCCATAGTGATCCGGTGGTCCCGAGTGGAAGGGCCATCGCTCAACGGATAAAAGGTACTCTGGGGATAACAGGCTGATGATGCCCAAGAGTCCATATCGACGGCATCGTTTGGCACCTCGATGTCGGCTCATCTCATCCTGGGGCTGGAGTAGGTCCCAAGGGTATGGCTGTTCGCCATTTAAAGAGGTACGTGAGCTGGGTTTAGAACGTCGTGAGACAGTTCGGTCCCTATCTGCCGTGGGTGTAGGAGACTTGAGAAGACTTGCCCCTAGTACGAGAGGACCGGGGTGAACGAACCACTGGTGGACCAGTTGTCGTGCCAACGGCAGTGCTGGGTAGCTATGTTCGGACAGGATAACCGCTGAAGGCATCTAAGCGGGAAGCCCACTTCAAAACAAGGTCTCCCTTGAGAGCCGTGGAAGACCACCACGTCGATAGGCCAGAGGTGTAAGTGCGGCAACGCATTCAGCTGACTGGTACTAATTGCTCGATAGGCTTGATTTGATCCAGTAACAGCAAGACTGGACAGTCAAATGCACATAAAACTTGAACAAATACATGTATCTCTCAAATGGGTACTTCCTCGGTTTGGTGGTCATAGCGACAGCTAAACACCCGATCCCTTCCCGAACTCGGCCGTTAAGGGCTGGCACGCCAATGGTACTGCGTCTTAAGACGTGGGAGAGTAGGTCACCGCCAAACCTAGTAAGTACCCAAACGATATCATAACCGTCGCGGGGTGGAGCAGCCCGGTAGCTCGTCAGGCTCATAACCTGAAGGCCGCAGGTTCAAATCCTGCCCCCGCAACCACTTTAACCGAACCGACATCCAGCCCGCTTTCCAGCGGGCTTTTTGCTGTTCCACCCTGCGCAAGACCGATCAGCGCGGTGATCGCTCCCTCAAGTTCAATCCGCACCCCCTCTGTCGTCTCGTGCACGCTCACACGCTCGATCAGGCCGCGGATCGCCTCCAGCGCAGGAACCGCCGTCTCCGGATCACGCAGCAGCGCCGAAAGCTCCGACACCTTGCGCCGATAGGCTTCGCTCAGGTTCGGGTGCAGGCGGACAGCGGTGGGCGCAGGGGCCGCAAGCGCTCTGTCGAACTCGGCAATCCGGGCCTCCAATTCTTCCAGCTTGCCCTTCAGCCCGGGAGTGCGGAGCCCGTCGGCAATGGCATCATAAAGCCCGTCGAGCCGCCGTTTGGCCTGTGCGCGTTCGGCCTCAAGGCGTGTGCGCCGCCCAGTCTCTTCGGCGCGGCCGGCATTCATCTCGCGGCCATAGGCCTCGACGAACAGGGCCACCGCATCCGGCTGCATCAGCTTCTCGCGCACCAGGCCCAGCACGAACTCTTCGAGGGTCGTGCGCCGGAACGAGCGCTTTTGCGGACAGCTGCCCAGTTTGCGCGCCGCCGAGCAGGCCAGATAATCCTTGCCCACGGCGGCAAACCCACCTCCGCAGCATCCGCAGCGCAAGAGGCCGGTCAGCAGATGCGGGCTGCGCTTGTGTTCCCAGAACCGGGTGGCCTTGATCGCCTGTACCCGGGGATCTGCATCGATCTCGCCCTGCCGCAGCTTGACCTGGTTCCAGAGCGCATCATCGATGATGCGTAACTCGGGCACCTCGGTGATGGTCCACTCATCCTGCGGGTTCAGGCGCGAGACGCGATTGCCCGTGTCGGGATCCTTCACATAGCGTAGCCGATTCCAGACCAGCCGCCCGATGTTGCCGCGCGACAATCAGGGTGAGATTCCGCGTCAATCTGGGTGAGACGCCGTGGTGGTCCTGTGGTGGAGGGAGGGCGTAGCCCGACCGGAAGCGCAGGACCACCACGGCAGCGCGTCGAATGGCGTCTCAGGACGCGGTCGGTCCGATACGCTGGTTTTCTGGGAGAGCCACTTTGTGCCGGGCCGCCACAACCATCAACAGATGAGGCTCTTCATGAAGCTAGACAGACCCACCCATCGAGGTGGCCGCCGCAAGGCCGACTCAGCCGCGCACGGCGTTCCGGATGACAGATCCGCGGCTTCCTTCGCAGAAGACGCAACCGCGGGAGCGCCGACGGCCCGATCCGCTGGAGACCATCTTCGATGCCGAAGTCGTCCGCTCCTGCAGGAAGCGCCCGGACTCGGCCGGTGGCCACTGAAGAGACGCTGCGCCGCCATCCCGAACTCTCGCAGGGCATCCGGCGCACACTGGAACGGCGCATCAGGTCTGGCGCGCCACGGCCAGACAGACGTGATCTTCCGGCAGGTGCACGAACTGGCCGGACGGCTTCGGACTTCACGAAGGCTGGCGTCACGGCACGGCAGGCCCCTTGAGCACATGCTCTATCACTTCCGGCTCGCCTATTCCGGCTTCGAGCATGCCCATGTCGTGCTCGGCGGCGAGAGCTTCGTCGCGCTCGCCGAAGGCCTGCAGAATGCCCTGTGGTCGGCGGGCGGCGCGCCGCTCAGCATCGCAGCGACAGCCTTCCGGCCGCTTCCGCAACCTCGACGCCGAGCCGAGGTCGATCTACCCAGCGCTACGATGAGCTTTGCGCCCACTACCGGATGGCGCCGACCGCAACAACCCGGCGTCGCGCACGAGAACGGCGCCATCGAAAGCGCCCACGGCCATCTCAGGCGGCGATCCGCGACGCCCTCTTGATGCGGGGCTCGGCGGAGTTTGCCGGTCTGGCGGACTACCGCGCCTTCGTCGACGAGATTGTCGGGCGCCGGAATGCCGCCCGGGGCAAACGGATCGCGGCAGAACGGGCCTATCTCCAGGCCCTGCCCACGAACCGCACGATCGACTTCGAGGAGATCATCGTCACGGTCTCGAGCACCGGCGGGTTCACGCTGCGCAAGGTCTTCTACACCGTGCCGTCCCGGCTGATCGGTCATCGGCTGCGGGTGCGCCTGTATGATGACCGTCTGGAGATCTTCATGGGCGGAACGCAGGTGATGACGTTGCCACGCGGGCGGGCCCATCCGGACGGGCGGCACGACCAGGTGGTCAACTACCGCCATGTCATCCACGCCTTGCGCAAGAAGCCGATGGCGCTCCTCAACCTGGTCTATCGCGACAAGCTCTTCCCGCACCCGGCCTATCGGCGCGCCTTCGAGGCGCTGGTCGCCCAGTTGCCAGAGAAGATGGCCTGTAAGGTCGCCGTCGAACTCCTGGCCCTCGCCCATGATCGCGGCTGCGAGCGCGAGTTGGGCGTCGAGATCGAGGCAGTTCTGGCGACCGGACATCTGCCTGATCCCGTCGCCCTGCGCCGGCGGTTCGGACCGGATCCATCGGACTTGCCGGTCGTGTCGGTGGTGCAAGTCGGCCTGGAAAGCTACGACGCGCTTGTCGCCCCGACGGCCTGGATGGGAGAAACGGCATGACGACCGCCCATCCCATCGACGAGGCCCGCCTCGGCATCATGCTGAACGAACTGCGCCTGCCCACGATCAAGACGCTTTGGCCTCAGTTCGCCGAAACGGCCGATCGCGAGGGTTGGCCTGCGGCGCGCTTCCTCGCCGCCATCGCCGAGCACGAGCTGGCAGAACGTGCCAATCGCCGGATCGAACGCCACCTCGCCGAGGCGCATCTGCCGCCAGGCAAGACCCTCGACAGCTTCGCCTTCGAGGCGGTCCCGATGATCTCGAAGGCGCAGGTCATGGCCATGGCCGCTGGCGACAGCTGGCTGGCCAAGGGCGCCAACGTGCTGATGTTCGGCCCTCCGGGCGGTGGCAAGAGCCACCTCGCGGCGGCCATCGGCCTCGCCCTGATCGAGAACGGATGGCGCGTCCTCTTCGCCCGAACCACCGATCTGGTCCAGAAACTGCAGGTGGCACGGCGGGAATTGCAACTCGAGGCGGCAATCACCAAGCTCGACAAGTTCGATCTGCTCATCCTCGACGATCTGGCTTACGTCACCAAGGACCAGGCCGAGACCAGTGTTCTGTTCGAACTGATCTCGGCCCGTTACGAGCGGCGGTCGATCCTGATCACGGCCAACCAGCCCTTCGGCGAATGGAACCGCGTCTTCCCGGACCCTGCCATGACGCTGGCCGCCGTCGACAGGCTCGTCCACCACGCCACCATCTTCGAGATGAACGTCGAGAGCTACAGGCGGCGAAGCGCCATGGAGGCAAAGCGATCTCGCGGCCGTCCCGCTGCCTTCGCGACTATCAACAACACCCCTCAGATTGTCGCGGAGCGTCAATCAACATCGAGCCAGCATCTTGCCAGCGACAATCAGGATGATACCGTCACAGACGCCGCGACGTAGAATCTCATCCAGATTGACGCGCGGGTCTCATCCAGATTGACGCGCTATACGATGTAGAGTTCGTTGTTAAGCAGCCCTGTGCCGCGCTGGCGGTGCCCCCGGATCGCCGTGTCGCGCCAGGCAGCTCCCCGCGGGCCAGGAATCCCGTCGGCATTGAGGCTGCGCGCGATCGCTTTGGGAGAATGACCATCGGCAAACGCGCCAAAGATCCGGCGGATGATCGCAGCTTCCGCCTCAATGATCCGGCGCTCGCCCGTCACCGGCAACCCATCGGGACCGAGGCGGCGCACCACCTCGTAGCCATAGCTGTTGCCACCCCCCGAAAGCCCAGCCTCGACCCGTCCCCGCAGGCCACGGCGGGTCTTGGCCGCGAGGTCCTTGAGGAACAGCTGGTTCATCGTGCCCTTAAGCCCCACATGCAGTTCGCTGATCTCGCCTTCGGCAAGGGTCACGATCTGCACGCCGTGGAACGTCAACCGCTTGAACAGCGTCGCCACATCGGCCTGATCTCGGCTCAGCCGGTCCAGCGCTTCGGTCAGCACGATCCGGATTGATCCCGAGGCGGCCCGGTCCAGCAACGCCTGCAGACCCGGGCGGGCCATGTTGGCGCCCGAGATCGCCATGTCGGAGAACACCTCGTTTATCTGCCAGCCTTCGCGATTGGCACGTTCCTGGCAAAGCCGCACCTGATCCTCGATCGAGGCTTCGCGCTGCAGCTGGCTGGAAAATCGGGCGTAGATCACTGTATTCATTGTCACTCGTCCTTCTTGAGCTGCCGTAGCAGGACGTTAAAGTCACGGCTCGCTTCGATCGTTCCGGCATGGATGTAGTGCTGCTCGGCGGTTCTGCTGTTCGTATGGCCCAGTACAGGGCTGATCAGGCGCGCCGCTTTTGGTGAGGTCCGTGCCAGCGTCGTTGCCACTGCGTCCCGGAAAAAATGCGGCGGGATCGCCTTGCCCGTCAAGGCCTGCGTGATCTGGGGGATCCGGCTGCCGACATAGGAATAGCTCATGGGATCGCCATTGTTGCAAACCCATAGCATGTCATGCCGCTTATCACTGCGGACCAGAAGGTAGGGCCGGGCATCTGACAGATATCGACGCAACAAGCCAGCGGCCGGTTCGGGCAACACCGATTCCCAGTGTTTCCCGGTTTTGGTGAGCTCGTCCGGCAAGATGATGGTCAGCGTCTGTTTATCGACGATCAGTGAGGTGCCAATCTGTAGCCCGGCAAAGGCGCGGTGGCGGATCGGCATAATGGCCAACATCGCCACCATGGCCGCATCACGCAGGCGCTTTGCGCGCTGCAAAGCCGTGGTGACCAGATCCAGTTCCGGCCCGGCATGGTGAAGCGCAGCGTCCAACAGTACCCGGCAGTCAAGGATACGGCCCGCTTTGCGGGAGCGATCGCCCTGTCCGGCCACCCGGGCGAGGCCAGCCTTTATGCGCCGATGGGCCGACCAGTCTGCCTCTGGCGCCGCAGCGCAGAGCAACCGCAATACGCCCGTGAAGAATATCAGCCGACTGGTCGGGCGCAGATGGTATTCGTCCTCCAGCCATGCCCGCAACCGGGGCGGGGTGGCACGAGTGATCGGTGGCTCCGCAAGCGCAGCCGGGTCGTTCATCTGCAACCATTCCAGAAAGCGGCCCCAGGACTGGGTCAGGATCCGCACAGTCGACAAGCGCAGGCGCGACAGTTCACCTTGATCGTCAAAGAGGCCGCCGGTATGGCGCAACGCCGCCAGTAGCTCGCGATCTGACATCGGCCACTCGGCCATCGGCATCGTCTGGCGGGCTCGGATCATTTGAGGCCCCGCATCTCTGTCAGGATCTCGCCCAAGGCTTCGAAGACGGTAGAAGTCTCAAGGCCTGTATAGAACGACCTGGTCAAGGCCATGGGCGCGGGCGGCATGTCGAAGAGCCAGGTCAGCCGCCTCTGCGCCGAGATCGACGAACGAGTCAACGCCTTCCTCTCCCGGCCTCTGGAGGGCGCGTGGCCCTATCTCTGGCTGGACGCGCCACATACCTCAAGGTCCGAGAAGGCGGGCGCATCATCAGTAAGGCGGTGATAATTGCGGTGGCGGTCAACGAGGACGGCAAGCGCGAGGTTCTGGGTGTCGCCACCGGGCCATCCGAAGCCGAGACCTTCTGGACCGAGTTCCTGCGGTCCCTGGCCGACCGGGGCCTGCGCGGCGTGAAGCTGGTGATCGCCGACGACCACAAGGGCCTGCGAGCTGCGGCACGTCGGGTCTTCAACGCCACCCACCAGAGGTGCCGCATTCACTGGATGAGGAACGCCCTGGCCCATGCCCCAGCCAAGCAGCGCACCGCGGTCGCGGCGATGCTGAAGACGATCTTCGCGCAAGAAACCAAGGTCGACGCCGAAGCCCAGTGGGAGATCGTGGCTGATGCGCTCCGTGAAAAGCAGCCCAAGCTCGGGGCCCTGATGGATGCCTCCTGCGACGACGTGCTGGCCTACATGTCCTTCCCACGCGAGCACTGGACCCAGATCGCAAGCACGAACCCGCTGGAGCGGGTGAACCGCGAGGTGAAGCGGCGCGCCGACGTCATCGGCACCTTCCCCAACGACGAGGCCATCATCCGCCTCGTCGGCGCGCTGATGCTCGAGACCAACGACGAATGGGCGGTCGCAAGACGATACATGTCGCTTGAAACGCTTGGCCGCGTGACCGACAATCCCACCGTCAGGCTGCCCGCCGTGGCTGCATGATCATGCCCTGACCTCTCCGAGGGTCGGCGCTCCTACACCACGTCGTGGGACACTGCCCCTCAAGGTGCGCCGGGCGGGTTCCTTGCCGGAGCGGGGCAGACTGCGATGGGTGTTGCGGGTGGAATGCTGCTCGCCAACGCAATCGGCGGCATGTTTGCAAGCCCGGCTCAAGCCAGTGAACTGCCGCCAGAGGAAGAGCCGGACCTTGGTGATGAAGGCTTTGCGGATGACAGTGAGTGGTAGATCAGCGGTCGCTTGACCCCGAGCCGTCGACGCGTTGCAGACCCCTATCCGCGTGCTGCGGTTGAACCTCTCGGCGCGGATGCTCTCGCCCCCGCGCCGAATTTTTGTCCAGTCGGGGGCGAGCTTTACGTAGTTAACGTCACGCAGTCTGGGTTGCAGCGACCGCCTTTTGCGCTGCAATCCCCGCTGGAAGAACGCGCTTGAGGATGTCCGCGAGGGTTATGATCCCACACACCGCGTCATTGTGCATGACGATGGCGATCTGGACGCTCGACTCGCGCATAAGGGCAAGTGCTTCATAGACTGGGGTCTGAGCATCAAGAACAAAGGCCCGTCTGGCGATATCGGCTGCGGGCTGTGCATCTGGCAAGAGCAGGGTATCGCGCACATGCACGACAGTTGGCGGGCCGTCGTCCTGGGCAGACATCAGGATTCGCATGTGCCCTGACTGTAAAGCCGCCGCGCGAACATCTGCGGCCGTCGCCTGCGGCAAGACTTGGGTAGGTGCCACGTCTGTCACAACCAAGGCGATGACAGGCATGGTGAACCGCGCCGGGATTGCCGGAGGCTGATTTCGGTTAGTTACGCGGCCATGGCTTCGGTTGTTCCAGTGCGGCGTAGAAGTTTGCCTCGGCTTCCGCGGGCGGGATATTGCCGATGGGCTCGAGCAGGCGCCGGTTGTTGAACCAGTCGACCCATTCGAGGGTGGCGAATTCGACGGCTTCGAAGTTTCGCCACGGACCGCGCCGGTGGATGACCTCGGCCTTATAGAGGCCGTTGATCGTCTCGGCCAGGGCGTTGTCATAGCTGTCGCCGACGCTGCCGACGGAGGGTTCGATGCCGGCTTCTGCCAGGCGCTCGGTGTATTTGATCGACAGATATTGGCTGCCGCGATCGCTGAATGGTGAACCAGCCCGCTGCCATGGACCGGGCGGCGATCGTGCAGGGCCTGCTCCAGGGCATCCAGGACGAAGCCGGCATGCGCCGTGCTGCTGACCCGCCAGCCCACGATATGGCGGGCATAGACGTCGATGACGAAGGCGACATAGACAAAGCCCGCCCAGGTCGCGACATAGGTAAAGTCCGAGACCCAGAGCATGTTGGGCGCCGGCGCATGGAACTGGCGGTTGACCTGATCGAGCGGGCAAGGCGCCGCCTTGTCGCTGATCGTCGTGCGCACCGGCTTGCCCCGGATTACACCCTGCAATGGCCAAGCTCGCCCATCAGCCGTCGCCACCGTGCAGCGCGCGACACCGAAGCCCTCCCGGCTGCATCTGTCGCCAGACCTTGCGCACGCCATAGACCCGCCGAAGTTCTCGTCGAACACGCGCAGGATCTCGGGCTGCAGCGCCTCATCCCGCTGGGCCCGCGTCCGACAGCCGCGACGGATCGGCCGCTGCGCCACGATGCTCATGGTAGGTGGATGGGGCAATCGGCAGCACCCTGCAGATCGACTCGACCCCATGAGCCACCCGATGATCATCAATGAAGCCGATCATGGCTTCGACCGGCGGTCGAGCTCCGCCTGCGCAAAATATGCGGACGCCTTGCGCAGGATCTCGTTGGCCTGGCGCAGCTCGCGGTTCTCCCGCTCCAGCGCCTTCATCCTCTCGGCCATATCGGTCGTCACGCCGGCACGCTTGCCGCTATCGACCTCGGCCTTCTTGACCCAGTCATGCAGCGTCTGCGGCGTGCAGCCGATCTTCGCCGCAGATCGACACGACGGCCTGCCCAGCGGGAGGGCGTGCTCGCCCTCGTGATCCAGCACCATCCGCACCGCGCGCTCGCGCACCTCAGGGGAAAACTTGTTCGTCGTCTTGCTCATCATGCTCCATCCTACTCAGGAGTTGGAGCCTCCGGCAAACCCGGCGCGGTTCATCCCCACTAGAGCCGTTCCATCCGGCGAAAATCGCCTCATCCGCGATCCATGCCAGCCAGCCGGGGCGCGGCACCAGCCGCATCCAGACCCCATCGACCCAGAAGGCGATGTTCAGATCCCAACCTGCCCAGAGGCCAGTCGCACCGGATGCCACGATATGCCGGTCGCCGTCTACCGGGCTGACGGGCGGCGTGGTCCGGGTTCGGTCGAGGACCGACAGCTGGACCATCGCATCTAGCAGGCGCAGCGCCTCGTTGTGGGTGACATGCTTTTGCGCCTGCGAGGCCAGGATGTAGGGCAGCAGGAGATGGGTGGTGATGTCGGACATGGGTGCGCTTTCAGAAGGTGAGCGTGACGGATCGCCCAGCGCCCCGGCCGATCAGGGCCGAGAGCTGGTAGATGCGGATGGCGAGGGATTGGCCGGGGCCGAGGGGTGCGCCCCAATCGGAGGTCTGCTGCGCGGCGGTGTAGAGGGCGCTGGTTGTCGTGGTGGTCAGCGTGCGTTTGACTGCCCCGCCATCTCGGATTTCCACCTCGTAGACTTCGCTGTCCTCGGCCAAAGGCACATCGCCCGCGCCCCAGGTGTCGGCGGCAAGGGATCGCGACCGGCGCGTCCAACGGATGGTCAGATCGCCGGGGCTGCGGGCGAAGCGCCAGGGCTGTTCGACATGGGCCACCGAGAAGGGTCGCAGCCCAGCGCCCTCGGGTGTGAACGTAGTGGCGACAAAAGTCTCGTCGCTGAACGGGCGCGACGCAGGGCCAATGCGCCAGTTCCAAGGCAAGCCGAGGTCGGCCTCGGAAATCGGCAGGCTGGCAAGGGTTGTGTCCAGCACCACAACGCGCGCGCCGGTCGGCACCATGCTGACCATTGCACCCTCGGTTCCGCGCTGGCCCCGCAGCAACCGGGTCAGCCGGTACCGCCCCGGCGCGATCAATTCGGTCGTGCCCGCCTGGACGATTTCCCATTGCCCAGCGCCAGTTTCCACGGCCAGCGCGTTGGCCCCACCCAGCAGCGCAATATCCGTGACGCTCTCCAGTGTGCCGGAATAGAGATCGACGACCAGCGCATTGCCTAGTTGTTCAGTCCCGGCATCTGGTGGATCGGGTCGAGGATGAATCGATCTGGCTCTGATGTCCAGATTTTGCAGATGTATTCGTAGGGCGTGAGGCCGCTCAGCGTCTTGAGCCTTCGGGCGAAGTTGTAGGCTGCCAAGAAGTCCGCGAGGTGCGTTTGCAGCTGATCGTGGGTTTCGTAGTGGAAGCGTTTTACAGTCGCGTCCTTGATTGTTCTGTTCATTCGCTCGACCTGACCATTGGTCCAAGGGTGGTTGGGCTTGGTCAGGCGGTGCTCGATCCCGTTGGCTTCGCAGATCATGTCGAAACGCATTGGCCGAGAATAGATGGTGTTGCGGTTCCGGGGCTGCTCTGCGAACTGAATGCCGTTATCGGTGAGAATGGTGTGGACCTGATAGGGCACGGCCTCAAGCATGTGCTGCAGGAACTCCCAGGCCGTCTTTCTGTCAGCAGTTGCAACGAGTTGAGCGACGGCGAACTTGGCCGTTCGGTCAATGCCCACAAAGAGATAGAGCTTGCCTTCGGCAGTCTGCACCTCGGCGATGTCGATATGGAAGAACCCTATGGGGTAGCGCTTGAACTTCTGGCGCTTCGGCTTGTCGCCTTGGATGTCCGGCAGACGGGAGATGCCGTGACGCTGCAGGCACCGATGCAGCGCTGACCGCGTCAGGTGTGGGATCGAGGGCTGAAGGGCGTAGAGACAGTCGTCCAGTGGCAGCAGCGTGTGGCGCCGGAACGCGACGATCATCGCCTCCTCTGCCTCCGTCAGCACAGTGGACCGAGGCTCCGCCGACCCGGTCTTCAAATCCTCGACCGTCGTGCGCTTGCGCCACTTCGCCACCGTCTTGGGGTTGATGCCCAGTTCCTTGCTCAGCTGCGTGAGCGAAGCTTGCGATCGCTGTATTGCTGCTCGGACAGCGTGCGTGGTCGTGGCGCTGCCGTGACGAATTTGTCCCATAGTGCTTCCTTCCATTCCTGAGAAAGGATCGCACCATCAAACCATGGGATCAAACAACTAGCTGGAAACCAGCATGAGCCGCCGCGGAAACTGCTGGGACAACGCTGTGGTGGAAAGCTTCTTCAACCTGCTCAAACGCGAACGCATTCGCCGCAGGAAATACAAAACCCGCGAAGAAGCCCGCCAGGATGTGTTCGATTACATCGAGTTCTTCTACAACCCGAAGCGCAAACACTTTAGAAACGGCATGCTGTCACCGATCGCCTTCGAACAGCAGCAGAAACTGAAACTGAAACTGCAAGGCGTCTAGGTAACGGGGGGCTATTCAGGCAAACCCGGGGCGGTTCAGACACACCACGGGTGGGACTGCAGTTGCTTGGCTTGATCTTTGCGGTCTGGACCATACTCCGATGCCTGCAGTTCCAAAAGCACTCAAACCGGCCACGTGACCATCGTGTCTCGCGTCAGCTTCCCAGAACCCTGGGCAGATCCGCGCGTAGCCGCAAAAGGGCCGTCGTGACGTTTGCTTTCTGCTGCTCGAAACGGGGGGTAGGAACGGGGATTGAAACCGCGTGCAGGTCGCCCGCCACATCGGTGAAGGCAATGCCGAGCGCGCTGATGCCCTCGGTGTGATCGTCGTGATCTTCGGCCAGCCCATGCGCACGTGCCTTGGTCAACGCCTTGGACAACCCCGGCCAATCGCGCGGAACACCCGACCGGTCCCATTCGGTCTCGGCTTGTTTCCGCGCCTCCGGGTCAGACATCAGGGCCAGACAGGCGCGGCCATTTGCGGTGCTTGTTACTGGGAATACTTCTCCGACCGAAGATACGGCCCGCAAACGATGGGTGCCCTGAACCTGATCCAGGAAGATCATCCGCCCACCGCGCAGAACGGAAAGGTCGACTGTCTCTCCCGTTTCCTCCATAAGCTCCTGAAGAAACGGGCGCAGCTGATCGACGATGTTGAAACGCGCGGCCCCGGCCAAGGCGTGCAGTTCCGGGCCCAGCCGCACCCCCCTCGGAGTGCCAGAGGTGATGACGAGCCGCTCTTCCTGCAGGGCTTGCACGATCCGTTGAACGGTTGAACGCGGCAGTTCCACACGTTCGGCAATTTGGCCAAGGCTCATGCCGCCCGGAGTTTCCTTTAGCGTCCGCAAAATAGCAGCAGCCCGAGCGATGACCTGAATGCCGCCACGTGCTGCCGATTTGTCCACGTCGGTGTCTTCGTCGTCCATAGCCGCCCCTTCGCGCTTTGCACTGTCCGATGAGGCACTGCACCACAGATGTCAATAAACCGCAATACGGTGCAATCGAACCGCGATGCAAGAATCATATTGACCGTATTGTGGATCATATGCATCAATATGTGGGACAGGTGGGGAGGAACCTTCCTGACATTTCCGACATCAATGCCACCGCTTGGCGGTGAACGAAGGAGATTTGCCATGGTCAAGGTTCGCGGGATCGAGTTCGAAGGAAACCTCGACAACACGATGGGGCTTGAGTTCTACAACCTGAGCCACCGATTCGGGTTCCAGAACCCGAACTGGCCCTATTTCCAGGATACCAAGATCGAGCGCATCCATTACATGGCCAAGTCGGGTGTGCTGTCGCAGCGCATCACCACCACCATGCACGCTACCACCCACATCGACGCTCCGGCCCATGTGGTGCAGGGCACGCCATTTATTGACGAAGTGCCGCTGCCGCATTTCTTTGGCACCGGGATCGTCGTGAGCCTGCCCAAGAACAAATGGGAGCCGATCACCGGCGACGATCTTGAAAAAGCCTGCGGCCATGTGATCCGCAAGGGCGATGTGCTGATCATCAACACCGGCTGGCACAAGCAGTATGAAGACGGCGATTACTTCGCCTATTGCCCCGGTTTTGTGGAATCGGCCGGCGAATGGATGGTTGCAAAGGGCGTCAAGGTGGTCGGCCATGACACCCAAGCCAACGACCACCCGCTTGCCACCGCGATCGGCCCGCAGCGCAATGGTCCGCTGCTACCGCATCTGGCGGAAGAGTATTTGGAATGGTCCGGCGGCGTCGACTGGAAAACGGCGTTCCCGAAATGGGAGCCCGTGCACCAGATCCTGTTCAAGAACGGCATCCTTGGCATCGAGAACGTCGGCGGCGATCTGGATGCAGTAACCGGCAAGCGTTGCACCTTCGCCTTCTTCCCATGGAACTGGGACCGCGGCGATGGCTGCATCATCCGTCTGGTCGCCATGATCGACAAATCGCAGAACTACCGCATCGAAGCCGGCGAGGATTTCTGATGCTGGTCAAGCGCTTTCAGGATGCGGAACCCTATGAGGCCCCCAATCACCGGGGCGTCGCCGGGTTGCGGCTGCAAGGGTTCGAAGAGGGTGGGCCGACCAACCAGTGGCTGGGGTATTCGCAGTTCCTGCCCCGTGGCGGTGCTGGCCCGGATTCCACGCCGTTCGAGAAGGTCTATCTGGTGCTGGACGGTGAAATCACCGTCATCGTCGGCGGGCAGGAAACAGTACTTGGTGCGATGGACAGCTGCACCATCGCACCCGGCGAAGTGCGTGAGATCGTCAACCGGTCGAACCATGTCTGCAAGATGCTGGTCGTCATCCCCTATCCGCCAAAGGTGAACTGATGTCGTTGGCCAATCCGCTTTCCATGTTCGACGTCAAGGGCAAGGTCGCCTTGATCACCGGGGCATCCGGTGCTTTCGGGGCCGTTGCGGCCCGTGTTCTGGCCGGTGCTGGGTGCAGGCTGCTGCTGGCTGCGGGAAAAGCGAGCGAGCTGGCCGCGATCGCCACCGAATGCCGTGACGGCGGGGCGGAAGTCCTGGAAATCAACGCCCGCCCCGACAGCGAGGCCGCCTGTGCCGACATGGTCGCCAAGGCCGTCGAGGCCTTTGGGCGGCTGGACATCCTGGTTGTCGCCAGCGGCATGAACAAGGTCGCCAAGATCGACGAGATGGCACCCGAGACTTTCCTGACGGTCATGGATGCCAATGTCACCCAGAGCTGGCTTTTGGCGCGGGCGGCGACCGTGCAGATGAAGGCGCAGGGTGCCAATTCTGATGGAAACAGCGGCAAGATCGTGTTCGTGTCCTCTGCGCGGGGCTTGCTGGGCCACCCGGCCGGATACACGGCCTATTGCGCCAGCAAAGCGGCGGTCGACGGCATCACCAAGGCGCTGGGTTGCGAGCTTGGGCCTTTGGGCATCACCGTGAATGCCATTGCACCGACCGTATTCCGCTCGCCTCTGACCGCCTGGATGTTCGCCGATACCCCCGAGGCGGAAGCGGTGCGGAAAGGTTTCCTGGCAAGGGTCCCGAAGGGGCGGCTGGGCGAGCCGGAAGACCTGGCGGGTCCCTTGCTGTTTCTCGCGTCCAAAGCGTCAGATTTCTACACTGGCCACATCCTTTACGCCGATGGCGGCTATACGGCGGGCTAGAGCATGACAAAGAACGTTCAGATTGCGGTGATCGGGGCGGGGCTGATGGGCCACGGCATCGCGCTGACTCTGGCCCGCGCCGGTCGGCATGTGGCGATCACTGATCCGATGCCGCAGGCGCGGGCGAGTGTCGCCGAGCGCATCTCCGACAGCCTGCGCCTGATGGGTGTCAATGCCGAAGGCATCGCCCGCACGCTGGCAAAGATCGAGATTTTCGACACGATCCCCGGTGCCGTCCGCGAGGCTGCGTTCGTCTTCGAGGCCGCCCCCGAAAAGCTGGCGCTGAAGCAAGCCATCTTTGCCGAGATCGAAGAAAACGCCCCGGCACATGCGGTGCTTGCCTCCAACACCAGCGTCATGCCGATCACCGAGATCATGTCGGGCCTATGCGACAAGACCCGCGCGGTCGGAACCCATTGGTGGAACCCGCCGCATCTGATCCCGCTGGTCGAAGTGATCCGCACTGCCGACACGTCGGAAGAGACAATGGCGCGCACGATGTCCCTGCTGGCCGATGCAGGCAAAACGCCGGTCAGGGTCGAAAAGGACGTTCCGGGTTTTGTCGGCAACCGGCTGCAACATGCCCTGTGGCGTGAGGCGATCAGCCTGGTCGAGCGCGGGATTTGCGATGCTGATGCGGTCGATACCGTGGTGAAATCCTGTTTTGGGCGCAGGCTTGCGGTGCTTGGGCCGCTGGAGAACGCCGATCTTGTCGGCACGGATCTGACGCTGGACATCCACAACACGGTGTTGGCCGATCTGGAACATCGACCAGGTCCGTCGCCCATGCTGGAAAAACTGGTCGCGGATGGCAAACTGGGAATGAAGACTGGCGAAGGGTTCCGCCGTTGGACGCCGGAAGAAGCCAAGGCAATTCATGAAAAGGTGGCACGCCACCTGATCCGACTGGAAGGAATACTGCAAGACAACGAAATATGACGGGCGGGCGGGCCGAGGAGGGCCCGTGCGACCCCGAACAGGGAGGACGAACAATGACACGACTGACCAGCCGTCGCCGTTTTCTGACAGGTGCGACTGCACTGCTTGCGGCCCCCGCAATCCTGCGGTCGACCCGCGCCTATGCGCAGACCCCAATCTTGCGGATCGGGCATGTCAGCCCGCGCACCGGCCCTTTGGCCGGATTTGCCGAGGCCGACGATTACATCCTGCAGGCAATTGCCGAAAAGTTCGGCGCTGGCATCGACAACAACGGCAAATCCTGGGCCATCGAGATTATTTCGAAAGACAGCCAGTCGAATTCGAACCGCGCGGCGGAAGTTGCAAGCGAACTGATCCTGTCGGACGAGGTCGACATCATCGTCGCCGCCTCGACGCCCGATACCGTCAATCCGGTGTCGGATCAGGCTGAATTGAACGGCGTCCCCTGCATCACCACTGACTGCCCCTGGCAGCCCTATTTCTTTGGCCGTGGTGGCGCGCCGGACACCGGGTTTGAAAACACCTACCACTTCTTCTGGGGCCTTGAGGACGTCATCGGCGCCTTTCTTGACCTCTGGGGCAAATCGGGTGTGGCCAAGTCGGTCGGCGGTCTTTTCCCGAACGATGCCGATGGCAACGCCTGGGGTGACGCCGAGCTTGGTCTTCCCAAACCGCTTGCGGCTGCTGGCTATAACCTGATCGATCCGGGTCGCTATGAGCCGATGAACAACGACTTCAGCGCCCAGATCAACGCCTTCAAAGAGGCAGGCTGCGAGATCATCACCGGCAACATGATCCCGCCGGATTTCGGCACCTTCTGGACTCAAGCCGCACAGCAGGGTTTCAAGCCCAAGGTAGTGACCATCGGCAAGGCGCTGCTCTTCTTCAGCGTTATCGAAGGCCTGGGGGATCGCAGCATCGGGCTGACCTCGGAGGTTTGGTGGTCGCCGAACCACCCGTTCAAATCTTCCTTGACCGGCGCGTCGGCGGGCGATCTGGCGGGCGGATACACGGCGGCAACGGGGCGACCCTGGACTCAACCCATCGGGTTCAAGCACGCTCTCTTCGAAGTGGTCGCCGACGTGGTTGCCCGCGCGGCTGACCTTGAAGACCCCGCAGCTATTGTCGCAGCGATTTCGGGCACCAACATCGAGACCATCGTGGGTCCGGTGGACTGGTCAAAAGGGCCGGTCAAGAACGTGACCAAGACGCCGCTTGTTGCCGGGCAATGGCAGAAGGGCGATGCCGGGCCTGAGCTGAAGATCGTGGCCAATTCCAGCGCGCCGCACATCCCGGTGAACGGCGAACTCCAGCTTCTGAGCTGAGGGCTATTCCTACCCGCGCGCCGTCCAAAGGCTGGTGCGCGGGACATTTCCGCGGGGGACTCATGACCGAAATTCTGAAGTTGGACGGCGTCTACAAAGCCTATGGCGCCGTTACCGTCGCTGACAACCAAAGCTGGAGCCTCCAGGCAGGCGAAGCCTTGGGCGTGATCGGGCCGAACGGTGCGGGCAAGACCTCGATGTTCAACCTCGTGACTGGAACGATTGCTCCAAGCAAGGGGCGGATCACCTTTGACGGTCAGGATGTGACGGCATGGCCCGCGGCAAAGCGCTGCCGCGCCGGGATCGCGCGCAGCTTTCAGGTGCCGCAACCGTTTGGCGGCATGACCGTTTTTGAAAACGCTTTGGCTGCAGCGACACAAGGCGCTGGCCTTTCAGGCAAGGAAGCCCATGCCCTTTGCCTTGATATTCTGGACCGTACCGAGCTTTTGCACCGCGCCAATACACTGGCCAAGGGCTTGACTCTCTTGGAACGCAAGCGGCTGGAACTGACCCGCGCCATGTGCGCCAAGCCTAAACTTTTGCTGCTGGATGAAATTGCTGGCGGCCTGACCGAGGCCGAATGCAGCTCGTTGGTGAAAACCATCAAAGATATCCGCGAGACCGGTGTTTCCATCGTCTGGATCGAACATTTAGTTCACGCGCTGTTGGCGGTGGTGGACCGCCTGATCGTCATCGACTTCGGCAAACTGATCGCTGACGGCCAGCCCGCCGCGATCATGAACAGCCGCGAGGTCAAAGAGATTTATCTGGGGATCGAAGCCGATGCCTGACCCGATCCTGAAAATTGACCGGCTAGACGCGCACTACGGGGACTTTCAGGCCCTTTACGGCGTGGATGCCCATATCGAACAGGGCGAAGTCATCGCCATCATCGGGGCCAACGGTGCGGGTAAGTCGACACTGATGCGCTCCATCGCCGGGCTGATCCGCAATCGGCCCGAGGCACTGCTCTGGAAAGGCCAAGCCGTGGGCCGGATGCGTGCTGATCAAGTCGCCGCCCTTGGCATCGCCTTGGTGCCCGAGGGGCGGCTGTTGTTCCCGTCGCTTTCGGTTGAGGAAAACCTCATCATTGGTGGGCAGCTGCACCGCAAGGGCCCATGGTCGCTTGAGGCTGTTTACAAGCTGTTCCCGATCCTGAAGGAACGACGCAATCAGCAGTCCACTTCGCTTTCGGGCGGGCAGCAGCAGATGGTCGCCATCGGGCGGGCGCTGATGTCAAACCCCGAGCTGATCTTGATGGACGAGATCAGCCTTGGCCTTGCCCCGGTCATCATCAAGCAGATCTACGACGCACTGCCGGGCATCGTGGGCGAGGGGATGGCGGCGGTCGTGGTGGAACAGGACATCGCAAAGGCGCTGTCGGTCACCCGCCGGGTCTATTGCCTTCAGGAAGGTCGCGTCGCGCTGGAAGGCGCATCCGACGCCCTCACGCGCGCGGAAATTTCTCGCGCCTATTTCGGGATGTGACGCGCATGGAATGGTTAAACGCAATCCTTCAAGGCACGCTTCTGGGGGGGCTCTATGCCCTATTTGCGGCGGGTCTAAGCCTGATCTTTGGTGTCATGCGGCTGGTCAACATCGCGCATGGTGACTTGATCGTTCTGGCGGCCTACTTGGGCCTGACGGTCACGACCGTTCTGGGCCTGCATCCGCTGATGGCGCTGCTGATCGTGGTGCCCGCAATGTTCGGCCTTGGCTACGCGCTGCAACGGCTGATCCTGAACCGGACGATGGGAGAAGATATCCTGCCGCCGCTTCTGGTGACCTTTGGCCTGTCGATCATCATCCAGAACAGCCTTCTGACCGCCTATACTGCCGACCCGCAAAAGCTGCAGGGCGGCAGTCTGGAAACCGCCAGCTTGTCGGCCGGGGGGCTGACGGTCGGTATCCTGCCGCTGATCGTCTTCATCACGGCCGTGGCCATCATCGGCGCGCTGCAATGGATGTTCTACCGCACCGCCCTCGGCCGCGCTTTCCGCGCCACTTCGGATCGTCAAGATATCGCGCAGCTCATGGGTTTGAACCGCGCCCATATCTTCGGTTTGGCGATGGGGCTTTCGCTGGCTGTGACGGCGGTGGCCGGGATCTTCCTTGGTATCCGCACCTCATTTGATCCGTCCATCGGTGGCAGCCGACTGATCTTTGGCTTCGAGGCTGTCATCATCGGCGGGCTTGGCAACCTTTGGGGCACGCTGGCGGGCGGGGTGATCCTTGGCATCTCGCAGACAGTGGGTGGGCAGATCCACCCCAGCCTGCAGCTTCTGGCCGGGCATATCGTGTTCCTGATCATTCTGGCCGTCCGCCCGCGTGGCCTTTTCCCGAAAATGGAGGGCTGAACCATGCAGGTTTCCCGCTCTACTCCGCTGTCGCGCACTGCAACTCTGGTGGCCTTCCTTGTTCTGGCCGCCATGACAGCCGCCCCGTGGTGGGCGGGGCGCGCCGAATTGCGCCTTCTGGGTGAGGTCTTCCTCTACATGTCGCTGGCAACGCTGTGGAACCTGCTCGCCGGCTATGCAGGCCTTATTTCGGTCGGCCAGCAGGCCTTTGTCGGGCTTGGCGGATATGTATTCTTCGCTCTGACCATGCTGGCGGGCGTCCCGGTCTATGTCGCACTGCCGCTTGCAGCGGTGGCAGGGGTTGTCATTGCAGCACCTGTGGCCCTGCTGATCTTTCGCCTGCGCGGCGCGTATTTCGCCATTGGCACCTGGGTGATCGCCGAGGTCTTCCGGCTGATCGCCGCGCAAACCCCGGCGCTGGGCGGCGGCTCTGGCACCTCGTTGCCCGCCAGCGTGGTCAAGTCGCTGGCCGAGGGCAGGGATGGGCGAGAAGCGGCAGCCTATTGGCTGGCGCTGACGGCGGTTGTCATCGTGTTGGGCGCCGCCTTCCTGATCCTGCGGTCGCGGCAGGGCATCGCCCTGACAGCGATCCGCGACAACGAACTCGCCGCGCGGAGCCTCGGCATCAACATCTGGCGGACCAAGTTCCTGACCTATGTTCTGGTCGCGGGGCTGACCACGGTCATCGGCGCGCTGGTCTTTCTGCAAAAGCTGCGCATCTCGCCGGAAGCGGCGTTCAGCGCCAATGACTGGACGGCCTTTGTCATCTTCATCGTGGTCATCGGCGGCATCGGCACGCTGGAAGGGCCTATCCTTGGCACGCTGATCTTCTTTGCCCTGCGCGAGACCTTGGCCGATCTTGGCACCATCTACCTGATTGCGCTTGGCGTGGTGGCCATCGCCGTCATGTTCAAGGCGCCCACGGGCCTTTGGGGCCTGATCCGCGCCCGCACCGGGGCCGAGCTTTTCCCGCTTTCCTTCCGCGTCACCGGGCTTTCGCCCCGGCAATCCGCTTCAACGAAAGACTGAAATCATGGCCAAGCGCCCGAAGACCATCATCACATGCGCGATCACCGGCGCGATCCACACGCCGACCATGTCGGACGCCCTGCCCTACACCGCAGATGACATCGCCGGGCAAGCCATTGCCGCGGCAGAGGCCGGGGCGTCGATCCTGCACCTGCACGCGCGCCGCCCCGCCGATGGCGGTGTCTCGATCGATCCCGAGACCTTCGCCGCCTTCCTGCCGCGGGTGAAACAAGCCACGGATGCCGTGGTGAACATCTCGACCGGGGGCAGTCTGAAAAACTCTATCGAGGAGCGGATCGCCCCGGCTTTGCGCTTTTCGCCCGAGATGTGCAGCCTGAACATGGGCTCGATGAACTTCAGCTTCCACCCGCTGGCCAAGCGCTATGACAGCTGGAAATTCGACTGGGAGAAGGAATATGTCGAAAACTCAGACACTTACATCTTCCGTAACACCTTCCGCGACATACAGAACGTGGCCGAAACGCTGGCCCCGCATAACATCAAGTTCGAGCATGAATGCTATGACGTGGGCCATCTTTATAACCTGCGCTTCTGCATGGACATCGGCCTGTTCAAGGCCCCGATCTTCATCCAGTTCATCTTCGGCATTCTGGGCGGCATCGGCCCCGAGGTCGATAATCTGGTCTTCATGAAACGCACCGCCGACCGTCTGTTTGGCGGTGACTATCGCTGGTCCGTATTGGGTGCAGGCGGCGCACAAATGCCGCTTGCCACAACCGCCAGCCAGATGGGCGGCAACGTACGTGTCGGGCTGGAAGACAGCTTGCTCATCGGGCGCGGAAAGCTGGCCGAAAGCAACGCGGAGCAGGTCAGCAAGATTCGCCGTATCGTCGAGGATCTGGGTTGTGAAGTGGCCAATCCCGACGAGGCACGCGAGATCCTGGGCCTGAAAGGCGGGGATCAGGTCTCATTCTAAGGTGAACGGGACTGATCATCGCGAAACCGTTGGCACTGCAGCCATTCCAGGCAATTCGAATATCTGTGGCGCCAGACGCAGCCGGTGGGGATCCTTTGTCATCCCGGATCGCGCCCGCCATGACGTGAAAAAGAGGTGTGCACTCCTGCAGCGAGTTGAAGGCTTCGTCGATCCCATCCAACCGCAGGCTCGAGCGGGAGGCCGGACGCAATGTGGAACTGATGTGGCTGACCGGCCGGCTGGTGCCGGATCACAAGACCATCGCGGATTTCCGGCGTGACAACGGCGGCGCCATCCGCCGGGCTTGCGCGCAATTTGTTGAGCTTTGTCGTCGGATCGGCGTGCTAAAGGGGGATACGGTCGCGGTTGATGGCAGCAAGTTCAAGGCGGTCAACAATCGGGATCGCAACTTCACCAAAGGCAAGATCACGAGCCGCCTGGCGCATCTGGAAGCCGAGCGGATTGACCGTCAGGAAACCGGCGAGGCCCGTGCTGAACGTGCCGCCCATTTGACCGGCCGGTATCACGGCATCCGGCGAGAGATTGAACGACTTATGGCGATGGAGAAGGCCTTGGGCGATGCGCCTGATGGGCAAATAACCCTGACCGACCCCGATGTCCGCGCCATGGCAACACGAGCATCTTGTCGAGGCATCGAATGCCAGGCGGCGCGGTCCGACTGCACCGATGAGGGTTGGCCGTTCGACTGTTGAGCACCCCTTCGGCACCATCAAGGCATGGATGGGCCACAGCCATTTCCTGACGCGAGGCCTGAAAAGCGTGAGCACGGAAATGGCGCTGCACGTCCTCGCCTACAATATCAAACGCATGATCTCGCTGATTGGTATCGGGGGACTGATGGGGCAATCCCGGGCTGATCAGGTGGCCCAAATCGCAAATTTGGCATCGTAATGCCTCCTGGAAACCTGCGCCGCGAAATCGGCAGAATGGTTCAGAAAAAGCGATGCGGAAGCAATATGCGCATGTAATCACCCACCACGGCCGGAAGTTTTCACACAGCCTCCGCCCTTCTCGTCAAATTATACAACACAATAAACTTTGTGGCCATCTCATTGGCCGTAACGGCCGCCTTGCCGACAGCGCCGCAACGCCAGTTTCGGATGGCGTCGCGGCAGATCAATCAGCTGTGGCAGGCAGGCCCCCGTCGGCGCATTGCGACAGGCAGGCGTCAGCCCGCGAAGGTTGCGGCCAGCCTTTCCTTCAGCCGGGCGTGGAACAGGCGATCCCCGATGATGTGCAGGTGGTTGGTGCCCGGCACGATTTCCGCTGCCACCGCGCGGGGTGACAGTTGCCGCCAGTCTACCAGATTCATCAAAACCATTTTCCTGTCCGCGTCCGTCATGCGTTCCGTTTTCTTACCGCTTTGCTAACCCTGCTGGTCATCGCCGGCTGGGTGGTCTGGCTGGTTGCCAGCCTGGCGAGAATCTGCCGTTCGCCTCCGAAGTGGACGAGCCGCACTATCGGCACGGCGCTCGCAGTTCCTGCGCGGCCAGGTCGTTCGCAGGAGGCGTTCGGTATTGCGTTCCTGAAGGTGGTTGAGAAACGCGGGGGCGGCGCGCTCCCTGAGTCGCACCTCGAGTGCGGTATCCTCTACCTGCAGCATCTCAAGGATCCCGTTGCCGCCATCTATGCCATTTCCGCAAATACCTCGCGCTGCGCCCGACCAGTCCCCAGGCGGCGCGTACCCGGGGTTGATCGACACGGCGACCAAGGAGTTTGCTCGCACCTTGCCGGCCACGCCGTTCGAGGGCGAATTGAAGATGCTCGATTTGATGGAGACGGTGGAGCGTCTCAGAAGGAGAATTTCCAACTCAAGGAACAGGTCGCGCAACTCCGTGGCCTGCCGCCGAGTTCGCGTCCGCAGCCGAGTAGCGCGATGGCCTCTTCGGGGCTTAATACCCCGCCGCCGGCGTCGGATGACGACTCCTATCCGATGGTGACGGAGGATGCTCCGGCGATTCCGGTGGCCACGGTTGAGCAGGCGCCGCCCCGTGCATGCTGTTCAAATCCGACCGTTTCCGCTCCGACGCCGACCGCCGGCGGGCGGGTATACCGTCCAGAAGGGCGATTCTCTCTATGGCATCAGCCGCCAATACTACGGCACAGGCAGCCGGGTCGGCGACATCGTCGCGGCCGTCGTGGCGTGCTGCAGAGCCGGAGCACGCCGCTGAAGATCGGAATACGCTCAAGCTGCCGTAGGTTCCTGGCCCTCGCTGCGGCGTCGGTGACGTGCCGCGTGTTCGATCTTCGTGCAGCGATCGACGATCACTGTGAGCCCCGCCGCTTCGGCCGCCAGCGCGGCGGCGCGGTCGAAAAGACTAGTTGGAACACACCGCCTTGGCCTTGTTGGCGATGGCGTCGGCGACGATTCCCGCGAGCTCTGCCGACGGACGAAAGCAATCGACGATATCCACCGCCGACCCGATGGCAGCTTGAGGCTGGGCTGCACGGGCTCGCCGAGAATGGTGCCGGCGCGCGGTGCCACCGGAATGACGCAATAGCCGGCGTTCTTGAGGTAGGCGGCCACGCGGTGGCTGTCCTTGCGGGATCAGCCGAAGACAACCGACAATCGCGATCGTGCGTGCAGATTCGAGGAGTTGGTCGATCGAGCTCGGGTCCTGCCAACGCGCGGATTCATCGGTCAGAGGGAAGTCGGAGGTGGCCATGGCGGTTGGTTGTGCGAAATGCGCGGGGCGGCAAGAAGAGCGATTCGGTTTCGGCCAGCCGGGCGCTACTGCACCGGAGCGGATGGCGCTGGTGCGGCGGGCTTGTCCTGCAGCACGGCGGCTTCATCGGTCAGGGCGAGCCGAGGACCATTCACCGATCTGGAAGGATCGTTGCTGCATGAGCGTGTTGATGGAGTCGCCTTCGCGGTTGCTGGAGACGAACGCGAATACCGGTCCGGGCTGAGGCGTTCGACCGGTGGCGTGGTCGCGGTGATCTGGGTTGATGGCGCTTCGCCCGCCTTCGGGATGGCGGAGAGTTCCGCCGGTGCCGCCGGTCGCCGACCGAGGGCGACGGTGTAGGTGCCGTCCTTTGTGGTCACGAGGGCCGTCTGCGTGTGCTCCTTCGCGGCGACGGCGTCGAGGCGGTCGGCTCGGTGGTGTCCGTGAATCGCAACGACGTGAGTTGCGACACGAGCGAGTCGATCGACGACGACTTCAACTCCTTGCCCTCGGGTAGTTCGTCGGCGGTCCAGCTCGTGCCCGTCTTCGAGTGTTTGGCCGTGAGGCGAGGCCATCGGCAAAACGGAGCCCAATTGACGCGATGTCGGCGGCGTTCACGTCGAGCAGTCGGCTGTTGGCCCAGTTCTTCGCGGTGGTGTCGAAGCCAGGCGGAGAAGTCGACGAGGTAGGCCTTCGGCTCGTCGTTGAGCTTGATGAAACCGCCGGAGTCGGCGTTCTTGCCTAGGTGAAGCGTGAGCAACGGCTTCGCATCTGTGCCGCGCAACTCGATCAGGTCGCCGTCGAAACCGAGACGCGCGAGGCGGTCAGCGCGGGAGGTGACGAAACGTGAAACCTTCACGTCGCGCAGCAGTTCACGAAGCCGACGAGTTTGCCGAAGTCGATCGGCAGGCCGAAGTAGTCGGGCACGGTCCAGCGCTGCCAGCGGCATCGGCGGTAGCCGGTGAGGTTTGCCGCCGGAGACAGGAAGCGCAGGCCGCGCAGCATGGCGAGGGTGTCGTTGGCGACGAGCGCTTGGCCGACGCGCGGATCGGTGGAGGGATCGGTGACGGGCTTGCCGCGTTGCCGGGGCGAATACCGGCGACGAGGCCAACGCGGCGACGAGGAGGAGAGGGGCTTGAGTTTCATGGGCAATGACGGCTGGGCGATGGCCGATGATGGGTCAGGAACGCTGGCGTTGGTTCCGGCGGCGGAAGAACCACACCCCGCCGATCACGATCAGGCCGGGCATCGCGAAAAGGTTCAGGCCGATGAGGGTGTTCTCGAGTTTCTCGATACCCTGATTGAGGGAACGCCGGATCGCACGACGTTCGGTGCGCATCTGGGCCTCTTCCGTGCGGAACTGCTCGATTTCGGTCTGCATCTCTGGCGTGGCGACGATGCGGGTCTGGTCCTTCTGGTTCTGGAGCAGTTGGGAGAGCGTTGCTGCACGGCCTGCAGAGCGCCCTCGAGCTGGTCGAGGCGGTCCTGGTACTCGACACAGGCGGCTTGTACATGCGGCGGATCACCTCGAATGGCCGCTGGGCGGTGCCCTTGCCGCGCAGGTTGATCAGATCGCGGCTGCCGCCGAGAAAGTCGACCAGGCTGGTGCCGAAGGACGGTTTCCGTTGATCGGATACGCGATGCCGGCGCGCAGGCCCAGCGCTGGTCGAGCGAGGCCTCGTCGAGCAGCCAGTCGGTGTCGGCGATGACGAAGACCGTGCCGGGCTGGGCCGACTCCTTGAGCGCGGGCGCCGCCGGTTGGCCGACCTTGGGCCCTGCGAGGGCGGCGCACCCTCGTCGGTGGCCTTGGCTGGTTCCGCGGCCTTCGGCGCGCCGTCGGGGAACGCGGTGTGGAAGGTGCCGCGCAGGATCGCGGCGAGGACGTTCTTCTTGCCGTCGGGCTTCACCTGTTTGGTGACCTCGGAGGCCCGCCGAACTGCATGAGCATGGCGTCAACGAGGCCGCTTTGCGTGCCGGTCCTCGAGCACCGGTTTGTACCAGACCGGCCGGCGGATCGAGCGTGAGCGCGCCGGCCTCGAGCAACAGGAGATCATTCACGCCGCTGGCCGGGAGGAAGTCGGCGGCGAGGTTGGTGGCGTCGAGGTCGAGGCCACGGAGGCGCAGGCGGTGCCGTTCTGGGTCTGCGCGAGGTAGGCGTGCTCGAGGTCGCCGACCACCTTGGCTGTGGCCAGCTGACACCCCACGCCGCGAGCAGCGCGGCAGGTCGGAGGAGGTGTTTTGCGGCTGACCGCCGTACATCTGCATCTGCCGGCCTTGGGCGGCGAAATGGCGCGACGACGGGTCGACGGCGAGCAGCAGCGGCTTGCCGGAGAGCACGTACTGGTCGATTGCGTATTGCAGCGGTTCCAGAAACGCTCGGGGTGGATCACGGCGAGGGCGTCGAGATCAGCCGGCAGCTCGGTGGCGGCGGGCTGGATCTCGACGAGGTCGAAGCTCCTGCTCCCATTCATCGACGACGACCTGCCCCTGCGGTTGTTGCGGTTGCATACCCGGCATCTGGAAACCGGGGGCGCGCAGCGGCAGGCTGGTGAGCAGCCCGAGCTTCGGCTTGTTGAAGAGCTGCACCGAGTGGAGCAGCTTCGAGATGTCGTATTCGAGGAACTGTTCAGCAGGCCGGGCTGAGGAGGGCGATCGACTTTTCTTGGTCGGCTGGAGTGGCGACCAGGCCGAGGAAGACATTGGTGCCGTCGCCCAAGGGCTGGCCGGTCGGGCGCGGGCCGCGCGGCCGGCGGCCTCCTCCTCCGGTGTGTCGGGCTGCGGGTCGGTGATCACGAGCTTGATCTTGCCGCCCGAGGCTGCGGCGTATTGGCGGAGGAGCTCCTCGACGCGGGTAGCGTAGTTCTTGAAGAGCACCGGGAGGTTCTTCAGCGAGCGGCTGAAATAGAGCTGCAGGGTGATCGGCTCCTCGACCTTGGCCAACAGGGCGTGCGTGCCGGGCGAGCGTGTAGGTCTTGTCCGCGGTGGGAGTCGACGCGCAGGTGTGCGGCTGAGGCGAGGTAGTTGATCAGGACAAGGGCCGCCAGAGCAGGACGACCGCAGCGGTTTTTCTGGCCGAATTTCATGGTGCGAAACGGGCGGGAAAGGAGTTCAGCGTTCGAGGGCGACGACGTTGAGAAACAACGCGAAGCCGGTGAGCGAGAGGAAGTACACGAGGCTGCGCAGGTCGATGAGGCCGCGCGTGATCGACTGGTAGTGCGGGATGAAACCGAAGTTGCTGATGGCATCGACCAACGGCACTGGCAGGGCCAGGAGGTCAGCCAGGTCCGAGAAGATGCTGAAGCCCACGAGCACGAAGCCGAGGCATACGAAGAATCCTAGGACGAAGGCGATGACCTGGTTGCGCGTGAGCGCGGACATCAGCGAGGCGATCGCGGGCAGGCGCCGGCGAGCAGAATACCACCGGCGTAGCTTCCGACGATCACGCCCCAGTCGGGCAGGCCGAGGTAGGCGACGGTGAGGGCGAGCGGGAAGGTGAGCGCGATCGCGACGGCGAGGAAGAGCCAGCCGGCGAGAAGCTTCGCGAGCACCGCCTGCACCGGCGTGATCCGGGAGGGTGAAGAACAGCTTCGAGCGTGCCGCCGCGTCGCTCCTCAGCCCAGAGCCGCATAGCAATACGTAAC
>JAXHOJ010000058.1:0-10470 GCA_034519525.1 Gemmobacter sp. | reverse complement strand
TGTCGACCTGGTTTTCGCAGGGCGATTTTGCAAACCTGATCGCGGCGGTCTTTGCGCAACGACCCTCGGTTGCCCGGTGATCTGGGGCGCCTCGGCCAATACTGCGGGCTGGTCAGGATGAATTCGCATCTCGACTGGCTTGGCTGGTCGCCGAAGACAATGCCGAAAACTATCGTGCGCGGCTGGATGCAGGCAGCCGCAGCCAGCGCCGGATGATCCGATGGCGCGGTATCAGGGCGCGCCTGTCGCCCAGTTCCCGATCTACAAGGAGAATGAGCCATGGCTTCACCCCACGGCGCCACCTGATCGTGGCGCACCTGGATCGCCACCGAAGCCGTTTCGCTCGGAACCGGCGCATGGCCCGGCGCATTCGTTTCCAGTGGGCACGGCCGATCTGGTGGCGGCGGCCTGTGCGGCGGCGGAAGCGGCGTTTGTGACCTATTCCCGCATCTCCCGCGCAGACCGCGCCCGGTTTCTGGACACCATCGCCGACGAGATCGAGGCCCGGGCCGAGGCCATCACCGAAATCGGCAGCCAGGAAACCGGCCTGCCCGCCGCCCGGCTGCAGGGCGAGCGTGGCCGCACCACCGGGCAGCTGCGGCTGTTTGCCAGCCACATCCGCGACGGCGATTACCTCGACCGCCGCCATGATCCGGCCCTGCCCGACCGCCAGCCCGCGCCGCGCCCGGACATCCGCCTGATCCAGCGCCCCATCGGCCCGGTCGCCGTCTTCGGCGCCTCCAACTTCCCGCTCGCCTTTTCAACCGCCGGGGGCGACACGGCCTCGGCCCTCGCCGCAGGCTGCCCTGTCGTCGTCAAGGGCCATTCCGCCCATCCCGGCACCGGCGAGATCATCGCCGAAGCTATTCTGGCTGCCATCACGTCATGTCATCTTCCTCCGGGCGTGTTTTCGCTGATTCAGGGCGGGCATCGGGATGTTGGCACGGCACTCGTTACCAATCCGTTTATAAAAGCCGTGGGTTTCACCGGATCGCTTGCAGGCGGGCGGGCGCTGTTCGATCTTTGCGCCACGCGCCCCGAACCGATCCCGTTTTTCGGCGAGCTGGGTTCTGTTAACCCCATGTTCATTCTTCCGGGTGCAATGTCGGCCCGTGGCGCGGGAATCGCCGCAGGCTGGGCGGGCAGCCTGACGATGGGGGCGGGGCAGTTCTGCACCAATCCCGGCATTGCCGTGGTGATGGAAGATCAGGCTGCGGCGCTGGGGCAGGCCACGGCTGCGGCGCTGCAGGGCGTCGGGGCGCAGGTGATGCTGACCGAAGGCATCGCCCATGCCTATGCCCAGGGCGGTGACCGTATCGCCGCAGGCCGCGGCGTGCGGGCGCTGCTGACGCAGAACTGTGACCGGCGGCAGGCCCTGCCGCAGCTGTTTATCGTGAAAGGAGCGGACTGGCTGGCAGATCACACCCTGAGCGAAGAGGTTTTCGGGCCGCTGGGCCTGATCGTCACCGCGCAAGACCCCGAAGAGATGCTGCAGATCGCCCAGGCCCTGGAGGGCCAGCTGACCGCGACCCTGCATCTGGATGCCCCCGACACCACGCTGGCCCGCCGCCTGCTGCCGGTGCTGGAGCGCAAGGCCGGGCGGGTGCTGGCCAACGGCTTCCCCACCGGCGTCGAGGTCTGCGACGCCATGGTCCACGGCGGGCCATACCCCGCATCCACCAACTTCGGCGCAACTTCCGTCGGGACCATGGCCATCAGAAGGTGGCTCAGACCCGTCAGCTTTCAGAATATCCCAACAGAACTGCTGGATGAGGAGTTGGCGTAATGGCGCAGTTGTGCCCAGGCACTGCTTTGGCATAAGCAGAACCTTGTAAAGAAGAGGGTTCTCATGGCGATTACACCCGGCACAGATGCACAGCCCCCCCAGGGCCAGACACTTGTTGTGCAGGTTCGTGACGCAATCCGGGCTCAGATTGCCGGTGGCATCTTCAAGCCGGGTGATCGCCTGCCCTCGGAAGCCAGGCTGACGCAGGATTTTGGTGTCAGCCGCACAGTCGTGCGCGAAGCAATCGCCGCCCTGCGATCAGATCGCCTGGTGGAGCCCCGCCAAGGCGCCGGTGTTTTCGTGCTGGAGCCTCCGGCGGCAGAAACCTTGCCGTTTCGCAATCTGGACCTGGCGCGCGTTTCTTCGCTGATCGAGATGCTGGAGTTGCGCACGGCGGTCGAGGGTGATGCAGCAGGGCTTGCTGCGCTGCGCCGCTCGCCCGCACAGGAAGAAACCATCATTGAGGCATTTGAAGAGTTTTGTCGGCTCGCCCGCCTTGGCGAGCCGACATCAGATGCCGATTTTGCCTTTCACACCGCGATCGCCGAGGCTGCCAACAACCCGCGGTTCAGCGAGTTCCTACGGCTGATCGGCAAGACACTGATCCCGCGACGTGCCGTCAGCGATGATGGCGATCCTCAGATTACACCGGAGTATTCACGCCTTCTGGAGGCAGAGCACGAAGCCATCGTGACTGCTATCCAGAATGGAGATGAAACTGCCGCGCGCGAGGCGATGCGGCACCATCTGGAAGAACGACCAGCCAGGCCAGATACCGCCAGTAATCTGCGCAGCACACGGCAGCAGAGGGCTGCCATTCTGCTAGAATCAGGCGCGCAGTCTTTGGAATAGTACGGTATTCTGCCTAACGCCGACAGATGCGCCGGATATCGCGCGGCTGCTTTCTGCCCTGTGAGGCTGGAGCCTGCAGTTGTGTCGTTTCACTGCAGGCCCACAACCGCGACATCGGCCCAATTTTTTGAACGGCGGTCGTGTGCCCGTCTCGGCGGTGAGGCTGTGAAGCTGCATCACAGCAAGATACCCCAGAAAGTGAGATAATATCAGCGCTTTGGCTTCTATGGATGCGTGGCGTTCTGCCCGTTGCGACATGCTTCCATCTACACAGAGGTGTCGAAGAGAAACACCCGACCTTGAGACGCGGCAAGAGGAAGGGCGGATAACACACTGATATCCGCACCTGTACGACAAAAGTATTAATTAATGCAATGTTTGATTGACATAAAATAAAGTATCTGGCAATTCTCGGGCATCACAGCAGGATCGCCCCCATGTGAATCGCACCCCATCACCGCCCGGCAGGCTTAAGGAGCCAGAGCGCGCGAATGGGCGAAGCTGGCTGGCGCTTCTGCACCGCAAGTCGTGGTCGATCGGAGGCGGTGTGGATGGGATCGGCACTTTGCGGGATCTGGGGCTGAATGGTATCTCAGCCGTGCTGCTGGAAACCGGCGATTTCTGCGCGGGCGCCAGCGGGGCCTCCAGCCGGATGGCACATGGCGGGCTGCGTTGCCTGGAAGGGCAGTGAGCTTCTGGCCTGGTGGCAGAGGCCGCACGCGAGACGCAACCTGCTGCTGCAAGATGCGCCGCATCTGGTAAAGCCACTGGAAATTGTGGTGCCCATGGCAGAGCTGATCTCTGGCCTGCCGCTTGCAGTTCTGCGTTTTCTTGGCCTGTCGAGCCGCCCGGGGCCGCTCAGCCTTGCGGCGCTGGCCGGTGCGCTGGTCCTGTACGAACGCTTTGGCGCCGTGCGGCGAGCGCTGCCGCGATTCCGCATGGCCTTGCTACGGCAGAGCTTTCCGCCGGGCCTGCCACAGCGGATGCGCGCCGTGGTCAGCTATTTTGATGGACAGATCCTGCGGCCAGAAGCCCTGGTGATGGAAATGCTGGGCGAAGCCTGCGCAAACACGTCGATAGCGGCGATCAATCATGTGGATTGGCAGCTGTCAGGCCCCGGCACGCTGAGGGTGACAGACCCGGAAACCGGCAACAGCGCAACCCTGCGCCCGCAGATCATCGTCAATGCCACGGGTGCTGCCATCGACCGGGTGAATGAGCGGCTCGGCCTGCAGACCCGGCTGGTGCGTGGGGTGAAGGGGGCGCATCTGGTTCTGCGCCACCCGGATCTGCTGCGCCGCATGGCGGGACGCGCGTTCTATTTCGACGATGGCACAGGGCGGATGGTGATCTGCCTGCCGGTGGATGACACCGTGCTGATGGGCACGACCGAAGTGGAAACCACCGATCCCGCCGATCATGAGGTGGCGGGGCAAGAGGTCACCTATCTGCTGCGCGCCCTGTCGCAGTTGTTTGCAGATATCAAAATCGGCCCGCAGCATGTGGTGGCCGTGACAAGCGGAATTCGTCCGTTGCAGGCGGGCGGGGGCAATGCAACACAGGCAGCGCGCGACCATGTTCTGTCAGAGCACCATATCGCGGGCCTTCCCGTCCTGTCGCTAATCGGCGGGAAGTGGACAACCTTCCGTTCCTTTTCGGAACAGGCGGCGGATCGGGTTCTGGCGCATCTGGGGCAATCCCGGCAGAGCAGCACCGCAGATCGGCCATATCCCGGTGCAGCCCCTGTCGATACCCGCGCTTTGGCCCGGCAGTTTGACCTACCGATGGATCGGGCCGAAAGTCTGGTCGCCCGTTATGGCGCACTGGCCGGGCAAGTCGCCGCTTTTTGTGCGGCTGCGGATGATACGGCGCTGGCAACCGTTCCGTCCTATACGCGGCGCGAGGTTTTCTGGCTGGCCGATGCCCGTATGGCCCGAACGCTGGAGGATCTGGTGCTGCGCCGCACCGGGCTGGTGCTGAGCGGGCAACTGACAGCCGCCACCCTGCAGGAACTTGCAGAGGTTCTGGCTGCCGCTCTTGGAAAAGATTCTGGCTGGGCGGCGGCGCAGCTTGCGACCGCGACGACAGATCCGCGTATTCTTGGCCTTGCAACAGCGGGAGGCAAGCATGGCTGAACAGGAAACGCCACTGGTTCTGGCAATTGACGCGGGGGGAACAGCCGTCAAGGTGGCGCTGGTCGCGCCGGATGGCCGGGTGATCGCCCAGCGCCATGCCGCGGTTGAAACACAGCACCTGCCGGATGGGCGGGTGGAGCGCGATGCGCAGGCCTTCTGGCAGGCGACCGCACAAACCATCCGGGCACTGCTGACAGAGGGCAGCGCAGGGCAACTGGTCGCGGTGGGCTGCACCGGCTTTGGCAACGGCATTTTTCTGGTGGATGCCGAGGGTCGCGCCACACGGCCCGGGATCGTTTCGGTCGATCATCGCGCGCAGCCTCTGGTCGACAGGCTGGCAAGTCAGGGGCGCCTGCCTGCCCTGTCGGCGCTGAATGGGAACCGGCTTTGGGGCGGGCAAACCCTGATGCAGCTGGCAGGCCTTGCAGAAGCAGAGCCCACGGTCATGGCGGCAACCCGCTGGGGGCTGGCCTGCAAGGATTTCCTGCGCTTTTGTCTGACAGGCGCTGCGCTGACAGATCCAACAGATGCCAGCGGCGGTGGCCTGATGGATATGGCGGGGGGCCACTATTCTCTGCCGCTTCTGCAGGCGCTTGGCCGGGCAGATCTGCTGGAGAAGCTGCCGCCCATATTGCCCAGTTCGGCTATGGCCGGGCGGGTTTCGGCAAAGGCTGCGGCAGAAACCGGGCTGCCGGAAGGCTTGCCCGTTGCAGGCGGGATGATGGATGTGGCGGCCTGTGTGCTGGGGGCGGGCGTGACATCAGACGAGCGACTGGTGATGATTGCTGGCACCTGGGCCATCAACGCGATGGAGGTGACAGACACCCTGCCCAGCCGCCAGCCGCTGCTGAGCATGATCCACCGCGATGGGGCTGCCCGGCTGGTGGCCGAAGGCAGCCCTTCTTCCGCTGCCAACCTCGGGTGGTATCTGGACAGGGCCATGGGTGGGCGGTTGACGGCCGCCGAAGCCGTGGCGGCATTGGATCACAGCCCGGTTTTTGCGCGGCGCTGCCATTTCCTGCCCTATGTCCATGGGCCAAAGCCGCGTCAGGGCGCCTTTGTCGGATTGGCCGCAACCGATGACACGGCAAGCATGATCCGGGCGATCTGTGAGGGCGTGGCCTTCCAGCACCGCCGCCATGCCGAAGAGATCCTGCCCCATGCAGGCGGCATCTGGCGTGCAGCAATCCGTCTGACGGGTGGGGCCGCACGTTCCCCGCATTGGGCACAGGTCTTTGCAGATGTCTGCAACCGGCCCGTTGAGGTTGTTGCCGCAGAAGAGGTGGGCGCATTGGGGGCCGCGATCTGTGCGGCGGTGGCAGGTGGGATTTATCCCGATCTGACCACGGCGGCAGCCGCCATGAGCCGGATTGGCCGCACCCATCTGCCGAACCCCGGACATGTGGCGTTCTATGATGACAGATACAAGGAATTCCAGCGGCTTGACCGGGGAATGATGGACCTGTGCGCGGGGGTGCCCTGACGGGCATCGGCGGAGGATCGGGCGACAGGCCGGACGACAGCCAAACAGGGAGAGAGAAGATGAAAATGAAACGCCTGCTCGCAGGGGGCGCATGTATTGCGCTTTTGCCATTGGCCGCTGCGGCCCAGGATACCGCGCAGTGCAAGGGCCAGCTGGCCAGCCTGAGCGTGATCGGACAGGGGATGCCCGCTGTTACGGCACTGGATGCCCATCTGGCCGAGTTCAACGCCAAATGGGACACAGAGGTGAAGATCACCCTGCTGGGTGAAAACGAGCGGCGGGCCAAGGCGCGGCTTGATGCCTCGACCGGAGCCGGTGCCTATCAGGTTCTGTATATTGACGAGGCCAATCTGGCCGAATATGTCAGCGCGGGCTGGGTTCACCCCCTGGCCGATGTGGTGCCTGCCGAATATGATCTGGCGGATTTCCGCGTTGATCTGGCCAATGTCGCATCTTCGGGCGGCGTTCTCTATTTCGCGCCCTTCGTGGGTGGCGGCGATGTGATGATGGTGCGCAAGGATCTGCTGGAGGCCAAAGGCCTTGGCGTGCCCAAGACACTGGACGAGATGGTGGCGGCCATCAAGGCGACCCACGATCCCGAAAACAAGGTATATGGCTGGGCGGCCCGCGGGCAACGCGGATCGGGGATGAATGTCTGGCGCTGGACACCCTTCTTCCGCGCGATGGGCGGCGAATGGCTGGATGGCGAAACGCCGATCTTCAACTCTGAAGCCGCCGTCAAGGCGACGGAGTTGTATATCGAGCTGATGAAATCGGCCCCGCCCGGTGTGGGCACCTTCAACTGGTCGGATTCGGTCGAGGCGTTCCGTGGCGGCCAGGTGGCGGTTCTGATCGAAAGCGATGTTTTCGGGCCCTGGATGGAAGACCCGGCCAAATCGCAGGTTGCGGGCAAGGTGGCCTATGCGCCGCCACCCGAACCGCTGCCTTCGGCCGGCTGGGCGCATGGATGGGCCGTTTCAAGCGTTGGCGCCAAGGATGATTGCGCCAAGGTGATCGCGGGCGATTTCGTGGGCTGGGCCACCTCGAAAGAGATGGAGCAGCAGAGACTGGCAGCAGGCATCGCTTCGGATATCGGCCGTGTTTCCACACTGCAGAGCGAGGCATACCGCAAATCCGTCCCGCAGGAATATATCGACGCCTTGCTGGCCACCGGATCGCGCACCAACCTGCTGATCATGGCAAGCCCGGCATGGCCGGAAATCGGGGATACGCTGGGCCTTGCCCTGGAAGAGCTGTTCACCGGAACCCGCGACGATATTCAGGGCGCCCTGGATGAGGCCGTGTTTGCCGCCGAAGACGCGCTGTCGCGCGTCAAATGACGGCCGCCCGGTGCGGGTGGCCTCCCCGTCGCACCGGGCCCTTTTCCAGAGGTACATCCATGACCCGACAGCGTTCATCCTTCTTCGCTTGCGCCTGCCTTGACGGTGCTGGGCCTGCTGGCCGCTGTATCCACGGCGGGCGCGGTCTGGTTTTCTGTCATGAACCGGGCGCTCCGGTCTCCCGATTACGAATATGTCGGGCTTTACAACTATCTGCGCCTGCTGCGGGACAAGCGGTTTTTCAATGCGCTGGAAATCTCGTTGATCTGGGAGCTGATAACGGTAACCGGAACACTGGCTGTTGCCATCACTTGCTGGCCGTGCTGGTGCATGAAACCGTCAAGCGGCCCTTGTGGCGGAACCTGATCTGCTTTGCCTTTCTGGCGCCGGTTCTTTTGCCGCGGGTGGCTGCGGCCTTCATCTGGCGCTTTCTCTACTCCCCCTCTTTGGGGCTGGCCAACTGGTTTGCCGATCTGTTCGGCATCGGCCCGATCGAGTTTCTGGCCGATCCCTCGATCGCGCTGATTTCGGTGGCCATGGTGGATATCTGGCAATGGGGCCTGTTCTTCACCGTGATCCTTGTAAAGCTGCTGGAAACCCTGCCCCGCGATCCGATCGAGGCGGCGATGCTGGACAATGCCCGCATCTGGGAAATCCACGCCTATGTCACCCTGCCGATGCTGAAAGGCCCGCTGATAAGCCTTGTTCTGGTCAAGGCGGTGGAATCGCTGCGATCCTTCGACCTGATATTCGTGATGACCGGCGGAGGCCCTGGCACTGCCACCGAAACGCTGGATCTTTACGCCTATCAGACCGGCATCAACCTTGGCGGGCGGGTCTCTGCATGCCTCGGCCATGTCGATCCTGCTGCTGATCGCCACAACACTTGCCTTCACCCTCATCTGGCGCGCGGGAGAAAATGGTCTCGCTGATCCTTCGTAATCTGGCCCGTGCGGCCCTTGGTCTTGTGGTGCTGGTTGCCCTGACCCCGATCCTGTGGACCGCACTTGGCGCCTTCAAGCAGCTGCGCGATATCGTGACGCCGGTGCCAAAGCTGTTCTTCACCCCGACGCTGGAGAATTTTGCAACCATTCTTGGCAATCCCACGATCCGCGACGGGCTGGTGAATTCCGTGATCGTGGTTGCGGTTGCGGTGGGCATCGGGGCAGCCCTTGGCATCCCGGCGGCCCATACGCTGGCCCGCCATGCAAGGCGCTATGGGGATGATGTACAGTTCTTTGTCCTGTCGCTGCGCTTCATGCCGCCGGTGGCCATCGCCATACCCTTCATCGTCATCTATCTCGACCTTGGCATCTACGACAGTCTGGGCGGCCTGATACTGGTGTATCTGGTGACCACGATTTCCACGGTGATCTGGCTGGCGGTGCCTGCCTTTGACCGCGTCCCGCGCGAGATCGAAGAGGCGGCGGCGATGGAAGGCTGCACCGAGGCAGAGGTGTTCTGGCGCTTTTCGCTGCCCATTGCCGCGCCATCGCTGTTCGGCGCGCTGGTCTTCACCTTCGTGCTGGTCTGGAACGAATTGTTGCTGGCCCTGACACTGGCCGCCCAGAACGCGACACTGCCGGTGGTGGCAGCCTCGATCACCTCGCTGGGCAAAGAGGTGCCCTGGGGCGTCATCAATGCGGCGACCGTGGTGCTGGTTCTGCCCCGCTTGTTTTCATCGGCCTTCTGATGGGCCTCATCAATTCCGATGGTCCGCGGTGGCGGACGTGCAAAAGGCTGATCCCCATGGCCAATATCCAATGTGCGGGCATCGTGAAAAGTTACGGCGCCCATCCGGTGATCGAAGGGCTGAACCTGCAGATCCCCGATCATGAATTTGTGGTTTTCCTTGGGCCTTCGGGCTGCGGCAAATCCACCATGCTGCGGATGATCGCCGGGCTGGAAGAGGTGACAGCAGGCCGGATCACCATCGGCGGCACCGATGTCACGCATCTGCACCCCGGCCAGCGCGGCGTGGCCATGGTGTTTCAAAGCCATGCGCTTTATCCGCATATGACCGTGGCAGACAACATCACCTTCGGCCTGCGCCGCGCAGGGGTGGCAAAGGCAGAGAGATCGACCGGCGGCTGTCCGATGTGGCGCGGATGCTGGGTCTTGATCCGCTGCTGGACCGAAAGCCCAAGAACATGTCGGGTGGGCAGCAACAGCGCGTCGCCATGGCGCGGGCGATGATCAAGACGCCCAAGGTGTTCCTGTTCGACGAGCCGCTGTCGAATCTGGATGCCAAGCTGCGTGAAAAGCTGCGAACAGAAATCCGCAAGATGCACAACGCCCTGCAGACAACCACGATCTTCGTGACCCATGACCAGTTGGAGGCGATGACCATTGCCGACCGTATCGTGCTGATGCGTGCAGGCCAGATTGAACAGCAGGGCACGCCGGACGAGATATTTGACCGGCCGGCCACCCGCTTTGTCGCGGATTTCATCGGATCGCCCAGCATGAACTTCCGGCTGGGTCGGATCGAAAATGGTGTGGCCGTGGCAGGCAGCATCCGTATTCCGCTGCCCTCAGGCCGGTTTGCCGTCAGCGATGGGCAAGAGGTAGAGCTTGGCCTGCGCCCCTCGCGCATGGGGCTGGTGGCCGAAGGCACGGCCGGCGCGATCCGCGGCACCGTGGTTCTGGTGGAAAACATGGGCGCCGAAGGACAGGTGATAGCCGAGGTGGATGGCGCGGAAATGTCTTTCGTTACCAAATACTTCCGCAATCTTTCGCCGGGCGATACCGCAAGTTTCGCCCTTGCCCCGGAACATCTTCACATCTTTGATCGTGCCACCGGCCGGTCTTGCCTTATCTGAAAGCCAAATCATGCCAAATCTGCTGCCCTCCAGCCAGACCCGTTTTGCCGAC
>JAXHOJ010000047.1:0-15475 GCA_034519525.1 Gemmobacter sp. | reverse complement strand
ATCTTGCCCTGCAATGTATTTATCTGTTAATCGCGTTAGTGTAATTATGAACTTCTATAAGCCACAGTTTCTATATGGAGTCAGACTTATCTGTGAGATGTACTGATTGATTGTACTGTCTTTCTTGCAGTGTTATCAGGGTGGGATTAACACTCGTGTTATGAAATACACCTGAACCAGTGTGTACGGAACCAAATAGCATCTGCAACGTCAATGGGATCCTCATTGGGTCTTTTGTTTTTTCGTTTAGTTTTCCGGATTATTAAAAAACGTATTTGGGGTTTATAATTACACATCCATGAACGCACAAGTTTGTTTACCTGTTGTTGCGACACTGCCTTTGAAATCCTCCACGGGTATCAGAATCACCATCTTGCACCTATTCAGGCGTGTGATGCTACCGCATACCTTCCTTTTAAATCTTCACACCAGAACTTCATATATATTTTCTGCAGAGCATCGCGTTTATTACCTTTCATCATTAATTTGCCACCTCAGGCGCCAGCGCGATAAATGAAATTGCGCAGGGAGTAGATATTATTATAGATGTTATCATCTTTTTTAGTCTCCTTCTGTGTGATGCTGCCGCTTGTATTACCTAATTCACGCAGGATTAACGGATCTTCAGCCAACGTTTGTTTCACCAAGGCATAGTCACTTCGCGCTTGAAGGACGCAAAAAAATCCCTGTTTATTCATGGTTGCGATTGTTCTGCGCAGCAGCGGGGGGATAAAAATCGATTTCAGTTGCGTGATCTCATTGCTAATCAGGACCTAATTACCAGTCGGCGGTAAATACTGCTATTAAATTTTATGCGTCTTACTCAATTGGAACACGTGCTGCGCAACGGGAGTAAATTTTGCAAATACAACAGGTGCAAAATTGCATCCAAAAAAAAAAAAAAAAAAAAAACTGGACGAACTTCACGAGAACTACCAAAAACGTATCACTTCACCTGAAGGGGACTCCTGAGACCGTATAGGCAGAAGAAACTATTGGAACTGCTCCTATATTTCGGGCAGAAAAAGCTCAAGTGGGTAGATTCGCACAAATTGAAAAAACACAATGTTCCATACAATCAACATTACCGTCTGCTACAGGCTTACCCACATGGGTAGAAGTCTCAGATTATTAAAATCAGCAGAACTAGAATAGGAAGAATTTATAACTGAGGTAAATTTACAGTAAACACGGTGCAAAATTGCATCCAAAAAACAGGACAGAGACTTCACGAAGAGCTACCAAAAAAACGTATCGCACTTTCCAAGAAATCTCCACGAGCCGTATGAGCAGGATGGGGGGGGGGCTATTATGAGGCCAATATATTTCCAGGATGACCGGAATTGCGGTGCGGTCGCACCGCGTGGAAAAACACAATGTTCCATGCAGTCGTGTTGCAGATGCTGCTGGGCTTAGGTTAGAAATTCTTAAGGTATTATGATCCAGCTGAGCAGAATAGGAAGATTATAACGGGGATAAATTTACAAATGCAAACACGGTGCAAAATTGCATCAAGCAGGACAGAACTTCCGCAGAAGAACTGCAAAAAAACGTATCGCACACTTCCGCCGGGGAAATCTCCTGGACCGTGCCGGAAGCGGGATGACTATTACCAGGCAATACTCTTTCGGAATGACCGGGTGATTGGTCGCACCGGTGGAAAAACACAATGTTCCGTACAGTCGTGTTACGAATGCTGCTACGGGAAGCAGGTTAGAATATGGCAAGATTGGCCGATCAAGCCGAACTGAGACCGGGTATGCTGAATGGGATATGGCCAGTCTATTAACTACGTCGCCTTTACGACAATGCGCTGCGCCAGCCTGACGACGGCGCGGGTGCTGGTCGGACAGCGCCAGCGCTTTCCGCCGATCTGGCGCAGGAGGCGCTACAAGGCCGAGGGTCGGCACGCTTTGCCGATCTTCTCCAACGCCCAGAGCGCGCTGGCGAGTGCGCGGCAGCAACAGTTCTGGTGCAGAGCGAGCATGCTGATGCGCACCGCCAATGCCCGGCTTGCGGGCCGATCAGGCCGATATCAGGGAGGCGATCGAGTGCGGAGCGCTGACCGCATCAAGCTCCCTGTCATGGACCAAGTCATCAAACGCCGTAGCTGGATCATCCTCGTCATCCTCGTCCTCGCCATCGCAGGCTGGTTCGCGTGGAAGCGCATCAACGCGCCACCACCAGCCGACCCTTTCAAGACCGTCGCGAGTTGAAGGGCGATCTGACCGAGGAAAATCCACCGCCAATAGCATCATCAACCCGGTGCCCGAGGTCGTTTCGGTCAGCACCCAGGTGTCGGGCACCGTCGAGGCGCTCTATGCCGATTTCAACGATCAGGTGAAGGCCGAGCAACTCGCCTGCTGCACCATCGATCTGGCACTGTTCAATTCGCGGTTACCAGGCGAGCGAGGCGGCGCCTGGCCAGCGCCCGCGCCAATGCGGCGCTGCAAGCACGCCAATGCCTTTACCTGACGCCGGGCACTTGGTGAAGCAGGACTTCATCAGCAAGCAGGAGTTCGAGACCGCGCAGGCCTCGGCGCGCAGCACGGCCGCACAAGTAGCACAGGCCGAAGCCCGGATCACGCCAGGACCGCGCCAATCTGGAGTTCAGCGTCATCCGATCACCGGTGTCCGGCGTCGTCATCAGCCGCCAGATCGATATCGGCCAGACGGTGGCCGCGCATTTCAACACGCCGACGCTGTTTCAGATCGCGCGCGACCTCACGCAAATGCAGATCGAAGCCGCGGTTGCCGAGGCCGATATCGCCAAGGTCAAACCTGGGCAAAATGCGTGGATTTCACCGTCGATGCCTATGGCGCGCGGCGCTTTGCCGGCACGGTCGACCAGGTGCGGCTCAATCCGGTGACCCAACAGGAATGTCGTCACCTATACCGTGATCGTGCGCGCGGCGAACCCCGATGGCGCGCTGCTGCCGGGAGATGACCGCCGACGCCCGTTTCGTGGTCTCAGAACGCAACGATGTGCTGCTCGTTCCACAATGCGGCGCTCAGCTTCAAACCCGAAGGTTACAAGCCGGTGTACAACAGGGACGTGACAAGCCTGCGCCCGACATGATAACGCTGTTCGTGCTCGAGAAATGGCGAGGCCAAGGCCCGACGGGTGCGCGCCGGCGCTATCGAGATGCCGACAACACCGAGATCGTTGCCGGCCCATTGAAGGGCTGGTGACCTGGTCATCACCAGGTGGAACACCGGGCAACCAAGCCCAAGGGCGGCATGTTTTCGGGCCCGCCGGGCGGCCGCCGCGAAACCCCCAAGGCCGAAACCAACGGCCGGCCGCAGCACCTGCAACGCCCCGAGGAATGACCGCGCTGCTGGCCCTTAATGCCGTCATCGAGGACTATGCCTCCGAGGCAGGACCTTCCGCGCCCTCCACCCCGCCTCGCGCTTCACCGAAATCCGGTGACAATCCGTGGCATCAACGGCGTTCGACAGTGAATAGGTGCGCAGCACCGGCCCTTCCGGGCCGGGAATACGCAGGGTCAGATATTGCCCGGGCCGCGCAGGCCAGAGCGCGCCGCCATCGGCGGGCACCAGATGGAACGAGGTAATAACGCTGCTTTCCGGGTGCTTGCGCGCCACCCGGAACCGCCGGAATGTCTCGGCCATGGTTCAGGCCTGCATCTTGGCGTCAACCGCCTGTTCTTCGGCAATCATCGCCTCCAGCTGGCGGCGGAAGCGCAGCTGGCCCGCGTCGATCGACAGGTCGATATGCGGCGAGGTCTTTTCGCGCAGCCCGATCTGCACCGCATTCAGTACCGCCCGATCCTCTTCAAAGGCGTGGCGGACATCCGCGCTCATCATGGCCGAAAGTTCGGCATCATCGGGGCGGATGTTGCGCAGCTGGAACCAGTAATAGCGGGTTTCCGTCTCGGTCGAGGGCGTCATGAAGTTGTAGCTGTCCATGACAAAGGTTTTTTCGTGCAGCGTACCTTCAGGCCCGCCGGTGCCCGCCGGGGTAAAGATCGCCCGGATCAGCGCGCTGCAGGGATAGCGCACCTCGTAATGCTGCAGGCGGTCGCAGTTGCCCTCGAATTCCACGATCTTGGCATAGAACGGCGCCGGGGCCACATTCATCATCCAGCGATGGACGATCACACCATTATCCGTGCGCGTCACCTTCAGCGGCGTGTCCTTGGTGGCGGCCTGGGCAAAGCTGGTCTCGTGCACCCAGGCCACATGGGTCGGATCCAGCAGGTTGTCGGTCATCAGCAGATAGTTGCACTGCAGTTCCATCGCAGCACCACGGTTGATGCCCCAGTCCGGGCTGTCGAAATTCGGGATGTCGATGATGTCATCGGCATCGGCGATGGCAGCATTGCCCATCCAGATCCAGACCAGACCGTATTTCTCATGCACCGGATAGGCGCGCACCTTGGCCGCCGAAGGGATGCGGCCACCACCCGGCGCCCAGACACACTGGCCCGCGCAATCAAAGGTCAGGCCGTGATAGCCACACTCAACCGTGTCGCCCTTGATCCGGCCCTTGGACAGCGGCAGCTTGCGGTGCGGGCAGGCGTCTTCCAGCGCGATAACCTCACCCTGGCTGGTGCGGAAGACACAGATCTTTTCGCCCAGAACCAGTATCTGCCGCAGGCTGTTGTCGATCTCGCTGCCCCAGGCTGCGACATACCAGGCGTTTTTGAGAAACATGGCTACATCCCTATATGGCGGTGTTTGCCGGGATTATGCGCAGACAAATCATGAGGTGCCAGCCGAGAAAGGCTGACCAATTGTTTAGATTTTCTTCCCTCTCATATCGCGTTTCGCCTTTGTTTCCGACATCACCCAGTTAAGAAAATCGCGCGCAGGCTTGTGGGTCATGGTCGTCAGCCCCCAGCAGATGAAATAGGCCTCGGGCATGGGCAGCACATCATCCGACAGCCGCACCAGCCGCCCTGAATCAAGATCCGGCCCGGCAAACGCGGCCTGCGCCAGCACCACCCCCTGCCCCGTTGCCGCCGCCTCCAGCGCAAGGCTGGACAGCGAATAGACGGCGACCGTGCGCATCGGGCTGGCCAGCACGGTGTTCTGCGCGGCAAACCAATGCGACCAGTGCGGCGCCACCGATTCCTCCATGCCCCAGTCGATCCCGATCAGCGGCAGACGCGCCAGCCCTTCGCTGGTCCGCGCCTCGGGATGGCTGGCCAGAAACTCGGGCGAACAGGCGGGAAAGCAGACATCGGTGAACAGCGCCCGCGAATGAGGATAGCGCGTGGCCGCAAGCCCATATGTCAGGCGAAATGTCAGATCCATCAGCTGCGGTTCGGTTTCGCGGTGGGTGGCGACGATTCGCAGCGTGGTATCGGGCGCATTGGCCTGAAACCTGTGGATCATCGGGTTCAGCCACTTCTGCAGCAGCGTGGGCAGCCCCGTCACGGTCAGATCTTCCGACATGCGCTGCGCCGATGCAAATTCCTGCGCGCGGGCAAGCCGGTCAAATCCCTGCGAAATCATCTCGTGATAGATCCGCGCCACGGGGGTCATCGTGATCCGCCGCCCCTCGCGCAGCAGCAGTGGCAGCCCGGCATGGTCTTCCAGCAGGCGCAATTGCTGGCTGATGGCCCCGGGGGTCACGCCAAGGCTGCGGGCCGCGCCATGAACCGTGCCTGTCCGGCCAAATGCATCAAATGCCTGCAAGGCGCGCAGTGGCGGAAGGCCCGTGCTCATTTTTAAGCTCCATCCGGGATGAATGTTTAGGTAGGCTTAACAAGTATACAGCGGGAATGATTTGTGGGCCAGCGATACACATCTTAGGCTATTAAGATCATACATAATAGCAACCACCCTAACAACACTGCCGTCCATCCACCGATCCGGGCCATCCAGAGAAGAGGGCCCGTCAACAGGGAGAAAGCCAGATGGCCCATTTCACCAACCGTCGTTCCGTTCTGCTGGGCATGGGGGCGATGTCTGCTGCCGCCACGCTTGGCCTGACCATGCGCCCGGCCTTTGCACAAAACACCCCGCAGTCCGGCGGCACCTTCCGGCTCGGGATCTCGGATTTCAGCACGGCGGATACGCTCGATCCGCAGGTGAACGAATACCGCTTCATGATGCACCTGCAATATCAGCTGCGGAACTGCCTTGTCGAAATCGGCCCCGGCGGCGTTCTGGTGCCCGAACTGGCCACAGAATGGGGCCCGAATGCCGATATGTCGGCCTGGACATTCAAGATCCGCTCCGGCGTCACCTTCAGCAACGGCAAGCCGCTGACCGCCGAGGATGTGGTCTGGTCGCTGAACCTGCACCGCGGGCCGGATACCATTTCCGGCGCGAAATCGCTGATGCTGGCCGTCAAGGATATCGCCGTCACCGCCCCGCTGGAGGTAACCGTCACGCTGGACGGGCCGAATGCAGGCTTCCCCGCCATCCTGTCGATGATCAACATGCTGATCGTGCCGGCCGACGACCGCGCCTTTGACAAGGGCGTGGGCACCGGCGGTTACATCCTCGAAGCCTACGAGCCGGGCCTGCGCAGCGTCGTGCGCAAGAACCCGAATTACTGGAAAGAGGGCCGGGCGCATTTCGATGCGATCGAACTGCATTGCATCGCCGATATCAACGCCCGCACCACGGCCTTGCAGACGGGCCAGATCGACGCGATGGGCTTTGTCGATACCACCACCGCGCCGCTTCTGAAGGCCATGCCCGGCATCAACCTGATCCAGACCCAGGGCAAGCTGCATCACGGCTTTACCATGAATGTCAGCGATCCGCTGTTCAAGGATCGCGATGTGCGGCTGGCCATGAAGCTGGCCATTGACCGGGAAGAGGTGTTGACCAAGATCCAGGGCGGCTATGGCTCGATCGCCAATGACCAGCCGCTGTCGAAGGCCTATGCCTATCACAACCCCGACCTGCCGCAACATTCCTACGACCCCGATAAGGCCCGGGCGCTGCTGGAAAAGGCCGGCGTTGCCGGGCTGACCGTGCCGCTGCATGTGGCCGAACTGCCCTTCACGGGGGCCACCAACATGGCGCAGCTTTATGCCGAACAGGCCTCCCGCGCCGGGATCACCATTGATATCAAGCGCGAACCGGATGACGGCTACTGGTCCAACATCTGGGGCAAGCGCCCGATGTTCGCCACGCGCTGGTCGGGCCGCGTGAACGAGGATGCGATGCTGACGCTTGCCTATTCGCGCCAGAGCATCGGAAGCTGGAACGAAAGCAGCTGGGATAACGAGGCGTTCAACAAGGCGCTGGTCGCTGGCCGCAGCGAACCCGACGAGGCCCGCCGCAAAGAGCTGTACTGGGAATGTCAAAGCCTGATCTGGGAGGATGCGGGGCTTGTCGCCCCGATCTGGGCCGATTTCCTCGATGCCACCAGCGACAAGGTCGGCCATGGCGATATCGCCAATGACTGGGAACTGGACGGCGCGCGCTGCGGCGAACGCTGGTGGTTCAAGGCCTGATCCTGTGCAAACCCTCCGGGCCGGTGTCCTGCCGGCCCGGAGACCCCAAGTTGCGGCGGCCTCTGACCGGCCACCGCCCCCTTTGCTTTCCCGGAAAAGACCATGACCCATACCGAACCCCGCGCCGACGTGCAGGCGGCGATTGCCGCACTTGAGGCGCGTTTCGGCAGCCGGCTCAGCCGGGCCGAGGCCGTCCGTTCGCAGCACGGCGCTGTCGAAAGCTGGCTGCCGCAGGCTTTGCCCGATGCCGTGCTGTTCCTGCTGACCACCGAAGAAGTCGCCGAAGCGGTTGCCCTGTGCCATCGCCATGGCGCGCCGGTCATTCCCTTTGGCGCGGGATCGTCGATCGAAGGCCAGGTGCTGGCGCCGCAGGGGGGCATCAGCTTCGATCTGTCGGGCATGGACCGGGTGCTGGCGGTGAACCCCGAGGATATGGATTGCACGGTGCAATGCGGGGTGATCCACCAGAATCTGAACGAAGCCCTGCGCGCGACCGGGCTGTTTTTCCCGGTTGATCTGGGGGCACATGCCACATTGGGCGGCATGGCCTCCACCCGGGCATCGGGCACAACGACCGTGCGCTATGGCTCGATGCGCGAACTGGTGCTGGGCCTGACCGTGGTGATGCCGGATGGGCAGGTGATCCGCACCGGCGGGCGGGCGCGCAAATCATCGGCCGGATACGACCTGACGCATCTCTTCGTGGGGGCCGAGGGCACGCTTGGCATCATCACCGAAGTGACCCTTCGCCTGTTCGGGCGGCCCGAGGCCTCGCGCTCGATCCTCTGCGCCTTCGAAGATCTGGCATCGGCCACCGCCTGCGTGGTGGCCGCGCTGCAATCGGGGCTGGGGCTGAACCGGATCGAACTGGCCGATGCCTTGCAGATGCAGGCGATCAACGCGCATAGCGGCGCAAACCTGCCGGAACGCCCGACGCTTTGGGTGGAGCTTACCGGATCAGAGCCTGCCGTGGCGCATGACGCCGCGCTGTTTGCCGATCTGGCACAGGGGGCCGGGGCGCTGCATCTGGAGGAAGCCGCCAACCACGAGGCCGCCAACCGCATCTGGCGGCTGCGCCACAATGCGCTTTATGCCACCCGCGCCCTGCGCCCGGGGATCAAGGGCATTTCCACCGATGTCTGCGTGCCGATCTCGCGCCTGCCCGATTGCATCGCCGAAATCCGCACCGAGATTGATAAAACCGGCCTGATCGCCCCGCTGATCGGCCATGCGGGCGACGGAAACTTTCATCTGGTGCTGATGTTCGACCCGGATGATCCGCAGGAAACCGCTGTGGCCCGGCAGATCAACGCCAGACTGATCGCCATCGCGCTGGCCATGGGCGGCACCGCCACCGGCGAACATGGCGTGGGCCTGGGCAAGATGGGCTATATGCAGGCCGAACATGGCCCGGCACTGGAGGTTATGCGCCTTATCAAACGGGCGCTCGACCCCTCGGGGATCATGAATCCCGGCAAGATCTTCACCCTTTGACCCCGCCCTTCACACTTTAACAAGGTGGTCCCCATGACAACCCGTTCCTCGGCGTCGCTGATCCGCGCCGAAATCGCAGCCTTGCCCGATTACAATGCCGGTCTTGCGCTGGATCAGTTCCGCGCCCGCTATGGCCGCGATGCGCTGGCCAAGGTGGACAGCAACGAAAACCCGTTCGGCCCCTCGCCCGCCGCCATCGAACAGATCCGCGCCGCAGCGGCGGGCATTGGCCGCTATCCGGATGCCGGCGATAGCGCCCTGCGCCATGCGATTGCCGCGCATACCGGCCGGGATGCCGAAACCGTCATCCTCGGCAATGGCTCCGAAGATCTGATCGGCGCCGTCTACCGGGCAACCCTGCGGCCCGGGGATCGTGTGCTGACCATCTGCCCCAGCTTTGGCCTGCATGAATTCGGCGCCCAGAGCATGGGGGCCGTGGTGGAAAAGGTGCCCTTCCCGGCCGACTGGCGTTTTCCGGTCGATGGTCTGATTCAGTCCATGGCGCAGCCGCTGCGCATCCTGATCTTCTCCTCGCCGTCAAACCCGGCAGGCCCCGCCATCACGCAACCCGAGCTGATCCGCCTGCTGGCCGCCGTGCCCGAAGGCACGCTGATCGTGTTTGACGAAGCCTACCGCGAATATCTGGCGGGCGATCTGGCCTTCGAGGCGACCGACTTGCTGGACCGTGCAGGCCATGCCTGGATCAGCCTGCGCACCTTCTCCAAGGCTTATGGGCTGGCGGGTGCGCGGGTGGGCTATGGGCTCTGTTCCGACACCGGCATGGCGCGGGCGCTGCGCAAGACGCGCAATCCCTTTGCCGTCAATGCGCTGGCTGGGGTGGCCGCACTGGCCGCGCTGGCGGATGCGGCGCATCTGGACCGCACGACCGCCCATATCCGGGCCGAGCGCGCGCGCGTCGCCGCGGCGCTGACCGCGATGGGGGTCGAGGTGGCGCCGGCACAGGGCAACTTCCTGTTCTTCAAGACCCGGCTGCCCGGCACCCAGCTGGCCGAGGCACTGCGGCATCAGGGCGTGCTGATCAAGGGCTGGCAGGAAAGCCCCTTCCTCGACTGGGCGCGCGTCACCATCGCGCTGGCCGACGAAAACGACAGCTTTCTTCTAGCCCTGTCCAAAGTCCTGTAGCCGCCGCCGCAGGATCGCCGACAGACGCAAACCCGCCGATCATGCTGCGGTGGCCGCCTGCACATCCCTGAAGAAAAGGGGATGCCCTCAGGCGGCCTTTTCCAGCTTCGCGCGGTATTGCCCCGGTGCCATGCCGGTTCCCCGCCGGAACATCCGTGCAAAATAGGCGGGATCCTCAAAACCAAGCGCAAAACCCACCTCCTGCACCCGCATCCGGGTATAGGCGAGCAATCGGCACGCCTCGTGCAGGCGAATGGATTCGATGAACGCATGGGCCGAAAGGCCGGTTTCCTGCTGACACACCCGCCGCAGATGCCGCTCGGATACCGCAAGCGCGGCGGCGTAATCGGCCAGCTGCCAGCCCTGCGCCAGATGGTCCCGCACCAAAGCGCCAAAGCGCGCCATGCGGGGATCACCCGATGCGGCCACCGCCGCGCCGGGATCGGCCGCTTCGGCCACCGCACAACACAGGCTTATGGCCCCGGCCCGCAGTTTCAGCCGCCGCAATGGCCCGTTCCGCCCATGTTCTGCGGCAATCGTGGCAAAGGCGGCCTCCATCCCCGCAGGGGCGGGCAGAACGAAGGGCTGTGCCAGCCGACCCGCCGTTTCAGCGCCCGGGTTGAAGATTTCGGGGAAATCGGCGGCAGGCAGCGTCAGCACATAACCATCGGTGCCCGCCGAAAAGCGAAACCCATGCACGGCACCGCGCGGTATGTTCATCAGAACGGCAGGTTGGCCGGTCAGAATATTGCCATCGACCGTCAGCCACAATTGCCCGGACAGGATCAGAAACACCTGATGCAGGTGAAGGTGCCGATGCGCCGCAATCTGCCAGTCCAGCCCGGCGGCGCGATCCACGATCCGTTCGACATGCAGTAGATCAGGGAAGGGGCTGTCTTCACCGTACAGCTGCCAGACCGGGATTTTCTGCTCCCCGGAAATGTTCTGCGCCCCCGGAATGTTCTGCACCAATGTCATCATGGCCGGATAATACCAGATATTCCCCGCATCGTCCATTATCCCCTGCCCCGTTCTGCGCCAGTATGCTGCGACGACAGGGGGCATATATGCGGACACAGGTACTCATCATCGGCGGCGGGCCCTCGGGGTTGCTGCTGTCACAACTGCTGAACCGGGCCGGAATTTCCACGGTGGTTCTGGAACGGAAACCGCGGGATTACGTGCTGTCCCGCATCCGGGCCGGTGTTCTGGAAACCGGCTGCACCGATCTGATCCGCGAGGCGGGCGCGGGCGCGCGGATGGATCGCGAAGGGCATCTGCATGACGGCTGCCTCATGGCGTCGAATGACCGGATGTTCCGGGTGGATTTCAAATCCAGCATCGGCAGGCAGGTCATGGTCTATGGCCAGACCGAGGTGACGCGGGATCTGTATGCGGCGCAGGATGCCATCGGCGCCAGCCATATTCACGGGGTCGAGGATGTGGCCCTGCATGATCTGACCGGCGCGGCCTTTGTCACTTACCGGGTGAACGGGGAAAGCCACCGCATTGATTGCGATTTCATCGCGGGTTGTGATGGCTTTCACGGGGTCAGCCGCCAATCTATTCCGACCGATGTCCGGCGGGATTATGAAAAGGTCTATCCCTTTGGCTGGCTTGGAATTCTTTCCAACACCCCGCCCGTGGACCACGAATTGATCTATGCCCGCCATGATCGCGGCTTTGCTCTGGCGTCGATGCGGAACCCCAGATTGTCGCGCTATTACATCCAGGTGCCGCTGACAGATTCGGTGGCAGACTGGCCGGATGAGGCGTTCTGGGCAGAACTGCGCGCAAGGATGCCTTCAGAAGTTGCGGCGCGGCTGGTGACCGGGCCCGCCATCGAGAAGTCGATCGCGCCGCTGCGGTCTTTCGTGACCGAGCCGATGCGCTGGGGCAAGCTGTTCCTCTGCGGGGATGCCGCCCATATCGTGCCGCCCACGGGGGCCAAGGGGCTCAATCTGGCGGCATCGGATGTGCATTACCTTTTCGAGGGGTTGCGGCAGTTCTATGCCACCGCCACTACAGATGGGATCGACCGCTATTCGCAGCGGGCTTTGGCGCGGGTCTGGCAGGCAATGCGGTTTTCCTGGTCCCTGACGCTGATGCTGCACCGCTTTCCCGATGCGACGGAATACGAGCGGCGGATGCAGGACAGCGCGCTGGCCGAGCTGGAACAGCTGGAGTCCGCGCGCAGGCTTATGGCCGAAAATTACACGGGCCTGCCCTATTGACGCTGTCTGCCCTGCGTCCGGTCGGCGTCTGGCGGCTGTCTGGCTTCTGTCCCGACACAGGGCCGCGCCCGGGCCGCCGCGACCGACGGTTTTGCATACCGTCGCGGTGGCGGTCTGCATCGGAAGTCAGGCTCTGTGTGCCGAACAGCCGGTTGCGACTTTGCCCGAAGCCCCCGATGCGGCCATCGTGCGGCTGGGCGCGGCGGGCGTGGTGTTCCACCTCGGCGGTCAGCGGGCATGCAGCCGTTCGCCGCGGGCGATATCCGGCGGCTCGGTGATCGGGCCATGGCGGCGCAGGCAATCGGGTCACTTCTCAGTGGAAATCAACAACCGGCCCAATGAAACCGATGATCGGTGTTTTCCGGCTTTTCGGATCAACGGAAACCCGGAATGGGCAAGGCCCCCGGCTGTTCACAGGGGGCCTTGCCACAGGTCAAACGGGGCGCTTGCCGGTCAGCGCATCGCGGCCGGCAGCCACAGGGCCAGATCCGGCACAAGGGTCAGCAGCCCGATCAGCACCAGCGTACACAGGATGAACGGCGCCGAGGCCAGAACCACCTCTTGCATCGTCGTGCCGCGCGGGGCCACACCCAGCATGACAAACAGCAGCAGCCCGAAAGGCGGTGTTGCCAGACTCAGTTCCAGCGCCAGCAGCATGACGATACCGAACCACACCGGATCGAAGCCATAGATCCCGACCAGCGGCATGAAGATGGGCAGGGTCAGCATCATGATCGACAGCTGATCCATGAACATGCCCAGGATGATCAACACGATCAGCATGGCCAAGAGCATGGCATAGGCCGAAAGCTCGAACCCGGTCGAAAAGGCGATCAGCCCCTGCGAGGCGCCGGAAAATGCCAGGATCTGCGAAAAGGTCGTGGAACCCAGGATGATCATCAGCATCATGGCCGATACCTTGACCGAACCTTGCAGCGACCGGATGATCACCTGAAGCGTCAGCTTGCGATAGGCGGCTGCCAGGATCAGCACGGCCGCCGTGCCGCAGGCGGCAGATTCCGTCGGCGTGGCCCAGCCCAGCAGGATCAGCCCCACCACGGCGAAGACCACAAGGCCCATGGGCAGAACATCGCGGATCAGCCCGCCCAGAACCTCTTGCAGGCTGTGCTTTTCGGTCTGGTAACCGGGGGCGGCGTCCGGGTCGATGCGGATCATCAGCCAGATGGTGACGACATAGAACAAGGCCAGCACCAGCCCCGGGATCATGCCGGCAATCAGCAGAGAGCCGACGTCGATCCGCGCCAGCGAGCCCAGCAGCACCGCCAGAGACGAGGGCGGAATGATCATCGCAAGGCCGCCGGTGGCAATGATCGGCCCCATGACGATGTATTTCTTGTAGCCGCGTTTCATCATGTCGGGCATCAGCGTGGTGCCCAGCATGGCGGTATTCGCCATGGAAGATCCCGAAAGCGTGGCAAAGATCGTGCCGCCACCGACAGTGAGATAGGCCAGCCGCCCGCGGATGCCGCCAAAGCATTTGTCCAGCGCATTGAACACGCCGATCGCAAGGCCGGAGTGGAACAGCAGCTCTCCCATGATGAGGAACAGCGGCACCGGCGTCAGGGTGAAGGTGGTGACAGAGGCCGTGGCATTGGTCAGCAGTTGTTCGATGCCTGCAAAACCGCCCATCAGCACCATGACACCCGCCATGTTGATGATCAGAAAGGCCACGGCAACCGGCATTCCCAGCATCATCAGCACGACCAGCCCGCCGATCAGAAAGGCTGTCGCTTCATACCATTCCATCATCTCAATGCTCCCCCCCGGCGCCGGTATAGGCTTCGCCGCGCAGCAGCATCCGCAGAAATTCGGTGGCCATCAGCGCAAATCCGGCGGCCATGAAGGCATAAAGCAGCCAGCCGGGCAGATCGACGGAGCGGATGTCAACCGTGCCCGCAAGCCATTGGTGAAAGGCAATCCTGCCCGAAACGCCCGCCAGAATGGCGGTGGCCAGCCCGGCTGCGATGACAACGGCCCGGTCGGCGATGCGCTGAACCACACGGGGTGTCAGCCCGATGATCGAAGACAGGGACACATGGCCGTTGATCCGCACAAGCCAGGGCGCGGCCGCCATCGTGCTGAACAACAGCGCATATTCGACAATGGCACTGGTGGCGCGCAGCGGCGGCAGGCCAAGATTGCGGCTGAGCACATCATAGATGATCAGCGCGGTGATTGCGGCAAGGCTGGCGGCTCCGCAAGCTGCCAGCCAGATGACACAGCGGTCATAGGCGTTCAAAAGGTTCATGTGCATTTCCTGGCAGAGTACCGGGCACAGAGGCCCGGCACTGAACGGGGCTCAGCGTGAAAAATACAGCTTGCGCAGCGTATCGGCATGGGGCGAGCCAGAGGCTTTCAGCCGGTTCCAGACCGCATCATGGGCCGCATCGACAAAGGCCTTGGCCGCATCACCGTCCAGCTGCACCACCTGCATTCCCTGCGCCTCGAAACGGGCGTTTACATCTGCCGTCAGCTTCTGCCAGCCGGCATAGCCGCTGGCCTCGAATTCGATGGCGACCTCGTTCAGGATGCGGCGCGACTCCTCGCTCAGGGCGTCCCATTTGGCGGGGGAAATGTAGATGCCCAGATCGGATTGCAGGAACCCCGGATCGACGCGGTATTTCAGGAAGCGATCCCAGTTCCAGCCTTCAATCGCAGAGGGCGGATAGCCAAGCCCGTCAAACGTGCCGCGCTCCAGCCCGGTATAGACATCCGGCACCGGGATGCTGACCGGCACGGCGCCAAGGCTTTCGTAAAAGGCGTTGTACAGGGGCGAGGCGCGCAGGCGCTTGCCCGTAAGATCAATCTCGCCATTCGCCTTGCGGGCCGGTTCTTCCAGAAGATACAGATGCAGCGGTGCGGCCGGCGCAAAGCGCGCCAGAACATGAACGCCCAGCTTTTCGGCCGCCACCTTCTGAACCAGGTCAAACCCGCCGTTTGCGCGCGAAACGGTCGGTTCAAGATCACTGCCAACCCAGGCGTCGACCTCTGGCATGGTGCCCAGAGCATAGCTGAGGGGGCCAAAGGTCATGTCGATCACACCACGGCCGATCGCCTCGATCTGCTGCAGGCCGGGCACGATTTCCGGGCCGCCGATCACGTCGATGCGGATGACGCCAGCCCCGCGCGTATTCACGGCAT